>NZ_JBSFNK010000019.1:0-226643 GCF_053587055.1 Nonomuraea sp. NPDC003707 | reverse complement strand
GGCTCCGGAACGCAACCTAGGCTCCAGACATCTCGATGGCCATCGAAGCATGGATGCACGGCCGGTCAAGATTCACTTTGTTAGGACCTCTAAGAGCCGCTCGCGATCTTCCACAGCCTGACCACCTTGTCCTTGCCCGCGGACATGATGACCGCGTCCCCGTCGAGTGGGACGATGCCCACGGCGTACACGCCCTTCTTGTGGGCCTTGACCGGTTTGCCGAGCGTCTTGCGGGTCTCGGGGTCCCAGAGCCTGATCGTGCCGTCGGTGCCGCCGGACAGCAGCACCGTGCGGCCGTCGAGGGTGCCGAAGGAGAGCGAGTAAACGATCTTCTTGTGGCCGGAGAGGGTGGCGACGGTCTTGCGGCTCTTCGGATCCCAGAGCCTGATTTTTCCGTCTTTACCGCCAGATGCCACGACCACCTTCCCGCCCACCTTGCCGACCGCGACCGAGTACACGCCCCTGGAATGGCCCTTGTACGCCTTCCCGTACGCCTTGCGCCGGGCCATGTCCCACATGCGCACCGTCTCGTCCTCGCTGGCCGAGAAGGCGACGGCCCGGTCGCCTATGTGGGTGGCGCTGAGCCAGTTGACCGGCTTGCGGTGGGCTCTGATGATCTTGCCGGTGGACTTGCGCTTCTTCAGGTCCCAGAACCTCAGATAGCCGTCGGCGTCGCCGGTGACCGCGACGTACTTGCCCTTCACCTTGGTGACGGCGACCGAGTAGACGGCGTCGCCGTGCCAGCCGAGCACCTTGCCCTTGTGGGTCTTGAGGTTCCACAGGCGCACGCTGCCGTCGTACCCGCCGGAGACGGCCATGGGGGTCTTGCCGACCATCACGCAGGCTACGGCGTACACCTCCTCGCTGTGGCCCTTCATCGTGGCCAGCGACTTGTGCCCGGCCAGGTCCCACAGCCGCACCCGGCCGTCCTGCCCGCCGGTGACCAGCCACGCCTTGCCGCCCGCGGAGATCGCGGAGATCGTCTGGACGCCCTTGGTGTGGCCCTTGAATGACTTCCCGTCCTGCTTGCCGAGAACGGGGACGACCTTCTGCGTGGGGGTGACCGTCGGGGTCGGGGTGACCTGGGTCGGTGTCGGCGTCGGGGTCTCGGTCTGCGTCTGGGCCTGCGTCCGAGCCGGGCCCGCGCTCACGGAGGTGGTCGCCTGGGCCGCGTTCCCGCCAGTCGGCGCGCCGGTGCCGAACATCTTCGGCCCGAAGTACAGCACGCTCCCGGCCAGGGCCAGCGCCACGACGAGCGCGCTGGAGACCATGGCGGCCCGCCTGCGCCTGGCATGGGTCTCGTCGGGCCGTTCCTCTGCCTGCGCATGCTTGAAGAACGCGTCGTTGTCCCCCCGCCCGCCACCCTCCCGCGCCAACGGCTTCCGGGACGGGGACGGCTGCCCCTGCCGGGACGGGGACACCTGCCCCGGCCCTTGCCCCTGGCTCCCTTGGCCCTGGCCCGGCACCGACGGCGCACGCCCGGGCGGCCCCTCACCGCCCGCAACCGCCTCCGACCCCGGCGCCACCGGGCCAGGCGCCACCGGGCCGGGCGCCGGTGGACGGGGCGCGGCCGGGTGGGGCGTGGCGCTCATCGGATAGGGCGGCGGCACCTGTGACGGACCCGACGGAGGCTGCTGCCGAGGCACATAAGGCACACCATGCGGCCCGCCTCCAGGCTGCGGCCCACCTCCGTAGCCGGGCGTCGCACCCTGCCCAGGCGCGCCACCCTGCCCAGGCGCGCCACCCCGTCTCGGCCCGCCGCCCTGTTGCGGTGGCACGTACGGCGCCGCAGGTGGCCCGGCCGCTGGGCCCTGGGACGGCGGATATGCCTCCCCCGACGGGTTCGCCCACCCGTACCCGCCAGGAGGGGCGGACGACGGAGGGCCACCGGGATTCGCCCACCCGCTGCCGCCCGGCGGAGCCTCGGGCGCGGGCCCGTGGGGGCTCGCCCAGCCGGCGGCGGGCGAGGGCGGATCCGGCGGGGTCTGCTCGGCCGCGAGTTGCGAGCCCGTGTTGAGCGCGTCCTCGGGCCGCGGCGACTCACCCTCGTTCGCCAGCAGCGCGAACAGCACGTCGGCCGCCACGGGCCGCTCGTCGGCCCGCTTGCGCAGGCACGACCGCACGACCGGCCGCAGGGTCTCGGGCAGCGCCGAGAGGTCGGGCTCCTCGTGCATCACCCGGTAGACGACCGCGGGCAGGCTGTCCTGGCCGAACGCGGGCCGTCCCGTGGCCGCGAACACCATGGTCAGGGCCCAGCTGAACATGTCACTGGCCGGCCCCACCCGCTCGGCCGAGATCTGCTCGGGCGACATGTACGCGGGCGTCCCCACGACCCCGCTGCTGATCGTCATGGCCGAGTCCAGCGCCCGCGCGATGCCGAAGTCGATCACCCGCGGCCCGTCGTGGCCGAGCAGCACGTTGCTGGGCTTGAAGTCGCGGTGCACGATCCCGGCGCGGTGGATGGCGGCCAGCGCGGTGACCGTTCCGACGGCCAGGCGGTAGAGCGCGCCGCCCGTACGAGGCCCGTCCCGCTGCACCACCGCCTGCAGGGAGACCCCGTCCACCAGCTCGCTGACGATGTACGGGTGCTCGCCGTCCATGTGGGCCCCCAGCACCTGCGCGGTGCAGAACTGGGCCACCCGCCGCGCGGCCGCCACCTCGCGCAGGAAGCGTTCGGAGTCCAGTCCGGGCTTGTCCAGCCGGGTGCTCAACAGCTTGATCGCCACGCGCCGCCCGTCGGGCGACTCACCCTCGAAAACGATCCCCTGCGCCCCCTTGCCCAGGCGGCCGAGCAGCCGGTATTCGCCCAGTGTTCGCGGATCGGTCGGCTGTAAGGGGTGCGTTTCCGGCACCTGGCCCTCCCCGTTGTGCTAGACCCCCGTTCACAAGTGGGATAGGCGCGGGCAAAAACCCACAAACCACCCCAGGTCACGAAAGATCATCGCTCTTTGCGAAAAATTTGCCCTACGCAATAATCGTGGAGATGATCGGGGATTTCCAGCACCGTACGGGGAGCCGTCATATGCGCAGAAGCTTCAGCCTGTTCTTAGCCGGCGGTCTGGCCGCCGCGCCGCTGGCCGTACCCGCCCCGGCGAGTGCCGCCGCCGCTGCCTCCCCCACCACCGCGGCGGTCGCCCGGGTGAAGCCGTACTCCAGCTTCAAGATCTCCGTCACGCCCAGCGGCCGCACCAAGCGCGGCGGCAAGATCACGTATTACGTCCGCGCCAAGAACCTGGGCCCCTACTACGCCGACTACTACTGGATCGGCGGCCAGGTGCCCAAGGGCGTCGTGCCCACGCTGCGCTGGGGCGCCGCCAAGGGCACCAAGTGCACCTGGGAAGGCCGCTGGTTCTGGTGCTGGGGCCCGCTGCGGCTCGAGAAGGGCAAGACCGACTGGCTCAACTTCCAGGTGACGCTGAAGAAGGGCACCAAGGGCACGGCCACGGCGCGGCTCGGCGTGATGTCGTTCGACGTCGACCAGGGCATGGAGAACATCGACGAGGAAGAGCTCAAGCGCCTCGGCATCAAGGGCTACTACTGGCTCAAGAAGGTCAACACCAAGATCGTCTCTCCGCCGCGCCGGCCGGGCCGTAGCTGGTCGCCGCCCCCGCCGGTCAAGACGTACAACCCGCCTGCCAGCCACGAAGAGAGCAACAAGAAGAAGGACACCTGACCTTCACCCCAGGCCGCCTCCGCGGAGCGGAGGCCACAAGCACTACCCCAGGCCGTGCCGTACGGCGTACAGCGCGGCCTGGGTGCGGTCCTGAACGCCCAGCTTCATCAGCACGTTGGAGACGTGGGTCTTGACCGTCTTCTCCGCGACCGCCAGGCTCCTGGCGATCTCCCGGTTGGACCGGCCGGCCGCGATGAGCGCGAGCACCTCGCGTTCGCGGTCGGTCAGCGGCACCGGTGCCGGGCCGTCCGGCGCCGACAGCATCGCCTCGGCGGCCTCGGGCGCCAGTAACACCTGCCCTCCGTGCACGGACCGCACGGCCTGCACCAGCGCGGTCGGATCGACGTCCTTGTAGAGGAACCCCGACGCCCCCGCCCGCATGGCCGGGCCGACGTCGGACCGGTCGCTCACCGACGTCAGCACGACCACCCTGGTCGCCGACCCGGCCAGCCGTTCGAGCGTGCCGAGCCCGTCGAGCACCGGCATCTTCAGGTCCAGCAGCAACACGTCGGGCGACAGCTCCCCGACCAGCTCGACGGCCTGCGCCCCGTCGCCCGCCTCACCGACGACCGTGATGTCGTCCTGCAGGTCGAGGAACGTACGCAGCCCCTGCCGCACCACCGGATGATCGTCGGCGATCAGCACCCGGATCAAACGCCCACCTCCACACGTACCGTGGTCCCCCTGCCGTGGGCCGACTCGACGGTCATGGCCCCGCCCACGGACTCCGCCCTGTCGCGCATCGACACCAGGCCCAGGCCGCGCGACTCCGCCTGTTCGAAGCCGTTGCCGTCGTCGCGCACGATCAACACCAGCCTGCCGTCCGCGTACGCCAGGCGCACGGAGACGCTCGCGGCCTCCGCGTGCCTGAGCGCGTTGTGCAGCGCCTCCTGGGCCACTCTGAGCACCGCCACCTCGACCGCCGGGTCGACCGGCGGCAGCTCCACGCACTCGAACGTGACCAGGGACGGGTGGAGCCGGTCCAGCAGACGCACGTGCTTGCGCAGCGTCTCGGCCAGGCCGTGCCGGTCGAGCTCGGCAGGCCGCAGCTCGACGATCACCGCCCGCAGCTCGGACAGGGCCTCCCCGGCCAGGCGCTGGACGCGTTCGAGCTCGGCGGCGGCCTGCTCGGGCGCCCGGTCGAGCATGGCGGAGGCGGCCTGCGCGGTGAGCCTGAGCGAGAACAGCTTCTGCGTCACGGCGTCGTGCAGTTCGCGGGCCACCCGGTTGCGCTCCTCCAGCATGGCCAGCTCGCGGCCTCGCTCGTAGAGCCTGGCGTTGGTCAGCGCGATGGCCGCGTGCGCGGCGAACAGCGTCAGCAGCTCCTGGTCGGCCTGCGTGAAGCCGCCCGGCATGCGCTTGTTAGCCAAGAAGATGATGCCGAGCACCTGGTCGCCGTCGCGGATCGGGACGCCGAGGAAGTCCTTCATCACCGGGTGGGCCTTCGGCCACCACTCGAACCTCGGGTCCTTGCGCAGGTCGGGCAGCCTGACGGGGCTCCCCTCGCGGAGCATCGCGCCGAGCATGCCATGCTGTCTGGGCAGCGGCCCGATCGCGTCCCACTGCTTGTCGGTGATGCCCTCGGCGACGAACTCGCCGAACGACCCCTCGTCGTCGGGCACGCCGAGCGCGGCGTAGCGGGCGTCGAGCAGCCGTTGCGCCGAGCGTACGATGACCTGCAGCACCTCCCGGACCGACAGATGGCGGGTCAC
The DNA here is from genome assembly GCF_053587055.1 of Nonomuraea sp. NPDC003707. Classification (NCBI taxonomy): domain Bacteria; kingdom Bacillati; phylum Actinomycetota; class Actinomycetes; order Streptosporangiales; family Streptosporangiaceae; genus Nonomuraea; species Nonomuraea sp. NPDC003707. The sequence continues at coordinate 221,258 of NZ_JBSFNK010000019.1, read as the reverse complement.
CGCGAGCACCGCGGAGCTCACCGCCTGCAGGATCTCGTCTCGGTCGGAGGTCACGGGACCCAGCTTATGGTCCTAGGACGATGTGCCCAGGCGGCGGCGGGACTTCGGCCCGATGTGCGCAGCCCGCGGCGTTCCTAACGTCGGCACCATGACGAACACCGCACTCATCACCGGCGCTTCCCGCGGTCTCGGACTCGCCCTGGCGAGGTCTCTGGCGGGCGCCGGCTGGGACCTCGTGCTCACCGCCCGCGGCGCGGACGACCTGGAGCGGGCCGCGGCCGAACTGGGCGCCGTCGCGATCCCCGGCGACGTGACGGAGCCCGCGCACGTCGAGCGGCTGGCCCGGGCGGCGCCCGAGCTGGACCTGCTGGTCAACAACGCCGGCGACCTCGGCGTGACGCCGCTGCCGCCGCTGGCGGGCTACCCGCTGGAGGCGTTCAGGGTGCTGCTGGAGACCAACGTCACCGCCCCGCTGGCGCTGATCCAGGCCACGCTGCCCGCCCTGCGCGCGGCGGGCGGGGCCGTCGTGAACATCACCTCGGACGCCGCCACGGGCGCGTACGAGGGGTGGGGCGGCTACGGCGCCACCAAGGCGGCCCTGGAGCAGCTCTCCAACGTGTTGTCGGCCGAGGAGCCCGCGGTCCGGGTCTGGTGGGCCGACCCCGGCGAGATGAACACCCGCATGCTCGCCGACGCCGTGGGCGCCGACGAGGCCGCCGGCGCCACCGACCCCGCCAAGGTGGCCGCCGCGCTGCACGACCTGGTGCGGTCCCGTCCGGCCAGCGGCAGAGTGAGCCTGCAATGACCGTCGCGCTCGACTTCGCGCTGCCGCCGGGCCTGTCGGCGAGCGAGCCGCCCGAGGCGCGGGGGATGTCCAGGGACGCGGTACGCCTGATGGTCTCGCGCGGCGACCTCGCCCCCTCGCACCACCACTTCGTCGACCTGCCGGGGCTGCTCGACCCCGGTGACCTGATCGTCGTGAACAACTCGGCGACCCTCCCCGCGGCCGTCCGGCTCGACCGCCTGGCCGTGCACTTCTCCACCGCCAGGGAGGACGGCACCTGGCTGGTCGAGCTGCGCCGCCGTACCGCCACCGCCTCCGAGCCCTACGGCGGTGGTGAGCCCGGCGAGTGGCTGCCGCTGCCGGGGCGGGCCACGCTGCGGCTGATCGAACGCGAGACGCCGCGTCTGTGGCGGGCGTCGCTGGACCAGGAGGTGGAGCCGTACCTGCGGGCGCACGGGGCGCCGATCCGCTACTCGTACGTGAGCGGGGACTGGCCGATCGAGGCGTACCAGACCGTGTTCGCGACCGTGCCGGGGAGCGCGGAGATGCCGAGCGCGGCGCGGCCGTTCACCGCGGAGCTGGTGACGGCGCTCGTGGCGCGCGGGATCGGGATCGCGCCGATCACCCTGCACACGGGGGTGGCCTCGCCGGAGAAGGACGAGCCGCCCTACGCCGAGCGGTACGAGGTGCCGGAGGCCACGGCGCGGCTGGTCAACCTGGCGCGCGAGAGCGGCAACCGGGTGGTGGCCGCGGGCACCACCGTCGTACGGGCGCTGGAGACGGCCGTGGGGGCGGACGGGCTGGTCAGCGCGGCCGCCGGGTGGACCAGGCGCATCGTCACGCCCCAGAGCGGCGTACGGGCCGTCACGGGGCTGATCACCGGGCTGCACGAGCCGCGCTCCAGTCACCTGCTGATGCTGACCGCGATCGCGGGCGAGACGGCGCTCGCGCGGGCCTACGGGGAGGCGCTACAGAACGCATATCTGTGGCACGAGTTCGGTGACACGCACTTGATTCTGAAGAAATAGTCTTTACATAGATTTTGCCAACATGATAGGAACAGCGGGCATTTACGGGGGCTTCAAGTGTGTGCGCCTCCCCGTGACCACTTCCTCACCGGAGACGTTTAATGCGTAACCTGACCAAGGCCGCGTCGCTGGCATTGCTGGCGGCGGCCCTGCTTGTCCCGGCTGTTCCTGCTTCCGCTTCCGCCACGACGGCCGCCGACGAGCCGTTCTCGGTCTTCGACGTCAAAGTGAAGGCTGCCAAGACGGCCAAGGCCGGCGGCAAGCTCAACTTCAGCATCGTCGCCACCAACAAGGGGCCCTACCAGGCCGACGCCTACTTTGTCGGCGGCGAGTTCCCCAAGGGGGTCGACCTCAGGCGGATCATGTACCGCACGAGCGTCAAGGGCACCGAGTGCGGCCTCGAGGGCCGTGCGTTCTTCTGCTTCCTGCCCAAGATCCTGGAGAAGGGTGACGCCATCTCCCTGATCTTCGAGACCAAGCTCAAGAAGACGGCGACCGGCACGCAGACCGCCAAGCTCGGCGTGATCTCCTACGACGTCCAGACGGGCATGGAGAACATGAGCAAGGAAGAGCTCGACCGGCTCGGCATCCCCGAGCACGGCTACGTGAAGACGGTCAAGACCAAGATCGTCCGCTAGCCCGACGCTCTTCGTGTCCCTTGGAACGTTACGGCCGATGAAATGTTGTCCGTACGTCCGCGGGACATTCACCTAGGCGTCACCTGCTAGGACACCACGGTCGCGCCCGCGCCCGAATGCCCGCCCTGCTTCGCGAGCATCGGGCCGGGCGCAGTACCGTGGCTGGATGTGGACCAGCGCAGCCTCCTGATCACCCTGACCGGCCCCGACCGGCCCGGCGTCACCTCGCGGCTTTTCTCCGTTCTTTCTGCCTTTCCAGTGACTGTGGCGGACATCGAACAGGTCGTCATTCGCGGCCGGCTCACGCTCGGCGTGCTCGTCACGTACGCCGGCGGCCCCCCGACAGGCACCGGCACGACCCTCGGCGCCATGTGGACCGCGGTCGAGCAGGTGGCCGAGGACCTCGGCATGGAGGTGGAGCTCTCCACCGGCTCCCAGACCAAGGAGCAGCGCCGCCGCGGCCGCCTGTCGGTCAGCGTGCTGGGCGCCACGCTCCAGCCCGCCGCCATCGCGGGCATCGCCGGGCGCATCGCCGCCGCCGGCGCGAACATCGACCGCATCGAACGCCTCGCCCAATGGCCCGTCACCTGCATCGAACTGTCCGTCTCCGGCGCCGACCCCAGCTCGTTGCGGGTCGAGCTGGCGGCAGAGGCGGCCGTCCTGGCGGTGGACGTGGCCGTGCAGCGCACCGGCCTGTCGCGGCGCGCCAAGCGGCTGATCGTCATGGACGTCGACTCGACCCTCATCCAGGGCGAGGTCATCGAGCTGCTCGCGGCCCACGCCGGATGCCTGGACGAGGTCGCCAAGGTCACCGAGCAGGCCATGCGCGGCGAACTCGACTTCGCCGAGTCGCTGCGGCGCCGGGTGGCGCTGCTTGAGGGGCTGCCGGCCGAGGTGTTCGAGGAGGTGCGCAAGGAGGTCGTGCTCACGCCCGGCGCCCGCACCCTGGTTCGCACGCTCAAGCGGCTCGACTACCGCTTCGCCATCGTCAGCGGCGGATTCACGCAGATCACCGACGGGCTCGTGGAGGAGCTCGGGATCGACTACTCGGCGGCGAACGTTCTCGAGGTCATCGACGGCCGGCTGACCGGTCGCGTCGTGGGCGAGATCGTGGACCGGCCGGGTAAGGCGCGGGCGCTGGAGCGGTTCGCGAAGGAGGCCGGCCTGCCGATCTCGCAGACGGTGGCCATCGGGGACGGGGCCAACGACCTCGACATGATCGCCGTGGCCGGGCTGGGAGTGGCGTTCAACGCCAAGCCGGTGGTGCGGCAGGCGGCCGACACGGCGGTCAACACTCCCTACCTCGACTCGATCCTCTACCTGCTGGGGATCTCCAGGGACGAGGTGGAGGCGGCGGACGCAGAGGACGGCGCCACCCTCACCGCAGGCTGACCCTCACCCGACAATGCCCATCCTGGGGCCCCAGGATGGGCCCTCCGGCCCTCCAGCCGGGTCCAGCACCCCCTGGTGGGCCCTCGGTGCTCCTGTGGGCCCTCCGTGCTCCTTGGGGTCCTTCAGCCCTCGTGCTCCTTAGGGTCCCAGAGCGTCACCAGGCGCCCCTCACCCATCCAGAGCTCATCCCAGTCGGGCTCCACCTCGATCACCGCGAACGCGCCCGGCCGGAACACGTACTCCCCTCCGGCCAGCCCCACGGCCAGCTCGTGCACGCCCGGGTTGTGCCCGCACAGCACCACGGTGCTCGCCTCGGGATCGACCCGGCGGACCAGCTCCAGCAGCTCATCGGGATACGCCTCGTAGATGTCCCGCTCGTAGCTGATCTCCACCTCGGGAAAGGCGATCTCGGCGGTGCGCTTGGTCCTGAGCGCCGGCGAGCACAGCACGACGTCCGGATTGAGCCCGGCCGCCCGTATCTCGTCGCCAGCCCGCTTGGCGTCCCGCTCGCCCCGCCCGGTCAGCGGCCGCTCCCGATCGGCCAGCCCGGGAACGTGGGCGGCCTTCGCATGCCGCAGCACAATCAAGGTCCGCACCAGATCACCCCGTCCTCGAAGCCCAGACGGCCAGCCCGACGATCACGGCCAGGATGACGAGCATCCCCAGCAGAATGAGGCCCAGGGTCTTCCCACCGCTGGGCTGGTTGTCACCTTTCACGCGCCCAGTTTCCCACCGAGCCACCCCGCCCCCACGCCCGCCTTCACCCCCACCACCCCACCCCCGCACGTCCTGCACGTCGGCACCCCGCAGACCCGGCACGCCGCACCACCGCATATCGCGCACGTCCTGCACGCCCGCACCCCGCGATACCTGCACGCCCGCCACCAAGACGCCCACTGTCCACGCGCCGCAGACCGCACCCACCCCGGCCCCGAATCGCCCGACGAGCCCGCTCATCCCGTCCGTCCGGGCAGGTCCCACATCGACGTCCGAGCCCTCACCTCACCTCATCCCACCCGACGAGACACCCTCGACCGCGTCGCCCGCCGCAGGAGCCGACGACCAGCGGCCCGGGACGTCCGAAGGCCCGGAGGACCCCGGAAAGACGAGACGCCCGCCCCTACGCAGTAGGGCGGGCGTCTCTCCAGGGTATTGCGGCGTGCTACGAGGCCACGGGCTGGTGCTCGCGGTTGTCGTTGTTGGCCGCTTCGTTGGTCACGGAGCGCCGCTTGGACACCATGATGGCCCCGACCACCACGGCCACCGCCACCACCGTGACGCCGATCCGCAGGACCGGGTTGCCCGCATACAGCACCACCGAGGGCGCGATCAGCAAGGCCACCAGGTTCATCACCTTGATCAGCGGGTTGATGGCAGGCCCGGCCGTGTCCTTGAACGGGTCGCCGACGGTGTCGCCGATGACGGTGGCGGCGTGCGCCTCCGAACCCTTGCCGCCATGGTGACCGTCCTCCACCAGCTTCTTGGCGTTGTCCCAGGCGCCACCGGAGTTCGACAGGAAGACGGCCATCAGCGTGCCGCACGCGATGGCCCCCGCGAGGAAGGCGCCCAGCGGCGCGTACCCGAGGGCGAACCCGACCGCGATCGGCGTCATGACCGCCAGCAGACCGGGCGTGGCCAGCTCGCGGAGCGAGTCACGGGTGCAGATGTCCACGACCCGGCCGTACTCCGGCGTCTCCGTGCCGTCCATGATGCCCGGCTTGTTGCGGAACTGGTCGCGTACCTCGAAGACCACACGCATCGCGGCCCGTCCGACCGCCATGATCGCGAGCCCCGAGAAGAGGAACACGACCGCGGCCCCGATGACCAGGCCGACCAGGACGTTCGGCTGGTCGACGCCGAGGGTGAAGGTGGAGAACGCGCCGAGCGCTGACTTGACCGCCCCGTCCGCCTCGGCCAGCGCGCCCTCCACCGCGGTGCGGAAGGCGCCGAACAGCGCGGTCGCCGCCAGCACGGCGGTGGCGATCGCGATGCCCTTGGTGATGGCCTTGGTGGTGTTTCCGACGGCGTCGAGGCTGGTGAGCACGCGGGCGCCCTCGCCCTCGACGTCGCCCGACATCTCGGCGATGCCCTGGGCGTTGTCGGAGACCGGCCCGAACGTGTCCATGGAGACGATGACGCCGACCGTGGTCAGCAGGCCGGTGCCCGCCAGCGCCACCGCGAACAGCGCGATCGTCACGTTCCCGAACCCAAGCAGGAACGCGCCGTAGACCGCGCCGCCGATGACCAGGGCGGAGTAGACGGCCGACTCCAGGCCGACGCTGATGCCGGCCAGGATGACGGTGGCCGGGCCGGTGGCCGAGCTCTCGCCGATCTCGCGTACGGGACGGCGGTGGGTCTCGGTGAAGTAGCCGGTCAGCAGCTGGATGGCGCTGGCCAGCACCAGGCCAATGAGCACCGCGCCGATGGCGATGAGCCGCGGGTTGGCGTCGGACTGCTCGGTGGCGCCGGTCAGGGCGCTGAAGCTGTCGGGCAGATACAGGAACGCGGCCACGGTGACGAGCACCGCGGAGATCGCGGCCGAGATGAAGAAACTGCGGTTGATCGCCGACATGCCGCTGCGGTCGCGGTCGCGCATTCCGGTGACGAAGATGCCGATGATCGCCGTGATCACGCCGATCATGGGGACGATCAGGGGGAAGATCAGCCCCTGCTCGCCGAAGGCCACCTTGCCCAGGATGAGGCTGGCGACCAGCATGACCGCGTACGACTCGAACAGGTCGGCCGCCATGCCCGCGCAGTCACCGACGTTGTCGCCCACGTTGTCGGCGATGGTCGCCGCGTTGCGCGGGTCGTCCTCCGGGATGCCCTGCTCGACCTTGCCGACCAGGTCGGCGCCGACGTCAGCGGCCTTGGTGAAGATGCCGCCGCCGACTCGCATGAACATCGCGAGCAGCGCCGCCCCGAACCCGAATCCCTCGAGCACGCCAGGGGCGTTGCCCTGGTAGATGAACACGACCACGGCCGCGCCGAACAGGCCGAGGCCCACGGTGAACATCCCGGCCACGCCGCCGGTGCGGAACGCGATGCGCATGGCGCGCTTCTCGCCCGAATCGTTGGCCGCGGCGGCGACACGGACATTTCCGCGCACAGCCAGCCACATGCCCATGAACCCGGTCAGCGCGGAGAAAACCGCACCGACCACGAAGAAGATCGAACGTCCGACGACTACGTCCGTTTCCCCCGGTAGCAGGAGCAACAGGATAGGTATTGCGACGACGAAGATCGCCAATGTGCGAAACTGGCGCGCCAGATAAGCGGCGGCGCCTTCTTGTACGGCACGCGCGATGTTCTGCATGCGCTCCGTGCCTTGGCCGGCGGACAGCACTTCGCGCACCAGGCCGCCGGCGACGGCTAGTGCGATCAGTGCGACCGCGGCGACCACGATCACGATGGTGAGATTGTTTCCACTCAGGGCCAGATTGGACGCTGGCTCCGCTGCCAGCATGTGCCTGCTCATCGTTCTCCTCGGCAAGACCGGTCGTCCTGCCCGGGCGGTGCTGCAGTTTTCCTCGGCGGGTGTTGCGGCACCATCCGGGTTGTGGGTGCCGCTTCCGGTTGAATCCGCGTTCCGCCGGATCACCTTGGCCGGTGCCGGGAGTCTACGCAGGCACTGAACGGATATGAAGGCTCTCGAGGTGGCTATTTGTGCGCGCGTCCAGTAATCCCCTGACAGCGGGCCGGTTTGCGGCCTGACAGGCGAAATTTCCCCGGGTTTAAGGTCATGAAAACCTCCGGATAGTGCCGGACCGAAACTTGGGCCGCCTGGACCGATGCTGGAGGGACCTGAGAGGCGGAGGCCGACCACCGAAACGACCGCCCACCATGGTCACCGCCACCTGCCACCGCCACCCGACCACGGCACCACCGCCCAGGACACGGCACGCGGGCCCTCTACCCGCGACCACCCCACCGGGCCCCTGCGGACACGGCCACATCAAGGGCCCGCCCGCGCCGCGAACCGCACCTCATCCGACGACCGGAATCGCCCACCGCTCCCGTCGCCTGGACCCGCCACGCGACGACCGGAACCGCCGTCCGCCTTGTGCGCTCATTCACCCACATGGCCACCCACACCGCGGCCGCGTTCCCGCCACAGGCTCCATTCACCCCACATGACCGCCCACGCCACGGGCGTGTCCACGCCATACGACCCCCCACGCTGCGGGCGTGTTTCACGCCATATGACCGTCCATGCCGGGACCGTCCACGCCGGGAGCATGTTCTCCCCATACGACCGTCCACCCCAGGGGCATGTTCATCCCACTGACCGCCCCACGCCATGGGCGTGCTCACGCCATACGACCGTCCATGCCATGGGCGTGTCAGCCCCAGGAGCCGGTCCACGCCGCTGGGGCCTTCGTTCCGCGCGGCCGTCCGCGCTATGGCCGGCCTCGTCGCATCCCGCAGGGCCGCTCGCCTCGCGAACCCGCTTGCCACGCGACCGCCCCACCACGAACCTGCCCACTCCGCGAAGCCGCCTGCCCGCCCACCGAGCCCACCCAGAGGACCGTCCTCCCCGCGAACCGTCCGCCCCGCGCGACAGCTGGCCCACGAACTCCGTCCGCACGTCGGGGCCACCCGTAGCGACGACTCCGCCCCACGAACCCACTCGCCCCACGCGACAGCCCACCCACTAACCCGGTTTGCCCGTCGGGGCCACCAGTGGGGCCGACTCCGCTCCACGAACCCCGCTCGCCCCTAGGGCCGGCGGAAGGCGGAAGCCACGGTGCCCGTGCGCCGTGACGGTGGCCGGTCACGTGCGGGTCAGCGGGCGTCTCCCTGGAGGCGCTCAGCCACGTGCGGCGGGTGGCGCCGCCCGTGCTCCGCCGTACAAGATGGGGTTTTTGAGCACAGAACAGCCGCACGCCGGGCGCCACAAAGGGACGCCCGGCGGAACGAGGCGGGACGGCGGAGCCCGCTCAGACCTTGGCGGTCGCGGGCCAGCTCATGCGGATGTTCGTGCCCTTCGGGCTGGGGAAGATCTCGACGTCGTCGGCCAAGCCCTCGATGACCGCGAGGCCGAAGCCTGACATGAACGAGTCAGAGAGCATGCCCAGATCGAGGGGTTGCTCCTGCTTGATCTCATCGCTGGGGGCCTGGTCGCTGACCGTGACTTCGAAACGCCCGGAGTCGTCACGCAGCTCGATGCGGATGGGCTCGCCCGGACAGTGGACGCGGTGCGCCTCGACTGCCCGGGAGCAGGCCTCACCCACAGCGAGCCTGACCTCGTCCAACAGGGACTCCTCCACGCCGGTGCGGCGAGCGATCGCCGTCGCCACCAGCCGCGCGGTCCGCACATGGGCGGGAAGAGCGCTGAACGTCAGCTCGACGGTAGCCATGCTACTTGTCTTTGCCGTGAGCTTCCTTGGCCTCGTCGACCGAAGCGTAGATCCCGAAGACCTTGGTCAGACCGGTAATCCGGAAGATCTTCAGGATGCGCTCCTGCGTGCAGACAAGCTCGAGCGAGCCGTCGTGCGCACGAACCCGCTTGAGCCCCCCGACCAGGACGCCAAGGCCCGTGGAGTCGAGGAAGTCCACCTTCTCCATGTTGACGAGCAGGTGGAAGTTGCCCTTGTTCACCAGGTCGATGAGGAGCTCACGCAATCTCGGCGCCGTGTAGACATCGATCTCACCCTCGACCTCCACGATGGTGAGTCGGTCTTCGGTGCGGTGATCCAACTTCAGATCCACAGATCCTCCAGCGCCTCGCCTGCGAAACTACTCTCTTGGGACTGGCAATCTGGAGCGTGGCCCCAGATCGTCCGACCCTGACGCGCGGCATTCAACCATGCGTCTGGCTTGTGTCTATACGAAATCACGATTCCCGGCGACTTTGCCCATCGATGCAAGACTGGAAACAGTGACTTCCTCCGCATCCTCCCCACAACAGGCGGGTCCACTCCTCCGCCACCTGCTCGGTGTTCCCGCACGTCATGAGCGTGTCACCCATGTGGAGCATGTTCCAGCACGTCGGGCGGGTCAAGCGGGATGGCCCAAATGGACGCCAGAAGTACTTGTTACGCGCTTGGCGAACCGCGGGGTGACAGGGCTCTGGCCTCACCAGTACGAGGCCGCCGACCTGGCATTTCGTGGCCGAAACGTGATCATCTCAACGGGTACGGCGTCCGGGAAGTCGCTGGCGTACCTCACTCCCGCCGTCGCCTCCTGCCTCGACGGCGGCACGATCCTCTACCTGACCCCGACCAAGGCCCTGGCCGCCGACCAGCTGCGCGGCCTGCGCGAGCTGCGCATCACCCAGCTCCGCGCGGCCTGCTTCGACGGCGACACGCCGTTCGAGGAACGTACGTGGGTGCGCCAGCACGCCAACTACGTCCTGACGAATCCGGACATGCTGCACCGCAGCATCCTCCCCCGCCACGCTCAGTGGTCCTCGTTCTTCCGCCGGTTGCGCATGGTCGTCATCGACGAGTGCCACGGCTACCGCGGCGTCTTCGGCTCCCACGTCGCGCAGATCCTGCGCCGCCTGCGCCGCGTCTGCGCCCGTTACGGCTCGCGCCCCACGTTCCTGCTCGCGTCGGCGACCGCCAGCGAGCCGGGCGCGTTCGGGATGAGGCTGACGGGGCTTGAGATGGACGAGGTGACCGTGGACGCCTCGCCCAAGGGTTCCACCACCATCGCGCTGTGGGAGCCGCCCCTGACCGAGCTACGGGGCGAGGGAGGGGCTCCTGTGCGGCGGACGGCCACGGCGGAGGCGGCGGATCTGCTGGCGGACCTCGTCCTGGCCGACGTCCGCACGCTCGCCTTCGTACGTTCCCGCCGCGGCGCCGAAACGGTCGCCCTGACGGCCCGCGCCAAGCTCGCCGACGTGGCCTTCTCCCTCTCCACCCGCCACCCCCGCCCCTCCACCCCCCGCCGGCCGAACCCAACCCCGCCGGAATCGGACCCCGCCCTCAACCACCAGCCAGGCACAGCGGAGCCGGCCGACACCACCCAGCCGGACCTGCTGGAAACGGACCTCACCACCCACCACCGACCACCCGCCCGCGCCACCCCGCCGGAAGCGGATCCCGCTCTCAGCCACCAGCCGGGCACAGCGGAGCCGACGGACCCCGCCACGCCGGAACCATCCCGGACCACCAGCGGACTCTCCGCGACAACCCCGGCGGCCAGCACGTCAAAGCATGAGGGCCCGGCAACCGACCCGGCCTCGGAGAGCTCCCTCAGGTGGGCACTCCCAGACGCCCCCGCCCAGCCGGACTGGACCGACCTCCCCAACAAGATCGCCGCCTACCGAGCCGGATACCTCGCCGAAGACCGCAGGATCCTGGAGAAGGCCCTCCGCTCGGGCACGATCATGGGCCTGGCCACCACCAACGCCCTCGAACTCGGCGTGGACGTCTCAGGCCTGGACGCCGTGCTGATCGCGGGCTGGCCCGGCACCCGCGCCTCCCTCTGGCAGCAGGCGGGCCGGGCGGGCCGCGACGGCCAGGACGCGCTCGCCGTGCTGATCGCCAGGGACGACCCCTTGGACACCTACCTCGTCCACCACCCCCAGGCCCTGTTCGGCCAGCCCGTCGAGGCGATCGTCCTCGACCCCGACAACCCGTACGTCCTGGGCCCCCACCTCTGCGCCGCGGCCGCCGAGATCCCGCTGACCGACGACGACCTGCCCGTCTTCGGCACCACCACCTCAACGGTCCTCGATGACCTGGTCTCCCAGGGGCTGCTCAGGAGGCGCCCCGCGGGCTGGTTCTGGACCAAGCGGGAGCGTGCCACCGACCTCGCCGACATCCGAGGCGGCGGAGGCGCTCCCATCCAGGTCGTGGAGTCGTCCACCGGCCGCCTCCTGGGCAGCGTGGACGAACCGTCCGCGCACACGACGGTGCACACGGGCGCGGTCTACCTCCATCAGGGCGAGACCTTCCTGGTGGAGCTTCTGGACCTGGAGGCCGGGGTCGCCCTGGTGTCCAGCGCGACTCCGGATTTCACGACGTTCGCTCGCGACATCACCGACATCTCCATCCTCGCCACCCAGCGCTCCCATCCCCTGGGCCCCGGCACGCTCCACTTCGGCGAGGTGGAGGTGACCCGGCAAGTGGTCTCGTACCTCAAGAGACGCCTCCAATCTGGCGAGATGCTCGGCGACGAGCCCCTGGACCTGCCACCCCGCACCCTCCGCACCCGTGCCGTCTGGTGGACGCTCCCCGCCTCGGCGGTCGCGCCGCTCGCCGAAGCGGGCATCGACCTCGGTGGTGCCGCCCACGCCGCCGAACACGCCTCCATCGGCCTGCTCCCCCTCTTCGCCACCTGCGACCGCTGGGACATCGGCGGCGTCTCCACCGAACTGCACGCCGACACGGGGCTGCTCACCGTCTTCGTGTACGACGGCCACGAGGGCGGGGCGGGTTTCGCCGAACGCGGCTACGCCCGTGCGGCCGAGTGGCTGACCGCCACGCGCGAAGCCATAACCTCATGCGAATGCGAACGCGGCTGCCCCTCCTGCATCCAATCCCCGAAATGCGGCAACGGCAACGAACCCCTCGACAAACGCGGTGCCGTCCGCCTCCTCAACACACTGCTGTCGCCTCAGTAAAACGCCAAGACATCCACGCAAGAACTGCCACCGATCGCGCGCCATCTGGCGCGCATTTTTCCGCGCGAGCGAGCGCCTGCCGCCCGTAAAATCGGGTCCGCCGGACCCGTTGGCCCGAGCACCCGGAACCCTCCGAAGCTGCCGTCCCGAGCACCCCCGAAATCCTCTGGACCTGCCGTCCCGAGGACCCCGAACCCATCTCCACCTGCGCTATCGCACGCCAACCCAGACCTCGGGCCCGGTCGATCGATAAGCCGAATCAAATAGCCGATTTAGCTTTCGCCGTCTCTATGCCGAGGACCCACAAAAGCGCGTGCCTCGCCTTCACCCTTGCCATCATCTTCGCCGGACCAGAAATCGGCCGCCCCCGGCTTCGGACGTTCCCAAAATCCGCTGTCCTCCATTGACCGAGGAGACGGCGGCAGATAATCATCCCAGCGATCCTCCATCCGCGCGGCGGGCCGAACGGGGGATACGTCGGGCTCGGGGACATCCGTGACCGCGGAACTGGGCAAGGTGATGCGAACTGGCCCCTGGCGGGTTTCCGGAACGTCTCGCACCTCCTCCACCGCCCCGAACGCGGCGGAAGCCTCCTCACGCCTCCGGTCGAGCGCGGGCGGCGCCGACGACCGTTCCGGAGTGACCCCTTCGGAACTCTCATCTGACACCAGCCGCTGATCCCGGGACTGATCGGGAACCCGAGTCTTGGCGACGGCCAGGATCACGGCGGGCCGCCGTCGGGGCGGGGCCGTGGTGACCGAAACGCTTTCGTTCGCGTGAGCGGCCTGAACCCCGCCGACCGGAGACGTGCTCACACCCGTGGCCGCTGCGGCCGTACCAGGCGTGGAGCTCTCACCCGTGGCGAGCGCCCGCCGCCGTGCCCAGGCCCCCGCATGAGCGCCGAACAGCAGCAGGAGGACACCCGCTGCGACGTAGAGGCCGTACTGGCCGAGGTTCCCGATCGGTGACTCGCTCGACTGCGCCTTCACGTCGGGCTGGACGGGAGCGGTGTCCGCGCCACTTTTCGCGTCGGATGGGCGCGGACCGCCCGTTTCGTCGGCCGTGGGGATCGGCAGGTTCCCGTTCGGGTCGGCGTCGGGTATTTCCGGAAGCTTGGCTGTCGTCCGCTTGTGTGTCGTCGGCTTCGTCGTCGGCAGGGTCTGTCTCTTGGCGGGCAGCGTGGGGAGCGGGTCGACGTTCTTGGTGGTCTTCGGGGTCCGGGTGCCGGCGGTCTTCTTCTTCGTCGGCGTGGGCGTCGGCGCGGCGGGGAAGGCGACGTACGCGGCGGCCGAATTGCCCGAGCCGATCGACCCGCCGTCGCCGTCACCCCTGAACGCCTTGACCGTGAACCCCACCTTCTGGCCCTTCGCCTTGGCCGGCACGGCGAGCACCGCCTGGCACGTGGACCCGGCGCACGCGCTGTCGGCGGGCAACCGTCCCACGATGCCGGACTGGCTGTTGGAGACCTCGTACGACTGCAGGTCAGGCTCCGAACCCTTGCTCCAGGTCAGCCGAACCTTGGCGCTGCCCTGCCGGGTCGCGTTCACGTTGCCCGGCGCCTCGGGCGGCCGCCGGAGCTTGAACGTGCTGCTCGCGTACCGGCTCCCCGTGAGCTCTCCCTTGAGGGTCACGCTGAAGGTCCCGTTCGGGGCGTCGCCGGCGTCGAACGTGCCGGAGATCGTCTGACTCGCTCCCCCTCCGGCGACCTTCCGGCTGGGTGTGGAGGGCCCCTCGACGTAGAGGCCCATGGTCAGCTGCATCACGCCTGTTTGCGCGGAAACGGTCACAGACGAGCTCGAAAGCACCTGGCCGTCAGCGGGCGAGGTGATCTGCCCGGACGTGTCGGCCCGCCAGGTCACCGCAGCGGCCTGAGCGGTCCCGCCAAGCGCGATGGAGCCAGCCACGATCATCCCTGTGGCCACCACTCTGCCGACTACCGTCACGACGCTTCCCTCCATCGAGAGCCTCGCGCCGCCTGACCACCCCTGGGGCGTTCACGCGACGACCGGAAGTGCAGTCCGCCCGGCCGATACGGTCACCGACCGTCCCCGTCCCCGCACCCTAGCGACTTCGCTCCGGCGCTCACAGGCGCCTTGTCACATACGGCATGGACTGAGGGTAAGCGGAACCTTACGGTACATACACAACTCTTGGACACCACGTCTAAGAACTCGTGACTGGATCGCGACCTAGCCCCGCAATCCCCAACCGCCGCACCCGTTTCAGCCGATCAGTCGATTCATTCGCGCGTTTCGCATCAACCGAAATGTCGCCATTCACCACATTTACGCCACAGCGACCATGCCACCCATTCGCCAGCAAAGCACCCACGGTCGACCGGCCCACGACCGCGACAAGGACGGTGCAACGGGGCAACTCACCTGAAGCGGACCTCAAGCACAGACTGACCCCAGACACAGACCAACCTCGGGCACAGACTGACCTCGGGCTCAGACCGAGTGCGACCTCGGCCCTCACCACCTGCTCCTCAGCCAACATCGACACCCATCCACCTCCCTCCTTCGCTATCAGCTCCCACGCCAGATCAACTCCCACGCCAGCCAGCCCGCCCCCACCCTCCGCCACTAGATCCTCGGCAACGAGGCCTTCGACAGGGTCACCGATCTACACTTCGGGGCCGTGGCTGAAACCAAGCGCGGTGGGTCCTTCTACGACGCACCCCAAGTCGTCGGGCGGTACCTCGGTCATCGGCATAGTGGCGTGTCGAGCCCCAACCATGTGATGGAGGAACCGGCTTTCCTGGCGGAACTGGGCGAGGTCGCGGGGCTTCGGGTGTTGGACCTCGGGTGCGGGGATGCGGCCATCGGACAAGTCCTGTTGGATGCCGGTTGTCGTAGCTACCTGGGATTGGACGGCTCCGCGGCGATGGTCGAGGCCGCCAACGCGGCGTTAGGCGGAACAGCCGGCCGCGTCGAACTGGTTGATATCGAGGACTTCTCCGCTCCGCCTTCTTCGTTCGATCTGGTTGTTTCGCGGCTGGCTTTTCACTATGTCGAGGATGTCGAGCCGGTGCTGGCCGCCCTCCACGGATGCCTCTCACCCGGCGGACGCATCATTTTCACGGTCGTTCATCCGGTTCTGACCTCGCACGACTCCGGCGTTCGGGAGAAGCGAACGTCTTGGGTTGTGGATGACTACTTTCTCCAAGGGCCGCGGGAAAGGGAGTGGATGGGCAGCACCGTCACGTGGTTCCACCGCACTGTAGAAGATTATATTGTCGCGCTCACGAAGGCAGGATTTTCGCTGACCTCGCTGCGCGAGTGTGCACCTTGCGAGGATCGCTTTGCTGGGGATGCTGATGAGTTGGCCCGTCGGCGTCGCGTTCCGTTGTTTCTCTTGCTTTCCGGCATGCGCGCTTGATCACTAGGCGTGTACGCCACCGACGACGATCAAGGAGCCATTTCCGCTGGACCGGCCCGAGATCTGGCCATGAGTGTACGGGGGCCTAATACCGGTAGTGAGATCGACAGCGAGGTCCAAACATCGGCGATTTCGTCAGTGATTTTGCATTGGGTCAGCTTCACGCCGTTCTGGCTGGCCAGGGTAGCGGCTCGGGCGCAGGCGGTTTCTGGATTGATTATCGCTAGTTTGGCCGCGGCAAGGGCGCTCAGGTCGGCAGCACTGTTTACGCGATGGCGTGCCACGCGTACCGATCCCAGCGTGGCGAACGCCGTGGCCACCGCCATCAGAAGACCCATGAGAGCAACACCCCAGAGTGTGGCTGAGCCCTTTTCTTTAGTATTGATGGGGACCTCCTCGCCTGCCGGGCTCGTTTGCCTGTGGTTATGGGGAATATCCGGGCTCGGTGTCGGCGACAGCCGTGGCGGATATTTGTACTGCGGGCAATGATTGGGCCCAGGGTGGTCGTACTTCCACAGTGATCTGAACCTTTGTGGTTTCCGTGTCGCGGGTTACGGCTACCTGCGCCCCCGGGCGGGTGGCCGTACGGGCTCGGATGGTGACCTGGTCGAGGGGTTCGCCCCTGGCCGCGGCTCGCGCTGCCGCGCGGGCCACGTCCACGCACTCGAGCTGGGCACTTACGGCTTGGACGGCCCACAGCGCAGCCGCGAGGACGGCCATGAGCGCGGGCAGCATCGCGGCGGTCTCGGCCGTGACCGAACCCCGCGATGCCGACCGCTTCCTGCCCAGGGAGGTCCGCGCTTGGCGGACGGTCATCCGGTGGTGGTATTGAGTGCTCGATCGATAAGGGCTTTCAGCATTTCCTGGACCTCTGGACTGCTCACCACCTTGAACAAAAGTGCGGCGAATGCGCAGGCCGCAATCGTGCCTACTGCGTATTCGGCTGTGGACATGCCGCGCTCACGGTTGACCGTCGCGTAATGAAGCCATCGGTTGGCTCGCGTCGGAGCGAGGCGGGTGGCGAGCCCGGCCGCGGCCGGCTCGGATGATCCGTTTTGCATGCTCGCGCTGCTCTTGAGCGGGGTCGAGGTTTCCCTCAGAGACTTGGTCGAGGTCTCCCCTGACGGCCAGGCGGTCTGAGCAGTGGCGTCTGCGGCGGTGTTGAGGGCTGACGGGGCGCTTCGGGTGATGTGGATGCGGCTGAGTGAGAACTTGCCGACTGTTTTGTTGCTCGATGTGGTGTGACTGCGTTCTGGGGTGGCTTTGATGGCGTCTGGCATGGTGGCGGGACTGTGCATCGTGCCTCCAGGTAGTGCTCGGAGCCGGGGTCTTGTCCGGCGGGAGTCCTTAGGTTGGCCGAAGCAGGGTCGCAGGAGAGGAACCGAACGGCATTCTGTGGAGGGCGTTGAGTTTTCCACAACCAGGGGGTAGACCTGGGCCTTTGCGGTTACGCAGTCACGTACTGGACTAGTTGGCCCGCGAGTGGCCCGTTGTTCACGTTTTCGCAGGTCGGATCACTATCGGTGATCGTTTGCCCCGATAGGGCCGCCTCGATGCAGCGGCCAGCGGTGCGGTAAGCGCCAGGCGTGCACCCGCGCGTTCTCGCTCGAAGCGATGACCAGATCCATCAGCCCTCGCCCTCGGACTCACCCACCGCCGAGGCGACCGAGTGGCGCGCGACCCCGAGCGGGTTACGCCCCCGCGTACCCGCCATCGACTCACCGGCCGCCGAAGCGACAGGGGCGGCCGCCGCCCCGTTGATCGGGACCACGGCGGTCGCGCTCCAGCAGCGCACCCCACCGTCCTTGGCCATGCCGTAGGCCAGGCCCTCCACCCGCACCGGCATGCCCGGCACCAGGTGATGCTGCGCCCCCTCCAGGTTGAACTTGATCATGGTGGAGTCGTTGCCGTCCATCGCCAGCAGCTTCACCACCATGACCGGCTGACCGCCCTCGGTCACCTTGACCTTCTTGGTGGCGGAGTCCTTGGCCGCAGCGGGCGCGGACGTGACCGTGAACCCGAGACCGCTCGTGTCGATCGGGAATCACATCCGTACCTCCCAGCATCTGGGATGTCCCGGTGACACCCACGATGCCGGACCATAATCAAACATGTGTTCGATTGATTCACTGCCATACATACCAGCGGCCCCGGGCATGCTACGGCCGCCCCTCCTCCCGGACCGGAGCCGCTCATCACCGTTCCAGCATGGCCCGCGCCACCGAGCCGCAAAAGTTCGGCCACGAACCCCTCTGAGGGGAAATCCGGGGAAGGTGTCGAGGACTCATTGGGTTTACGGTTGCGAGGAGGGGTGCCTATGTAGATATCCATCCGGCATCGGGCGCTCTCCCCAGCCGCGATTCGCATGGGGGATCACTATGGCTATCCGCAACTATCTCGTCGGCACGTCTATCCGCCTGATGCAACCCGGGCCAGGAGACGACTGGACGCACAGGCAGTCACGCCGCCGCGCCCGCCGACGCGGCTACCGCCGCTGAGCGAACCAACAAGTCAGGGCGCCCACAGGGCGCTCTGACAGCTTGAGCGCCCCGAGCGCTGTGTGATGACCTTCCCTACTACATCAAGCCCGCCCGGCCGAGCCGGGCGGCACTCCCGCGGGGATGATCTTGATGGGGCGACAGCCCGCCACCCACCCCCTCACCCTCCCGCGTAGCCACCCGCATTAC
Source organism: Nonomuraea sp. NPDC003707 (assembly GCF_053587055.1). Classification (NCBI taxonomy): domain Bacteria; kingdom Bacillati; phylum Actinomycetota; class Actinomycetes; order Streptosporangiales; family Streptosporangiaceae; genus Nonomuraea; species Nonomuraea sp. NPDC003707. Next base: position 202,773 of record NZ_JBSFNK010000019.1, on the reverse strand, counting down.
TGGACTGTGAACACACCACACCGCAGCACTTGCCACCCCAACACGCCCGCGTGCTTTGGGGCGCCTGCAAGACTGCTGTCATGCAGTACACGCGATTGCGTTAGAGCAGGTCAGGAGGCATACGTCGATGCTCGGTGTGCGGACGATCCGCTGTGACCTGCCGGACGTACGGTGGAAACATGGCTAGGACCCGCCGGGGCCAGCAGTGCGGGCGGCCGTTGCACGTCACGACCAGAGCCGACACACGCTACTGCGGCCCCTCCATGATCAGATGTCGCGCCACTCAACCACAGCACGGTTGGCGTGGCCGATCGTGACGCTCTCCCACAGGCGGCGCGGCCCGCTCGCGCCGCCGAGGAACGGCCGGCCGCCCCGCTCATCAACACCGAGCAGCAGCGGATCCGGCCTCGGGGCCCTGAGGAGGAACTGAACTCACCAGCACAACAACTAATCGGCACGATGAGTATCTGAATAGGCGACATCCACCAGATCGAAGATGTCACGGGCGACGTAGTACGAGCCGCCATCCTGCATGAGCACGAACGTCTCAGCGAAGAGCAGGGGGCTACGCCCATCCGGCCATGTGAGCGCCCCTGTTGCCAAAACGACTATGGTGCCGCCTGCCAGGGGCGCCGCGCTGAAGGTGTGGAGCGCGTGCTCAAGCCCGTCGCCAAGGTAAAGGTTGCTGCCCAAGTACTCTACGATGGCCGCCGGGCCTACTACGACGTCAGAGCTAGAGGTCAGAACCGAGCTCTCCCGGTACAGGCTCCCGATACCCGGGAGATTTGTATTGGCCGTTGAGTAATAGGACTCGATGAACTGTTTGGCAACGGATGCATAGTCTTCGCCCACGGTCTTCCTTTCAATTACGCCTCAGTAGGGAGCCTCATGCGTTGAGGGCTGGAGAGTTCTGACAGCACAGCCTCGGCTAGACGTCACCCCGCCCCTACCGATGGTAACGATCATCCTTCGACACCCCAGCCCCCAGCCGCTCACGCCGTAGCGGGTACACGCCGACACCCCGGTTCCCGCCCGGATGGCCACGGCCACGGGACGCGCCGGCCGGACCGCCATCGGGACTGCGCGCGGCGCTGACGCGCCGTGCTCGCCCTCGCCGTCCGTCAGGCAGCCTGAACCTAGTACGGCGCCGTCGCACGGCTTCGGGATGCTCTTATCCCGACTGCGCCAACTTCTCAGGCAGCTACAACCGCAGCATCGCTTTCCCGCTCACTCACACGTGCTCAGCGCAACTTCGCCGCTGCTCGCTACCTACCGCTGGCAGACAAACTCGCCACGCTCCTCCCCGTTGCCTCAACCGCCTCAACCCCTGCCGACATGGCCACCGCCGCACGCATCTACCACCTCACCACACGCACCCTGATCAAGCTCAGTGCTCCCCCCTACGCGTGGATCTCCGCCCACAAAGGCGTCGAAGTCGCGCAAGCAAGTTCCGATCTCCAAGCCATAGGGGAATACCGGCGCGATCTGATCAGCCTGTTCCATCGCGCCGCCGAGTATCGCAAGGCTCGCGACGTCGCTATCTCAGCCGCAGAATCCCTCCGGCCCCAGCTCGCTGAAGCAACACCTCACGCGTGGGGGGCCTATGGTGCTCTGCTCTCTACCAGCGCTATTGCCGCCGCTCGCCTTGAGGACCGACACTCAGCGCTCGACATGCTCACCGAAGCCGACGAGGCCGCCCATCACGCCTCGAATCTCACTCTGGGCTTTGGACACGTACCCATCTACAAGATGGGAGTCTCCATCGTGCGGGGAGATGCAGGCACAGCCATCGAACACGCCAAGGCAGTCATCCCCAACCAAATCCCGACGCTAGAGCGACGAGGCAGCTACTACACCGGCATAGCCGAGGCATACGCACTCTGGGGCAAGACCGACCGCGCAATACGGGCCCTGCTCATCGCCGAGAAGATAGCGCCCTCCGAAGTACGGCGCTCCGGTACCCGTCAGGTCATCACTGAGCTGCTTCGCCGGGATCCTCACAGCAAGCTCTCCGGCTTGCGAGGACTCGCCCGGCACGTCGGCGTCACCCTCTAAGTTACTCAAGAGACACTTCGCGATCATCGCTCAGATCTGCGCTGGTAGCGGCAGCGCGGCCCTTCTTCTTGGGGGGTTGCACCTTCATCAAGGAGAGTCGCTGGGGCATCCATTGGGCACTCCTTGCAATCCTCGATCGGACTGGGCACGATCACGTAAGCCCTTGGGCATACGAGAGAACGGCTCTTGCCGTTCACGGAGCCTGGGGGTTGGCTTCATCGGCATCGTCAGGCCTGTCTGGCACGGTCCAACGCCAGATGGGCTACTGGATGCCGACCGTAGGACGCGCTTCAGACGATTTCCTGATAGGAGAAGCTCATGGCAGAGTCGAACGACAGGCAGAAACGTGTCACCATCACGCTGGAATACGTGGCCACCGAGGACACCGATTACGACTATGGCAGCGCGTTCTACGTCGCGGGCGGAGCGGCCACCGGCCCCCGGTCCGGCTCCAAGCGTAAGGCACTTCTGACCTATCCGGTCACGCTTGACGACGTCGGTCGTGACACTGCGGGTTCTGGCCGTTTCGAAGGTGGAGATTGTATAATATTCGACGACAACGTATATGTCGATGACTTCGTCGAATTTGGCCTCCAATTCCGCACGTACACCACCGACTTTGGTGACGAAGACAGGCTGCGGTCGTTGGCTTCTACGCTTACTGCACACATCGAAACTGCGGTCGAATCCCTGCCCTCCGTCGCCGACGGCGTGGTTGCCGGGGCTATTCTTGCCGCCACGCCACTGGCGCTGGCCGTTCGGCCGACCCTCGGTGAGGGTGACACTATCTTTGGGACGGTGCAAAAGAGAGTGAACGTAGCCGACTGGCCGGATGGGGACAACGAATATATGTGGACGCTCGCAGATCAGAGTTGGAAGCACGATAAAGAAAGAGGGGAATTCGCGAGCCGTCAGTGGACCTACCACATCACCTACAAAGTCGATGTGCAACCTGTGCTGACGTGAGCCTCGGACAGCTTCGGACCTGCTCGCAATGACCGCGTAACAGATAGCGGTATCGGTTGAGCAGCTTAGTACTCCAGTGACAGGATCACCAGCGTCCTACGCGGGTCACACTGGTACCGCGACCATCAAATAGCACGGGACAGCCACTACAGTATCAGCGCAGTCCCTACCATGATCGCGAAGTGTCACTGGAGCGCCAAGCCCACAAACGCAAACTTAAAAGCGTTTTTGGAAACCCCCTCGGGCTGGCCGCACTGCGTGCCTCTGGCCCGCTGGACTCGTCGTAGCCCTACGCAGACCATTAAGGACCCGCCTCCGGCGGGGGCTCCGACTCCGGGATGGCCATGATCGCTTAGCGCAGGTAGCAAGTGGGTGCGGTGGGACCGCCTTCCCGTCAGCCATCACCCAGGGCTAAGCCAACCATGTCATGGCCAGGGGGGAAGGCTAGGAGGCGAACCCTTGTCGCCAGGAAACCCCTCCACACCACCCGAATAGCTTGGCCCGTGTATGGCCCGCGAATGGTCAGCGACAGTGAGCATCCGTGAGACTCTACGGGACACCCTGATTTCGCCTTTCCCGCCTTTCCCCAGGTCAGACAGCCGACAACCCCCTGATCAGGGCCGCAACAGTCTCTTTTCAGTGTCCACAGACGACCCTGTGTTCTTCTGTGGATGGACGAGGTTCCGCGGCCCAGCGTTTGTGGATGAAGCGTCTCGGAGCGGGTCGCGGCGTGGAGTTGGGCCCGAGAGCACCTATTTGGAGCCTGGGGGTCGAGTCACTTCCTTGGAGACGGTGCTGGCGGCATAGAGAGCCCAAGCAATAGGTTGCGGGCTCGGCGCGACGCTGCCTGAGCTCGAAGACGGCACTATCTGGACTCGGCGCTGCCTGAGCTCGAGGACACCGCTGCCGGAACTCGGACGCGGCGCCGCCTGGACCCTGGGGACGGCGTTGCCCGGACCCAAAGACGGCGTTGTCCGTCAGGAGCGGCATTGGGTGGACGCGCGGCGACATAGAGAACCCTGAGGAACGAGTCGGCGGCGGCGTTGTCTGAGCCCGGAGACGGCGCTGTCCGGACTCGGCGCTGCCTGAGCTCGGACGCGGTGTTGCCCGGACCGGAGACGGTGTTGCCCGGGCCCAAAGACGGCACTCTCTCATCAGGAGTGGCATTGGGTAGACGCGCGGGGACATAGCGAGCCCTGAGGAACGAGTTGCCCATTCAGAGGGGGTGTTAATTGCGCGGAGAGCAACGCAAAAGGGCAGATGAATGGATTTGCCCGCTAGAGGAAGCGTTAAGTGATCAGAAGGCGATACAGAGGACGCGAGAAGCGTCGTTGCGTCCTTAGAGGCGGGGTCGGACGCGCGGGAAGTATCCAGAAAGGGCGTTGCAAAGATCCGTGGGCGGGTGGCCGCTCCAGCACTGGCCCTGCGTGTCTCGCCATCGACAATGTGCCAGTGAGTTCTCCGCGTACACCGGTCTTCAAGGTGTCGGCGAGGTCTTCGGCAGATGAGTCTCTTGCTCCTTGACGTATCCGAAGCAGACCCTTCTTGTTGTGAATCTTCGATGCGCCGCCAGTCTACGAGTTCGTCACTTCTCTCCGCTTTCGCCAGTCATGGGCCTATTTACGTCCGCACCTACGGTGTCCGATTATCTCCTGCGGGAGAAACAACAGCAGCTTGCGCATGAAGAACTCCGCCTTTGCTACAGGCGATGGCTGTCGTGGGCGTGGGCTTTCTGTCATCGTATGCTCATACAGCCAAATCCGGCCCGTCACCAGACCCTACAATCCGTCTGAGCTGGCACAAAGGCAGGAATTCATGGACCTAGAGGCACAGATCCTCGAGTTGCTGTTGCACCTCCGCACGCTCAAAGCGGGCCAGTGCCACAGCAACGACGGCACCGCGACCAGCATGGCTCAGTTGAAGGCCGAGATCAGCAACGTCCAGATCGTGATAAGACAAGACCTCGCTGCTCTTGGCAGCGAGGGCGACGAGATGGCAGCTCTACGACGGCATATGAATGAGCACGTCACATCCCACCGACCACGATGCTGCAAAGACCTCACTCACGATCGAACGCAGTGATCGATTGACGGCTCAGGCTCAATCGCTGGCCGAACCTGCATGCGGATTGGCCTGATCTCTCCGGTCTGCACCGAAAGCTCAGGCCGTACTCGATATAGGGGTGGTTGCGTTTGGTTGGCTGCCCATTCGACGGCGGGCCCGCCGGGAAGGATTCTTCGGCAGTCGCTGCGTTGGCGAGGACTCCATGCCGGTGGGTGATGTGGAGGCGGCCTGGCGTGGTCGTTTGTCTGGATGGCCTTGTGTTCCTCGATCACGAGGCTCGGTGCTGGGCCGTAGGTGTTACCCCTCATTGGTGATCAGCGACCCCGTGGTCCGGGGAACTCGGAAGAGGGGTGGGGTTGTGTGGGCCTTCTTCCGGTGTGCTGAGCGGACTTGATGTTGAGGGTTGATTCTCGCGAGTCCGGGGTTGACGAGGGTGATTCGTCGGCTCTCCTTGATCAGCTTGTTCTGGCAATGTAGGAACTTCAGGGGATGATGATTGTGGAGGCCAGGCCGGCTATTACGGGGATGATTCCCAGCAGGACGAATGCCGGGAGGAAGCAGAGGCCGAGCGGGGCTACTGCTTTTACGCCGACGCTTCTGGCTGAGGCTACGGAATCGGCTCTGGCGGCTTCGCGGGCGTCGTCGGCCAGGCGGGTTAGCACGTCCGCTACCGGTGCGCCGCTTTGAGCCGCTCGGCTCATGGCTCGGGAGAGTTGGGCCGTGGCTGGGTCCTTGGCGAGCGTGGCCCAGGTTGGGTCAGGATCGGCGCCCAGGCGTAGTTGGGTGCTGACCCATTTCAGCCGCTGGCTGAGAGGCCCGCCGATCACGTTGGCGGCGATTTCAGTGGCGTCGCTCGCCGGGCGGCCGGCGAGCAGGCATGCGGTCATCAAGTCGGCGGCGAATGGGAGGTCGGCCGCGATTCGGCGGCGGTCGTGGTGGGTCTGCTGGGGTTGTCTCTTGTGGAGGAAGGCTGCGGCGACTGGGGTGATCAGGAGGCCGGCGATGGTTCCGGGGATGCCGCCGATCAGGAGTGCGGTGAACAGGCCGGTGCAGGTGGCGATGGTGATTGTCTTGCGGGTGATGTCGGCTGGAGAGGGATCTTGCCAGAGTGGCTCGTCAGTGCGGGCTTGCGTTTGCTGGTTTGGATGTGGCCCTTGAGGGTGGGGCTTGGGCTTGGCTGGCGGGCGTAGTCGGGAGAGGCGTTCTGTTGGGGTTCGGGGAGAGGCCCACAGCCATATAGCTAGGCCGGCGAGCAAGGCGGAGAGCCATTCGAGCATTGGGCGGGGTCCGATCGGTTCAGTGGGGTGGGGCTTGGTGAGTGACCACCGTGACCACCTTGGTGGGTGACGCGCTTGGTGGGTGACGCGCTTGGTGGGCGGAGCGCTTGGTGGGTGACGGGCCTGGTGAGTGGCCAGGCCTGGGCGATGGCGGACCTGATGAGTGGCCTGGTGGGTGGGGCTCTTGGTGATTGGGCCTGGCCGGTGGCCAGCCTGGGCGGTGGCCAGCCTGGGCGGTGGCCAGCCTGGGCGGTGGCCGGCCTGGGCGGTGGCCAGCCTGGGCGGTGGCCAGCCTGGGCGGTGGCCTGGTGGGTAGGGCGCTTGGTGGACAGCTGGGCCTGGTGGACGCAGCCGCTGGGCCGGTGGTCGGGACTGGGCGGTGGTCGGGACTGGGCGGTGGCGGGCCTGGTGAATGGGGATTGGTGGGCGGTGGGTTCTGCTGGGCCTTTCCAGCTGGGGGAGGAAGGTGAGTGGTCGGTTGCGAGTGGGCGGGGGCTTCCCAGCGTGTGGTCGGTTCTGAATGGGTGATGGTGGTGTGTGATTGGCGATGCCCTGGGGCCTGTTCCGTGTAGGTGGCGGTGTTATACGGGTGGGTGGCTGTTCGGCCTGTGCTTGGGTTGCTCGCTTGGGCTTTGGTCGGTGGTTGGGGCTGTGATTGGGGTGTTGGTTAGGTTTGCGCTTGGGTTGCCATGTGGTTGGTCCACCACAGGCCACAAGCGTCGAGGGCGATGCCTGCTATCAGGCACATGAGGCCGGGGAAGCTGCCCAGGAGGAAGTCCAGAGGGTGCATGTTGAGGGCGGCGGCCATGAGGAGGCCGAGGGCTGGGAGTACGGCCAGGAGGCGGGCTGTGGTGCGGGGGCCCGCGAGTTGGGCGGCGACGTCCTGGCGGTGGGTTTGGGCCGCACGCAACGTCCTCGCGACTCGCTCGACCAGTGCGGCCAGGCCCGCGCCTACCGTGACGCCTACTTCCCAGCAGGCCGCCAGTTGGCGGAGGCCCTCCCCGCCCTGCTGTGGGGCCGATGAGGTGAGGGCCGCGGAGACGTCGCCGCCGTCTCTTGCCGCGGCGATGACCGGGCGCAGGGTTTCTGCGGCTGGGAAGTCCACTGAGGCGATTGCCCTGGTCAGTGCCTCTCCTGGCGTGCGGCCGGCCGACAGCTCTGCTGACAGGGACTGACACAGCTCGATTGATGCGTGTCGCCAGAGCTGCGCGCGGCGGGCGGGGGTAGGGCGGGTGAGGCGGGTGCTCAGGGACGTCCCGCGGGGTTTGTCCCTGCCTGTGACGAGCCTGGTCAGGCGAGTGGTGGGGGTGTCCGGGGCCGTCCACAGCCATACAGCGCAGGCTGTGGACAGTGCTGTTATGAGGGCGCCGGTCATCGCGTGGCCTTGGTGGTGGGAATCATGGCTGGGCTCTTTGGGAGAGGGCGTCGTAGGCGGGGCCGGGTCGGGAGTTGCCCTTCGCGTCGAAGGTCAGGGCCGGGATCGACTCGACGAAGCCGGCTGACGTTCGGGAGAGCAGGCAGATCTCGGCTATGCGGCGTCGGCCGTCCGGGCGGCCGCGGGTCAGGTGGATGACCGCGTCGAGCGCCGCGGCCAGTTGGCTGTGTACGGCTTCCCTGGTCAGACCCGCTGCGCAGCCCAGCGCTTCCAGGCGAGGGGGTACGTCGGCGGCGGTGTTGGCGTGAAGGGTGCCGCAGCCGCCTTCGTGGCCTGTGTTGAGGGCGGCCAGCAGATCCACCACCTCGCTGCCCCTGACCTCCCCCACCACCAAGCGGTCCGGGCGCATGCGCAGCGCTTGGCGTACCAGCTCGCGCAGGCTCACACCGCCTGCGCCCTCCAGGTTCGCCGGGCGGGTTTCCAGGCGGACGATGTGGGGGTGGAGGGGGCGGAGCTCGGCTGAGTCCTCTACCAGGAGCAGGCGTTCTGCCGGGTCGGCGAGCGAGAGCAGGGCGGACAGGAGTGTCGTTTTGCCGGTGCCTGTGCCGCCCGTGACCAGGAACGCCAGCCTGGCGGTCACCATGGCGGTCAGCACCGGGATGGCGGATGGGGTGATCGTGCCCGCCGACACCAGGTCGTCCAGGGTGAACGTACGGCGTGGCGGAAGGCGTAGCGAGACGCAGGTGCCACCGGACGCCACCGGCGGAAGCACGGCGTGGAGGCGGACGCCGCCGGCGAGTCTGGCGTCCACGTACGGGGAGGCGTCGTCGAGTCTCCTGCCCGCGACGGACGCCAGGCGCTGGGCCAGCCGGCGTACGGCCCCGTCGTCCGCGAAGGTCACAGCGGTACGGCGTAGGCCGCCGCCATCGTCTATCCACACCTCACGCGGGCCGTTGACCAGGACGTCTGTTACGTCTGGCCGGGCCAGGAGCGGCTCCAGAGGGCCGGCACCGATGAGGTCGGCGCAGAGTGCCCTGGCCACCGCGAGGATCTCCGCGTCGCCGTACACGGATTTCTCGGCTCGCAGGGCCACCGCCACCTGGGCGGCGCTGGGTTCCACGCCCGCTCTCGCCAGGCGTACGCGGACTGCTTCGACCAGTTCCTGGGACACCGCCCCTGCGGGTGTGGGCGATTTCAGGGTGCTCATGTCGGGAGGAGATCTTGTAGGAGTGTGCTGCACAGGGCGCCCATCACGGTGCGGGGGCCCAGCTTGGGCAGCTCGCCCCGGTTGAGGGTGGCGGTGAGTCTCGGCTGGTCGGGCAGGGTGCCGGCGGACGGGATGCCCAAGGCGCCCGCGGCCATGTCGTCGTCCACCACGCCTGGGCGGAGGATCGCGCGAATGTCCGAGGTGTGCTTGCGGGTCTCGCCCAGCACCTGTACGGCCGAGAGGATGCCGCGTACGTCGGCCGTGGCGACCATCAGCGTGGTCTTCGCCCTGGTGAGAGCCTCGATCGTGGCTGGGTCGAGGTGGCGGGGGAGGTCGACGACTATCAGGTCGAAGCCTCGCTGGCCTGCCTCGAGGACGGAGCGCATGGCTTGGGCGGGGATCGCCGCCACCTCCCCTCTGTGGAAGGAGAGGACCGCCAGATCGCCGAACGACGGCAGTGCGGCCTGAAGTGCGCTGGAGTTGATCCGGCCCTCTCTGGCGACCAGGTCTCCCCAGCGGGCGCCCGATGCCTCCTCGTGGCCCAACAGGGCGTCTATGCCGCCGCCCAGCGGGTCGGCGTCCACCAGCAAGGTCCGGAGACGGTCTCCCGAGGCGCGCAGGGACAGGCACGCCGACAGCACGCTCGCGCCTGCCCCGCCTCGGCCGCCGATCACGCAGATCACGGATCCTGAGCGGGGGTCGGGCTCCATGGCGTCCGCCAGCCGCTCCACCAGGTGGCGCTCGTCGGTGGGGAGGGTCACGACGGCCTGGGCGCCCACGGCCACGCATTTTCGCCAGGTGTCCGGGTCGTCGGGGGCCCGGGTCACGAGGACTACCTGGTCTCGGGTGGGGGGTGAGCTCGCGGCCACGGCGTCTGCCTGGTCGGCGCCTACCGCTATCAGCGGGGCCAGGTTCCAGAACGGGCGGGCGTGGGCGGGGACGTGGGCCACGTCGAGTTGGGCGCCTGCTGCGGCGGCTATGCGGACCAGGTCGTCGAGCAGGGCGTGGTCTTCGGTGATGACCAGGGGGCGGTGCATGTCGGCCTCTCCGGGGGTGGTGTCGGGAGGCTCACCTTGCTGGAGGTGGGTGGGGTGGGGAGAGGGTGAACGGGGTTCTGGGGATTGTTGGGTGGGGGTTGTGGTGGGCCTGTGGATAAGTGGCCTGGCCTGGAGGCGTCGGTGGGGATTGTGGTGCTGCTGTCGCGAAGGCGGTGAGAGGTGTCCGCAGGAGGGTGCGGGGTGTGCGGGAGGCGCTCGGTTAGCGGCATCCGCAAGAGGGCGCGGTGGAGGGTGCGATTGGTAGAAGCGCCTCGTAGAAGGGCGCAGTGGTGGAGACGCGCCGTAGGAGGGTGCGAGGCGTGCGGGGTCGCTCGGTGCGAGTCATCCGCAAGAGGGCCCGAGGCGTGCGGGGTCGCTCGGTTGGCGGCGATCCGTGGGAGGGCGCAGTGACGGGGGCACGGTGAGGTACGCCGTGAGAGGGCGCCGTGTCGGAGAGCGCTCGGTGGGAGGCGCTGGCGAAGGCCCGTAGCGAAGTGCGCTTGGCGAGTGAGACGCCGTGGGAGGGAGCGCGGTGGTGGCGGCGCTCGGTGAGAGGCAGGCCGTGGGAAGGCGCCGGGGCCGTGGGAGGGCGAGTGGCGGTGTGGAGGGCGTGGTGTACGGACTTGGGGTGGAAAAGGGGCGACCCCCGCCGGGGGGGAGAGCGGGGGTCGCCTGATCGGTCCGGCTCCGGGGGGGTAGAGCCGGTCCCGTTTCAGAAGAAAGCTTTCATCACTTCACCAGAGCCTGGCAAGGGACTGGCAAAGGTCCCCGTGCACGGTTGCTCCAGTTTCGGGCGATACCCCCGTATGCTGCCCGATGGACTCGAGTTTCGTCGAGGAGCAATCTCGCATTTTCGCCAAGTTTTTTGTCTGCGCCATAACGATCACATAAAGACGGTCACTCTCTGTAATCATCACAGGTTGGTAACCAGATCACGGAGGGTGGCGATGGCGACGCATGCCGGGGCCCTGCTCATAGGCGGGTAAAGGTCTTGGTCCGAGGGCTTCCCATCAGGGCGGATCCGACGTAGAAAGGTGTCACGGACCTCTTGTCCGGGCGCATCAGCCGGGTACCCACGCGCGACCAGCCGCGGGAGGCGCGTCGTGACGGGCTTGACCCGCTCCGACGAATAGAGGTGCACGCTTGGTAACCCGGTGTGATGTGCCAGCAGACGGCGTCTCTTGACTGAGACGCCGTCAGCTATGTCGGCGGCCCGGCCCAACGCTCCCACCTGCGCTTCCGCCGCCGCGACCTCAGCCTCGTTGCATCGCCTCGCAGATGGCGGTCGCTTCGCGCACCCCGAGACTTACTGCGGAGGCACACTGTTGTACCCACTGGGCGACGCCCTCCGGGGTCCCGCTCAGGTACGCACTCAGGCCCCCGGCGTACGAGGCGTGCTCCAGGTGCCCCACCTCCACGGCCACGAGGGACTTCGGGTCCAGGCCGTACTCGACCAGGGTCAGGCGCTCGGCCGCGCGCGCCACGATCCCGTCCGCCGCGCCGAAAGGACGCAGTACGGCCAGCTCGGCGTGCATGACGGCGGCCAGCACGATCGCGGGCGCCTTCGTGGGCCGTTCGAGCAGCCCGAGCAGCCCCTCCATGCGCGTCGCCGCCTCCGAAGCGCCCGGCGCGGGCCCCAGTCCCAGCGGGTCCGGCGCCTCGTCCACCGCCCGCGGACGGCCCAGGGCGGACTGCGGCGCCAGGCCGGCGGCCGCCACCGTGTGCAGGCGGGCCAGCACCTGCCTCGGCGCCGTCCGCCACAACGAGCCCAGGCGGCCCAGCTCCGCCGACGCCCGGAGGGCTCCCTGGACCAGCGGGTCGTGGACCTCGTCCCGGCGCAGGGCGTCGAGGGACACGTCCACGCCTTCCAGGGATGCCGAGGCCCGGGCGCCGCGCAGGGACGACTCCGTCGAGACGGCCGGGCTGGCCCGGCGCAGGACACGGTGGCGGTACAGCCGGTCGACGTCCTGCCTGGCGGCGTCGACCGCCTCGGGGACGCCGGGGAACTCCGCGATGACAGCCAGTGGGTCACTCACGGAAACCGACCTTACCGGCGGGTACGACCGCTCTCGCTCCACCGGGTGACGACCGTACCAGCGCCTCGAGGGGAGGCAGGGCGCGCTCAAAAGGTGACCGTGGGTTGAGAAATCACCGGGCGCCGAATATGCGGAGCCCTTTATGGGCCCCCGCCAGATTGCAAGATGACAACGTTTCAATAGCGGTTGTCATGCGACCTGATAATCGGGGACCCCTCGGTACAGACCTGTCTAGACCTCTTGTGTGTGGAGGCCGTGAGCTGGTGAAGTGGGACACGACCTATCCAATCTGGCCATAGAAGGAGCACGAGGTGGCCCCGGAGACCCCCGGCAACGAGACCCAGGCGCTGTCGAACCTGCTACAGGAGAACCGCCGGTTCGCACCGCCGGCTGACCTGGCGGCGGCCGCGAACGTGACCGCCGCCGCATATGACGAGGCCGCCGCCGACCGTCTCGCCTTCTGGGAGCGTGCGGCCGAGAGGCTGGCGTGGGCCAAACGGTGGGAGACGACCCTCGAGTGGAACGCCCCCTTCGCCAAGTGGTTCGTCGGCGGCGAGCTCAACGTGGCCTACAACTGCGTCGACCGCCACGTCGAGGAGGGCCGCGGCGACAAGGTCGCCTACTACTGGGAGGGTGAGCCCGAGGGCGACACCCGTACCCTGACCTACAGCGACCTCCAGCGCGAGGTCAGCAAGGCCGCCAACGCCCTCCAGGAGCTGGGCGTCGGCAAGGGCGACCGGGTGGCCGTCTACATGCCGATGATCCCCGAGCTGCCGATCGCGATGCTGGCCTGCGCCCGCATCGGGGCGATCCACTCCGTGGTGTTCGGCGGCTTCTCGGCCACGGCGCTGAAGAGCCGGATCGACGACGCCGACGCCAAGCTCGTCATCACCGCCGACGGCGGCTACCGCAGGGGCAACCCGTCGGCGCTCAAGCCCACGGTGGACGAGGCCGTCGCCGAGTGCCCGCAGGTCGAGAACGTCCTCGTCGTACGCCGTACCGGCCAGGACGTCGCCTTCGGCGAGAAGGACGTCTGGTGGCACGACCTGGTCGACCGGCAGAGCGACCAGCACACCGCCGAGCCCCACGACGCCGAGGACCCGCTGTACATCCTCTACACCAGCGGCACCACCGGCAGGCCCAAGGGCATCCTGCACACCACCGGCGGCTACCTCACCCAGACCGCCTGGACGCACCACGCGGTCTTCGACCTCAAGCCCGACACCGACATCTACTGGTGCACGGCCGACATCGGCTGGGTGACCGGCCATTCCTACATCGTGTACGGCCCCCTCGCCAACGGCGCCACCAGCGTCATCTACGAGGGCACCCCCGACACCCCGCACCGCGGCCGGTTCTGGGAGATCGTGCAGAAGTACAAGATCACGATCCTCTACACGGCGCCCACCGCGATCCGGACGTTCATGAAGTGGGGTGACGACATCCCCGCGAAGTTCGACATGTCCAGCCTGCGCATCCTGGGCTCCGTGGGCGAGCCGATCAACCCCGAGGCATACGTCTGGTACCGCGAGCACATCGGCCACGACCGCTGCCCCGTGGTCGACACCTGGTGGCAGACGGAGACCGGCGCCATCATGATCAGCCCGCTGCCCGGCGTCACCGCCGGCAAGCCGGGCGCAGCGATGCGCCCGCTCCCCGGCATCGCCGCCGACGTGGTGGACGACCAGGGCAACAGCGTCCCCGACGGGGGCGGCGGCTTCCTCGTCGTACGCGAGCCGTGGCCGTCGATGCTCCGCACGATCTGGGGCGACGACCAGCGCTACATCGACACGTATTGGAGCAGGTTCGACGGGATGTACTTCCCCGGCGACGGCGCCAAGAAGGACGACGACGGCGACCTGTGGCTGCTCGGCCGCGTGGACGACGTCATGCTCGTCTCCGGCCACAACATCTCCACCACGGAGGTGGAGAGCGCGCTGGTCAGCCACCCGAAGGTGGCCGAGGCGGCGGTGGTCGGCGCGACCGACCCGGTCACCGGTCAGGCGATCGTGTCGTTCGTGATCCTGCGCGGCTCGGCGGAGGAGAGCGACGACATCGCCGCCGACCTGCGCAACCACGTGGCCAAGACCCTGGGCCCGATCGCCAAGCCGCGCCAGATCCTGGTCGTGCCGGAGCTGCCCAAGACCCGCTCCGGCAAGATCATGCGCCGCCTCCTGCGCGACGTCGCGGAGAACCGCAGCGTCGGCGACGTCACCACGCTGGCCGACAGCACGGTGATGAACCTGATCTCGGAGAAGCTCCCGTCCGCCAAGTCCGAGGACTGATCCCACATCCCAGGCGCATGTCCCGAAATACGGGGACATGCGCCTGGCTCTTGAGAGCCTGGGGCGAAGCCCGGAGTACCCGGCGCGGGCGCTATCTTGTTCGATCGGGTAGTTCTGGGAGTGATAGCGGGACTCGCGCTCGACAAGTTTCGGCGTGTTCGGGGCGCCTGGCTGTCAGCGCGGCTCGGCCTGGCGAAACTGTCGGAAGAGCTCCTGGCGGCGGTACCGCTTCACACGGTACGCGAGCGTCGCATCGCGCTGGATGATGTTTGACACGGCCACCAGGCCTCGATAGGAGACGTTCATGCCGCAGACTCCCGAGGAAGAATCCCTGGGCTCGCTGGTCGCCCAGGCGAGCAGTCAGATCTCGGACCTGGTCCGCTCGGAGATCGAGCTGGCCAAGGCCGAGCTCAGGTTCGACGCCAAGCGGGTCGGCACGGCGGGCGGCCTGTTCGCCGCCGCCGCCTTCATGGCGCACCTGTGCCTGATCCTCGCCTCGTTCACGATCGCGTTCGTGCTGGCGCAGTGGCTGCCCAACTGGCTGGCCTTCCTCATCGTGACCGTGTTCTACCTGGTGGTGGCGGGTCTGCTGGTGTTCATCGGGGTCAGGCGGCTCAAGGGACTGGCCGGGATGAAGCGCACCGCCAGGTCGATCAAGGGGCTCAAGGAGATCGCCACGCCCGAGGACGAGACGCTGCCGGCGGTTCGTCCCGATCGTGAGCCGGTGACACGTGATGGCACCTGACGAGTCGGTCGTACAGATCGAAGGACCCTGGACGCACCGCGCGGTCCACGCGGGCGGCACCCGCTTCCACGTCGTCGAGGCGGGCGAAGGGCCGCTGGTGCTGCTGCTGCACGGGTTCCCGCAGTTCTGGTGGACGTGGCGCAACCAGCTCGTCTCGCTGCCGAAGGCGGGTTACCGGGCCGTCGCGGCCGATCTGCGCGGCTACGGCGGCAGCGACAAGCCGCCGCGCGGCTACGACCTGCCCACCCTGGCCGCCGACGCGACCGGCCTGATCAGGGCGCTGGGCGAGACCGGCGCGATCGTGGTGGGGCACGACTGGGGCGGGCTGCTGGCCTGGACGATGGCCGTGCTCGATCCCAAGTGCGTGCACCGGCTGGTCGCCGTGTCCGCCCCCCATCCCCTGCGCCTGCGCAAGGCGCTGCTGGGCGACCCGTTCGGCCAGCTCAGGGCCAGCCGGCAGTCACTGGGCCACCAGCTGCCGCTGCTGCCCGAGCACCGGCTCAGGCGCCGCGAAGGGGCCCTGGTGGGCCGGTTGCTCGACGACTGGTCGCGGCCCGGCTGGCCCGATCCCGAGACCGCGCGTACGTACCGAGAGGCGTTCCGCATCCCCGCCGTGGCACACTGCGCGCTGGAGTACCACCGCTGGTTCGGCCGCTCCCAGCTGCGCCCGGACGGCCGCCGCTACGCCAGGGCCATGCGCACCGCGGTCGAGGCCCCCACACTCCACCTGCACGGGGCGCTCGACCCGCGCGCCCTGCCGCGTACGGCGCACGGCTCGGGCCGCTACGTGGCGGCCCCGTACCGGTGGCGGCTGCTCGAAGGAGCCGGCCACTTCCCCCATGAGGAGATCCCCGACGTGTTCGACACCGAGTTGCTCGGCTGGCTGGCCGATCCGGAGCCCGACCGATGAGAGACCGCGATCCCGAGGGCAGGCCCCGTAACGCCAGGCCGCGCGACGCGTACGGCAGGCCGCTCCCCTACGGCGAACCCGGCGTGCCCCGGGTCCCCGACGACTACGCCCCCACCACCGAACAGGCTCTGGCCGACGCCCGCGGCTTCCTCGGCGAGGGCCTGCCGTTCAACGCGCACGAGGTGTTCGAGGGCCGCTGGAAATGCGCGCCGGAGGACGAGCGCGAGCTGTGGCAGGGCCTCGCGCAGATCTGCGTCGGGCTGACGCACCTGCAGCGCGGCAACGGGCGCGGGGCGCTGACCCTCTTCGGCCGTGGCGCCGCCAGGGTCCAGGGGTACGGCGGCGCGTACGACGCGGTCGGCAAGGCGGCCTCGGGGTTCGGCCAGGACAGCGACCCCGACGAGGCCGTCGCCGCGATCCTGGACAAGCTGCCCGGCTGAGGGCCGGGCGTCAGTCGCACTTCTGGGTGCTGGCCGGGGTGGTGTCGTTGCGGCCCTGGGCCGCGTCGGGGGCGACCTCCTCGGCCGTCAGGACGTAGCCGGTCTCCTCTTCGTTGATCGCGGCGGCGAAGATCACGCCGTAGACCCGGCCGTCCACCGTGAGCAGCGGGCCGCCCGAGTTGCCGGGCAGCACCTTCCCGCGGATCGCGTACACCTTGCGCCTGACCGTGGCGTCGCGGTAGATGTCGGGCCCCTCGGCGTCGAGCTGCCCGCCGATCCTGGCCGGCTCCGCGGTGAACCCCTTGCTCTTGGGGAACCCGGCGATGATGGCGCTGTCGCCGCGCGAGCCGTCGCCGTCGAAGGAGAGCTGCGGCAGGTCGAGGCCGGGCACGTAGAGGACGGCGATGTCGCGGCGCGGGTTGTAGCGCACGACGGTGGCCGCGTGCGGCGTGTTGTTGGAATCGATGACCTGCAGGTCGCGGGTCACGCCGGCGACCACGTGGGCGTTGGTCATGATCCGGCCGGGGGCGTAGACGAAGCCGGTGCCCTCGATGTGCTTGTTGCAGCTCTCCGCGTTGCCCTGCACCTTGACGATGGCCCGCCGGGCGCGGCTCAGCTTGGAGCCCTGCAGCACGCTCTGGTCGGGCGGCGGCACGTCGACGATCGTGCCGCCGCCGATGGCGTCGAAGACGGGCGGGAACTCCGACCGGTCGATGAACTTCTTGAACGGCTGCTGCCAGTTGCGCGCGGCCTGCGGGATCACGTCGTCGACGGTGGTCAGCAGCGCGGAGTTCTTCACCTGGTCGACGAGGGGATTGAAGGCCGTGGAGACGATCAGCGAGCCGATCAGCCAGGCGATCACCAGCACGGACAGCGCGCTGGAGAACGTGCCGCCGACCGCGTCGGCCACCTTGGCGGGCTCCCACGTGACGTGGCTGCGCACGACGGCGCCGAGCGTCGAGGACGCGAACTGGCCGATGGTGGCGGCCAGGAAGACGATCACGATCGCCAGCAGCGCCTGCGGCGTGTCGCCGCTGACCAGGGCCTTGGAGATCGGTGGCGCGATGAAGACGCCGAGCACGGCCCCGCCGACGAACCCCACGAAGCTCATCGCCCCGATGATGAAGCCCTGCCGGTAACCCGAGACGCCGAAGGCGATCACGAGGCCGATCAAGATGAGGTCAAGCAGATCACCGCGCACGCTTCAAAGCTAACCAGGGATACGGTCAAGTGTGCACGTCTTCCGCCAGGACGGCGTCACCGCGTGGCTACCTTGAGCGGTATGCCGTCGGCCGAGGAAACAGTGCGCGATCTCATCGAGGCAGCTCTGTGCGACACCGACCCCGACGGCCCCCTGCGCTGGCACGTGATCTCCGTGCTGCGGCAGCGCGGTGATCTGGAGTCCTTCATCGAGGCGCGCCGGCTGTGCGCCGCGGACACGGTGGCGGAGCGGCTGCTCGGCGTGGACATCATGGGGATGCTGCAGCCGTTCGTGGACCGTACGCTGCCGGTGCTGCGCTACCTGGCGGCCAGCGAGGACGACGCCATGGTGCTCTACTCGGTGCTGATCGCGTTCGGGCACCTGGCCGACCCGCGGTCGCTGCCGTCGGTGATCGAGCTGGCCGGTCACGACGACGCGAGGGTGCGCTACGGCGCCGCGTACGCGCTGCAGCACGTGCTCGGTGATCCCCCCGACCGGGCCGGCCTGGAGACGCTGCGCGCGCTGGCGGCCGACAGCGACAAGGACGTGGCGGGCTGGGCCTCCTTGGGCGTGGCCCTGCGCTCGTCCCGCTAACCCCTGGACGCCAGGTCGATCACTTCCTGCGGGAGGTCCTCCACCTGCGCGGAGTCCCACGGGCGCGCCAGCCCGCCCTCGCGCAGCACGGTGTCGAGCACCATCGCGGTGAACCCCCACACCAACATCCCTCGCACCCGGAACGCGGGCCCCGCCGACCCTCTCGGATGCCGCAGCGTGACCCGGTTGGCGGGGTCGACCAGCTCGGCGATCGGCACCCGCTCCACGGACTCCACCTCGCTCGGCGAGGCCGCGTGCACGGCCGACGGCTCGCGCCACCAGGCGATCACGGGCGTGACCCGGTTGTCGCTGTGGCTGAGGTACAGCTCGGGCATCGTGCACAGCACGTGGACGCCCGCGGGATCGACCCCGGTCTCCTCCTCGGCCTCGCGCAGCGCCGCCGCGACGGGTCCTCCGTCGTCGGGGTCGACGCCGCCGCCGGGGAAGGCGGGCTGGCCCGCGTGCCTGCGCCCGAGCGTGCTGCGCTGGATGAGCAGGACGTCGGGGCCGAGCGCCCCCTCGCCGAACAGCATCAGCACCGCGGCGGCCCGCCCGCTGCCGTTGGGGGGCGTCCACCACCGCGGTACGTCGAAGCGCTGAGCCTGCGCCGCCAGTCGGTCGAGCCAGTCGGGCACTTGGGTCACGCATCCTCCAACACGCCGGGACACCGGGGACTTCCCGCGATCACGAGAAGGGGCCGGGCCTGACGAGCTTCTCGGCCTCGGCCGCCGCCGTGGGACCCGTGCCGTACGACGGGCAGAGCGCGGCCAGCGGGCACACACCGCACGCGGGCCGCCGTGCGTGGCAGATGCGGCGGCCGTGCCAGATCACCCGGTGGGAGAAGATCGTCCACTCGCGTTTGGGCAGCAGCTCCCCCACGACGTGCTCGATCTTGACGGGGTCGGTCTCCTCCGTCCAGCCGAAACGCCGCACCAGCCGCTGGAAGTGGGTGTCGACGGTGAGCCCCGGCACGTCGAACGCGTTGCCCAGCACCACGTTGGCGGTCTTGCGGCCCACGCCGGGCAGGGTGACCAGGTCCTTCAGCTTGCCGGGCACCTCGCCGCCGTACTTCTCGCACACCGCCTGCGCCATGCCGATGATGCTGTTGGTCTTCGCACGGAAGAATCCGGTCGAGCGGATGATCTCCTCCATCTCGGACCGGTCGGCGGCGGCGTAGTCCTCCACTGTCGGATATTTCGCAAAGAGGACGGGGGTGACCATGTTGACCCGCTTGTCCGTGCACTGGGCGGAGAGGATGGTCGCGACCAGAAGTTCTAACGGGTTGCCGAAGTCGAGCTCGCAGTGGGCCTCTGGATAGGTGTCCGCGAGGATGCGGTTCATCTTGCGGGCCCGCCGTACCAATGCGAGCCGGGTCTCCGGCTTGCGCCCCGCCGCGTTCGTGGCCATGCCGCAAGACTAGAAGCTTCCGCGAACCGTTGAACCCAGGACGGCCCTGCTCGCGTACAAGGGGGCGACACGGGAGGCGGTGGCCATGAGCGGTCAGGGTGCGGTGCTGTCGGACTTCGTGCGTACATCGGGGCCTTTGCGGGGGCAGGCGCTGCATCGCCTGGCCCTGACCTGCGCCTCCGCGGTGGCCAAGCTGCACGCCCGCGGCAACGTGGGGCTCCGGCTCAGCCACGAGAGCGTCGCGCTCGGCGCCCACGGCCAGGTGCTGATCGGCTGGCAGCCCGGCGTCACGCCGGGCTCGGCGGCCGACGACGTGCTGGCCTGGGCCGACCTGGTGGTCTTCGCGGCCACGGGCCGCACGGACGGCGACCCCGCCGTCCTGCCTCCCGCGCTGCACCTGGCGGTACGGCAGTGCCGCCAGGCCGACCCCACGGCCCGCCCGCGCGCGGCCGACGTGCTCCGCGTGCTGCTCGGCCAGTCGGTGGCGGCCGCGGTGGCCTCCGTCGACGGCCTGCTCGCCTCCTGAGACTCTTCTGCGACACAGGGGAGGGTCGATAAGCCCTGAAACCAGGGCATCAGGTACCTTTCCCCTGGATACGACTCATCCGAAAAGCGCAGAACACTCCAGCATTCCCATAACCTGTGTGTGCCACGCAGAGTGGGGTGAGTCACAATGGCAGCAGAGGAGGCAGAGTGAACACCGAAGACGTGCTGGGCAAGGCCCCCCTGTTCGCCGCACTGGACCGCGAGAGCGCCGCGGCGCTGCGTACGAGCATCACGGAGGTCCAGCTCTCCAAGGGACAGACGCTCTTCCACGAGAACGAGACCGGCGACCGGCTCTACGTCGTGCTGGAAGGCAAGATCAAGCTGTCCCGCACCTCGCCCGACGGACGGGAAAACCTGCTGAGCGTGCTAGGGCCGAGCGAGATGTTCGGCGAGCTGTCGCTGTTCGACCCGCGACCGCGTACGGCCTCGGCGACGGCGCTGACCGACGTGCGGCTGGCCGGGCTCGGCCACGACGACCTGCGCCCCTGGCTGACCGGCCGCCCCGAGGTGGCGCTCCACCTGCTGCGCGCGCTCGCCCAGCGGCTGCGCCGCACCAACGACGTGCTGGCCGACCTGGTCTTCACCGACGTGCCCGGGCGCGTGGCCAAGCAGCTGCTCGACCTGGCCGAGCGGTTCGGCACCAAGACGGACGACGGCCTGCGGGTGCACCACGACCTGACGCAGGAGGAGCTGGCGCAGCTCGTCGGCGCCTCGCGCGAGACGGTCAACAAGGCGCTGGCCGACTTCGCCCAGCGCGGCTGGCTGCGGATCGAGGCCAAGGCCGTGGTGATCCTCGACATGGACCGGCTCTACAACCGGTCCAGGTAGTCGAGCTGGGCCACGACCGACATCTCGGCGGCGGCCCAGAGCGAGCGGTCGACGTCGGCGTACACGATCTTGACGATCTCCCGCGGCGTGCGCGCGCCCTGGGCGCGCGCCGCCCTGATCTGGTCGAGGCGCTGCCGCCGGTGCGCGATGTAGCCGTCGAGCGCGGCGATCGGGTCGGGTAGCACGGGGCCGTGGCCGGGCAGCAGCGCCTGCGCCTCCAGGCCCTCCGCGGCCGCCCTGAGCCGGTCGAGGCTGCGGAGATAGTCGGCCAGGCCGCCGTCGCGGGCGATGATCGTGGTGCCCCGGCCGAGCACGGTGTCGCCGGTCAGCATCGCGCGGTCCTGCGGCAGCCAGAAGCAGAGCGAGTCGAACGAGTGGCCCGGCGTGCCGTACACGTGGATCTCCAGGCCCGCCACGCTCACCACGTCGCCGTCGTCGAGCCCCTCCTCGCCCAGCCGGTGCCGCGGATCGAGCGCCCGGACGGGGGCGCCCACCATCTCCGCGAAGCGCCTGGCGCCGCCGCTGTGGTCGAAGTGCCCGTGGGTGAGCAGGATCTCGGTGACGCGCCGCTCCCCGAGGTGATCGCGTACGCGGCGCAGATGCGACTCGTCCTCCGGCCCCGGATCGATCACCACCACCTCGTCCCCGCCGATGACCCAGGTGTTGGTGCCGTCGAGCGTCATGGCGGACGGGTTGGGCGCGAGCAGGTTCTCGGCGTGCTCGGTACGGGATCCGTCGGGCGTCCCGATCGGGATGTGCAGCCCGCTCACCGGGTCACCAGCCGCATCTCGCCCTGGATCTCCACGGCCTTCGGCATGATCGGCACGATCTCCCTGGGCTCGGCCAGGATCCCCGCCATGCCGTCGTGGGCCGCCAGCTCGCTCAGTGTGTGGTACGTCGGCGGCATCAGGAAGATCTCCCCCCGGCGCGCCAGCTCGATCGCCTCCGCGGGGCGCTTCCAGGCCACCTGATCGGCCTCACCGCCGACGTCACGGGTGCGCTGGCCCTCGGGGAGCACGGCGACGAAGAACCGCGTGTCGAAGCGCCTGTGCTCGATCTCCGGGGTGATCCAGTGGGCCCACGGTTTGAGCAGGTCGGACCGGAGCACCAGGCCGCGCCTGGCGAGGAAGTCGGCGAAGCCCAGGCTCCTGTCGATCAGCGCGAGCCGGTCGGACTCCCAGTCGTCGCCCGTCGTGTCGGCGACCACGGAATCGGGCCCGGGACCGGCCAGCAGCACGCCGGACTCCTCGAACGTCTCGCGTACGGCCGCGCACACCAGCCCGCGCGCGACCTGCTCGCTCGCGTTGAAGACCGTGCCCCACTCGGCTGGTGACGGGCCGGCCCAGGCCACGGCCTGGTCGGTGTCGCGGGCGTCCACCGAGCCGCCGGGGAAGACGTACGCGCCCGCCGCGAAGGCCATCGTGGCCTTCCGCCGCAGCAGGTAGACCTCCGGCGAGGCGCTCCCTCGCAGGATCACCACGGTGGCGGCGTCGCGGGTCGGGACCGGCTCGACCCGCCCCTCGAGGAGGTCCCGCGCCCGCGCGGCTAGCTCGGCTGGAAGCGGCAATCCGGTCACATCGGTCATAGTGCCTCAGGCTACTTCGGCGATCAGCTCCACTTCCACCGGCGCGTCCAGCGGGAGGACGGCCACGCCCACGGCGCTGCGGGCATGCCTGCCCGGCTCGCCCAGCACCTCGGCGAGCAGCTCGCTGGCGCCGTTGCCGACCTTGGGCTGCTCGGTGAAGGACGGATCGCTGGCCACGAACACCACGACCTTGACGATCCGTACGACCTTCTGCAGGTCACCGACCTCGGCCTTCAGGGCCGCAAGCGCGTTGAGCGCGCAGATGCGGGCCTGCTCCGCGCCCTCCTCGGTGGTCAGGTCGGCCCCGAGCTTGCCGGTCCGCAGCAGCTTGCCGTCGACGAACGGCACCTGGCCGGAGGTGTAGACGAGGTTGCCCGTGCGCACGGCCGGCACGTAGGCGCCCGCCGGCGCCGCCACCTCGGGCAGCGTCAGGCCGAGATCCGCGATCTTCTGCTCGGGGGTCACTGCTTCTCCCTCTTGAAGTAGGCGACGAGCTGCTCCGGCGAGGCACCCTGAACGATCTGGACCAGCTCCCAGCCGTCGGAGCCGAAGTTGTCCAGGATCATCTTGGTGTTGTGGATCAACACCGGGGCGGTGAGGTACTCCCATTTCTTCATGAAGGTCAGCTTCTCATAAGAAACCCGCCCGCCGGCCTGCCTTGTGCCTGCTCAAGACCGTGGTCGCCGTTAAGTTCCCGTCTGGGTGTGAGGAATCTCAAACGGTGGTCGTCGGCTTCCGGCAAGTGACCCTTCGGTAGCCTCGAATAGTGGACTCTCCGGACACGGATTGGGCCGGTGTGCGGCTGCACGTCGTCACCGGCAAGGGCGGCACCGGCAAGACGACCGTGGCCGCCGCTCTCGCGCTCGCGCTGGCCGCGGGCGGTCGCAAGGTGCTCCTCGTCGAGGTCGAGGGCAGGCAGGGCATCGCGCAGATCTTCGACCTGCCGCCGCTGCCCTATGAGGAGCGCAAGATCGCCGTGGCGCCCTCCGGCGGCGACGTGTACGCGCTGGCCGTCGATCCCGAGGAGGCCATGCTCGAGTACATGGAGATGTTCTACGGGATGCGCCGCGCGGGCCGGGCGCTGACCAAGATGGGCGTCGTCGACTTCGCCACCACCGTGGCCCCCGGCTTCCGCGACGTGCTCGTCACGGGCAAGACGACCGAGGCCGTGCGCAGGCGGGGCAAGAACGGCCGCAGGATCTACGACGCGGTCGTGCTCGACGCGCCGCCCACGGGCCGCATCACGCGCTTCCTGAACGTCACCCAGGAGGTGGCGGGCCTGGCCAAGGTCGGGCCGATCAAGAACCACTCCGACCTGGTCAACGGGGTCGTGAAATCTCCTGAGACGGCGGTGCACTTCGTGACGCTGCTGGAGGAGATGCCCGTGCAGGAGACGCTCGACGGCATCACCGAATTGCGTTCGGCC
Organism: Nonomuraea sp. NPDC003707; assembly: GCF_053587055.1. Lineage (NCBI taxonomy): Bacteria > Bacillati > Actinomycetota > Actinomycetes > Streptosporangiales > Streptosporangiaceae > Nonomuraea > Nonomuraea sp. NPDC003707. The sequence goes on along the minus strand of NZ_JBSFNK010000019.1, from coordinate 178,789 downwards.
GGGATCCCCGCAGGGGGAATTTTCGTCAACATGGTGCGCGAATCACTGATCCCACAGGCCGCTCTTGACACAGCTGTCAAGGGCCGCTTCGACCCCGGGGAGCTCGTGCTCGGGCTGAAGGCCGCCGGGGTGGCCGACGGGGCGGAGGCCTCGGCGATCGCCGAGGCGCTCGCGGAGGAGATCTCCGAGCACGCCCACCGCACCGAGCTGGAGCGCGCCGAGCGCGAGTCGCTGGGCGAGGCCGGGCTGAAGAGCTACGAGCTGCCGCTGCTGGCCGACGGCGTCGACCTGGCCGGCCTGTACGAGCTGGCAGAGAGCATGCGCACCCAAGGAGCAGCGTGAAGAAGCCCGCCGCACTCGACATCGACGCGATACTCGACGACCCCGGCACCAGGATCATCGTCTGCTGCGGAGCCGGCGGGGTGGGCAAGACCACGACCGCCGCGGCGCTCGGGCTGCGGGCCGCCGAACGCGGCAGGTGTGCCGTCGTGCTCACCGTGGACCCCGCGCGCCGGCTGGCCCAGTCGATGGGGCTGACCGAGCTCGACAACACCCCGCGCCTGGTCAGCTCGCCCGAGGGCGGCGGCCAGCTCTACGCGATGATGCTCGACATGAAGCGCACGTTCGACGAGATCATCGAGGCGCACGCCGATCCCGTACGGGCCCGCCAGATCCTGTCGAACCCCTTCTACCAGTCCCTCTCCTCCAGCTTCGCCGGCACGCAGGAGTACATGGCCATGGAGAAGCTGGGCCAGCTGCGCCGGTCGGACGAGTGGGACCTGATCATCGTGGACACGCCGCCGTCGCGGTCCGCGCTCGACTTCCTCGACGCGCCCGAGCGGCTCGGGCGCTTCCTCGACGGACGGTTCATCCGGCTCCTGACGGCACCGGCCAAGGCCGGCGGACGCAGCGCCTTCCGGCTCCTCAACGCCGGGTTCGGGTTGATGGCCGGAGCGATGACCAAGCTGCTCGGCGCGCAGGTGATCAAGGATCTGCAGACGTTCGTGTCCGCGCTCGACGCCGTCTTCGGCGGCTTCAGGCAGCGGGCCGAGATGACGTACCAGCTGCTGCAGGCCCCCGGCACGGCCTTCCTCGTGGTGGCCGCGCCCGAGCGGGACGCCATGCGGGAGGCGTCGTACTTCGTCGAAAGGCTCGCCGAAGAGCGCATGCCACTGGCCGGCCTGGTGGTCAACCGTGTGCACATGTCACCCGCCTCGGTCCTCTCGGCCGCCCGTAGCGCCGCGGCCGCCGAAGACCTGGAGGCGCGGGGCGAGCATGAGCTGACCGCCGCCGTGCTGCGGCTGCACGCCGGGCGAATGCAGCTCACCGCTCGCGAGCATCGCGAGCAGGAGCATTTCGTCTCGGCCCACCCCACGGTGCCCGTGGTGCAGGTTCGCGCCATGTCCGAGGACGTTCACGATCTCACTGGTCTGCGGCAGATCGGGGACTTGCTGGCGAGCGCATGAAAGTACGGCCGGCGGACGGCGCCGGCCGTACTACGGCTCGCCGGGCTTGGATCAGCCCGCGATCAGCTCGTTGGTTCGTTCGTACTCTTCCTTGGCCGACTCGAGCAGGTCTCGCCACGAGTCCACGTCAGGCCGCCGTCGAAGCAGCGCACGCCGTTCGCGCTCGGTCATACCGCCCCACACCCCGAACTCGATGCGGTTGTCCAGAGCATCGGCGAGGCATTCAGTACGAACCGGGCAACCCCGGCAGATGAGCTTGGCCCTGTTCTGCGCGGCGCCCTGCACGAACAGGGCATCCGGATCCGCACCCTTACAGGCGGCACGGGAGGTCCAATCCGTGATCCACATTGTTCGACCCCACTCCCCTTAGGTGGTCAGTCGTCATTTGGGGCCGACGGGCGCGGGCGCCGAGCCTCCGTATTCAGTTGCCGCAGAGGAGAACGTACGCAACTTCACGTTCGGGCCGACAGACCCCAGAGGACCAATTTCTCGCGGCCATCTTGACCGGGAATGACTAGTCACCCCCATCAGTCAAGGTGAAATGGTGTCGCGCTACCGATTCGGTCAGTCTTTCCACGTACTCTTGGTAGCGTGCAAGCGCAGCGCAAAGATCGCTCCAACCCCGTCCTCGCCATCCTGCGTCTGATCATCGCCGGATCGGTCGCCGGGGTGCTGGCCGCGGCCGTGGCCCTGCCCGCGATCGGAGGGGCCGGGATCTCCACGAAGAGCGCTGTGGAAAGCCTCAACCTCAAGCCCGAAGAGCTTGACGAACCCCCTCTTCCCGAGCGCACCATCCTGAAGGACGCCAACGGCAAGCAGTTCGCGCAGTTCTACTTTGAAAACCGGCAGTCTGTCCGCCTTGACCAGGTCGCCCCGATCATGCAGACGGCGCTGATCGCGATCGAGGACTTCCGTTTCTACCAGCACGGGCCGATCGATGTTGAGGGAACGGCCAGAGCGCTCGTGAAGAATTTGTCGGGCGGCGGCGTGATGCAGGGCGGCTCGTCGATCACCCAGCAGTACGTCAAGCAGGTGCTGGTCAACGCGGCCGAGACTCCCGAGGAGCAGGCGGCGGCCATCGCCCCGACGCTCTCCCGCAAGCTGTCCGAGTTGCGTAACGCGATGGCGATCGAGAAGAAGTACTCGAAAGACCAGATTCTCGAGAAATATCTGAACATCGCCTACTTCGGCGCGGGCGCCCACGGCATCCAGGCCGCGGCCCGACGCTTCTTCGACAAGCCCGCCTCCGAGCTCAGCCTCGTCGAGAGCGCCACGCTGGCCGGCGCCGTCCAGAACCCCGCCCGCACCGACCCGAGCGTCGGCCCCGAGTCGCGGGCGCGGCTGCTGCAGCGGCGTAACATCGTGCTCGACCGGATGGCCGAGATCGGCAAGGTCTCGCGGCAGGAGGCCGACGAGGCCAAGGCGAAGAAGCTGGGCTGGAAGAACATCAAGGCGCCCGGCGGCTGCGAGGCCAGCAAATATCCGTACTTCTGCCTCTACGTCCAGTACGAGATCCTCAACAACGAGGACTTCGGCAAGAACCAGGACGAGCGCAAGAAGCTGCTCCAGCGGGGCGGCCTGACGATCAAGACCACGATCGACCCGAAGATGCAGGCCGCCGCCGACAAGGCGATCAAGAAGTACGTCTCCAAGAAGGACAAGCCCGTGGCCTCGCAGGCCATGGTCGTTCCCGGCACCGGCGAGATCAAGGCCATGGCCGCCTCGCGGAAGTTCGGCGGGAGCAAGAAGAAGAACGAGATGAGCTACAACATCGTGGCCGACGCGGCACACGGTGGCGGTCGCGGGTTCCAGCAGGGCTCGACGGCCAAGGTCTACACGCTGGCCACGGCGCTGGAGGAGGGTCTGAAGTACGGCGACGGCTTCCCGGCGCCGGCGGGCTACCAGGCCGGCGGCTACAGCACGTTCAAGAACTGCAAGGGCGAGAACGTCGGCGACCCGTCCCACACCGTGCACAACTCCAGCGAGGGCGGCGGCGGCTTCAAGACGCTGCAGACCGGCACCTGGGGCTCGGTCAACACGTTCTTCCTCAAGCTCGAGGAGAAGGTCGGGCTCTGCAGCGTGGTCAAGATGGCCAAGAAGCTCGGGGTCAAGCGGGCCGACGGGCAGAAGCTGTCGGAGGTGGAGACGTTCACGCTGGGGGTCAACGAGGTCGACCCCGTGACGATCGCCAGTTCCTACGCCGTCTTCGCCTCGCGCGGGCAGTACTGCAAGCCGCTGGCGATCACGGAGATCAAGGACAGGAACGGCAAGGCGAAGCAGTACAAGCCGAAGTGCTCCCAGGTCCTGGAGGAGGAGGTCGCCGACGCGGTCAGCGGCATCCTGTCCGGCGTGTTCACCAAGGGCACGATGACGGAGGTGGGCGGCATCGGGCGCGACGCGGCCGGCAAGACCGGCACGACCGACAACTACGCGTCGGCCTGGTTCGCCGGTTACACCCCCAACATGTCGTCGGCCGTCAGCCTGGGCGACCCGCGCGGCACCAGGGGCAACGAGCTGATCGGGGTCACGATCGGGGGCCGCTACTACTCGTACGTGTACGGGGCCTCCATCTCCGGGCGGATCTGGAAGGACGCGATGCTGACCGCCCTGAAGGGGGTCGAGGCCGCGGAGTTCACGCCGGTGGACCAGTCGCGGTTCGGCGGGTGCACGGAGAACTGCGCGCCGAAGAAGCCCGAGAAGAAGGACAAGGACGAGGAAGGGCCGCCCACCGGGGACGGCGACCCGTTCGACATCTTCGACCCGCCGAACGGGGACCGTGGGGACGGGCCCGGTAACGGTCGCGACGACGGCGGCCCGGGCAACGGCCGCGGCCGCTGACTCCACCACTTCGGGTCCCCGCCGTGTGACGGGCGTGAGGCTCGCTCCGGGCCCCGCCGCCTACCCGTGCGGCGGGGACCCGCCTCCCGGCCCGCTGAGACCGCCTACAGGCCTTTCTGAGGGCCCAGCAGTCCGAGGGGCCTCCAGGACCCCACGCAAGCCGCCAACCCAAGCCCTGGGCCCTCTGGGGCGCCACGCCCGGCAGCGGGCGATGGAACACCCGGGAGGCTGCTCTACCCCGCCAGTCGGGCGCGGACGATGGCGGCCACGCGGCCACCCTCGGCCCGCCCGGCGATCTTCGGGTTGACCGCCTTCATGACCTGCCCCATGGCCTGCGGCCCGGCGGCGCCCGTCTCCGCGATGGCGGCGTCGACGATGGCGCCCAGCTCCTCGTCGCTGAGCTGCGCCGGCAGGTACTCCTCCAGCACCGCCTGCTCGTCCAGCTCGGCCTGCGCCTGCTCGGCCCGCCCCGCGTTGCCGAACGCCTCGGCGGCCTCCTTGCGCTTCTTGGCCTCCTTGGTCAGCACCTTGATGACCTCGTCGTCGGTCAGCTGCCTGGCCTCCTTGCCGGAGACCTCCTCGACGTTCACCGCGGCCAGTGCCATCCGAATCGTCCGGAGACGCAGCTCGTCCCGGCTCTTAAGCGAGGCCGTCAGATCGGCCTTCAGCTTGTCCTTCAATGCGCTCATGCGCTCCATCTTGCCGTCTGCGCGGACTGTCCGGACGCCGCGCACCCGATGTCGGGCATCATGAGTAGGTGAGGAAAGCCGTCGCAGTGCCATTGTCCATGCTCGGTCTCGGCCTGGCCGGGCTGGGTTACGCCTCTGTGGTGGAGCGCAACTGGTTCCGCCTGCGCCGCTTCGACGTGCCGGTGCTGGAGCGCGGTCAGCGTCCCGTACGCATTCTCCACCTGTCGGACCTGCACCTGACGCCGCGCCGGACGATGCTGATCAACTGGGTCCGCTCCCTGGGCTCGCTGAAGCCGGACCTGGTGGTCAACACCGGCGACTCGATCGCGCACCTGGACGCCGTCCCCTCGCTCCTGCACGCCCTGGAGCCCCTGCTGTCCCGCCCGGGCCTGTTCGTCTACGGCTCCAACGACCTGTACGCGCCCAAGCCCAAAAACCCGGCCCGCTACCTCTGGCGCACCTCCAAGAACGACCGCCGCCAGCACGTGCCCTCCCTGCCCTGGGAGGAGTTGGGGGCCGGCATGGCGGCCGAGGGCTGGCTCGACATGAACAACACCACAGCCCGCATCAAGGTGGGCGACCTCGACGTGGCGGTGGCGGGCATCCACGACTCCCACATCAACCGTGACCGCTACGACCTCGTCGCTGGCCCGGCCCCCGCCGACGCCGACCTCCGGCTGGGGGTCATGCACTCCCCCGAGCCCCGCAACATGACCCGCTTCGCCGCGGACGGCTACCAGTTCCTGCTGGCCGGCCACACCCACGGCGGCCAGCTCTGCATCCCGTTCTACGGCGCCCTGGTGACCAACTGCGGCATCGACCGGGCCCGCGTGAAGGGTCTGAGCCGCCACGACAGCGCCTGGCTCCACGTCTCGGCCGGCCTCGGCACCTCCCCTTACGCCCCCGCCCGCTTCGCCTGCTTCCCGGAGGCGTCACTGCTTACCCTTGTTCCTCGGCGTTGAGGCGGTCACAAGTACCTCGGGAGTCCGCTAGACTTTTCCAAGCACGCGCAAGACCGGCGTGCACCGGGGTGTAGCGCAGCTTGGCAGCGCGCTTCGTTCGGGACGAAGAGGTCGTGGGTTCAAATCCCGCCACCCCGACCGGGTAGTTACAGGTCAATGGCCTGATCACTGGAGACAGTGGTCAGGCCATTGATCGTTTGACCGTCGGCCTGAACGGCGCCAGAGGTCACTGGCGGGTTCGAACGAGTTCTCCTGGGCACCATGATCACCTGACTCGGGCCACAGCTCATCGGGCGGCGGTTCACTCAGGCATGACTCTTTGTGTTGATTGCAACACAAAAGGTTGCCTTCGTTTCACTGCCGGTGTGCGCTGACGTCATGCACCGTTGGGACCCTCCCAGTCCCCGGCAGTTCGCCCTCCTAGAACGACGCTCAGCACACGCGCTTCGAGACCGAGGGCTTGTCGAGATCTCAAAGCGCGGCGAAACATGGAGAGCTTTGATCAATGAGGTGGGCCGCTTCTGTCTGGAGCACGGGCACCACCCCGATCACCCCAACCGAACACCCGAGACAGGCGACACCGGAAAGCAGAAGGCAGCCAGAGCGGGGCCGCTTCGGCAATCAGGCACACCCACGAGCTTGGAGTCGCCGGCAACCGCGATACCAACCAAACGATCGGCTCCATACGCCACAGTCGCCACGACCGGCAAAAGACGCGAGGCGGCGACGCACCTCATGGAACGTCTGACTGCCGAGCGCGCCGTGACCATCAGTAGGCCGAGCGAGGAAGAAATCGGCGAGTGGCGACGCGTGGTGGACTTCGCGAAGCGAATCGTCGATACGCCTTGAGCTCAAGGCCCATAGTGGCTCTTTCGATCCCCGTACTGCAGCGCCGCCCTGCTGGTCACCTACTGCTCGGCACGGACCGGGCACATCAGCGAGCGATCGGCGGCCGGGCGCCTAGGGCGAAATGCGCCCGTTTGCGATATCCCCAGCTCCCACAGCACAAAACCGGGTTCCGACCGGGACATCTGGGGCTATGGAAGAGCCTCGAGTTAATTTTCTTCCGGTCCGGCCTCGCGCGCAATAATGAGTTCCTGAGCTGCGTTCTCTTGCCGGTCAACACATAACTCTGGCCTGGCCGGCCAAGTTTGCATAAGTTTTCTCAGGAGAAACGTGTTTGACTCTCTCCCAAGTCGGTATCGCCGAAAATGGAAGGCACCCATGGAGAATGCAGATCGGCTCATCGCCGGGTACACCGCGTACACCGATGCCCAGGAGATCGGCCCAATGGTCGAGGGCCAGGCTCCGGCGACGTCGGGGACGACGACTCCCGTATGTCTGACCATTGCCACGACCATCATCATCGGATGCTGATTCCGTGACATGTGGGCGCGGGCGCACCCGCGCCCGTGCCCACATGTCTCTTCTCAGGCGTCGAGAATGCCGGAAAGGCGTGCGCCGTCGCCGACCACCACCCCGGTGAACTGGGGCGGCTGATAGAAGTCCGCCACGGCCGCGCATACGTCGGCGGCGGTGACCTCGCGTAGCGCCCGGGGGTAGGAGACGAGCCAGTGCGGCTCGTGACCGAACCCGACTGCGTTTGACAGGGCGGTGGCCAGGGCGGCCTGCGAGCTGAGGCCGATGTCGGTCATGCCGACCATGTGCCGGCGGGCCCCGTCGATTTCGGCCGAGGTGAGGTCACCTTCGGCCAGGCGCGCCAGCTCCACGTGTAGTTCGCCAAGGGTGGTCGAGGTGGCTTCTGTCGCGGTGCCGACCTCTATGAGCGCCGACACGTCGTCGTGAAACTCCTCGAAGCGGGAGTTCAGGCGGTAGGCCAGCCCCAGTTCCTCACGCAGGCGGCCTACGAGCCTGGCCGAGAAGTAGCCGCCGACGAGGGCGTTGGCCACCTCGAGCGCCGGGAAGCGGGGGTCGGTCCTGGCGGGCGCGGGCGCGGCCAGGACGATCTGTGACTGGACGGCGCCGGGCCGGTCGACCAACTCGATCCCGGAGCCGACTAGCGGTGGGCGGTACCCGCGGCGCGGTGCGACGGCGGCCGGGCGCCAGGCGGAGGCCAGGTCCCGCAGTTCCCCGGCCAGGCGGCCGCCGTCGAGGTCGCCGACCAGGACCAGCAGCGCGCCTCGGGGCTGGACCGCGCGCTCGTGCAGCTCGCGCACCTGCGTGGCGGTGACGGCAGACAACGCCTCGCCGCTCGGCACCAGCCGGACGGAGTCCCCGTGAAGGTGCTTGCGCAGGGCCTGGCGGGCGAGCACCTGCGGGTGGCCCAGTTCGATGGCGGCCTTCCCGACGGCGCGCCGCCGCTCCGACGCGACCTCGTCATCGCGGTAGTCCGGGCTGGTCAGGAGATCGAAGAGCACCTCCAGAACAGCGTGCGTCATAGGCGCGGCGGCGGTGCCGGAGACCCCGAGCCAGCGCTCGTCGCCGGCGGATTGGAGGCTCGCGCCTGCCCTGCCCAGGACATCGGCGACCGCCTCAGGAGCGCGGCTCATGGAGCGGCGCAGGATCAGCGAGGAGAGGATCCGTGTAGCGGCGTCCGGCTCGGGCGTCGTCCCAGGTAGAGGGACGCGCAGGCGGATCTCGACCAAGGGGACCGACGGCGCTCGCACGGCGAGCATACGCAGCCCGTTGGCCAGCACGACGTCGGTGATGTCCGGCATGCGCAGCTCGCGCTCGGGGCCCGACCGGGGGGCGCGGCGGGCGGGCGGGGTCCGCCCGGCAGGGGTGACCATGGGACTCCTCTATGCGGTCACGGGCAGCGCCTCAGCCAAGGCCGGGGCCGGGGTCAGGGGAAGGATGGCCCGGGAGGCCGAGTGGAGTGCGGCGGCCGCCTGCCGTACCTGCTCGGCGGTCACCGACGCCACGAGGGCGGGTAGGTCGTCGACCAGCTCAGCACGGCCGTACAGCACCTCGAAGGCGCCCAGATCGCGGGTCCTGGCGGCCAGGTCGTCGTAGGCGCGGTAGGTCCAGGCGCGGAGGCGCGCGGTAGCGTAGGCCAGTTCGGCCTCCTCGGGTCCACGCCACGCTAGGTCGTCGAGTTCGTCGTCCAGGACGCCGAGCACGTCCTCCGGCGCGGTGCTCCGCGGATGCGTGCTCACCATCAGGAACACGTCGGGGTCACGCGCCTGGAACGCTCCGAAGAGCCCGCAGCCGGTCCGCGCGTCGATGGTGAGCCGGTCCTCGTGCACCAGCCTGCGAACGAGCCTCGCGCCGTCGCTGCCGGTCAGGATCGAGCTGAGCACCATGTGCGCCAGGTACTCGTGCGGGGCCTGGGCGGGGTCGGGCAGCCGATAGCCGACGGCCAGTGCGGGCAGGGGCGCGTGGGCGTCGTGATGCTCGCCGTACCGTTCAGCGGTCGGGTACGCCTCGGCGAGCGCGGGAGGCGGCGGCACGGGCCTGGCGGGCACGTCACCGAACCAGCGATGCACCCAGTCGGCGGCGGTGTCCTGATCGAAGCCGCCGGCGATGGTCAGGACGGCATTGCTGGGGGTGTAGTAGGTGTCGAAGAACGACTCGCAGTCGGCCACCGTAGCCGATTCCAGGTCTTGGGGGGCGCCGTAGCCGTTGTGCGCGTTGGCGTAGTTGGAGAAGAGCACGCCGGGGAGCACCGTCCAGGGGAATCCGCCGTAGGGGCGGTTGGCGACGTTGAGCCGTATCTCCTCCATGACCACCTTGATCTGGGTGGCAAGGGTCTCGCGGGTGAACTCGGGGACCAGCATCCGGTCGGATTCGAGGAACAGCGCCAGCTCCAGCGCCGACGACGGAACCACCTGGTAGTAGTCGGTGTAGTCCTGGTGGGTCGAGCCGTTGGCCCGGCCGCCCGCCGTCTCGATGTGCCGGAAGTGCTCCAGCCTGGCGACGTTCCTGCTGCCCTGGAACATGAGGTGCTCGAACAGGTGAGCGAAGCCCGACCGGCAAGGGGGTTCGGAGCGGAAGCCGACGTCATAGTGCACTCCTACCCCTACGACGGGCCGGTCGGGAATGGGTTGAAGGACCACACGTAAACCGTTGGGCAGTGTTATGCGATGGAGTGGATAAATCACGACGCATTTCCTTGATGACGAACCGGGTGAAGGGACGGCCTGCCGCCGTGGATTGTCCCGCCGGCAAGACAATCATGCATTCGCTAATTGCCGGTGCCGCCTCCACCGAACAGTACGGCATCATGCCATCGCCGGCGCTGTCAAGAACCGCGGTTGACGGGAGAACGCGGACATGGAAAAAAAGGTTCCCCACAGAATTCCCGTCCTGCCCCTCTGCCTTTGATTGGAGTGGCCCTGTGACCGGTGCAGCGACTCATGACCTCGCATCCGCCGCGCCGCCGGAGATTGACAGACTCGTACGGCGGCTGGGGCTCGGGCGGTTCGACGACGACGGCGGCACAGCCCCTGCCGGCAGGAACGACGCATGGACCGGCACCACAGGTGACGGCACCCGCGTCTTCGTCAAGCGTGTCGGCGACGGCTCTGACGCGTGGTTGCCGCAGTTCCGGCGGATCCTGACGTTCGGCGCACTGTCCGCGCGGCCCGAGCTGGCCGATGTCCGCATGCCCAGGCTGTTCGGCCACGACATCGAGTCCCGGCTGGTGGTGTTCGAGTTGCTGGCCGACGGCTCCTCCGGGGCGGAGCTGGCTGGCGAGGACGCGTTCGGCGCGGAGTTGTCGCGGCAGGCCGGGCGGCTGGTGGGCATGGTGCATGCCTGCCATCCCGAGGTGGCGCCCGGGTGGGTGGACGCCTCGCCGCCACCCTCGCCGGTGGTGTCCTTCCTGGATGCGCTGCCACAGCCCGTGTTCCAGGCGCTGACCGGAGCCGAGCTGGAGTTGTGGCGCATGATGCAGGCCGACGAGGCCCTGGCCGAGGCGCTGCGCGAGCTACGGCGGGCTGAGGCGACGGCGCCACACACGTTCTGCCACTGCGATCTGCGCCTGGATCAGTTCCTCCGTAGCGACGGCGTGCTGTATCTCACCGATTGGGAGGAGTTCCGGCTGGCCGATCCGGCGCGAGACATCGGTGGTTTCGCCGGGGAATGGCTGTACCGCGCCGTTCTCGGCATTCCCGACCCCGGGGGCGAGCTCACCGATCCGCTGACCCACGAGAAGGTGGTGGACCGCGGCGTGCGCAAGCTCGAACAGCTGCGTCCCAACATCCGGGCGTTCTGGGAGGCGTATCGGCTGGCCTGCCCCGACGCCGACGACGGGCTGGCCGTCCGGGCCGTGCGGTTCGCCGGGTGGCATCTGCTGGACCGGGCGCTGGCCCGCGCCGGGCAGGCGGTCAGGCTCTCGGCGCTGGACCGGGCCGGTGCGGGCATCGGCAGGAACGCCCTACTTGAGCCGGAGTCCTTCGTCTCCGTCCTGGGATTGGACGCGCCATGACCGTGCTTCGCCTCTCCCCGGCGCTCGTCGAAGCCCTGAAAGATATTAGTGTCGCGCCCGGCGGGCTCGGCGCCGCCGTCGGCGAGTGGCGCCTGGAGGCGGGTTCCGCGGTCGAGCTGCGCCGATTGCTCGCCTCCGCACTCTACGACCGCGCCCACTCAGGCGGGAACACGAGCCTTCCACGGACCGGACGCGATCCCGCGTTCGAGAAACAACTGGCCGCAGCGCTCCCACACGACACCACTCCGGTACGCGCCCGCCTGGTGGAGGCCGGCCGCGGCGTGTCGGCCATCGTGATGATCGACGGGCTGCGGGTCAGGGTGGACTCCGCTGCGTACGGCGAGGCCGTCCTCAACGAGACCGCCAGAAGCGAGACCTCCCGAAGTGAGCTGCCGCTGCGCCTGCCTGCCGCCCGGCAGTCGCTGTCTCCGGGGTTCTTCCTGGCCGACGGCTCGGCCGGCGGGATCTCCGGGCGGCCGATCCTGCGCGTGTACGTCCATATCACCGAGCCGGAGGCAGCCCCGCGAGTCTGGCGGGGGGTGTTGCGCCGTCTGGAGGCGGCGAGCGTGCCGTACCGTGCCAAAGTCGGCTCGACGCGGCAGATGTTCCCCAGGAATGACGCCCTGGTCGTGTACCTCGGCCCGGACAACTGGCACGCGGCCTCCCACGTGATGGAGGCCAGTCGGCGAACGGCCGGAGTCGGCGCGACGACGTCGGCCTTCGCGCATCCCGTGGCGCGCGGAGTGGGACTGGCGTGGGATCCAAAGGATCGCCGTCCCGGCATGAAGGGGCTGAGCTTCGGCCAGCACCGCGCATGGATCGTGGCCGAAGCCCTGGTCGCCCATGCAATGCGCGGGGACGATCGCACGCGCGAGTCGGCGCTCGCCGACGCGCTCACCGCCGCCGGCGTGGACCCGGTGCGGCCCGGCCGCGACCTCACCTCTCCTCCTCTGCCCGGATTCGGCCTGTGATCTCGTGGAAGGGAGGCTGCCATGCCACGTCCCCCGGCTCTGCCGGTCAGTGACAAATTGACCCTCGTCCTGGGGGTTCTGGCGGGCGAGTGGACGGTCGCCGAGGCCGCCAGGCGTGCCGACGTGTCCGAGCAGTCCATTCTCAATTGGCGCAAGCAGTTCATCGAAGGCGGCCGCATGGGCCTGCGGGCCGGCGCGGCCAACCGCCACACCGAGCGGGAGGCGGACCTTCTGGCCGAGGTCAACCGGCTGAAGACGGCGCTCGGCGAGACGTACCTGGAGCTGAACACCTGGCGGAAGCTGGTCCTTCACGGCAGAGGCGCGCTCGCCCCAGAAGCGGACGGCTTCAGCGCAGACCCCTACAAGAAAGAAGTTCTCGATGAGCGATTCCCATGACAGGCTGGTCCCGCCCCCGCCCGGCTTCGAAATCACGCGACTGCTCTACGTCGGGACGGGCTGCCTCTGCGTGGCGTTCATGCCCTACTGGCTCAACTGGCTCCGCATGGCCTGCCCTGGCACAGAGGTGAGGACGATCATCACCCGGAGCGCGGAGCGGTTCGTCTCCCGTGCCGCGCTGGCTGCGCTGAACAGCCGGGACATCTCTCTCGATGTCTGGTCCGACCAGCCCGAGCCTCGTGCGCCCCACGTGGAGCTGGCCCGCTGGCCGGAGGCGATCGTCGTACATCCGGCGAGCATGCATTTCGTCTCCCGGCTGGCGCTGGGCATCGCCGACACCCCGGTGCTCCTGGCGCTGCAGTGCACCGACACGCCGATCGCGGTGGCGCCGGCGCTGCCGCCGGGTGGGGTCACCTCGGCCGTCTACCGCCGTCACCGCGACGCGCTCGCCGAACGCGGTAACGTCGTCGTAGTGCCGCCGATACCTGGGTACAGCGTGACCAGCAGGACTCAGGACGCCACCGTGGCGGCGCCTCTGCCGGAGGTCCTGGCCGCGCTCGGCTCCCCTCTGGACCTGGCCGGGCAGGCGGCGGGGTCGGCCTCATGACCGGCCTGGTCGCCCGCTTCGCGACCGGATACCTGGAGACCGAGATCCATCGGGACGGCGGGGCGTACCTGTGGGTCCGCCGCGCCGGGCCGGACCGGGACGAGCCCTTCCGCGCAGTGCCCCCGCGAATCGCCGAGGCCATTGCGGCGGTCCCGACCGGGGCGGTCGCCTGGTGCTTGCCGGAGAGCGACACCCCGGTCCGCCGCTACCGCGCGCCAGGAGCACGGCTGGTCGCCGACATCGCCCTGACCCAGGAGAGCCCGGCTGTGTGGGAGCACCTGTACGGGATACTGCGCAACACCGGCCGGGCGCTGCGTGCGGTGCACGACGCGCTGACGCCGGAACCGACCGCCGAGCCGCCGTCCGGCCTGTCCAGGCTGGCCACCTGGATGGCGGGCGGCCCGGGACCGGCGGGGGCCGCGCGGCTCCGCGAGGCGGCACTGCGGCGCCTGGGTGACCGGCGCTGGGAGCGTGTGCGGAGGTGGAACAGGACGAACGGCTCCGCTGACCGTTTCCTCCACGGGGCGCCTGGCCTGGGCGGCATCGTGCTCGGCCGGGACCTCGACGCGGGCGTGCTGTTGTCGGGCGAGGAGCTGGCCCGCGGACCGGCCGAGCTGGATGTCGGCTGGCTGCTGGGCGACCTGGCCGAACTGCGCGCCCTGGGCACGGCCATACCGGCTCTGGCCTGGATGTCCGACCGGGCCACCGCCGGGACGTTGGCCGTGCTGGACGGCTACGGCCCTGGTCTCGACCCGGCGGCTCTCGGGCGGGTCGCCACCCAACGGGTCTTCACTCACGTACACGACTTCGCCGCGTTCGTGGGCTGGCAGGACCAACTCTTGGTCTACCTCGATCTCCTGGCCGGGCTCATTGACGATCAGGACGGATGAGGGCCGGCCAGGAGATGGCAGAAATCAGGCGGCGCTGTGGTAGCAGCCGATCGAGACGCAGCTTGAGATGTTCGACGGATTGCAGCAGCCGGCGCTGAAGTTGCTCGAGATCGAAATCGACACTTGGTTCGCCGGCCCGCTGAGCGCGTTGCCCAGGCTCTGAAGGTCGTACACCGACATGTGGACCATCTCCTGAAGATGAGTGGCGGCCTGACGCGGCCACCACGGTCGTATTGGTCGTCAATCACGTAGCTCTGTCACAGCGATGTTCTTCTCACCTCCCGTTCTGTCGCTGGGAGCAGGAACGGCAATGACAGGCGTCGCTTCGGCTCCGTTGTCGCCGCCTGGGCGGCGGCCAACGCCAACAGGACGCCGGCGCTGCCGGTCGCCAGGTCCATCGACAGCCGCAACGAGTGCGATCCGGGAAAAGCGATGTGACCGCGCCAATCGAGGACCTGCCAGTCGAGCCCGGCCACCTGTTCCGCCACGACTTGCGCGTCGCCGGAGCCGTGACTGGCGTTGCACAGCACCATGCCGGCGGTGCCATGGAACAATCCCGATAAGAGGTACAACGATGACCTCGTCGCCTGCAGGATCGCCGCCAGGTCCGCTTCGAGTTCCGAGTCGGGACGGCAGGCGAGATACCGGTCCAGCACGATCCCGATGCCGGCGCTTCCCCCGGCCAGATAGGGCATGCGACGAAATCCCTCGTTGACCTGCAGCGTGCCCTCCTCGTCCCGGATGCAACGCCGCAAGTCCTGACGCAGGGCGGTCTCGGCCGCGTCGAGATAGCGTATGTCACCGGTTTCCTCGAAAGCCGCCGTAAGGAACAGAGCCGGTCCCGAGGAGCCGTGCATCAAACCGGCGTAGGGCTGGCCGCCGCCGCTGGTCTCGGGGATATCGGTCACCTGCTCGAGCCGGTCCCGAATCGAGTCCGCGATCCGCAATGCCCGTCCTAGATAGCGGTCCTCGCCGGACTCCCGGGCGAAATGAAGCCAGTTCAACCCCATTCCGGAAAGTCCACTGAACAGGCTGACATCTGCTTTGTTCGCCTCGTGCTCGAGCAGTCCGTTCAGTGTTTCCAGCGCGGCTTCGCGTCGGCCCAGATCCCATAACGCGTAGGCGATTCCGTGCCGGCCGTTGTAGAAGCCGGGTGGAATGTCGCGGCGGTCCTGCATTCGGTCGAGCAACCAGCGTTCCCCGCCCTCGACGTCGTTCTCGCCCGTCCTCCGCAGGGCCCACAGCACGCCGGCCGCGCCGTATGCCATGCTCAGTTCTGCTCCCGACTCGGTGAACTGTGCGATATCTCCGGGGAAGAGTCGGTCGTTCCGTTCCGGGGTGGCACTGGCCCGGATCCCGGCGGCGATCGACGCTCTGACAGCCGGCCACCTCTTGGCGCCCGGATCGCTCACGACATGGACGATCGGCGCCCAAGGCCGCGCTCCTTCACCCAAGACCGCGACTGCGCCCGCGAGCCATTTCTCCGGCACGCCGAACCGGTCGCCGATGACCCGGGCGAGGTGTGCGGCCTTCCCCCTGTTCATGGGGATCGTCGCGGTCAACGGGGCGAAGACGGCGAGTTTGAGGGCGGCGAGCGCGTACTCGTCCACCTCCGTTCCGGTGCAGCGCGGCGGTGCCGCGAAGCCGGTGCTGGCCATCAACTGCCGGCCATCCTCAGCGACGAACCAGCCGCCCTCGAAGTCGATCAAGTAGACCTGCTCACGCTCAGCGGAGTAGAGGACATTGCTCATGTGCAGATCCCCGAACACCACGCCGCGATCATGCATGAGCCGGACGGCATCGGCGACGGATTGCCACAGTGCCATCGCCCACCGTCGATATTCGTCCACCTCCCGGCGTCCCACCGAGACCGTCGACAGCAGCGGGTTGCGAATAGCGCAAGCCTTGTAGAGCGGAAGCCCTTCGATGAACTCCTCGACCAGGAACTCGTAGTCGGCCACGCTGTGATATCCCATCAACGCGGGCACTCCCGGAAGCCCGCGCAGACGTTCCAGGAAATCTCGCTCCCGCCGCAGCCGGGTCACCGCATCCCGCCGAGCGCCGTCCAGGCCGGCGTGGGGCCGTGCCTCTTTGATGACCACCTTGGCACCGGTGTCCTTCTCCCGGCCCTCGTACACTCCACCGCCGTTGGAATAGTGCAGGGCACCGACGAACTCGACTGGCAGGTCGTCGATGTGAGTGGCATTACGACGCGCCAGGTGCGGTCGCAGGAACTCGGGCATCGATATCCATTCCGGCACTGAGAACACCGGTCCCCGCGCGTCAGGTACGAGATTGCCGTCGGCGTCCTCGACGGCCAGCACTTCGCGTCCGTCGGCTGTCGCGACCGTGCGCGCCTGGAAGGCTCCGTAGCGGACGTATACCGGCCCGTCCATCCAGCGGAGATCGCTCAATATATAGGGGCCGGAGACGCCGCGGAGCAGGTCCCCCAATTCGCGGACGAGCGTCTCCAACTGTCGCTCATCCCGTGGATAGATCGTGGCGAGCTTGCCGCTGCCCGCCCGATCCGCGTATTTCGCGTTACGCCGGTGGTGCTCCCGGCTGCCGGGAACCAGCTTGAATGTCGTGACGCGGCCAACACAATAGTCGAAGACTTTCTGCACCACCTCTTCCGCCTGTCCGATCGCCGCCGAGACGTGGATCTTCCAGCCCTGGGTAGGGATACGAACTCCTGGAGGCTGGTAATTCACCCAGCCCGCCGTCAACCTCCGCCGCCAGCCTGCCGGAGTAGCGGCCTCGCGTACGGCTGGGAACAGGCGCTCTTCCGAGACACCGAAGTCGGGCTGCTCATAGAAATCCGGATCGGCCAGGCAGAACAATTCGTACTCGGCTTCGGACGGAATCTCCATTCCGCTCCCTCCTATGATCACCAGCGCTCACACGCCCATCGCGTGAGCGCCTCCGTCCACGTGCACGATCTCGCCGCTGGTGGCGGGGAACCAGTCCGACAGCAGGGCCACGCAGGCGCGAGACACCGGCTCGGCGTCGTTCGCGTCCCAGCCCAGCGGCGCGTGCGCCGCCCAAGCCGCCGTCGTCTGCCCGAACCCCGGTATGCCACGCGCCGCCCGCGTGCTCAACGGCCCGGCCGCCACGAGGTTCACCCTGATCCCGTACGGACCCAGATCCCTGGCCAGATAGCGGGCGCACGACTCCAGACCCGCCTTGGCCACGCCCATCCAGTCATAGCCGGCCCACGCCACCGTCGCGTCGAAGTCCATGCCGACGATCGAGCCGCCCTTGCCCATCAGCGGCAGCACGGCCGCGGACACGGCCTGCAACGAGTACGTGGACACGTGCAGGGTCCGCGCCACGTCGGGCCAGGCGGTGACCAGGAAGTTGCCGCCGATGGCCTCCGGCGGGGCGAAGGCGATCGAATGCAGCACGCCGTCCAGCCCGTCCAGGTGCGTGTTCACGCGGTCGGGCAGGGTGGCCAGGTGGCGGTCGTCGGTCACGTCCAGCTCGATCACCGGCGGCGCGTCTGGCAGCCGCCGGGCAACCCGCTCGACCAGCCCGAGGCGTCCGAAGCCGGTGAGCACCAGGCTCGCGCCCTCCTCCTGGGCGAGCCTGGCCACATGGTAGGCAATGGAGGAGTCAGTGATGACGCCGGTGATGAGAAGGCGTTTCCCCTCAAGGAGACCCATGCGCCCGCCCCTCAGTGTCCCATGCCGCTGCCGCCGTCCACCGGGACGACCGCGCCGGTGATGTACGCGGCGTCGTCCCCGGCCAGGAAGCGCACCACACGTGCCACCTCGGCGGGCTCGGCGAAGCGGCGCAGCGGGATGTCGGCCAGGTAGGAGGCCTTCCTGTCCTGCGGCAGCACGTCGGTCATGTCGGTGCGGACGAATCCCGGGGCCACAGCGTTGACGGTGATGCCGCGCGAGCCGAGCTCCCGGGCCAGGGAACGGCACATGCCGATGAGCCCGGCCTTGGAGGCGGCGTAGTTGGCCTGGCCGGCCGAGCCGTACAGGGCGACGACCGAGGACATCATGATGATCCGGCCGCCACGCATCCTCATCATGCTCCGTACGGCGCGCCGCGCCACCCGGTAGGCGCCCGTCAGATTCGTGTCCATCACGGAAGTGAACTGCTGCTCCGTCATGCGGGGCAGGATCTGGTCGTCGGTGACGCCGGCGTTCACCACCACCACAGAGACAGGCCCGTGCTCGGCCTCCGCGTTGGCGAACGCCTCGTCGACCGAGGCGGTGTCCGTCACATCGCAGGGCACCGCGAACAGTCCTGCGGGTGGCGGCCCGGTCCGGTAGGTGGCGGCGACGGTATACCCCGAGGCGGCCAGTTCCCTGGCCGTGGCCAGCCCGATTCCCCGGGAGGCGCCGACGACCATGGTGGAGGCTGACATGTGTTCTGTCCCTTTCTGTTGTCAGAGATCCCGGGGAAGCCGGGCGTCCGCAGCCGCCTGGTAGAGCCGGACGTGGTCGGCGGTGCAGGCCGGCACGTTCTCGTGCTCGATCTCGACCGCCACGCCGAGGGTGAGCTCCAGGTACCCGCGCGGCCGCAGCCTGGCCCTGCGCAGCGTGGCCCCCGCCCGCACCCGCACGCCCACCCGGACGGGGGCACGGAAGCGCACGTTGTCCAGCCCGTAGTTGACGCCGAGTTCGGTCCAGTCCAGGTCGAGCAGGTCCGAAGTGAGGTACGAAATCAGTGCCAGGGTGTGGAAGCCATGCGCAACCGGGCCACCGTAAGGTCCCTCGGCGGCTCGGTCCGGGTCCACGTGGATCCATTGCCCGTCCCTGGTGAGCTCCGCGAAAGCGGTCACGTCGGCCTGGGTGACCTCGAACCAGCGGCTGTGGCCGAGGTGGCGGCCCACACGGGCGGCGTACCAGGCGGAGATGTCCTCGACGGTGACCCGGGTGCCGGGTCCGGCGCTCATGACGACTTCCCCTGCTCGGTGAGCAGGGCGTCAAGATACCTGGCGAGCGCGTCCACGGTGGGGTGCTCGAAGATGACCGGCGAGGGCAGGTCGACGTCGAGCGCGGCCAACAGCCGCCGCTGGATCATCACGCTGGAGATCGAGTCGATGCCCAACTCGATGACGTCCTGGTGCACGTCGAGCGCTTCCGGCGGGGAGATGTCCATCACCTTCGCGATGACGGCGCGGATCTGGCGGGTGAGCAGGTCGTGACGTTCGGCCGGGGTCCCGGCGGCCAGCGCGGCAGCCAGATCGCCGTGGGCCTGGCCGTGGTCGGCGGGCGGCGGGGCGACCAGGTCGGCAATGGCGAGCGCCGTACGGGTGCGGTAGGCGGCCGTCATCGCGTCCCAGTCCACGTCCGTGACGACGTGCTGGACGTCGGCACCGCCCACCACGTGCGTCAGCGCCCGGCTGGCCACCTGTCCGGGCATCAGCCTCAGCCCCCAGGCGGCGGCCTCCGTATGACGCGAGTCGCCCTCCAACCCGTCCAGCCAGCCGCCCCAGTTGACGACGTGGGCCGGAAGCCCGCGAGCTTTGCGGTCGTGGGCCACGGCGTCCACGAACGCGCTGGCGGCGGCGTAGTGGAGCAGCATGCGAGAACCAGTGAGCGCCGCGGTGGAGGAGTAGCACAGGAACTCCCGCACGTCGTGCCCGGCCGACAGCCGGTCCAGCAGGTCGACTCCAGTGACCTTGGGACGGAAGATGCCGGTCAGGATCTCGTCGGTCACGTCGGCGAGATCGGCGACGCTCTCCTCGTACGCGGCGTGGTAGATGCCGCGCAGCGGAGGCAGGTCGGCGCCGAAGCGGGCCATGAGGGCGGTCATCGCGCGCTCGTCGGCCACGTCGGCGGCCACCCCGGTAAGGGTCGCGCCGCGTTCGCGCAGCTCGGCGACCACCACGGGGACGGGCTCCGGCAGGCCGCGTCTGGAGACCAGGACGAAGTGCCGCGCGCCCAGGTCGGCGAGCCTGCGCAGCAGGTGATGCCCGATGCGGCCGGTCGCGCCGACGACGAGGTGCGCGCCGTCAGGGTCGAGCGGCGGCCGGGGGCGCGGCTCGGGCAGGGGGGCGCGCTCCAGCCTGGGCACATGCCGACGCCCACCGCGGTAGGCGGCCTGGTCGTCCCGCCCGGCGTACGCGATCTCGCGCAGCAGGAGCGTGGCCTGCTCGGCGGAGTCTCCCGGATCCAGGTCCACGATGCCGCCCCAGATCTCGGGCTTCTCCAGGACGAGACTGCGGCCGAGCCCCCACAGGGTGGCCTGCGCGGCATCGATGCGACTCTCGCCACTCACGGACTGGGCGAGCCTCGTCACCAGTCGCAGCCGGGGCGGCTTCGCGCCCATCCCGGCCAGGTGCTGCGCCAGTCGTGTCACCTGCCCGGCCAGGCCCCGGGCGGCGGCGGCACGTTCCGCTCCCCCGTCGAGCGCGCCAAGATGGACCACCTGGGTCACGCCTTCCAGGTCCTGCTCGAGCGCGGGCGCGGCGTCCGCGGGGACGACGCGGCAGCGGGCGCCATGTGCGGTCAGCAGGTCGGCGAGAGCCTGGCCGACCCCTTGCCGGTCAGCGAAGATCAGCCACCTGCCGTCGATGGCGAAAGGGATGTCCTGAAGTAGCGGCGCGGGGTGCCAGGCGAGCCGGTAGTGCCAATCGGCGGGCAGCTCGTCCGCTCCCCCGCCGCGCGGCCCGGGGACCGGCGGGCGGGCGGGCTCGCCGTCGGTCTTCAGCCAGTGCCTGTGGCCCTTCCACGGCGCGGTGGGCAGGTCGGCGAGCCGGGCCCCGGGGAACAACCGCGCGGACGGCACGTCCCGTCCCCGGCTGACGAGCGCTGCCAGCGCGCTCAACAGGCTCGCCTGCTCGTCCTGCCGCCGCCGCAACGTGGGCAGGACCAGCGGGTCCTTGACGCCGGCGTTCTTCAGTGTGTCAGCGACCGCGCGCCCCAGGATCGGGTGCGGCCCGATCTCCATGAACACGCTGTGGCCGTCCTCGGCGCAGGCGCGTACCGCCTCCATCAGCCTCACGGGCCTGCGCAGGTTGCCGGCCCAGTACGCGGGGCCGAGCAGCGGAACCGCGCGCGGGTTCGACGTCACCGTGGAGTAAAAGGGCACGTTCGGCGGCTCGGGCGTGAGGTCGACCAGCGCGGAGCGCACGTCGTCGAGCAGCGGCTCCATCAGCGGCGAGTGCGAGGCGACGAGGTTCTGCAACAGCCTGGTGTCACCGCCGTCGAACTCAGCCGTGAACCGTTCGACCGCTTTGACCGCGCCCGAGACCACGGTCGTGGCGGGACCGGACGTGACCGCCACCCCCATCTCCCCGGACAGGCCCGCCCGCTCCAGGAACTCTTCCACGTCGGCTGCGGCGGCCTGGGCCACAGCCATGGCGCCGTCGCCCGCGGCCTCGGCCAACAGCCGGGCCCGCCGGCAGATCACCCGCGCGCCGTCGGCCGGCTTCAGCGCGCCCGCGACGACCGCCGCGGCCACCTCCCCCATCGAGTGGCCGACCACGGCGGCCGGCTGCACCCCGTACGACTTCAGGACGGCGCCGATCCCGAGCTGCATCGCGAACAGCAGCGGCTGCGCATCCGCCGTCTCCAAGATCGCCTCGTCGGCCAGCGACAACGCCTCCAGCACGGAAAAGCCGGACTCCTGGGTGATCACTGGTTCCAGCTCCGCGAGCGTCTCGGCGAACGCCGGCTCGGCGGCCAGCAGGCCCCGTCCCATGCCGGCCCACTGGCCACCGTGCCCGGAGAAGACCCAGACGGGCTGGTCGGGGCCGGTCATCCCGGTCATCACGCCGGGGACGGCCGCCCCGCGCGCCAGCCCGTCCAGCCGTTCCGCCAACTCCTCGCGGGTACGCGCGACGATCGCGGCACGAGCCGGGCCCGACTGCCCGGCCGAACGACGGGCCAGCGTCTCGGCGACGTCGTCGAGCCGGGTCTGGGCACCCTCCTCGCGCAACCAGCCGGCCAGCACGGCCGCCATGTCGCGCAGCCGCTTTCCGGAACGCGCGCTGAGAGGGAACACGCCAGGCCGGTCCGTCGCCAACCGCTCCGGCTCTGGAGCGGCCTGTTCGACCACGGCATGCGCGTTGGTGCCGCCGAGTCCGAAGGAGGACACGGCCGCCCTGCGCGGGCCGTCTGCCACAGGCCACTCGCCAGCCTCGGTGGGCACGAACAGTCGTGTACCCGACGCGTCGATGGCCGGGTTCCAGGCGCGGAAGTGCAGGTTCGGCGGGACGAGACCGTGCCGTACCGCCAGGATCGCCTTGATCAGGCCGGCCACGCCCGCGGCGCCCTCCAGGTGGCCGATATTGCTCTTGACCGCGCCGACCGCGCAAGTGCCCGGCTTGCCGTCGCCGTAGACCGCCGCCAGCGCCTCGAACTCGATGGGGTCGCCGATCGGGGTGCCGGTCCCATGCGTCTCGACCAGGCCGATCGACTGCGCCGGGATGCCAGCCTGCCGTACCGCCTCGGACAGCACCGCACGCTGCGCCAGCCCACTCGGCGCAGTGATGCCCTGGGAGCGGCCGTCGGAGTTGACCGCGGTGCCGCGGATGACCGCGTGCACACGATCGCCGTCGGCGAGCGCGTCGGTGAGCCGCTTGAGGAGCACGACGCCGCAGCCTTCGCCCCGTACGAGCCCGTCGGCCGAGGCGTCGAAGCTCTTGCACCGGCCGTCCCGCGCGAACGCGTCACCCTGGGCGAGGGCGAACTGCACCTGCGGACTGATGATGACGTTCACCCCGCCGGCGAAGGCGAGGTCGCTCTCCCTGAGCCGCAAGCTCTGCACCGCTAGGTGGACTGCCACAAGCGAGGAGGAGCAGGCCGTGTCGACCGGTACGCTCGGGCCCCGCAGGTCGAGCAGGTATGCCAGCCGGCCCACGGTGATGCTGCGCAGGTTGCCGGTAACGGTGTACGCCTCCAGCCCGGCGTCCTGGACAACCGTCTGCTGGTAGTCGGTACCGACGGTGCCGGCGAAGACGCCGGTGCGGCTGCCTTTGAGCGTCGCGGGGGCGAGCGCGGCGTCCTGCATCGCCTCGTACGCCACCTCCAGCAGGATGCGCTGTTGCGGGTCCATGGCGGCCGCCTCGCGAGCCGGGATGCCGAAGTAGGCGGCGTCGAAGCGGGCGATATCGTCGAGGAACCCGCCCCACCGGCCGCTGCCGATGGCCACGGAGCGGTCGGAGTCGTTCCACGCGTCCACGTCCCAGCGGGCGGAGGGCACTTCGCCGATGGCGTCACGCCCCTCCAGCAGCAGCTTCCAGTACGCCTGCGGGCTGTTGCCGCCGCCCGGGAAGCGGCACGCCATTCCGATGACGGCGATGGGCTCCGACTCCACCACGCGTACGGCCTGTCTCGCACGAGCGGCGATGTCCGTCAACTGTGCCTGCGATAGGCGAGCGAGCCGCTCACTGATGCTTGTCACTGTGCTCCTCCGTGTGCCAGTGCGGGCCGGATTCCACGGCTTTCAGCAGTTCGTCCCACGGGTTGCCCTCGTCCGGCGCCGGCCAGGCGGACTCGGCAGAGCCACCGAGCAGGTCGGCGAGGTGCCCGGCGAGCGCCAAGGGAGTCGGGTAATTCCACAGGGTCGTGGCGGACAGCTCTACGCCGGTCACCTGGCGCAGCCGGTTCCGGATGGTCAGCCCCATAATCGAGTCGAGGCCGGACTCGGCCAGAGCGCGGGCCGGGTCGAGCTGCCCTCGGCCCAGGCCCATCTCCCTGGCGATGATCTCGATCACCTGGTCCAGAAGCAGTCGCCGTCGTTCGTGCTTGGGCATCGCCGCCCAGCCCGGGCCAGAGCCCGGGTCGACGATGAGGCGGGACACGCCGGTCCTGGCCTCGGGCGGGAGCGGCGGCAGGGCCAGCGCCCAGGACACGGCGCACCGGCGGGCGTGATCCCAGGCGAGCAGGGCATCCCTCGGCCGGGTGACGACGCCGCCGCACGGATCGCCCAGCGGCAGGCCGACGCAGGTAGCGGGCCGTCCGTCCCGCCGTACCGCGTCCGCGAGGGCTTCGGCAAAGGCCGCCTCGGCCGCGGCCTCGGCCGTCCCCTGTTCGGCCAGCGCCCCGGACGCCGGGGTCAAGAACGTCAGGAAGTCCAGAGAACGCCCGGCCAGGGCGCGTTCCACCGCCCACGCCGTGGCCAGGCGGCTCTGCAATGGCGTATCCGGCGCTCCGCCGACCACGTGGACCGCTCCCCGGATGGGAGGCCAGCCCTCCCGTTCGAGCCCACGCAGGAGATCGCGCAGCGCCTCCGGGTCATCGGTGAGGTGGTCGAGCGTGCGAACCATGACCCCGGTCCTGGCCAGTTCCCGCACCAGCCGCAGGTGCCGTCCCGGCGGGTCGTCGTCGGGCGAGTCCGGCCACGCGTCGCGGGGCGGCAGCGCGGGCGCGCCGGTGAACACCAGAAAGCGGGCGCCGCGGGCGGACAGCATCCGCGCCACCTCGTGCCGCGCCTCCAGGTCGTGCCCGGTCAGCAGGTAGGCGCCGTCGGGGCTGCAGGACAGCGGCGATGCCACCAGCGGACGGGCGACCGGGACGAGCCTGGCCTCCAGCCGTTCGCCGTCACGCAGGGCGGCCAACGGCGTGTGCTCCCCTCGCACGAGCGCCGCCAGACCGCGCGCGTCGGCCGCGTGCACGACGCCGACCGCAATGGCGGGGTGCGCAGCCTCGAATGTCCGCGCCCACCCCGCCACAGGGGCGTGGACAGGCGCGGGCGACTCGCCGGGCAGCACCAACCAAAGCCGGGGCAACCCGGCGTCGGCCACGTGCCGAGCGGCTGCGGCGACCCTCTCCAGCACGCGGTGGGCGGCCTCGCCGGCGTGCGGCGCCGTACCGCTCTCGGGCGCGACGACCACGGCCGCGACGGGGCCGTCCCCCGCGAGCCCTTCCACGACGGGGCGGTCCAGGGGGGTGCGCGCGAAGTGGACCTTCTCCGCGCGCAGATCGTCCGCCAGCGCGTCGGCCAAGGGGCCCGTGGGCTCGGCCACGAGCAGCACCGATGCGATGAGCGGCGGGGCAGGGGGCGCCGGGCCCCAATCCATCTCGTAGAGGACCGGCTCCCGGTCGCACACGTCGCCGGCGGAAACGCGCAGCCCGGTCATCGTCAGGACCGGCTCGCCGCCCCCGGAAGCGGCGGCAACGTCCGCGGCAGCGCCCGGACGCCGGGTCAGCCGGAGCGCCACGTCCTCGGCCTGCTCCGCGTGCAGGGTGAGGCGATCGATCGCGAGCGGCTCGCGTCGCGTCGCGCCCGTGACGTCCAGCATGGCCGCGAGAAGTCCCACGTCGGAGCCGGGAGCGGGTCCCGGGGCGTTGCCTGGCTCGGAGGGAAGCGTGGCCGTGAGGACGGGCAGCGGCGCACCGCCTTCCCCGGTCACGCGGGCCTCGATGCCGCCGCTGCCCGCGCTCACCTCGAATCTGGCCCCGTCTCCGTTGCGCGGCGGGCCAAGCACGCGCAGATCGGTGACGTCAGCCCTGCCGGTCAGTTCGTACGCGACGTGCAGCGCGGTGTTGAGC
The DNA here is from genome assembly GCF_053587055.1 of Nonomuraea sp. NPDC003707. NCBI lineage: Bacteria > Bacillati > Actinomycetota > Actinomycetes > Streptosporangiales > Streptosporangiaceae > Nonomuraea > Nonomuraea sp. NPDC003707. Next base: position 153,125 of record NZ_JBSFNK010000019.1, on the reverse strand, counting down.
AGAATCTCGGTCACCGCGGCCGGCGGCTCGGCGGGCAGATCGGCCCACCACACGGTGGATCCCGCGATCTCGAAGGAGGACAAGCCCAGGAACGTCCCCGGCCTCGCGGCACTGGCGGGCTTCGGCGCGGCGGGCCGCCGTTCGGCCCAGTGCCGTGTGTGCCGCCAAGCGATCGGCGGCAGATCCCGTACCCGGCCACCCGGATGGGAGCCGGTCAGGTCCTCGGGCAGGCCGTGCGCGTGCGACTCGGCGAGCCGGGTGCGGAAGCAGTCGTTGTCGTCCAGATTGCGCAGCAAGGTGAACTGGACGAAGGGGTCCTCCACACCCGCGGTCTGAAGCGTGTCCAGGGCGGGCTGGGTGAGCAGTGGATGCGGGGAGATCTCGGTGAAGCAGGTGAACCCGTCAGCGGCCGCGGCCTCCACCGCCTCACGGAAACGTACGGGTCTGCGTAGGTTGTCGGCCCAGTACGCGGAATCGAAGGAGGGTGCCTCGCGGGGGTTGGCAGTGACGGTCGAGTAGAAGGGGATGGCGGGTAGACGACCGCGCAGTCCGGCCAGCTCTGCGCCCAGGTCGTCCAGGATGGGCACCACCTGGGCGGAGTGGGAGGCGACGTCCACCCGGACCAGCCGTGCTTCGACCCCATCGGCGGTCAGGCGCTCCATCAGCATGGCCACCTGACCCGAGTCGCCCGAGACGATCGTCTGCGCCGGAGAGGAGATCACGGCCACCTCAACGCCGGGCAGGCCCGCCAGGCGGCGGCGCAGCTCGACGGCCGGCAACTCGACGGCCGCCATCGAGCCCTGGCCCGCGATCCGGGCCAGCAGCCGGGATCTGCGGGCGATGACCGCCAGACCCTCCTCCCTGTTCAGGGCGCCCGCCACGACGGCCGCCGCGGCCTCGCCCATGGAGTGGCCGATCACGGCGGCCGGTGATACGCCATGGGCGCGCCAGAGGGCGGCCAGGCAGATCTGCAGGCCGTACAGGACGGGCTGGACCCTGTCGATGTCCGTGACCTTCAGCCCGCCCTCGATCACCTCGCGGAGTGAGAAGCCTGTCTCCTTGAGGAAGATCGGCTCCAGCTCGTCCACGGCCGCCGCGAAGGCGGGCTCAGCCCGCAGGAGGCCTCGGCCCATGCCCGGCCACTGCGAGCCCTGCCCAGAGAACATCCAGACCGGGCCGTGCCACCGGCCCGGAGACGGGGCGGCCACGCCAGGCGCCGGCTCCCCTTCAGCCAGGGCACGCAGCCCGGACAGCAGATCGGCATGAGAGGCGGCGACCACGGCTCCGCGCACGGTCCCCGGCTGCCTGGACAGCGTGTATCCGATGTCGGCCAAAGCGGGGCTCGCGCCCGCGGGTGCGTGCGCGGCGGTGGTTTCGAGCCATTCGGCCAACCGGGCGGCCTCGTCGGCGACGCGCTCGACCCGTGCGGAGGGGATCGCGAACACGCGTGCGCCGCCGGGCTCAGGAGCTGTATGGAGTGCGTCCGGGGGCGGCGCCGCGACGATCACATGGGCGTTCGTGCCGCCGAAACCGAACGACGACACGCCGGCGAGCCCGGCGCCAGACGGCCAGGGGGTGGGTTCGGTGACCACACGCAGGCCCGCCTCGGCGAAGCGGATGCTCGGGTTGGGCTGGTCGAAGTTGAGGCTGGGCGGCACCACCCGGTGCGACAGCCCGAGGATCGTCTTGATCAGCCCCGCGACGCCCGCCGCCGCCTCCAGATGGGCCAGGTTGGTCTTGACCGAGCCGATCAGTAGCGGACGTCCCGGCGGGCGGCCCTCGGCCAGCACTGCGGCCAGCGCCGACGTCTCGATCTCGTCACCCAGCACGGTCCCGGTGCCGTGGGCCTCCACGTAGTCGATGTCCAACGGCTCCACGGCGGCGTCGGCGCAGGCGGCGCGCAGCACGTCCTGCTGGGCACGGGGATTGGGTGCCATCAGCCCGTTCGACGCGCCGTCCTGATTGACGGCGCTTCCCCTGATCACCGCGAGGACGCGGTCCCCGTCCCTCAGCGCGTCGGACAGCCGCTTGAGCAGTACTACCCCGCACCCCTCGCCCCGCCCGTACCCGTCGGCCGCCGCGTCGAAGGTCTTACACCGGCCGTCGGGCGCCATGGCGCCGCTCTGCTGGAAGTTGATGGTGACGGCGGGGGAGATCAGCAGGTTGACGCCGCCCGCCATGGCGAGGTCCGATTCGCCCATACGCAGGCTCTGGACGGCCAGGTGCACCGCGACCAGCGAGCCTGAGCAGGCCGAGTCCACCACCAGGCTCGGACCGTGCAGCCCGAGGAGGTAGGAGACGCGGTTGGCGATGATGCTCAGCGACGATCCCGTGGACATCCACGGATTGATCGTCGCAAGGTCGGACATCTGGAGGTTCGCGTACTCAGCGGCGGACGCGCCGATGAACACCCCGGTGCGCGAGCCGGCCAGGACGTGCGATGGGATCGCCGCGTGCCGCAGCGCCTCCCACACCACCTCCAGGACAAGGCGCTGCTGCGGGTCCATGGCCGCCGCCTCACGGGGCGCGATCGTGAAGAAGTCTGCGTCGAAGCCCGCGATGTCGTCGAGGAATCCGCCGCGTGCCGGAACACCGCCGAGCAGGGCGGCGACCGCCGGAGATTCTTCGGCGAAGGAATCCCAGCGGCCCGGCGGCACCTCGTGGGTGGCGTCATGCCCCTCAGCCAGCAGGCGCCAGAACTCCTCCGGCCCCGCGGCCCCCGGCAGCCGGCAGCCCACGCCGACCACCGCCACGGGCTCACGTCCCAGGACCGGGGTCGGGGCCGCCAGGCCGGACGAAGACATGCCGGGCCCTGCCGTGCTCGTCGCCGTGCACCGTGCGGCCAGGGCGTTGATCGTCGGGAATTCGTAGAGCAGGCTGGCGGGAACCGTTTGGTCAAGCAGTTCCTCCAGTTCGCCCGCGAGCTGCACGGCGTCCCGAGACGTCAGGCCGTACGAGTCGAAGGTGCGCTCTGGGTCCACCTCCCCGACGTAGTCGGCCAGCTTGGCGACGAGCCACCGGCGCAGTTCAGGCATGGTGATCAAGGCCGCTCCCGACATCCGCCATCGCCGGGACGCCAGCCCGGCGCAGCGTGCCCGCCAGGTACCGGTCCCGGCACTCGGCCCGGCGGATCTTGCCGCTGGTCGTCCTGGGCAGCGATCCCAACGACACCACCACCAACTCGTCCACGCCCAGGTCGTGTCCCGCGCTGACGGCGCGGCGCACCTCGACGGACAGTCCCGGCGGCACGGTCCCCGCGATCTCGAGGGCTATGACCAGGCGTTCCCGTTCCTCGTCGTCCACGGCGAAAGCCGCCACCCCGCCGACGCGGAGGCCCACGCACGCCTGCTCGACCGTCACCTCCAGGTCCGCCGGGTAGTGGTTGCGGCCGTCCACGACGATGGTGTCCTTCAGCCGGCCGGCGATGTACAGCTCACCGTCGCTGAGGAACCCGCAGTCGCCGGTACGCAGCCAGGGCCGGCCATCCGGGTCTCCTGCCGGGTGGGCGTCGAAGATCTCGGCGGACAGTTCGGGCCGCCGCCAGTAGCCGTCGGCCACGTTCGGCCCGCGTACCCAGATCTCGCCCAGCTCGCCTTCGCCGGTGACGGTGAGCGAGGACAGATCGACGATCGACACCTCGATGCCGGGCAGCGGCGTGCCGCAGCTGACAAGTTTGCGCGCGGCGGGATCGCGCACGCAGCGCACCGCTCGGCCTCGCGACAGCGCAGCCCGGTCGAACTCGCGGACCTGAGCACCGCGCATGGCCGAGGTCACCGCCAGCGTCGCCTCGGCCAGCCCGTAGCCGGGGGCGTGGGCTATGGGGCGCAGCCCACATGGGCCGAACGCCTCCTGGAAGCGGGCCAGACTGGCGGCCCGTACCTGCTCGCTGCCGTTGCACAGGGTGTGCAGGCTGCCGAGGTCGAGGCTCCTGCGCTGTTCGGCGGAGATCCTGCGGACGCACAGGTCGTAGCCGAAGTTGGGAGTGGCCGACCAGGACGCTCTGTAGTCGGTGGCCAGGCGCAGCCACCGGTAGGGCTGCTTCAGGAACGCGGCCGCGCTCAGGTGCACGGCGTGTGCGCCTGCGGCGAGCGGCATGGCGATCCCACAGATGAGCCCCATGTCGTGGAAGTACGGCAACCAGGACAGCACCACGGAACGCCCGCCGAACACCTCGGTCTGCTCGTGGATCTGGCGCACGCCGGCCATGAGGTTCGCATGGGTGACGCGAACCCCGGTGGGGACGCGGGTGGAGCCGGAGGTGTACTGGAGATAGGCCAGGCCGGACTCGGGCGGCTCGGCCGGGCTCCAGCCGTGGCCCGCTGCCTCGGGGATTTCCTCCACACAAAGGAGCTCGCGCCCGGACAGCAGCGGGGTGACGGCCTCGCGGGCCGCGACCGTGGTCAGGACGACGGCGGGGTCGCTGTCGGCGATGATGGCCGACAGTCCGCGCTCGTCTCGGTACGGCGTCGGCACGGGCAGCGGCACGGCGAGCGTGCCGGAGTACAGGCAGGCCAGGTAGGCCACCACGAATTCAGGGCCCTGGGGGCACATGACGGCGACGCGGGCGTCCGGATCGTGCCCCTGTGCCAGCGAGGCCGCGAGCGTGGCGGCCACCGCGCGACCTCGCCTGTCCAGTTCGGCGAAGGTGAGCTCGACGGTCAGCCCCGAACGGTCGACGGTGTAGTCGACGAAGGTCAGGGCAGGGTCGTCCGGTATGGTCGCGGCCCAGTGCCGGACGGCCGCCGTGAGCGTGCCCGGCGGGTCCGGCGTGGGCGTCATCGGTCCATCACCGCCGTCTTGCCGGTGCTGCCGACCAGCATGCGGCGGGCCTCGCGTTTGTGCTCCTCGGGGATGAGGTCGACCGCCAACCCCGCTTCCGGGGCGGCCGCGGCCAGCGCGTAGTACTCGTGGCGCAGCACCGAGTAGACCGCGGCGTCGCAGTAGGCCCCGTCGAGGTAGAAGTAGTCGCGCAGGATGCCTTCCAGCACGAAGTACCCGCGCGTTGCCATCTGGATCATCTGCCGGTTGTAGAGACCGACGGGCATGTGCACGCGGTGCGCGTTGCGCTGCTGGAACAGGTAGCCGAGCAGCAGGATGTTGGCCTCCATGCCGTACCCGTGGGCCCACAGCCGCGGGTCGCCGATCCGGGACGCGCCCGTATAGCTGTCCGGATAGGCCATCGTGGTCCAGCTCACCACGCCGATCTTGCGGCCGGCGAGGGAGGCGACCATGAAGTAGCCGCTGCGGCTGCCGGCCGTCATCGGCGACTCGACGCCCTCCCTGATGCTGTCGGGCGATACAAAGACGGGCGTGCCTTGGCCCAGCACGCCGGCCGACTCCCCCGACCAGCGGGCGATCAGCTCGTAGTCCTCCTCCGACACGGGCTCCAGCGAGACCAGGTTGCCTCTCACGGGCTCTCCTTCCATTTCTTCACGACCAGGACCGCGTTGTGACCGTTGAACCCGAAGGAGTTGCTGACCGCCACCTCGACGCCCTGCTCCCTGGCCGCGTGCGGCACGTAGTCCAGGCCGGGGTCCTCCGGGTCGTCGCAGTTCACGGTGGGGGGGACCACCCCGAGGCGGACGCAGTTCACTGTCGCCACCGCCTCCGCCGCGCCCGATCCCGCGATCATGTGCCCGGTCATCGACTTGATGGAGCTGACGGCCAGTTTCGCGGCGTGCTCGCCGAAGACCGTCCGGATCACCAGGCTCTCGGTGCGGTCGTTCAGCGGCGTGCTCGTGCCGTGGGCGTTGACGTAGCTGACTCCGGAGGGGTCCACTGCGGCGTCGTCGAGGGCGAGCCTGAGCGCCCGCATAGCCTGCTTGCCGTCCGGATGCGGGGCGGTCAGATGGTGGGCGTCAGTGGTGGCGCCGTATCCGGCGATCTCCGCCAGGACGCTCGCGCCGCGTCGGCGGGCATGCTCGCTGTCCTCAAGCACGAGGATTCCAGCTCCCGCCGCCGCCACGAACCCGTCCCGGCCGCGGTCGAAGGGACGGCTGGCACGTTCGGGCTCGTCGTTGCGCCGCGACAGGGCTCCGACCTTGGACAGAGCGGCAATGTCCACAGGGTGCAGCGGGTCGTCGGCGCCGCCGGCCACGACCACGTCGGCGAGGCCGTGCCTGATCAGGCGCATGCCCTCGCCGATGCACGTGGTGCCGGTCGCGCAGGCGGTCTCCATGGCCGCCGACGGCCCGGTCGCGCCCAGGCGCAGCGCGATCTCTCCGGCTGCGCCGTCGGCCGAGCCGCTGACGGCGTAGTGCGGCGGCACGGCCCGCATGCCGTGCCGGTCCATCGCCACGGCAGCCGCCGCCGCATGGTGGTTGGGCCCGTACCCGGTGCCGACCAGCACGCCGACTCGCGGCGAGACCCGCTCGTCCACGACCAGCCCGGACTGGCCGACCGCCTCCATTGCGGCGGCCAGCGCGTACTGCGCGAACCTGTCCAGACGGCGGCTGACGGTACGTGGCATGGCCACGCCGGGATCGAAGCCCTTGACCTCACCGCCGATCCTGGTGGGCATCCCGGTGGTGTCGAACCCGGTGATCGGGCCGATCCCGCTCTCGCCACGGAGCAGGGCGCTCCAGAATGCCGTCGCTGTCACTCCGATCGGGGTCACCGCGCCCACACCGGTCACCACCACGCGCCGCACCATCACCGCTCCCTTCCACTGTCGTCACGCCCGGCGACCATCCCCTTGAGCGCGAGCAAGTCGGTCTTCCCCGTACGGCCGAGCGGCAGGCGCTCGACCACGACGATCCGGCTGGGCCGCTCATGCGGGGCCATGACGGAGCAGATGCGCCGCCACCACTCGCCCACGTCGCCTTGGGCGGGGTCCTCGACGACGTGGCAGAGCAGGTCGTCACCGTTGCGCCCGCTGATGGGGATCACGGTGATGGGCAGCCCGTGCTCGCGTCCCTTGCGTTCGACAGCGCCCGGGTAGACGGTGTGCCCGAGCCGATGTACCGCGGACTCCCTGCCGATCACGTGCAGCACCTCGTCCGCGTCGAAGAAACCCAGGTCTCCGGTCCGGCGCGGCCCGCCTGGCATGGGGGTGAACGTGCCGTCCGCGTTCAGATGGCCCGCCATCAGGTCGGGCGTGCGCACCCAGATCTCCCCCGTCTCGCCGACGGCGACCTCGACGTGCGCCGGCGATCGCACGTTCACCTCCACCCCGTCGAGGGGGCGGCCGCAGCCGTGCGGCTCGGCGGGAGTCGCCACGCAGATGTTGCCGGCCTCGGTGCTGCCGTAGCCGTCCAGCAGCGGCGAGCCGATGACGGCGGCGAAGCGTCCGGCCAGCGCGGGGTCCAGCGGCGCTCCTCCCGCGCACCACATGCGCACCGACCCCCACTCCGTCCGCAGGCTCGGCCGTCGCTCGGCCATGTTGAGCAGCGTGCGGTACGTCGAGGGCGTCGCGTCCACGACCGTCGTCCGCGCGGGCAGGGACCGCATCACCAGGTCAGGCCGCCGGTACGGAGCGACCACGAGCGCGCACCGCGACAGGTGTGCCAGCAGGACCACGGAAAGCCCGTATTGGTGGGAGAACGGCAGTAGCGGCAATATCACGTCGCTGGGCAGGTAGCCGATCCTGGCTCGGGTGCGCTCCAGGTTGTCGAGGAACGCACGCCCCGACCGGACGATGGCCTTGGGAGCGCCGCTCGTCCCGGATGTCCACATGATCAGCGCGTCCTCGCGTTCCCGCCAGGCCGCGAGGGAGAGTCCGAGGCGGCTGCGGTCTTCAGCGGACTCAGCGGCCAGCTCGCTGAAATTCTGGAGGTCGGCGAGGCGGATCGAGCTGTCAGAGCCGTCGTCAGTGATCGTCACATGTGCCCGCGCCATGCGGGCGGCCTGCTCCCGGTCGTGCGCGGGCAGGCGCGGGTCGAGCAGCGCGATGGAGACGTCCAAGTCCAGCAGAGCCAGCAGCACGAGCACGAATGCGGCCGAGTTGCCTGCGCACAGGAGCACCCGTTGCCCGGACTGGACGCCGCGTGCCCGCAGATCGCGCCGCGCCGCGGACACGCCCAGCGCCACGCGCCGCGCGTCCACCTCGTATTCCATAGTCACCAACCGCATAACTAAATTCTCCGTATCGCCGCCTCAGGGCCACCGCCCCGTTCTCATCCCAATAATTGACCGTCCGGCTCCCCAGTTTCCGAAGCAGCCTATGGACTGTCAACTCTCTTGACATGTCCGCCGATTCTTAGTGCCGTTTGATGACTACAATCCGCTGCACTGTTCAGCCATTTCGACATCCAAGGAGATCTCATGATCGAAACAACCGCGTGGGTGCTTCACCGCGGCCCGGACGACGCCATTGCAGGCGGCGTCGCCGGCGAACTCCGAATGGAGACGCTCCAACTGCCCGACCCCGTCGGCGACGAGGTGGTGGCCGAGCCTCTCTACGGCTGCTGGGAGGCGAACATGAGCCATGCGCTGGAGCGCAGCCCCGTCGACATCTGCCGGCAGCGCGGCGAGGACCGCATCGTCCTGGGCAACGCCGGAGTGGTCCTGGTCACCGACGTCGGCCCGGACGCCGTACGGGTGAAGCCGGGAGATATCTGCATGGTGGTCTGCGCCGGACGCACCGACCCCCACGGCTATATCGAGCTGGTCCACGGCTACGACATGCCGGGCTCGGTCGGCGTGCTGACCCAGCGCATGACCGTGTCGGAGCGGCTGCTCCAGCCGGTACCTCCCGCGGACACCGACCTGAGGCAGTGGGCGACGTATGCGAGGTACTGGACTGCCTGGGACAACTGGCAGGTGGCCAGAACGTGCTGGAGCAGCCAGGTCACGCCGAGCGAGCAGCCGGACGCGCTGGTCTTCGGGTGGGGCGGCGGCGTGACGTTCGCCCAGCTCACGCTGGCCCAGCGGGAGGGCTTCCGGGTCGCGATGACCGCCTCGACGCCCGAACGGCTGGAGATGCTGGCCAGAGCCGGCATCACCCCCGTGGACCGCAGGAACTTCCCCGACCTGGCCTACGACAGCGCTCGCTACCGCTCCGACCCCGACTACCGCGAGCGCTACCTGGCCTCGGAATCGACCTTCCTCGCCACGATCGCCGAGCTCAGCGACGGCCGCGGCGTGGCCGTCTTCAGCGACAACATCGGCGGCCCGCTGACCAGGGCGGCATTCAAGGCACTCGGCAGGCAAGGCGTGCTGACGACGGCGGGCTGGAAGCACGGCATGCGAATCTCCAGCGTGCGAGCGATCGAATGCATCACCCGGCACATCCACATCCACACGCATGCCTGCCGGGTCACCGAGATCCCCCGCGTCGTGGCCTACCAGGAGCGCACGGGGTGGCTGCCCGACCTCACCGGCGACCCGATCTACGACTTCGAGGACATCCCGCAGCTCGCCAAGGACTACGCCGCCGGCGACGTCACAAGTTACTTCCCCATTTTCCGAGTGAATGCGGACTAGCATTCTCCCAAAAAAGCTCCCGGCGGTCGCCGGGAGCTTTTTCATATCTTCGGATCAGCGGTCCAGGATGCTTGCCAGATAATTGGCCGGCTGCTCTCTCAGATAGGCCAGCAGAGAGCTGCGCGCCTCGTCCTTCTCAACGGCCGGCACGAGGTCCCGTCCCGACTGCCGCGCGTAATACTCCTCGCGCAGCACCGAGCAGAGCACCGCGTCGTGATATTCGCCGTCCACGAACAGATAATCGCGCAACAGCGCCTCCGGCGTCAGGTGCCCCTCGGTCACCAGCTCCATGAGGTGCTTGTTGTGCAGCCCGATTGTCATCTGCACGCGGTGGGCGTTCTTGGCATGGAAGAGGTAGTCCAGCAGGAGCAGCACGGCCTGGACCACGTTGTTGTCCCGCCACAGCTCGGGCCCGCCGATGCACATGTCGATCAGGTGGTTCTTGGCGTGCTCGATGGTGTGCCAGGTGAAGGCGCCGATCGCGGACCCGTCGCCGGCCTGCACCATCAGGCAGCTGACCCCTGGGCGGGCCAGGCTCTCCCTCGTCTCCCGTAGCGAGGTGAACGCGGTGATGCCCACGCCCTGCGTGTAAACCATGCCCTGGCTGTAGGCGCCTGTGGGAGCGAATGACCACTTGGCCAGGGACGCGTGGTCGCCTTCCGTGAGCTGCTGCAACCGTAGCTCGCCTTGAGCGTTGTCTGCCATGTTCATTCTTCCTTCCAACGATTCGTTCCGGCCGCCGCGCCCGCCGCGCCGGCGCTGTCGCCCGCCTGCCAGTGCTCGATCAGCTCGGCGTAGCGATCCGAGATGGCCAGCAGTTCCTCATGCCCGCCGATCACGGGCCCTTGTCCGTCCAGCACCAGGACCCGGTCGGCGCGCATCGCCGACGAGATCCGATGCGCTACCACCACGAGCGTGCCGGGCCTGGCGGACAGGGCGAGTTCCGCTCGTTCCTCGGCCGCCGGGTCCAGGTGGCAGGTGGCCTCGTCCAGCACGAGCACGCCGGCGCGCGACAGGTGGACCCGGGTCAGTGCCACGAGCTGCCGCTCGGCGGGGGACAGGATGAGGCCGCCCGGCCCGATCCGCGCATCCAGGCCGCCGGCCCGCTCGATCACCCGGTCCAGTCCCATCTCCAGCGCCGCCGCGTGGATCTCCTCGTCCGGGAGGTCGTGGCGCAGGTAGAGGAGGTTCTCCCGCAGCGTGCCCGCGAACAAGTACGCCTCCTGCGGGATGAGGGCGACGAGCTCGCGCACCTGCTTCAGCGGGGCCCGTGCGGGGTCGGCGCCGCCCAGCGTGACCCGCCCGGCGGTCGGCTTGACCAAGCCGGTCATCAGGTCGGCCAGCGTGGACTTGCCGACGCCGCTAGGGCCCACGATGGCCAGGTGTTCGCCCCACGGGACGGTCAGGTGGAGGCCGCGGACGATCGGCTCCCCGCTCTCGCCGTAGGCGAAGGTGACGCCCGCCAGGCGCAGGTCGAGCGGGTCCCGGGGGGCGGCCCCCGAGGCGGGCCCCGAGGCGGGCAGCGGCTCGGCCTCGGCCAGGTGGCGCAGGATGACCGACAGCCGTACGCCGGGCATCAGCACGCTGTTCACCAGCAGCCGCAGCGCCGGCTGGATGTTGACCGTCAGGTACGTGATTACTCCCAGGATCGTGCCCACGGTCAACCTCCCCTCCCGCAGGAGCGTGGGGGCGGCGAGGAGGACGAGCGCGATGGGGACGGTGCCACCGCAGGAGACGAGCAGGTCGCGGGCGGCGCCGAGCCGGCTCAGCCCGCGCGTCAGCGCCACATGCGTGGCGATGGCCCGGCTGGGGGCAGCCGCCGCCCGTTCCTCCGCGCCCAGGGAGACGATGTCACGCATGCCGGCCATCACCCGCTCGGTCGACTGTGCGATGCCCTCGTCAGCCCCCATGACCTCGGCCTGCCGGACCGCCAGGCGCCGTATGAGCAGGGCGAGCCCGCCGATCGTGAGCAGCAGCGGCACGGCGACGGGGAGGACCAGCCCGGGGGCGACGGACATCAGCCCGGCCACGGCGAAGACCACGCTGGTGACGACGTGCCGGGCGTTCAGGAGCAGCCCTGCGGCGACGTCGCGCGCCGCCTCCACGTGCTGGGTGATCTGCGCGACGGCCTTGGCATCCGCCCTGCGCGCCACCGCGCCAGCCCTGAGCAGCCCGGCTACCACCGAGGGCAGCAGCTCGTCGCGCAGCGGTTCGACGACGACGCCGAGCCAGAGCACGCAGCGCCTTGTCGCGACCGCGCCCAGGGCCATGACCAGCGCGTACGCGCCCAGCCAGGCAAGTCCCGTCCCCGGCCGCCCCGCGGCGAACCCGCGATCCACGGAGGCGGCGACGAACAGTCCCGACACCAGCGCCGGAACCCCCTCTACCGCCGACCAGACTGTCAGCGCCGCCAGCGCGCGGCGCTTGCCCCGCAGGGCTACCCGCACCGGCCGCCAGCTCATTCGCCCGCCTCCCCGGGAGCGGAAACCTCCCGCAGGGCGGAGGGCTCGCGGCAGCCGGGATCCGTCCGAAGGGAAACCTCCTCCTCCCGGTGCGCGAAGACCTCTCGGTAGGAGGGGTCCGCCCACAGGTGGAAGTGCGGGGCCAGGCCGCGCACCCGGCCGTCGTCCAGCCACACGACCAGGTCGGCCCGCGCCGCGGTCGCCCGCCGGTGCGAGACCACGATCCGGGTGTGGCCGGGCAGCGCGGTCGTCAGCGCCTCGGTGACGCGCGCTTCTGTCGCAGTGTCGAGGCTGGAGGTGGCGTCGTCGAGCACCAGCAGCCGGGGACGGCGGACCAGCGCGCGGGCCAGACCGATGCGCTGGATCTCCCCGCCGGACAGGCGCAGTTCATCGAGCCGGGTGTCGTATCCGGACGGCAGCCGGGCGAGCACGTCGTGCACGGCTGCCTCCGCCGCGGCCCGCCTGATGTCGTCGGCGCCGGCGTCGACGCCGTAGGCGATGGCCTCGGCGACGGTGTCACCGAGGAGAGCGGGCCGCTCGAACGCGCAGGCCACCGCCCGCCGCAGGTCCGCGGGGGCCAGCGTGGCGATCGGCGCGCCATCGAGCAGGGCCTCCCCATCGTCGGGGGCCCGCAGCCCGGCCACCACCTCCGCCAACGCGGACTTGCCCGCCCCCGACTGGCCGGCCAGGACGACCACCGAACCGGCGGGCACCCGCAGAGAGACGCCGTCCAGTACGACGTCGCCGTCGTCGCCCCGCACGGTCACCTCGCGCAGCGTGACGTCGCCGGGTCCCGAAGGCAGGGGCCGGGTGCCGGCGGACGGCGGTCGGATGGCCAGCACCTCCGCGGCGCGGGCCGCGCCCGCCCTGGCCCGCCCCAGGGCGGCGAGCTGGTAGCCCGTCTCGTAGAAACGCGTGCCGATGAGCAGGACATAACCCGCCGCAGCCAGGAACTGGCCGGGTGACAGCCCGCCCGCGGCGACCTCCAGCCCCGCCACGGCCAGCACCAGGACCTCGGCCGCGGCCTGCGCCACGACCGCTCGCCCGGCCAGCCTGCCAAGCGAGGTCCACCAGGCGCGGCCGTGCAGCGCCAGTGCGGGCAACGGCGTGAGCACCCGTTCCACCTCCCGCTCCACGGTTCCGGAGGCGGCGATGGTACGGATCCCGCGCACCGCGTCCACCAGCCGGGTTGACATCTCGCTCTGCACGCTCTGATAGCGGGCGATGTCCTCAGAGGTGTCGCGGACGAACGCCTGGATCAGCAGGACGCCGAGCACCAGGCACACGAACTGCACGATGGCGAGCTTGCCGTCGATGAGACCGAGCAGAATCACCCCGCCGACGGAGGTGGCCAGCCCGCCGACTACCGCGGTGACGGCGACGGTGGCGCCGCCCACGGCCGCGGCGTGACCGGTCAGCCTGCTCACCAGGTCACCGGCGGAGAACTGGCGCTGCCCGGCGACGCCCAGCGCGAGCAGCTGGGCGAGCAGCCGACGGCGCAGCCAGGCGGTGGTGCTCGCGGTGGCGTATCCGCTCAGCAGTTCCGTCAGGCTGCCGGCCAGCACCGAGAGGGCGGCCACCGCCGCCAGGAACCCGATCTGCGCGGTGATCCTGGCGCTGTGGCCGGACAGCACGGCGTCCACCGCGCCGCTCAGTGCCGCGGGCAGCCAGAGTGCGGCCACTACGGAGAGCGCCGCAACCACGACGAGCAGCATGCTCCACGGCCTGGTCAGCGCGGCCGCCAGCAGGCGGTCGCCACTCCCGAGACGTGCCATGTCCGTTCGCTCCCTCGGCTCGGCTGCCGGACTGTCCGGCAAGGGAACGGGCGCGGATCGGAGACAAAGCTGATCCGCGCCCGCTGTCAACTCCCAGATGCTCAGCAGCAGTTGCTGCTGCCGGCGCTGCTCGCCGCAGCAGGGGCCTCGAACTCAGGCTCCAGGTCCTGCAGGTCCAGAATCGTCATCGCACGTCACCTCCCTCCGGCTACTCGCCGTTCGACGTCATTCAGCAGCAGTTGCTGCTGGTGGCGCTGCTCGCCGCGGCCGGGGCCTCGAACTCGGGCTCCAGGTCCTGCAGGTCCAGAATCGTCATCACATGTCACCTCCCTCCGGCATCGGTGGTTTCGTACGTCGTTGTCGCGCTCCCCTCAAGGAAGGGCAGGAAAGGCGCGTTCGGATCGGTGGCCGCGGAGACGCAGAGCAGCACCCCCGCGGTGCCGTGAGCCAGGTCCATCGCCAGCCGGAAGTAACGCGGGAAGGCCAGGTGCCCGTGGAAGGACAGGGCGTGCCAGCCCAGCAGGCGCAGGTGCCGTCGCGATACCTCCAGCGAGCGCGGGTGCGTGCCTGGCACCCTGGCCAGCGCCGCGGCCAGGCCGGCCCGGCCGCGGAACAGGGGCGGTTCCACCACGTGCTCCGACCAGCAGGCGCGCAGAAGCGACGGCAGCCGGTCGGCGATCAACTCGTCCTCGCGGTGGCGCAGCACTTGATTGGCGGCAAGCGCGATCCCGGCGCTGCCATTCTCCACGTACGGCATCGACCGCGTTCCGCCGTCCACCTGCAGTGTGCCGTCGTCGCGCACGTGACACAGCGTCAGGTCGCGATGGATCGCCCGGACCGCCGCGTCGAGATGCACCGGGTCACCCGACCGCTCGTACAGCCGCACGAAGAACAGTGCCACGCCCGACCAGCCGCGCAGCAGCCCCGCGTCGGGTTCCTGCGCCAGCCCGGCGGCAGCGGTGCCGGCCAGGTGGGCCGGCATGTCCACGCCCTGCAGCTCACCCCGCTCCAGTGCTCGATGGAGCCGGTCGGCGACCTCGCCCGCCTGGTCCGCCAACGCGGCGTCGCCGGTGGCGTCGGCGAAGCGCAGAAGGTTGAGCCCGATCCCGGCCAATCCGTTGAACCAGGCGGCGCTGTGGACGGAGCCGGTCAGCGGCAGAGCCCGCTCCAGGAGTTCCAGGGCGGTGCCGCGGTGGCCAAGATGGTCCAGCACGTAAGCGATGCCGTGCATGCCGTCCCAGAACCCGGGACGGCCGGGCAGTCCGCGCGCCACGGCGTCGAGCAGCCACTCCTCCAGACGCGGCACCCTGCGTCCGGCCGCAGCCGACAGCGCCCACAGGGTCCCGGCGGCGCCGTAGGCGAAATTGGGCCCGTCATGCACGAACTGCTCGACGTCGCCAGGGAAGAGCCGGTCCCGTCTGCCGGGCGTGGCGCTCAGCTCGATCGCGTCGGCCATGGAGCGGCGGATCGCGGGCCAGTCGGGGTTGTCCACATCGAGCGAGACCTCCAGCGGGACGCTGTAGACCTCCTCCCGCTTGCGGTGCGCCCACGACGGCTCCTCGTGATCGTTCTCGGTGGCGGCCAGCTCGCGCGTGATCTGCTCGCCGTACCCGGCAGGCAGCCGGAAGCGTTCCTCGGCCCGCGCCATGTACGTCGTGATCTTGTTGGGGCGGATCGCCAGCATGAACGTGATCGGCATGAACAGCCAGCTGCGCAGGATCGCCAGAGCGTGCCGGTCCACGGCCAGCCCTGTCTTGGGGCGCACTGGGGCGAAGCCGGGGAAGCCCAGCGGGGGCCGGTAGCCGGCGTCGGAGGCGTCGGCCGCCAGCTCGAAGTCGACGAGCCCTACTCGCCCGTCCTCGTCGACCATCACGTTGTAGGGGTGCAGGTCGCCGTAGACCAAGCCCGCATCGTGCACGGTGGCCACCAGCTCCTCGATGCGGCCCAGCACGGCCATGGCCTCGTCGCGGTAGCGGTCGAGGTCGTCGTCGTCGGGCTCTGGATTGATGTAGGGGTAGCGCAGTGCCATCCAGGTGTAGAGGGCCGTTCCCGGCACGTTGTCCATGGCCAGGAACTCGTGCCCGGCGGTGGTGAACCGGTCGTGCAGGCGCGGGATGCCCGGGATACCGGCCAGCCGCTCCAGCGCCCACGCCTCGTGGCGCAGCCGTGCGACCGCGTCGCGTCCGTCGTCATCCCAGCCCGCATACGGCCTGGCCTCCTTGAGCACGACCCGTAACCCGTCGGACTCGCGGATGCCGCGGTAGATGCCGCCGCCGTTGGAGAAGTGCAGTGCCTTCTCCACCCGGTACGGGAAGTCCTCGGCCGCCGCGCGCCGCGTGGCCAGGTGCCCGGCCAGGAACGGCGGCACCTCGACCCACGGTGGCAGCACAAAGGACGGCTGGCGCCTGTCGGGCACCAGCAGGCCGTCAGGCCGGGCCAGCGCCTCGGCCAACTCGCCGTCGGCGGTCAGGCAGTGCCTGCGGGTGAAGGCGCCGTAGCGCACGTAGAGCGGCCCGTCCCCCCAGCGCAGGTCGCTGAGGATGTACGGCCCCGGCTCCCCGGCGAGCACCTCGGACAGCTCCTCCAGCAGTTTCTGCAGCTCCGTCACGCCGACCGGGTAGAGGGTAGCCAGCTTGCCACTCGACTGCCGGGGCGCCTGCTTGGAGTTGAGCGCGAACATCGTGCGCCGGTCGGGCAGCGTCTTGAACGCGATCCGCCGGGGCACGCAGTATGCCCACACCTCGCGTAGCACCCGCTCGGCGTTGTCGCGGCAGGCCGAGACGTGCACCTTCCAGCCCTGCTCAGGCATCGGGCGGTCGAGCGGGTGAAACTCGAGCCACAGGTCCCCGTCGACGCGCCGCCAGCCGGGCGGCGTCTTCCTGCGTGCGATCTCGAACGTTTCCTCGCCAGGGGGCCAGCGGGGCAACTCGTACCAGATGGGGTCGACGAACGTATAAAGCTGATTCCTGATCACGGCATGTGCTCCGGCGAGTTCACGGACCCGGCGCCGGCCGGTCCGGCCTGGTGGGGATCGGTCTATCAGGGTCGGCCGGCGTGGCCCAGGTAATCCCCGACCGCTTTGGAAATGAGAAGGGGTTCGGCGTGGAGTTTCCTGTGCAGCGCGGCGTAATTCGCCATCGCCCCGCGCCCGCCGAAGGGGCGGTTGCCGTGCTCCACGTCCAGCAGCGTGCATTCCACGGCGACGGTGTGCTTGGCGGCGAGCAGTTCGGTCACCTCGGTCCCGGCGCCGTAGACCATGGCGCCCATCGCGCGCTCCTCGAAGTACGGCGAGGTCAGGCAGTCGCGCAGCTGCTCCGGAGCCGAATAGCTGACCACGTTGAACACCGGGGCGAACAGCTCACTGACCGCGGGCCTGCCCTTCATCGTTCCCAGGATGACGGTCGGTTCGACAACGCCGGTCCGGAAGTCCACCCGGCCGCCGTGGACGATCCTCTCCTGGTTGCGGCGCAGGTACTCGGCGATGTGCTGCAACGCCGAGTCGTAGTACAGAGGGCCGTAGTCGGCCTGTGGGTCGACGTAGTCGCCGCACTTGAGCGAGGCCAGCCGGGCGCTGAGCTCGGCCACGAAGCCGTCGCGCACGGCCTGGTGAACCAGGAACACGTCGGGGGCGAAGCAATCCTGCCCGGAGTTGAGGAGACGGATTCTGATCGCGTCCTCGGCCGCCCGCTGTAGGTCCGCATGCTCGCCCACGACGAACGGGTTGATGCCCTGGCCGAAGAAGAGCATGAGCTGCTCCGGCCGTAGACAGGCCCGCACCTGCTCGGCGTTGCGGTAGGCCCCGGTGAACACCACCAAGTCGGCGGCGGCCACCGGCACCTGGACGAACTCCCGCTGGCTGGCGCCCGACAACTCGATCGGCAGCTGGTGCGCTGCCGCCAGCAGCTCGTGCAGGTCGCGGAACGGCTCGCGCACCACACTCGCGGGGCGGACCACGACCCGCTCGGTGTAGAGGGAGGGAAGCAGCAGGTAGAGCACGTACGAGTACAGCAGCACATTCGACGGCATGAACACGGTCAGCAGCCCCAGCTGCCTGGGCCGGTGCGCGCGCACCTCCTCGGCGGCGCCCGCCAAGGTCTCGATCGCCGAGCGGAGCTCCAACACGGCGGCCTTGTACGGAGAGATTCGCGTCAGCACGTCCAGCACCGGCTCCGGATGCTCCTCCAGGGTTCTTCTGACCGCGTCGAGCAGCGGCAGCCGCTCCGTCACCAGGGCATCCGCCCGTCTTTGCTTGATCAGTCCAATGGGCATGAGCTGCCTCTCCGCAGGCTGATTTCGAGGGGTTGTCCGTCCCGCCGGCGGGACAATCGGCGAGCGTGCCTTCCACGAGAGCCGCAGGCACCGACCGGTTCCGGAGCAGGGTTGCTTCGCATCGGCGCTCTCGCCGACGAACAAGCGCGGCTTCTCAGCAAAAGCCACCGAGCACCCGATTGGCAACCCCGTGGAGCTTTTTCAGATAATCGATTGGAAATGTTGACAAGGATGCAGATTGCGGCCACAGAATTGCCATATTCGGGTGGGCGCCCGCACTTCTGTCTTGTCCGCTTCAATGGCGGGACACGGAAACGGAGTTTTTCATGACAATGACCCAACAGGAATACCTGTCGATCCTGGCAGAGTGCGTCGAGGAGGTGGCCGGCGTGGCGGCCTCCGAGGTTCGGCCGGAGAAGTCCTTCACGGAGGACCTCGGCCTCGACTCGCTCGCCATGGTCGAAGTGTGTTTCGCCACCCAAGACAGCACCGGGGTCGAGATCCCGGATGAGGCGCTGGCCGATATCAAGACGGTCCAGGACTTCCTCGACTACGTCCAGCGCCGGTGACATCGATGCTGCGCAGGTTCGACGACTTCGACGTCCAGGTCGTGCCGAAGGCGGGGGACTTCATGCGCCCGCCGCGACGGGAGCAGCGGACCTGGCTGCTGCGGCGGGCGATCGACGAGTTCGCGGCGGACTTGTCGCATCTCAGCGCGTTGTCGGCCGACCTGGTCGCGGGGTCCGAGCGGCAGTCGCTACGCGCGGACTGGCACGACACCGGCGCCGACTACGACGGATCTCAGCTCAGCATCGACCGTCAGCAGGTGATGCAGGACTGGGAGCGCCCGCTGATGCGCACCCTGGCCCGGCAGGCCGCGGAGTCCCACGGTCACGTCCTGGAAGTGGGCTTCGGCATGGGCATCTCGGCCGGTTTCCTTCAGGAGGAGGGCGTCGCCTCGCACACGATCATCGAGGCGAACGACCAGGTGGCCGAGGAGTTCCTGCGCTGGCGGGCGGGGTTCCCCGACCGGGACATCAGGCTGGTGCGCGGCTATTGGCAGGACGTCATGGCCGACCTCGGCGAATTCGACGCCATTCTCTTCGACACCTATCCGACGACCAAGGCCGAGTTCTTCGCCCATGTCCTGCGCGGCGTCACCTACGCCGAGCACTTCTTCGAGCACGCGGCGGCCCATTTGCGGCCGGGGGGCGTGTTCACGTACTACACCGGCGAGATCGACTCGCTCAGCCGGCCGCACCAGCGGCGACTCCTGGAGCTGTTCGGCTCCGTCACCGTCGGAGTCGTCCGCGGGCTGCGCCCGCCGCCAGACTGCAATTATTGGTGGGCGGACAGCATGGCGACAGTTAGGGCAACAAAATAGCCTGAAACAGAGTGAAGAGCGGTGTCGCGGTGTCGCGGGAGCGAAGTCGCTTCCCGCGATCCGGACATACGCTCTTCGTCGCGTCCGCTGTCATCGGCTTCGGCAAGGAATGGATGAATGACTGTCGCGCTTTTACTCGGCCTCGTCGTGCTCGCGCTCCTCGACAGCACGAGCATCGGCACGCTCCTCATCCCGGTGTTCCTCATGCTCGCAGCCGGGCGTCCCTTCACGGGAAGGGTGCTCGTCTACCTGGCCACGATCGTGGTCTTCTACTTCGGGGTCGGCGTCGGGCTCATGCTCGGGCTCCGCCCGGTGCTCGACACGCTGGGAGACCGCCTCGACAGTCCAGTCGGCTACTGGATCGAGCTGGTCGTCGGCGTGGGCATGTTCCTGCTCAGCTTCCGTTTCGACCCCAAACGCCGAGCGAAGATGGGCAAGAGCAGCGACGCCTCGGACACCATCAAGAAGATCGAACAGTCCCAGAAGTCCGTCTGGGGCATGGTCCTCCTCGGCTTGACGGCCGGCGCGATCGAGCTGGTGACCATGCTCCCCTACCTGGGCGCCATCGGCCTGATGGCCGCCGAACACCTGACGCCCGTGGAGTGGGTGCCCACGCTGGCGCTCTACAACGTGGTCATGATTCTTCCCGCTCTGCTCCTGCTGCTGGTCCGGCTCGTCATACGCGGGCGGGCGGAGCGCCTGCTACAGCGTATCGGCAACTATCTGTCGCGCCACTCCGTGGCCTTCCTCGGCTGGGTCCTGGCCATCGTAGGCTTCCTGATCGCCAGGGACGGCTTCGCCCGCCTGTTCCTCTTCGACTAAGCATCCCGTTCTCGGTTGACGCTGCGGCGCCCGCCCACCCGGCTGGGGTGGGCGGGCGCCGCAGTGTTGTTATCTCTTGCGCAGGATGTCCAGCATCTCGCGGTCCAGCAGATGGCCGTGCCAGTCCTCATACGCGACGTCGTCACGCCCGGAGTCGAGCACGCCGAACGGCCCGCGCAGGTTCCACAGCGCGAACCCGATCCCGTGCTCGTCCAACTCCTCGACCACGTCCCGCAGGTAGGCCAGCGCCACGGCGTGGGGAGTGCGCCGGTAGGAGCCGATCTCCCCAGCGTGCACGCCGACCCCCTGAGCCACCAGGTCGTACCAGGGCCTGAGCGACCGCGCCAGCCGCTCTCGGTCCCACAGCACGGTACGGTCCGCGCCGCGCTCGGCCAGCCGCTCCGCCACCCACGGGTCCCGATCTCCTCCATCGTCCGTTGCGTCATCTGCTCCGGCGTCCGCGGCAGCCGGTCCCAGCGGCCAGCTCGGCACCTCGTCAGCGACGGCAAACATCTCTGGCACGTGCTCGCACCGGTAATGGGTGAGCGCGAGCGGCTGGGTGACGTGCACACTCTGGGCGACCCGCGCATCCCTGGACCACTGCGCGGACGCGGGTGCGAAGCCCCAGCCCAGGCCCTCGGCCAGGACGAGCCGCCCGGGATCCTCCTCGTGCACGGCGCGGGCCGCCGTTTCGTGGACGCGCATGATGTCGGCGTCGCTCAGCAGCGTACGCGTGGCCGGCGGCTCATTGACCAGGTCGAAGCTGAGCCGATCCGCCGAGATACCGCGGTAGCGCCGGGCCAGGGTGCGCCACAGGTGCACGAACAGGTCCAGCGAGCCGAGCCCGTCCTCGGTCCACAACGTGCCAGGCTCCGGCTCGTTGTAGGGGTACCCCAAGTTCGTGTGCCCCGGCGCCCGCCAGAGATTCAGCGACACGTGCACGTCGTAGCGGCGGCCGAGCTCCACCACCTGGTCGATGATGGCCAGCCGCTCCTCGGGCAACGATCGGCGACTGCTGTCGCCGATGAACAGCAGATACGACATCGGCACCCGGACGAAGTCGAACCCCCATTCGCTGAGCCAGCGGAAGTCGTCCTCGTGGACCCGGTGCTCCCCCATCGGCATGAGCTCGCGCCAGCGCCCGCCCAGGGCGAACATCTGGTGAAGATTGAAGCCGCGCCACGGCGGCAGCGCGGCGTGGGTCGCCGGCGTGCTGCTCAACTGGACACCTCCGTTAGGTCTGCTTCGCCGGCATGCGCGATCACGCCCGCCGGCACGTCGTGGTCGGGCGCCGGTATCCGCACCACCGCGAACGTGCCCGCCGCCGCGTGCTTCCCGGCCTGGTCCAGCGCCTGCTCCAGGTCCCGCTCGCCGTCCACCTCGCAGCCCCAGCCGCCGAATGCGGCCGCCAGGTCGGGGATGGACAAGGGCCGGGCGAATCTGGTCAGCTCGTCGGGCGCGGCCAGCTTCGCACGGAGATGGCGGGGCCAGCCGAAACCGCCGTTGTCGAAGACGACCAGGACGACCCCGAGCGCGTGCTCGGCGAGCACAGCCAGCGCGCCCACGCTCAGCCGCAACGCGCCATCGCCACAGAAGACCACGACCGGGCCGCCTGCTGTGTCACCTCCTGGACCACCTGCCGGCGCGCCCAGTGCCGCTCCCGCCGCCGCGGCCACGCCGTACCCCATCATCGTCTGCTCTCCCGGGCACACCACGGCTGTGCTCTCGGCCACCTCCAGCACCGGATAGTGGTAGCTCCACATATCGTGCAGGCCGTTCTCCTGGACGATCACCGAGGGCCGACCCAGCCGCGTCTGAACGGCCCTGATGGCGGCCCGCACGGGTGACTCGGCGTATCCCGCGTCGGCCCAGGCCTGCTGGACACGGGCGACCCGCTCCTGGACGGCCAGCCACTCTCCGCGTGGCGAGCGCCGCGCGGCGGTGAGCCTGCGCAGCAGCTCCCCGCACGCGAGCCCGGCGTCACCGACCAGCCCGACGTGCGGCTCGACCACCATGCCCAACGCGTACGGGTCGCGATCGACGTGCACGATACGGGTGCGCTCCAATGCGGGCCACCCCATCTGGACGGTCTCCTCCAAGGCGCTGCCGAGCACCAGCGCCACGTCAGCCTCGGCGAACAGGCGGTCGGCCGGCGGCGTCGTGTACAGGCCCGCCAGTCCGAACGCGCGCGGATGACGCTCGTCCACGGCCCCGCGCCCGGCTGCGGTCGTGAACACCGGGGCGCCCAGCTCCTCGGCGAGCCGGACCAGCGTCTGGCCGCCCGCGGCGGCGCTCCAGCGCATGCCGCCACCCGCGACGATGACCGGCCGTGCGGACGCGATGAGCAGGTCGGCGGCCGCGTCGAGCGCGGCCTCGTCGGGCCGTGACACAGCCGCCCGCACCGGTCCCCACGCCTGGTCCGGCACATCCGCCTCCGACTCCGCCACCTCTGCGGCGATCTCCAGGACCGCCAGGCCGCCCCTGCCGTCCAGCGCCCGTGCCACGGCTCGGCGCGCGGCCCACGTGAGCTGCCGAGGCGTCTCGACCACGTGGTGCCAGGCAGCGAGAGAGGCGATGAGCCCGCGCTGGTCGAGCTGCTGGAAGGCGCCCCTGCCCAACCGCTCGGCCGGCACGCGGGTGGTGACGGCCACGATCGGTGTGCCGAGCGATGCGGCCTCGAGCAGTCCGGGCACGGCGTTGGCGAAACTCGGCCCGGAAGTGAGCGCGAGCACCGCGGGCGAGCGCGTGGTCATCGCGTAGCCCGCCGCGGCGCAGGCGGCGATCCGCTGGTCACTGATTACGTGGACGGTCGGCCCCGGCAGGCGGGCCGCCGCGTCGAGCAGGCCCGGCTCGTCGGACGGCAGGCCGAAGACCGCGCGGCAGCCGGCGTCCGCCAGCGTGCGGGCCAGCGCGTCCCAACAGGGCAGTCTCATGAGGCGGCCAGGCGGCCCTGGCGGAGGGCGATCAGCGGATCGGAGTTGTCGTACATGCCGACCAGGCCGCCCGCCACGCTCGTGGCGTCATGGGTCGCGTAGCCGAGCAGCTTCAGCAGGTCGTCGGGCAGCTCACGCGCCACGTGCGGCGGCACCGACAACGTGTAGTTCTCCACCTGGCGCAGCCAGCCGACGCAGTAACTGAGCCCCAGGCCGCTCCTGACCCGGTCGATGGTACGGTTCGCCCCGCCGCCGTGCAGGGTGTCGCCGCGGAACATCAGCACGTCGCCCGGCTCCATCTCGGCGCGCAGCACCTGCGACGGGCTGGGCCTCCGCTCCAGCGGCCACCGGCTGCTGTCCAGCACCACGCGCGTCGCGCCCGTCTCCGTGGTGAACGGGCTCATCGCCACCATGGCGTGCACATTGAGCGGATGCTCCTCACGGGGCAACCACGGCCACCAGGAACCGGTGTCGCGGTGCAGCACCTGCGGCGACTCACGGGGGCCGATCCGGATCAGCTCGGCCACGCTGAGCAGGATCTGGTTGCACCAAGGCGAGAGCATCCTGCGGGCCCACTCGACGATCTCCTCGTTGAGGATGAGGTCGTGCGAGGCGGGCACCTTGGCCGGCAGCCCCTGGACTCGCATGGTCTTCAGCCCAAGGAACCGATCGTACTGTGTCGAGCCGGTGTCCGACGCCGTCTCACGGGGGTGCTCGGTCAGCCAATGGCTCACCTCTGAGTTGAACCTCTTCACCAGGCTGAGGTCGACCAGCCCCCGCGCGATCACCGCGCCGTGGACGCGGACCGTCTCATCGATCGTCCCCCAGTCGAAAGGGCGCCTGAATCGCGGGATGGCCGCGGTCGGCGACTCGGCGGCTTGCGCTGTCATCGTCATCTCCTTGCATCGTCGCTCTTCTTGCTCCGGCTCCTTGCCCTGCCATGGTGCGGGCCCCTCTCGCGCGCGGCGCTCGGCCGGCTCACCGCAGGCGGCGCACGACCAGCACCGCGTTGTGCCCGCCGAACCCGAAGGAGTTGCTCATCGCCACCTCGACGTCGTGTCGCTGGGCCCGCCAGGGAACGAAGTTCAGCTCCGGGTCCTCCGGGTCGTCGCAGTTGATCGTGGGCGGCACCAGGCCGGTGTTCATCGCCTCGACTGCGGCCAGGAGCTCCACCGCGCCCGCGGCGCCAAGCATGTGCCCGGTCATGCTCTTGGTTGAGCTGATCGGGATCCGGGTGGCATGCTCGCCGAGCACACGCCGGATCACCCCGATCTCGATGCTGTCGTTGAGCTTGGTGCCGGTCCCGTGCGCGTTGACGTATCCGATGTCCTCGGGGCGCGCGCCGGCCTCCTCCAGGGCCATGCGCATCGCGCGCTCCACCATCATGCCCGTGGGCTGCGGCGCCGTGAGGTGGAAGGCGTCGGTGGTGGCGCCGTAGCCTGCCAATTCGGCGTGCGCGTGCGCGCCGCGCGAGGCCGCGTGGGCCGCGCTCTCCAGCACCAGGACGCCTGCGCCCGCGCTCATCACGAAGCCGTCGCGCCCACGGTCGAAGGGGCGGCTGGCCGCCTCCGGCGGATCCTGCCTGCGCGACAGGGCAGTCGCGCGGGCCGCCGCGGCCAGGTCCAGCCGGGTGAGCGTGTGGTCCACGCCGCCCGCCACCACCACGTCGGCCCGGCCGCCGCGGATGAGCTGCATCGCCTCGCCCAGGCAGGTGGCGCCGGTCGCGCAGGCGGTGGTCATACAGTGCGAGGGGCCCTGGGCGCCGATGTGCATCGACACCTCTCCCGCCGTACTGTCGACGCTGCTGGTGGCAAAGAAGTACGGGCTGATCCCGTAGAAGCCGCGGCTGCCCAGCGCCTCGCCGGCGTCGATGACCGTCCGGGTCGGGCCGCCCGCCGTACCGATCACGACCGCGACCCTCGGCGCCATTTCAGGAGTTATCTCGAGTTTCGCCTCACGCAGCGCCTGCAAGGTCGCCGCCAGCGCCATGTGAACGGTCCTGTCAGTACGCCGGGTCAGCTGTTTGGGCAAGTATTCTGCAGGGTCGAATCCGACCAGGTCGCCACCTATGCCAACCGGAATATCGGTGATATCGAAATTGGCGAGCCGGCGAATTCCGCTCCGCCCGGCAATCATCCCGGACCAAGTGTCTGCCCAGCTCGGACCCAGTGGGGTCACAGCTCCGCGCCCCGTTACGACGACCCTGTTCGGACCCGATTGAGCGCTCTCCATCGATCCACCTCTTGAAGGTTGAATTTCCATCGCCCAGAGGGATAAAAGCATCGGGAATGGCGGATGTCAAGGCAACGCCATCCGCTGGCGCGAATTACGATTGCCTTGATTATCATCCGGTCATATCGCTTCTGAAAACTACGGAGGGACATCGGATGGCAATGCGCGCGGATTTTGCTCTGTCGCTCTCCCTGGCCGGAACCAACGCGGCGATCCGGGTCATGTCGGTGCTCGGCGACCCCCTCGCCGGGGCGGCGAACCGGACAAGATCGCGGGACCCATACCCCTTCTACGCTCGCATTCGCCGGCGCGGCACGCTGGTCCGCAGCCGCCTGGGCCCATGGGTGACGGCCTCCCACGCCGTCGCCTCACAGGTGCTGCGCAGCCCTGACTTCTGCGTCGAGGGGCCGCAGCCGAGACCGCAGGAGCCGTACGGCATCTTCAACTGGCCGGAGCGTCCCTCTGGCGTCCTGCCGCCGCTCGCGGCCTCCTTCCTCGCGATGGATCCTCCCACCCACACGCGGCTGCGGCGGCTGGTCTCGCCCGCCTTCACACCGGGCGCGCTGCGGACGCACCAGGGGCGCATCGAGGAGATCGCCCACCGGCTCATCGACGGGCTGGCGGGCGACGAGCCGTTCGACTTGATGGAGAGGTTCGCCGCGCCGTTCCCTATTCTCGTCATCTGTGAACTGCTCGGCATCCCCCACGAGCGGCACCGCCAGTTCGCCACGTGGGGGACGGTGCTGGGCAACGCGCTCGGCGGCACCTACGCAAGGCGGGACGTCGTGCGGGCCAGGCAGGCGCTGCTGGAGGTCAACGCGTTTTTCGACGACCTCATAGCGGCGCGGCGGCGCGCGCCGGGCGATGACGTGATCAGCCGGTTGATCAGCGCCGTGGACAAGTCGTCCCCGTCCGGGGATCACACCCGACTGTCTGACAGGGACGTGAAGGCGACGTGCCTGCTGCTGTTCCTGGCCGGATTCGAGACCATGGTCAACCTGATCGGCAACGGGGTGCGTGCTCTGCTCACCCAGCCGGGGCCGTGGGCGGAGCTGCGCGCGGAGCCGTCACTCGCCCCCGCCGCAGTGGAGGAGGCGCTGCGCTTCGACTCCCCGGTCCAACTGACATCGCGGGTGGCCAGGCGGGACACGGAGATCGACGGGCGCGTGGTGCGGGCAGGGGCGCAGATCTGCCTCATCCTGGGCGGCGCCAACCGCGACCCCGAGGTCTTCCCGCGGCCCGACACCTTCATCTTGTCCCGCCCTAACGCCCGCGAACACCTTGCATTGTCCAGCGGCGTCCACTACTGCCTGGGTGCGCCACTGGGTCGGCTGGAGGGCGAGATCGCCTTCCGCGCGTTGGTGAAGCGGCTGCCTTATCTGAGGCTGTGCGGTCCCGTCTCCCAGGCGCCGGCGCGATCGATGCGCGGTGTAACGCGCCTGCCCTTGCGCACTGACGCACCATCCTCTTGTCGGTAGTCGAGAGACTGATGCGCCCGAGGTGCCACCGGGTCACATCCTCCTCGCTCGACCGGCTGAGGTTCGGCACGAGTTCTGCAGGGCCCGGTGGTCCTCCGGACGTACCGACCGGCGGCAGGGTCGAACTGTGAGCTGACCGGCCGCTGCGTCCCAGAACCGAGAAACAGAGCGCCGCCGGGTACGGATCCGCAAGTCGTCCGTCTACGACCGGTTCCGGTTGTGGGTGATGAAGGATCGCCCCGCTGCTGACCGAGATCGGCGACTGCCGCGCACGCTCCCCCGCTCCCTCCTCGCCGACTTGCCTGCCCGGTCCTCACGCCACCCGCGTCCTCGCCCGGCCGTATGTGATCTGGCGCCGCCGGCAAGACAGCGTGGCTGACGATCTGGCCAGGCACGACGCCCTCCAGCAAGATCACCAGTCGATGGCCGGCACAGGACTACTCATGCCCTCCTCCGGCCTGACCATCCGCTGCGGCTCGCGCCACGGATGATGCACCCGCAACTGCGGGATGGTTCGCGGCCGGGTGTCCGTTCGTCTCTGAGGAAGGTCCTCGTGATGCCCACCTGTTCGTTGCGGGTACCGGCGCAGGCGCTGCTCCCGTACGTGCCCGGCCATGTTCCGTTTCTGCCCCAGGTCGTACAACACCCGCGACGCCGTTCTGTGAAAGGGGTACGAGATCATGCGAGGTTCCGACCTGCGAGACTGCCTGCGAAGTGGCTGTCACATCACGTGGCGCCAGGATTTCCCCGGCGGCCCGGTCGAGCACCAGCATCACCCACTCGTCCAGCGGATACCCCTCTCGGGAGGCCGCCGCCTGCCATAGATCCTGCTGCTTGAGTTCGATCTGTAACTTGAAGACCTGGGCCCTCACGGCGTTGTCCGCATCGCCGTTCGCGTTGCGGGCTCTGCGTACCTCGCGGCGTAGCATCGCCTTCGACCAGCCGAACCGTTGCGCGCGCTCCAGCCACAGGTCCTGCTCGTGCTCAGGCAGCGAAGCCACCTCGGCATGGTGCTGGAAGCTGAGCTTGTCCCGCCGGCGGGACACGGGGAACCTACGTGCGACCCAGGCGTAGTTGCGCAAGGTCTGGTAGTCGAGGGAGGTGTCCTCGATCGCCTTCCGGTATCGATTCGGATACTTGCGTTGCCCGTAGATGAGCCAATCGGCGAGCCACCATGCGGAGGCGTCGGAAATGATGGCTATCTCGTGACCGATCTCAGACCACGATTCCACGCTGAGCGTGTCCGGGAGAATCAGCGCGGCACGTCGAGTGACCGCTTTTGGGCTGACCCCCAAACGTCGCCGACTATTTTGCTTTTCGTTTGACCTCTCGTTCTCTATACCAGCTGACAGCGCAATCCCTCCTTAAATGAGGCCCATGCCCGGCTTGCCGACAGACGACATTCGCCGATGATGTGCGATAGATGCGACCTGCAATAGGGTGCGTCTGCGAATGAACGTACGCAAACAAGTGACGGCTTGTACAAATACTGACCGCAGCGACTCCGCGGCGCCCATGTATCTCCTATTCAGGCGCCGGCAAACGGGAACGCCCGCCGCAGCCCGCCAGACGCTCCCCTCAAAGCTTGCTTCAAGCTCCACCTCCGACAATGGAGATGAGGGTATTTCGACGTACAGAGAGACCGGGGCAAAAGCAGCAGGAGCTGGCACCACGGCCACGCCGCCATGCCATTTCATCTCTCCCTGTTGCGGCACACTCCGACGGAGAGAAGTATTATTCAAAAGCGAGCTCCGCCCTCATTGCTGCGCCCAGTCCAATGATCGAATAGTGAGTGGCGCGTCACAAGTGTTGATGTGTTGACTATCTGAAGAAACGCGGCGTCCGGGCCCATCGATTGAATTCGCAGAGCCATGAGGTCGTGGCTTCCTGTTACCACGGGTGCACGTTGGGAAAGCAGGTCCCGGGCAGCGGCGAGGCAGGGCCGCAGTCGTCGGGATGACTGGGGGCAGTGGGGTGACGATGGTGGTCCTGCGGGGCCGCCAGTCGGTGCGGCGGCGTTTGACCTGCAAGGCCTGGGCGGCGTCGGGGAAGGGGAGGCCGGCTGGGCTGGGTCGTGCAGCTCTTCTTCATGCGACGGGTCTTGGGGCAGCCGTGCCCGCTCGTCGCTGTGGTGGTTGGGTACGGCCGCCTGGCGCCAGGGCAGGAGTTCGAGGCCAGCGGTGGGATGTGGGCTGGTTGCCCTGGACCATGGTTCACTCGACTAGCGGTCTTTAGGCTATTCAGACGTGCCGGTGGACAGATCGTCATGCCGATGGTTGAGGGGGCAAGGTGAAGATCAAGGACCAATTGCTGGGCCCGGATGTGGAAGGTGACCCCTACCCTGCCTATGCGTGGCTGCGGGACAGAGGTCCAGTGTGTCCGGTGTATCTGCGCGATGGCGTGCGGTGCTGGGTGGTCTTGCGGTATGCGGAGGCACGGATGGCGTTAGCGGATCCGCGGTTGAGCCGAGATCCCCGGGTGGCAGGCCCGGCCTGGCGTCAGGCTGATCGTGGCCGCCCTTTGGAGGACGGGGCGGGTCTGGGAGTACATCTGCTGACCCGGGAGCCGCCTGACCATACTCGCCTGCGGCGGCTGGTGACGGCCGCCTTCACTGCACGGCGCACCGAAGAGATGCGTGGACGAATCTGGGATCTAACCCACACCTTGATCGACGCCTTCGCCGGCCGCGGCTACGCCGAGCTCATCGCCGAACTGGCCTACCCGTTGCCGACGACCGTCATGTGCGAGATTTTAGGAATCCCTATCGCCGATCAGGGCTATTTCCGGCAGTGGACCTCCAACGCTGTCTCCCTCCAACCCAGCGCCAGTGACCAACAGCCGGTCGATGCGCCCCCGCCAGGCGAGTATCTGCGTGCTGTGGTGGCCACCAAGCGTGCGGCTCCTGGCGATGATGTGCTCAGCGAATTGGTGGCCGCTGAACGAGCCGGAAAGCTCAGCGAGACTGAACTGCTGTCGATGGCCTTTCTGCTGGTAATCGCCGGACACGAGAACACCGCCGGCCTCATCGGTAACGGCGTCCTTGCGTTGATGGCTCATCCAGAGCAATTGGCATTGCTGCGTGAACGCCCTGACATGATCGAGACCGCTGTAGAGGAGGTGCTGCGATATGACGGGCCGATGGAGCTGGCGGCCTGGCGATTCGCCACCGAACCGGTGACGATCGGCGAGGTGACCATCCCGGCCGGTGAGCCGGTGGTCATCGCTCTGGCCGCGGCCCACCACGATCCGGAGTGGTTCGCCGACCCGGATCGCTTCGACATCACCCGCGCCGAGGCCGGGGCGCACATGGGCTTCGGATACGGCCTGCACCACTGCCTCGGTGCCACGCTGGGCCGCATGGAGGCGGCCATTGCGCTGGGCGCGCTGGTCCAGCGGCTGCCTGATCTGGCGCCGGCCGTACCGGTCAAGCAGTTGCGTCGCCAGCCCAGCTCGATCGTGCGCGGCCTGCATGAGCTGCCGGTCACCTTCACGCCCACAGTTTCACCAGGCGGGGCGAGCTAGCATGCGGGTCCCTGGGGTGACCGCGCTGCCGTCGAGGTAGGCACGGATGTCCCGGGCGCGAGGGTCGTCGACATCCTCATACAGTGTCAGCGCCGCCTGCCAGGCCGCTCGTGCCTCCTTCAAGCGGCCTTGCGCCTCCAGCGTGCGGCCGCGCCGGGCGAGGGCATCTGCCTCGCCCCAGCGCGAACCCGCCAGGCGTCGCGCTTGCAAGGATTGATCCAGATGGGCCAACGCCCGCTCGTGGTCACCGAGTGCGGCGTAGGTGTCGGCGATCTTCGCCAGCGCCAGTCCCTGCCCATCGTGGTTCCCGATCTCCTCGAAGATCTTCAGGGACGTCACCAGCACCTCCAGGGTGTCAGTGTGGCGCTCCCATCCGTGGTAGGCGTCGGCCAAGGTGAACAGCGCCGAGGCTTGACCATGACGGTCCCCCACTTCCTCGAACAGCGCCAAGGCTTGGCGGGCATAGTCGTGTGCGTCCTGCAGTCGATCGCAATCAATCGCCAAAAAGCCCAGCCCGGCAACCGCCCACGCCTGGCCATGGCGATCCCCTGCCGCCCGCTGCAGGACCAGACTCTGCTCGAACTCGCGTTGGGAATGTTCGTACTGGCGCAACCATCGGTACGCCTCGGCCAGGCTGGTGGTGACCCAGCCCTGAGCTCTGCAATCCTCCGCCGCGGCGGCTGCCTTTACCGCCAGCGTGGAAGTCGCCAGCCACAAGCCGCCTGAGGTACGCAGCAGCCGCAGGTAGTCGAACAGCGCGATGGCCATCTGCCAAGCCGTCTGGTGCAAGTGGTGGTCCACCGCGAGCCGGATGATCGGCACGAAGTTCGGCGCCTCCAGGTCGTACCAGGACAGAGCGGCCTGATCGGAATCGAACCGTAGCGGCGTCACTCCTGGGGACGGCGGGTCCAGCGCGAGTGGGCTCACCCGGAAGGGGGCCAGCGCCCGGCTCCCGGCCATCGTTGTGTGCAGATACCAGTCGATCAGTCGCCGGACCGCCGTGCGGCGGTCGGCCGGGGTACTGTCGGCCTCCAGTCGCTCGGCGGCATAGACACGGATCAGGTCATGGAAGTGATAGCGGCTCCGCGGTGCCGGCTCAAGCAGGTGTACGGCGCTCAACGACCCTAGCAATCGCCGCGTCTGCGCCACCGGCAGCCCGGCCAGCGCGGCCGCAGCCTCAGTGCTGATATGCGAGCCACGATGCAGACTCAGCTGGTGAAACAGCATCACCTGGTCAGGGTCGAGGTCTCGATAGGACCAGGCGAACGCGGTGCGGACCGCGATGGACTCCTCAGTTGCCAGCGCGTCTAGCCGTTGCCTTTCGCTGGCCAGTTCCTCGATCAGGTCACCGAGAGGGTGGTAGCGATGTGCCGACACTCGTTCGGCCGCGATCCGCAACGCCAGCGGCAGCCCGCCACACCAGCGCGCCAGGGTGGCCAGATCATGTGCCGCCGTGTCGGTGCGGGCCTTTCCGATCACCCGGCGAAGTACCTGGACCGACTCGCTTTCGGTCATTGGGCCCAGCTCTATCTGCTCCACCGCCACGCGCATCGCCAGGGCCGTCAGTCTCCTGCGGCTGGTTATGATCACCCCACAGGCTGACGTTCCCGGTAGCAGCGGCTCCACCTGGTGGGAGGCTCCCGCGTTGTCCAGCAGGATCAGCAGTTGCCGGGACGCCAACGCCGACCGGTACAGCCGGGCGCGCTGCTCTGTCTCCTGCGGGATGTCCTGGGCGGGCACGCCCAACGCGAGGAGAAACTCCTCCAGCACCCGCCCCGAGGCGAGAGGACTCTGATCGGGAGTGAAGCCGCGGAGATTGACGTACAGCTGGCCATCGGGATACCGCTCGGGCTCCAGCCGGAGTATGTCGTGCGCGCACCGCAGTGCCAGCGATGTCTTGCCGACACCGGGCGGACCGTCAATGGTCACGATGATCGACTCCGCTTCCGCAACGGGCTGGGTCAATGCGTCGCGGATGCGCTGCAGCTCACGGCGACGGCCCGTGAACCCACTCGGTGGCGCGGGAAGCTGGGCGGGATGACGGGTCTGCTCCGCCGCCCCTAGCGCGATCAACACGCCACCGGCTTCCAACGCCTCATCACACCTGCGCACCAGGTCGTCCGATGGCGAGACCCGACCGTTCTTGACCTTGCTCAACCAACTGGGGTCGTAGCCGACCAGCTCGGCCAGCTTTCGCCAGGACATGCGGCGGCGCACCAGGATTCGCTGTAACTCCTCCACAAACGGTGACGGCACCTGGCCGGGCGTTACGAGCATGGGGATCTCCTGAGGAAATGTCAGAAGAGAGTTTCGACAGCCTGCGCGATGGTGACCCTACCGTGCGCGTGCTCCTTCGTGTCTAAAGTTCGTCTGTGACACATTCTGTGGGCAGCTCTATCAATATGTAGTGCGACTCTTTGCACAGGCGCTGACCGGCCTCCTCCGGGAGGGCTCCTGCGCTGGAGCACCCGCAAGAGTCCCCACTGACGGGGCGCGACAGCTCTGCGTGCAATGAACCCTCCGATGCCGAACAGCAGCCCTCTGTGACATCGTTTATTACTTCAGTAGTCAACACCACAATGCTTGTCGCTCGCCACCCGCCAAACTGTGCGAATAAGTTCCGCCATCGTGACGAAAACCCGTAGCTCCTACCCACCTATTGCCGGTTGCGATTCGCCAGCGCAGGAAGTCCCGGAATGTCAATGCGACAACTCCACGGATGCCCCTGCATGAGATGGCGGGGCGTCGGTCTCAGCGTCGGCCTACGCCCCGCCACTCTCGACGCCCGTGGCCCGCCATTCGCCCGGCGACGTGCTGGAAGAGGAGAACAAGCAGCTCAAGGCCCGGATCCGGGGCTTGTATCGGTGGCGCAAGGCGCGGCGCCGGCCAGGGCGGAGCGGGCCGCGGCCGATGCCGCTCTCGCCGAGGAGATCAAGCAGATCCACGCCGCGTTCGACGGCACCTACGGCAGTCCGCGCATCACCGCCGAACTGCGCCCCCGGGGCCGCACGGTCGACCACAAAGCGGGTGGCACGCATGCTGGTCGATCGCCGACCACATGCGCACCGAGCTGGTGAGCGACGCGCTGCGAGCGGCCGCCGCGACGCAGGGCAGCCTGGACGGGGAGATCTTCCACGCCGATCACGGGGCCCAGTACACCTCGGCCGAGTTCGCCGAGGTCTGCGCCGAGCTTGGCGTGCGTCAATCGATGGGCGCCGTCGGCATCCACACCTCACCCTCGACGACAACCTGCTGCCATCGCAGAGTGCCCGATCAGCCCACTACCGCGCATCCCTAGGTCGGTGTCTCACCTTCGTCTCACGCGGAGACCCGCTCCGCCTGCGCGGGGTTAGGGACAAGAGCGCCGGCCAGCACCGACAGCACCGACATTCCAGCCAGCACACCGACAGCGCCGGTGAAAGCAGCCTGACTCCCGCCGCCCAAGTCGGTCAGCACCGAGACGGAGACAGAGACGCCCAACGCGGCACCGATGGAGAACGCGCACGACATCATCGCGGGCAGGAACGAGGAACTCTCCTTGGGAGACAGCAGGACGGCCATGCCATTGGCAGCGGTCCCTGCGAACCCGTGAAATGACGCACCCACCCCTGCCGCGCAGATGATCACGACCCACGACACCGGCAAGAAAACGGTCAGCACGATCATTCCAGCGACCATCCCGACCAGGCCGAACAGCAGCAGGCGACGCCATCCAACCTTCAGGGCGATGCCGCCCGCGATCGGCGCGCAAACGCAGTTGACGACTGAGGAGGGAACGCTGACCAACGCGGCGAACTCCAGCGCGGACATGCCAAGGCCGATCTCTGAGTTCTGTCCGTACAGCGGCAACACGAAGACCGTAAGACCGAACAACGCACCCATCGCGAAAATGGGCACAAGCAATAGGGGCCAGGTACGACGTGAGCGTAGGTGACCTACCCAGATCATCGGCCGGGCAGTGCGCTTTTCGACCGCGACGAAGACAGCGAGCAGGGCCAGCCCGCCGACGAGCGCGCCGAGCGTCCTGAGTGAAGCCCAACCCCAGGTGCTGCTGTTGGAGATGCCGGTCAGCAACGACACAATGGCGAGGGCTAGGACGATCATGCCGGTCCAGTCCGGGTGGCGGGAGCGGTCGGGCGTGTCGGCGGGTAACAGGCGGGCGACGGTGATCACGGCCACGACCTGGACGACAAGCATGATCCAGAAGATGATCCGGTGGCCGTAGGCGTCGGCGAGCCACCCGGCCAGAAGGGCGTCGACTCCGCTGACACCCAGGTTGACCATGCTGAGCAGGCCAAGAGCCCTGCCGAAACGTGCGGGAGGCAGGTATTGATGGGTGAGAATATTCGACAACGGTAGGGCGACCACTCCGAAGCCCTGCAGGATACGGCCGACGGCGAACAGGCCAGGTTCGGCAGCGAGCGCACATACCAGCGCGCCGAGCGCACCCATGACCAGCGCAGCGAGCAGGTAATTGCGACGGCCGAACCGGTCCGACAACGGCAGGAAGACCGTCCCGAGGGCGCCGGCCAATGCGAACAGAGCCTGTGCGAGGCCGATCGCGCCGGTGTCACCGCCATGACCGGCGATGATGGCCGGTAGCGCCGGAATGGTCATGGTGAGGGCGAACTGGAAAGCCGTGACGGCGAGAATCAGGGTCGTCAAGAGGGAGGCCGGAGAAATCCGGCCAGTGGTATTCATCATGGACTCCGGATCCGTATCTAGGGCAGCGGGATTCATTGTCGGAGCAATGGCTACGGTAAGGTCCGAGCACCCTGCTGCGCTATCCGAGCGAAGGCTCTCGATAATGTGCCATCAGGCCAACTCTGCGGTGCCCGATGATTTCCCCGTGCAGCTCCAAGCGCAACTTTACACCGGACCCTATCGAACAACCCAACGGGTCTCAACCAATTCGCCGGACACTTCCAGTGCTGGACGATAATTTGGATGTAGCATAAAGACGTCTCGCGTACGTACTCGTGCAAGATTCCGCCGCGCCAGTCTTCTAATCCGCAGGTTCCGAGTTCGAGCCCGGGGTACCCTCCGCCGCCTCGTGATTGCGGGCTGTGTCACCCGGCAGTGGAGTGATCGCGCCCTGCGAGCTTCCCTTCAAGACCAATTCGCTTGATACAGCGCCCTCACCGAGCACTCCGCGAGAACTGCTCAACGATAGCCCGGCCCGTTGAGAGCCAACACTCGTCAGGACCTGCCTGCTCTGGAGAATCGCGGTCATCGCCCCCGACAGGTTCCCGATCCTCTGCCACCTCGCCATGCACGACAGTAGGTTCCTGACCGGAAGCCCGGCGAATCTGGGACATCAAGAGCTCATAACTGCCGATCAAAGCGGCGCTCGGCCAGGCCGCAATGATGCGACCGATCAGGCTTGGCGACGGCGATGTTAGCCTCGAGGCTGGCCAGGCTACCGACCAGCGACATGGCCCACGCCAGCAACCCACGTCAGGAGCCGTGCCGGTTGGCCAAGAGGATGACATCGAGGCGACGACGATTGCACCGTCGAATGCGAGCGGGATTTCTACCTTTCCCTGGGCGCAGCACTGACATGTGACACACAGCTTGTTGATCCACAGCCGAACATCGCGCACCTGGATCTTGTCGAGCCGCTTCGCTCCCAGGTAAGGCTCGATATAAAGCCAGCGAGGAAAGCTGTGCGCGCGATACGCGATGTCGGCCATCACCTTTTTAGCCTTGGAAATTTCACCGAGGCTACCGGTACCCGTCGTGCAGCGGCAAGCAAGCGTGTCTTTATCTCCAGCCTTATCAAGGAGCACGTCGGAGGCATATCGCTTAATTCTTCACCCACCCCGACCAATTCCCTATTGCTGCTAAATGAGCGGCATTGGCATCAGGTGCAAATTCTGAAAGAGATAACTCGACATTTCGTCATTAAGCGACCTAACATGGCGGCCATCCAAGGTGCCGCGTCTGCCGGACAGGTGGCGGGATGAGTGCCGCAGGCGCCTGGAGGTGGCATCGGCCCTGGAACCCGTACCGGATGCGCTGGTCCACGGCGACCTGGGCGGCGCCAACGTGCACTGGGGCCGGGACGGCAGGTTGGTCGGCGTCCTCGACTGGGACCAGGCCCATCTGTTCGACCCCGCCGTCGACGCGGCCCTGATGGCCTGGCACGGCTGGGACACGATCAGGCTGGCTGTGGACCCCGAGACCTACCGGCGCGCCCGCGCCTACGACGCCCCGTTCGGGGTCGGGCATCTCGTCGGGATCCTTGACGGCCGTCCGCTGGTGAACGTCGACGGGTACGTGCGCAGCATCGTCGCCTGGCTCGAGACGCCATCCTAACGTTCTGTTATTTTGCGGTCACCATAGAGTCTCTTGGTACGGTGAGTACGTACAAGTGACCCAAGGAGAATTCAAGTGCCGGCCGGATCCGACCCCCGCGCGTTGTACGAACGCGTCGCGGACACCCTGCGCACGTCGATAGAGCGAGGCGAACTGGCGCCAGGAGACACGGTGCCGCCAGAGCAGGAATTGGCAGAGAGACATGGTGTGTCGCGTCAGACGGTGCGACAGGCGTTGCAGCAGCTCACCAACGAGGGGCTGCTCAGCAGCGGGCGGGGCCGCGGCCGTACCGTGCGCTCGCAGGCGCGCCTGCGCTGGCACCTGTCCCACTTCGAGCACCGGGGAGGCCACAGTGCCGACGCGGACGCGTGGGCGACCGAGGTCCAGGACCAAGGCCGCGTCCCCCTGCAGGAGGTGAGCGTCGGCCTGGAGATCCCGCCGAAAGCGGTCGCCGAGCGCCTCAACCTCGATGCCGAGAGGGACATCGTGATGGTCCGGCGCAGAGTGCGGTACGTGGACGACGTTCCCTTCCAGGTGGCCGACAGCTACTTCCCGGAAGACCTGGCCAGGGGGACGGCGCTGATGCAGCCGAAGAGCGTGAGCGCCCCCGGTGGCCTGCTCGCGTCCATCGGTCACCCTCAGCAGCGGCTGGTGGACGAGATCCAGGTCCGGATGCCCACCAAGGACGAGTCCGCCCGGCTGGGGCTGCCTGCGGGCACGCCGGTGGCCGAGCACATGCGTACCGGCTACGACGCCGAAGGCCGGCCGGTGCGGGTGATGGTCACGGTCGCACCGGGAGACCGGCACACGCTCGTCTACGAACTCGATGCTTCATGACCGTGGCCGAGGCCGTGGACCTTTTCCACAGCGACCCCATGACGCAGCCGCTGACCTACCCGGGACACACCCCCACCACCTCCGGCGTGCTGGTGGACGACACGTACCTGCAGCTGCGCTTAGAGGAGGCCGCCCCGGCGGACGACTGGCAGGCCGGAGCCGAGACGCTGGGCGAGCTCCTGGCGCGGCTCGACCGCTCCCCGATGTCGGAGCGCCATCCGGTCGTCGCCGTGGGCTCCAATGCCTCGCCCGGTCAGATGCGCCGCAAGTTCGCCGGCCATGGGATCCCGCCGGTCATCCCCATGACACTCGCCGAGGTGGACGGCATCGCTCCGGGCTTCTCCGCGCACGTCAACCGGTGGGGTTACGTGCCGGCCGTGCCGGTGGAGGCCCCGGGCGAGACCTCGCGGCTCTTCGTGCTCTGGCTCGACGAACGCGAGCTGGCCGCGCTCGACCTCACCGAACCGAACTACTGGCGTCGCAGCCTGCCCGCCGAGCGCCATCCCGTGACGCTCGAATCCGGAGCTCTGCTCCCGCACTGCTTCGTCTACGTCGGCCGGCACGGGTGCCTGGTGGACGAGACCGGTGAGGCCAGACGGCTCGCGGATCAGCGGGCGCTCATCCAGTGCCTTCTGGACGAGTCCCCTGAGCTGCGTCGTCTGTGCGGGAGCACGGCTGAGGAGTTCGTCGCGTCCGTACGGGACGAGGCGCTCCGTGACACGATCTACCGGCTCTTCCCGACGGAGCGACGCACGATGTCCCAGCCCGGCCTGGTGGACCTGCCGTCACGTTAGCCGGCCCCCGATGACCAGTGCAGGAGTCCCGTCGCTGCGTTTGCTCGCCGCCACGGTCTAAGGTTGCGCCGTGCTCGCCAAACCCCCCGGATGGCCATTACTGACGGCGTTTTCCCTCGCGGCTCTGGTAGCCCTGTGGTGGGCCAGCGCTCCCTACGTATACGTCGAGTTCAGGCTTTGGGTGTTCTTCGTCGGCGGCGCGCTTGCCCTCGTCTGGACCGTACGTGCCGTCGTCGCGCTCATCGGCGATGCCGATGCGATCCGGGACCGCAAGCTCCGCTGGTTCATGCCGTGGCTCATCGTCTGCGGCGTTGTTGTGGCCGTGGCTCTCGATGCGCCGTTCCGGGTGCGGTTCGCGTTGTCGGAGCCCGCGTTGATCGCCCATGCCCAGGCCGTGGCCCGGAGCGGCACCGTCTCGTGGGAGTGCCATCAAGTGGGCCTCTACCCCACCTGCTGGTCGGAGGCGACGCCCGGCGGTGGAGCGAGGTTCACCGTCGATGACCCGGGGGTGCGCACGTCCGCCGGTTTCATCTGGAGTCCAGCGGGCCAAATGCCCGACGGCGATGTGGAGCAGTTCGATCCGATCTCCGGCCCCTGGTACGCCTACTCGGGATGGGACAAGTGGTGACTGGCCCGGCACGCCGGCCGCCCCGACCCCTCGCAATCGTCTGCAACGACAAGTCCCGCGCTGGCAGGCCCACCAGATCGCGCTGCCCGCCCGTCGCGTCTCATCGGTTTCGGTCTGATCAGCCATAAGCAGATTTATTGGCTGCTGGTGGGCTATGCCTCCTACTGTGTCGCCGTGAAAACAACGCTGATCACAGGTGGCGCGAGTGGCATCGGGTTCGCGCTCGCCAAGCGGCTGGTCGCCGACGGGCAGGCGGTTGCCGTCACCGGCCGCGACGAGGCCAAGCTCGCCCAGGTGCCCGGCGTGTTACGCCTGCCGGGCGACGCCACCGACTATGACGCCGTACGGGATGCCGTGACGGCGACCGTCAAGGAGTACGGCAGGCTCGACCACGTCGTCGCCAACGCCGGCTTCTCCACCCACGGCCCGCTCACCGAGACCGACCCGGACCGGCTGCGCGACATGGTCCTCACCAACGTGCTCGGCCCCGCCCTGCTCGTGAAGGCCGCGTTGCCCGCGCTGCGCGAGACCCGCGGCCGGATCGTGCTGGTCGGCAGCGTCGCCGGGTTCATCCACTCGCCGGGCAACATGTACTCGGTGACGAAGTGGGCGGTGACCGCGCTCGCCGAGAACACCCGCATGCTCGTGACCGGCGACGGCGTCGGCGTGACGCTGATCGCGCCCGGCCGGGTGGACACCTCGTTCTGGCCGGACGGCCGTCCCGCCGGGCCGCTGCTCAGCGCGGACAACATCGCCGACGCCATCGCCTGGGCGCTGGCCCAGCCCGAAGGCGTGGACGTGAACACGGTCGTCGTGCGCCCCACCGGCCAGCCCACCTGACGCCCGCAGGCTGGCCGGGCTGAGCGCGACGGCGTGTTCGCCATGGCCATGACGCTGCTGGGCCTGGAGTTGCACGCGCCGGTGGTCGAGGCCGTGCATCACCAGGCCCCGTCTGGGAGAGCGGCGCCCTCGACGCGGAGCACGGACTGTGGCAGGCGCTGGTGCTGCTCGCCTACTTCATGAGCTTCCTGAGCCTCGGCAGCTCGGCGAGTACATCAACTGCAGCTTCTTGTGCAGTACCCATTAGGGCAGGCCGGAGAGGTCATCGCCGAACGACATGTGCTCGGT
This sequence comes from Nonomuraea sp. NPDC003707, assembly GCF_053587055.1. Classification (NCBI taxonomy): domain Bacteria; kingdom Bacillati; phylum Actinomycetota; class Actinomycetes; order Streptosporangiales; family Streptosporangiaceae; genus Nonomuraea; species Nonomuraea sp. NPDC003707. The sequence goes on along the minus strand of NZ_JBSFNK010000019.1, from coordinate 113,120 downwards.
GACAATGCCAAAAACGTACAGCAGAGAGCGCAGGGAGTCATCGGCAAAGATGCGACGAGTACAGATGACCTTTCGGACCTGGTCCGGTGACACGACGTTTCCTGTAGCGGCGTTGATCCAGACAGTTATTTGGCGGTGGAGATCAGCGTCTTGAACATGGGGGACTTCGGGTAGTGGAGCGTCGTATGCCTCGGCGTGGTGGCCATTGAGATACAGCTCCCAGTGAGTCCGGCCGTCGACCGCCCCCATCACGTGCGCAAAGTCGCTGTCCAATACAAAGGCCAACAGCGCGTGCCCGCTCGTCTTCGCCAAGATGGCTTCGGGATCCCCGACCGCCAGAATCTCCGTCTCGGCGACCGACCATCCTGGGGCAACCGCTCCCTCCCATCGATCCGGACCCCAGGAATCGCCGGCAGGGAGGATCCTCTCGGCGTCACTCGATGCCTGGCAGGCGAGGTAAGCGGCCCAGGTGCCCACGGAATCCCCCAACGTCGAAGATGTGCACAGGCTAGCGAGCGTGGTGCTCGGATGGCGGTCGTCACTGAGATCGCCCGGCCAACCATTTCGGCTGGCATGCTGTCGATGAGGAATGCCTCGCCGACAGAGCGGAAAGAGGGAATGGTCCTTGAGCATCAAGATGGGCGGCAGAACTCGACGCGCACTGCATCGCTCTCTCCTGACACTTGGCGCAGTCGCCATCGCTTTGGGCGTAGGAGGGTCGCTCTTCAACTTATCCTTGGACAGAATCGTAGAACAGGGAAACAAATCAAGGGAGCATTGCGTCGCCGCGGCGAAGAAGGATAACGAAGCCTTACTGAGGGCCACCCGCGACCTATTTCCGAAGAACAGTGTCAGCAACGTATACGACTCCGATTCGTGCGACTCCGCAGAGGGCGGCCGGGTCGGTCTTGACGTATTCTCCGACACCAAGAAAGAAGCCCTCAAAGGTTTTTACGCGGCAGGATGGTCCGAGGTTCCCCCAGGGGATCAGGCGTGCGAGGGCTGGGAGTGCTTCGCCGGGGCCATGAAGTCCGTCGACGGGCGAGTGATGTATGTCCTTCTGACCCGCCAGTACCAGAACAAGATCGAAGCCACACTCGTCTACTGGTGAGAACGAACCCCGCCAAAGGAGCATCACCCATATGTCGCTGGATTCGACGGTCGAGCAGCGCATCGCCCAGGCGCTGACGGACAATGCCGGCGTGTTGGACCTCAGGAATCTACGGCTCGAACGGGTTCCGGAGTCCGTGAGGGAGCTGACCGGCATCACTCAGCTGCTCTTACCCTTCAATCAGATCGCGGAAGTCCCGGATTGGCTGGGAGAGCTGCGCTCCTTGCGCGAGCTCAACCTGACCGGAAACCGGCTCCGCGACCTTCCTGACCCACTCGCGAGCCTCGCCTCCCTGCGAGAGCTCAGTCTGGCCGGGAACGCCTTCGCATCCGTCCCGCCCTGCCTGCGGAGCTTCGGCTCGCTCAACGTGCTCGACCTGAGCGACAACCACATCACCCTGGTTCCCGAATGGCTCGGCGAGTATCCGTCACTCACGCTTCTCGACCTCCACGGGAACCTCCTGGAAAGCCTCCCGGCCTCCCTCGGCGACCTGTCGTCGCTGACGCGCCTGGACGTCGCGGACAACGAGCTGGGGGAACTGCCGGAAAGCCTGGCGGGCCTGACTTCGCTGGAGGAGTTGGACGCCTCCGGCAACAACCTGGACGGGGTCCCGGCATGGGCGCTGCACCTGGTCGGGGAGGACTGGGACGAGGACGACGAAGAGGAGGACTAGGGAGCGGCGACTCGCCAGGCGAGCACGCGGCCGTAGTGGGACTGGCCGTACACGTGCAGGCTCCCGCGGATGATCGTCGCCGCGACGGAGCGGACCGGGCGGGCGAACGCGCCCAGGACGGCCAGGCGGCGCTGGGAGGCGGCGTCCCAGAGGGTCACCGTGCCGTCCTCGGTCCCGGACACCAGCAGGACCCGGTCCCCGTGCTCGGCCAGGCTCAGGCAGGTGACGGTCGAGGTGTGCGATATCCACTCGCGGCGTTCCCAGGCGGTGGTGTCCCACAGGTGCACGTACCTGCCGCTGGCGACGGCGAGCACGTCGCGGTCGGCGATCCGGCCCATGGCCAGCCCCTCGCCGGTGTCGTCCACGTCGAGCACCTGGAGATGGCGGCCGGTCAGCGGATCCCAGAGATCCACCTCGTTGTCACGCCGGGTGGCCAGCACCGGCTGGTCCCCGGCCCTGCCGAAGGCGCTCTCGCTCAGCGCGAACCCCCACCTGGGCAGCCTGGCCACGCACTCCTGCGTGACCGGGTCCCACACCTCGGCCCCGGCTGCGAGCAGCACGCGGCCGTCAACTTCGCCGAAGGCGAGAGCGGTGGGTGAGGCGTGGCCGCTGGTGCCGAAGGTGACCCGGCCGCCCGTGGCGTCGTCCTTCCGCGCGATCCCGCGGGTCTTGCTCAGCGGGTGCCACAGCATGGTGCCGTACGCGGCGCAGCCGCTGCTCGCGAGGTACGGCCGACCGGCCGCGTTCCCGGCCGCGAGCCCTCGGCAGCAGTGGTCGTACGGCGAGAGGTCGCAGTCGTGGCCGCGGCCGCTCTGGCGGCAGCCCACCGAGCCGATCTTCTCTCCGCTCACCGCGTCCAAGACAAGCACGGTGTCACTGTGCGTGCCGACGGCCAGGGCGGGCGCGCCCTGCGCCGTGGTGAACAGCGCCAGCCCCGACCCGCCGTAGCCGATCCGCCGGTGCCGGTGCGGCGTCTGCGCGTCCCAGAGCTGCACCGTCCCGTCGAGCCCGGCCGTGGCCAGGCAGAGGCCGCCCTCCAGGCTCCCGAACGCGGCCGCCGTGATCAGGCGGGTGTCCGCGTCCAGATGGACGTCCGTCCCGTCGCCCGCGTACGTGATCACGGCCTTCGCGGGCCGTTCCCACGCCCGGCCGGTGTCGGTGTGGTTCGCCACGAGCATCACGTTCTGCCTGGCGTGGGTCGTCATGGCCACCGGACCCTGGTCGCGGTCGAACCCCCGGCCGCGGGCCTGGTCGCCGAGGTTCTCCAGTTTCAGGTAGACCGACTCGCGGCTCTGCACCGTGTAGTCCGGCGGGTGTTCGATCCGAACCACCACGCCGATCTCGGGCCGCCCGTTCCACATACCCACGAGCAGGGGCGGAGCGAACCCGTCGTTCTCCAGGTCCGGCCAGACATCGTTCAGTCCGGCGGTGCCCAATCGCTCGCCGCTGGCCGGGTCCCACACGTACAGCGTGTCGTAGCCCAGGGAGGCCAGCACCGTACGCTCGCCCAGCTTCGCCACCGCGAGGTCGAGCACCGTTTCGTCCCACTCCGCACGCAGCTCGCGTACGAGCTCGCCGGTGACCGGGTCCAGTAGGTCGACGCGCCCGTCATGGTCGGCGGCCAGGATCTCGTCATCGTCGTACCCGATCGCCACGGCGAGCAGCACCCGCCCGCTCTCGGCGGCGACGAAGGCCAGGGCCGACGGGTGGCCCGCGGTCGTCTCGCGGGCGAACCCGCGCGCTCCGGTGAGCGGGTCCCACGTACGGATGGTGCCGTCGTGATCGCCACCGGCCAGCACCGGGCTGCCGTTCACCACGCCGAACGCCAGGGCGCGGACGCTCGCCGTAAGGCCCTCCAGGTCCGGCCCCGACTGGTCGAACGCGTCGCGCAGCCGCACCACGTGGTCGTCGCCGCCACTGGCCACGAACGTACGCCCCCCGAACTCGCCCACCGCCACCGCCCGGACCGGGCCGTCATGCCGGGCCGGGCATACGTGGAAGGCCGTGGGCCGCTCGCCGGTCTCCCACGCCAGGGCCCACGTCCCCGGCCCTGCCGCGGCCAATGCCGCCAGGGCCTCCGGCTCCTCGGCCGCGGCGGTCGCGCGCAGGAACTCGAGCCGTTCGGAGCCGGGGAGAGCGAGGAGGCGCGGGAGAGCCCGGCGGCAAGCGCGGAGGACGGCCGGTGGCCATGGCCCGCGGAGCGCGCCGCGCAGGAGCTCCGCCTCGTGCAGTGCGGTGAGATCGAGCGGCATCGGGCGCTGTTCCTCTCCTCGCGCTCGGTCAGAACCTAGTGATCGTGATCACTGAGGCGCGGCGCGCTTCGCCAAATCGTGATCTGGCCGGCCGGGAGCGAAGGAGATATTCTAAGATTCCTTAGAACATAAGAAGGAGTGGACATGTCTTACCCCGAGCCCCGATACCTGGCAGAGTCCGGCGAGCACAGTGGTGTCCTGCGCACGGCGGACACCCCGCCCGACCTGTCGATGGCCAGCGGCACGCAGGTGCACTACCTCGGCACGGGCGGCTCGACGAACGGCGCGTTCGGCCTGTACCGATGGGAGATGGGCCCGCGCCCGTCCGGTCCCGGGGCGCACTTCCACCGCACGATGACCGAGTCGTTCTACGTGTTGTCCGGCACCATCAGGCTCTTCAACGGCGAGAAGTGGGCCGAGGGGAAGCCCGGCGACTTCCTGTACGTGCCCGAGGGCGGCGTGCACGCCTTCCGTAACGAATCGGGCGAGCCGGCCTCCATGTTGATCCTCTTCACCCCGGGCGCGCCTCGCGAGGCGTACTTCGAGGAGCTCGCCGACATCTCCAACACCGGCCGCGAGCTCGGCCCCGAGGAGTGGACCGAGCTGTACCTGCGTCACGACCAGTACATGGTCTGATGTCCGAGTCCCCGGAGGAGCCGATCTACCAGCAGCTGGCCCGCATCGGCAAGGCCCTGGCCAGCCCGGTGCGGCTGCGCCTGCTGGACGTGCTCGGCCAGCGCGAGCACACGGTCGAGGAGCTGGCCCAGGCGGCGGGGGTGGCGCTCAAGAACACCTCCGCCCAGCTCCAGCAGCTGCGGGCCGTCCATCTGGTGACCAGCAGGAAGGACGGCCAGCGGGTCTACTACCGGCTGGCGGACGAGCGGGTGTCGCGGTTCCTGGCGGAGTTGCGGGGGTTCGCGGAGGGGCGGCTGGCCGAGCTGCGCGACGCCGTACGGACCCGGCTCGGGCCCCTTGAGGGGGTGACCGCCGACGAGCTGGCCTCCCGCCTGGCCGACCCCGGCACGCTGGTCGTGGACGTGCGCCCGGCCGCCGACTACGCGGCCGGGCACGTGCCGGGGGCGATCTCCCTGCCCATGGCCGAGCTGCGCGAACGCCTGGACGAGCTGCCCAGGGAGAGGGAGATCGTGGCGTACTGCGGCGGGCCGTACTGCGCGGTGTCCTCGGAGGCCGTACGCGTCCTGAGCGAGCACGGCTACGCGGCCCGCGCCCTCGACGGCGGCTATCCCGGCTGGCAATGGCGGTGAGGCGTGGTGAGCGTGCGGTGAGCACGCGGTGAGGCGGTGCCGCCAGGGTTGAGCCATCGCCGGATCCGCACCGAGGACCGGCCGCTGGCAAGGAGCAGAAGATGGGCGTTCTGGCGGGCAAGACGGCGCTGGTCACGGGCGGGTCGCGAGGCATCGGGCGGGCGGTGGCGCTGCGGCTGGCCGCCGAGGGCGCTCTGATCGCCGTCCACTACGGCGGGAACGACGTGGCCGCCAAGGAGACCGTGGGCCGGATCGAGGAGGCGGGCGGCCAGGCGTTCGCCGTCCGCGCCCGGTTCGGCGAGGCGGGCGCGGTGGACGAGCTGTTCGAGGGGCTGGCCGCCGGGCTCGCGGGACGAGGGCTGGACGTCCTGGTCAACAACGCGGGTATCGGCCCGGCCAAGCCGATCTCGCAGACCACCCCGGAGGAGCTGGACCGGGTGCTGGCGATCAACGTCAGCACGCCGTTCTTCGTGATCCAGCGCGCGCTGCCGCTGCTGAACGACGGCGGCCGCATCATCAACATGGGCTCGACGGCCAGCCGCTTCGCGGTCACCACGCAGATCGGCTACACCATCAGCAAGGCGGCGCTCGCGTCGATGGCCCCGACCCTGGCCAACGAGCTCGGCAGGCGCGGGATCACGGTGAACACGGTCGCCCCCGGCGCGGTGCGGACCGACATGACCGCGGGCTACACCTCGATCCCCGAGGTGGTTGCCGGGCTGGAGTCGATCACGGCGCTCGGGCGGCTCGGCGAGCCGGAGGACGTCGCCGACGTCGTCGGCTTCCTGGCGGGGCCGCAGGGCCGGTGGGTGACCGGCCAGACCATCGACGTGTCCGGCGGCACGTACCTCGGCCCTCTCACCTGACCTGGCGTTTCAACCACTCGAGTTCTCATGAGCCAGAACATCACGCCCCCGCTGGGCCGCCGCTACGAGGTCGGAGGCAGGCAGCTGTTCCTCGACCGCGGCGGCACCGGCTGGAGCGGCCCCACCCGGCTGCCGCGCACCGCCGACGAGCTGTACGACCTGCTGCGGGTCGCCGGCGTTCCGGGGCCGTACGTGCTGGTGGGGCATTCCCTGGGCGGGCTGCACGCGCGCCGCTGCGCCCAGCTCCACCCCGACGAGGTGGCCGGGCTGGTCGCCCTGGACATCCTTTACGAGGAGTGGGACGCCTACGTGCCCGAGCCGTTCCGGCTCACGCAGGCGCAGGCGCTCGACGAGACCGTCACCGAGATCCCGGCCGAGCTGGTCGAAGGCGCGCGGGCCCTGCTCAACGGCATGTTCGCGAGCTGGCCTGCGGACATCCGCGAGGCCCTCGTCGCCCGGCATCTGGACCCCGCCGCGTTCGCCGACGGCATGCGGGAGCGCGCGAACCTCGCCGACCTGGCCGCCTCGGTCTCCCGCGGCGAGAACCGCGTGCTGGAGAACGCCTCGCACAGCTGGATCCACATCGAAGGGGCCGACGTCGTCCTGAAGGGCATCCAGGACCTGATCGAGAAGGTCTGAACCGTCACTGCGCCTCGTGCGGCAGCTCCTCCGGACGTCCGTGTAATCGCCCGAGGATCACGGGGGCACGACGGAGGTCCGCCCGCATCAGGCGGTGCCGGCGGCGGGCACCGCACACGTACCCCCAGGCGCAGCCCACGAGCGCCACGGCGGTGAACGCGGCCAGCCGGAGCAGGTCGTCGGTTCCGAAGGCCAATTGGCCTTGGGGATGCGCCAGAAAGCCCGTTGCGAAACACCACGACATCGCGCCCGTCGCCAGTGCGGCGAAATAACGCCGCACCCAGGCGCCGAACACGCCGACCGCCACCGCCATGACGATGATGCGTGCCGTGGCCTCGGAGAAAGCCAGCGCGGCGACGACGCAAGCGCCGACCGCCCACACGAACCCGGCCGGAAGCAGCATCTCCACAGGACGCCCGCGCATCGACCATCCTTTCTGTGGGAGCAATTTCATAAAACCCGCCCGGGCCCGCGGGGGCGATATCTTCTACGGCATTACTTCGCACACGCCACGGCCGTTGACGCGTTATTCACGCGGTGCGGCGGCCGGTCGGGAGCGCGGCGAGGAGCAGTCGTGGCTGCCCGCCGTGGTGTCCTGGGCGGGGGCGCGCGGCGTGGTCCCGCTGGCCGCCAGGCTGTCCATCCCGCTAGCCGACGCGGCCGCCTCCCCCACCGTGCTCGAACGCGTGCGCCACTCCCTGCACATCCGCATGGAGCCGGAGCGACTGAAGCCGCCGCCTATGGTCAGCCCACGTGGACGCGCGGCCGCAGCTCCGGGTCCGACTCGGCCTGGCGCAGCACCTCCCTGGTCACCGGCGGCACGTCGCCGCCGCCGAAGACCAGGTACCGCAGCATCGCCACGGCCGGATTGCCCTCGGTCCAGTGGAAGTAGATGTGCGGCACGGAGCCGGTCCGGTTGCGCAGATGCAGCAGCAGCGCGGCCAGCGCGTTCGGCACCGCGGAGGTCTCGACCGACAGGATCTTGTGGCCGTACCGCTCCTCCCCCTTGACGTGCAGCTCCGACTCGAACTCGGAGGCGTCCGGCACCGTCGCCTCCACGAACAGGACGGGCTCCGCGGGACGCAGCCGGTGGGTGACCCACGCCTCGCGCAACTTGTCGTTGTACTCGGCCTGGTCCCGCTCGTGCGGCTCGTTGGCGATCACGTGGATCTCGCCGCACGCCGCCTCGTTGACGAACTGCTCGGCCAGCGGGTCCAGGTGGACCGCCGTGACCCGCAGCTCGGTGGAGCGGGTGGCGCGGGAGATCAGCGAGAGGCCGACGATGCTCGCGATGAAGAACGAAGCGATCTTGACGCCGTCCGGCCGCTCGAAGACGTTGTCGATCAGGGTGTAGGCCAGGACGAACGAGATGAGCGCGAACCCGGCCATGGCCTTGTGCTGGCCCTGCTTCCCGGCCGACAGCGTCACCGCGACCGCGGCCGAGAGCATGAGTACGAGCACGCCGGTGGCGTACGCGCCGCCCTGGGCGTCCACGTCGGCGTCGAAGATGATCGTGATGGCGAACGCGATGACCGAGAACACCAGCACCAGCGGCCGGATCGCGCCCGTCCACTCCGGCGCCATGCCGTACCGGGGCAGGTAACGCGGCACCAGGTTGATCAGCCCGGCCATCGCCGAGGCCCCGGCGAACCACAGGATCGCGATCGTGGAGATGTCGTACACGGTGCCGAACCAGTTGCCCAGATATTCGTGCGCCAGATAGGCCAGCGCCCGGCCGTTCGCCTTGCCGCCGGGCTCGAACTCCTGGTGCGGGATGAGCACGGTGGTGACGAAGCTGGAGAAGATCAGGAAGACGCTCATGATCAGCGCGGCGGTGGTGAGCATCCGCCTGGTGCCCTTGATCCGCTCCTGGATCTCGCCCTTGACCACCGGCATCACCGCGACACCGGTCTCGAACCCGGACAGGCCCAGCGCCAGCTTCGGCATGACCACGAGAGACAGGCCGATCATGGCCAGCGGGCTGGAGAAGTCCAGGCTCAGCGCGCGTTTCCAGTCGACGACCACCTGAGGGGCCTCCAGCACGTGCACGATGGCCGTCGCGACCACGACCGCGTTCAGCGCCAGGTAGACGAAGACGAGCACCACGGCGATGCCGATCGCCTCGGTGAAGCCCATCAGGAACACGCCGCCGAGCAGGGCCAGCAGCACGAGCGTCACGATGACCCGCTCCCCGGCCAGGAAGCCCGGCACGAACGGGTTCTCCAGGATGTGGGCGGTCGCGTCCGCCGCCGACAACGTCATCGTGATCACGAAGTCGGTGGCCGCGAAGCCGAGCAGGACCAGCACGAACAGCTTGCCCCACCACTGCGGCGCCAGCTTCTCCAGCATCGCGATCGAGCCCTGCCCGTACGGGCTCTCGACCGCGACCCGGCGGTAGACCGGCAGCGCGCCCAGCAACGTGAGCGCCACCAGGAACAACGTGGCCAGCGGCGAGAGCAGCCCGGCCGCCAGCGCCGCGATGCCCGGCTGGTAGCCCAGCGTGGAGAAGTAGTCCACGCCGGTCAGGCACATCACCCGCCACCACGAGTGCTTCACATGAGGACCGTGCTCGATCTGCTTCCGGTCGGTCTGCAAACCCTCCAGCAACCAGGAACGCAGCGTCCCTTCCGTGGGGGCCGGCTTTTTCGCCAGCACCATAACGGTCACCCCTCCGAAATGGCCGCATAAATATGCATCGCACACTATCCAGGCCAAAGAGGTGATTAGCCTGGTCAGGGCGTCAAGAAAACGTATAAATCGGAGACCGACCAGTACAGTCTCGGCACTATCGGCCCGGCCGTAACAAGATGCCCGGTTCGTGACGAGGTCATGCCCGGCCGGTGATCACGTCTCTGGTTGGGCAGGCCGCTGACCAGCAGAGTTGCACTCAGTCGATGTGAAGGAGTCGTCATGGGTGCCCTGCTCCAGCGCCGGGACTTTCGCAAGGCCACGTCCGCGTGGCATGGTCCGCTCAGCTACTGCGCGGCGGCGATGGCAGTGCTGGCCGTCGGCTGCGCGATCGGGCTCGCGGTGGACGGGCGGACGCTGATGGGCCAGGGGGTGTGGCTCAAGCCGATCAAGTTCGCGATCTCCCTCGGGCTCTACGCGCTCACGCTGGCCTGGATGATCGGCCAGGCCCGGCGGTGGCGGCGGACGCTGTGGTGGCTGGGCACGGTGACCGTGGGCGGCTTCCTCCTCCCGGAGATCACGGCCATCACCTTCCAGGCGGCACGGGGCGTGCGCAGCCACTTCAACTTCGCCACCGGGCTGGACGAGACGGTGTTCATGATCATGGGTGGCGCCGCGTACCTGGGCTGGCTGCTGACCTTCGCGATGGGGATCCTCCTGATGGCGCAGCGCCGCCTGGACCGGGCGATGGCGTGGGCGATCCCGCTGGGGCTGGCCATCTCGCTCGCGGGCATGTCCGTCGGCTACCTGATGACCGCTCCCACCCCCGGCCAGGCGGAAGGGCTGGCCAGGGGGCTGAGCCTGACCACGATCGGCGCGCACAGCGTCGGCGCGCCCGACGGGGGCGCCGGCATGGCGGTCACCGGGTGGGAGACCGGCGCGGGCGACCTGCGGGTGGCGCACTTCGTCGGCCTGCACGCCCTGCAGGTGCTCCCGCTGGTCGCGATCGGCCTGCGCCTGCTCGCCCGGCGCTTTCCGGTCCTCGCGGGCGCCGGCACCCGTACCGCGCTGGTGGTCGTCTCCGCGCTCGGGTACGCGGGGCTCACGGGGCTGGTGCTGTGGCAGGCGCAGCGCGGGCAGGCCCTCGTCCACCCCGACGCGTCGACGCTCGGCGCCGCCGCCGCTCTCGCCGGGCTGGTCTCGGTCTGCGCGGCCGCCGTCCTGGCCGTCTCCGCCCGCAGGCCCAGGGCGTCGGCCGGGCGGCGCGTCCCCGCCGCCGCGGTCGGGACCTCCGCCTGATCCCCGGCACCCGACGTCTCCTAGGCTGCTCGGGTGCACAAGCGGGCGATGCTGATCGTTGTCGTGGTGTTCGCGGGCTTCGCGAGCATCTACGTGGCCGCCGGTTCGCCCCTGGCGCTGGCCGTGTTCGGGGTGCAGGTCGCCTTCGCCCGGTGGCGGTCGTGGTGGCTGGTCCCCCTCCAGGCCGTCCTGGCGTACGGGTCGGTCCTGCTGTCCGGCTCCTCCGTCGGCGTGCTCGGCTTCGTCGGCGGGACGTTGCTGCTGACCCGGCTCTGGCCGCTCGCCCTGGCGGTGGCGGCGAGCGCCGCGCTGCTCGGCCCCGCCGACCCGGTGATCAGCATGGTGCTGATCTCCCTGGTCGTCTACGGCCTGACGAAGATGATCGACCGGATCGACGAGGTGAACGCGGCCAGGCTCGCGCTGGCGGTGACGGCGGCGGCCGAGGAGCGGCTGCGCATCGCCGCCGAGCTGAGCGCGGGCCTGGGCAGGGCGCTGGCCGCGATCGCCGACGGCGCCCGGTCGGGCGAGCCCGACGTGGAGACCGCCCGCCGCTCGCTGGCCGAGGCCAGGGCCGCGGCGGCGAGTTACCGGGCCATGTCCCTGGCCCCCGAGACCACCACCGCCAAGGCCATGCTGACCGCCGCGGGCGTCACCGTGGACGTGCGCGTCGGGCACGCCGAGCCGCTGGGTCCCGCGGGAGCGCTCCTGGCGGCGGTGCTCCGGGAGGCCGTGACGGAGATCGTACGGCGGCGCACGGCCACCACCTGCCGCATCGAGACCTTCACGGAGGCGGGCACGGTACGGCTGCGCGTCTCCCACGACGGCGCGCGCACCGCCGGCGACGAGAGCCTGGGCGACCTGCCGGCCCAGGTCGAGGCGGCAGGCGGCACGCTCACCGTCGGACTCACCGACGAGGCCCTGGTGACGGTGGAGGCGAGGCTGCCCGCCACGGTCACCGAGCCCGTGCCCGACCCGGGTGGCAGCATGCTGCCGATGGCGCTGCTGGCGGCCGTGCTGGTGGGGTTCTCGGCCAAGGCGCTGCTGGTGGCCGGCTCGCCGTGGCCGGCGATCCCGCTGGCCGTCATCGTCTTCATGCAGCTGCGATCGGTCGAGGGGCGGCACCCGGTGGCGCTGTCGATCATGGCGGTGCTGACGTTCGCGCCGATCCCGCTGTTCGGGCAGGCGTGGCTGGGAGTGGCGGGGTTCCTGGCGGGGCCGATCCTGCTGGCCTTCCCGTGGGCGGCGGCGCTGCCGCTGGTGGCGGCCATCGTCGCGGTGGTCGCGGCGGCCGGCGTGCTGCTCGGCCTGCCGGTCCCGCTGATCGTCAACTACCCGATCAGCACGGTCGTGACCGGCCTGGTCGTGTACGGGCTGTTCAAGCTCGCCCAGCTGGCCAGGGAGCTGCACGAGTCGCGGGACGGCCCGGCCCGCGCGGCCGTCGTCGAGGAACGCCTGCGCGCCGCCCGGGACCTGCACGACCTCCTCGGGCACACCCTGGCGGCGATCCTGCTCAAGTGCGAGCTCGCCCGCCGCCTCGACGCCGGGCGGGCGCGCAAGGAGCTGGACGACGTCCTGTCGATGACCGAGCAGGCGATGCGGGACCTGCGGACGGTGTCGGGCGGGCACCGGGAGCTGTCCCTGGCCACCGAGGCGGAGTCGGCCCGTTCGCTGCTGGCGACCGCGGGCATCGACGTCCTGCTCGACCTGGGCCACGACACCCTCGCCGGGGAGGCCGACACCACGCTCGGCATCGTGCTCAGGGAGGCCGTCACCAACGTCCTGCGGCACAGCTCGGCCCGCCGGTGCACGATCACGACGTCCGTACGGGACGGCGCCGTACGGCTGAGCGTGCGCAACGACGGGGCACGGGCCGCGGAGGGACGCCGCGGCTCGGCCGGGATCGGCAACCTCACCACCCGGCTGACGGCCCTCGACGGGCGGCTGGCCGTGTCCCAGGAGGACGGCTGCTTCGAGCTGACCGCCACGGTCCCGATCTAGATCCAGCCCGCCTCGGTGGCGATGCGTACGGCGTCGGTGCGGTTGCGGGCGTTGAGCTTGGCGACGATCGCGGTGATGTAGTTGCGGACGGTCCCCGCGGTCAGGAAGAGCTGGCTCGCGATCTCGGTCGCCTCGGCGCCCGCCGCGACCAGCCGCAGGACGTCGGCCTCGCGCGAGGTGAGTGGGTTGTCTGCCAGGTTCCACGCGGTGCTGGCGAGCGAGGGGTCGAGAACCCGTTCGCCCCGCGCCACCTTCCTGATCGCGCCCGTCAACTCCTCCGGCGAGGCGGTCTTCAGGATGAAGCCGTCCACCTGGGAGGCGAGCGCGCGGCGAAGGTGGCCCGGCTTGCCGTGGCCGGTGAGCATGAGCGTGCGGCAGCCCGGCAGCTTCGCGCGCAGCTCGCCGGCGGCGTCGAGGCCGTCGATCGCGCCGGGCATGTCGATGTCCAGGACGGCCACGTCCGGCTGGTGGACCAGGGCGGCGGAGACCACCGCGTCCCCGGACTCGACCGCCTGGACCACCTCGATGTCGGACTCGATGCTGATCAGGGCCACGAGTGCCTCCCTGATGACGTGCTGGTCCTCGGCCAGGAGAATGCGGATCACCTGACCATTATGTCCGGATCATGATGAGGTCATGGCGGGGTGGTGACCGGCTCTCTGGTGGCTGAAAGCGCAGATCAGCAGGCTTGAGGCATGACAGAGGCAGTGCGGTTGGACGCGGTGAGCAAGGTGTACGGCAGAGGCCGGAGCGCGGTGGCGGCCCTGCGCGAGGTGTCGATCGCCATCCCCCGGGGCACCTTCACCGCCGTCATGGGCCCCTCGGGCTCGGGCAAGAGCACGTTCCTGCACTGTGCGGCCGGGCTCGACGTCCCGAGCTCGGGATCGGTACGGCTGGGCGGCACCGACCTGGCGGGCATGGACGAGAACGCGCTGACCGAGCTCCGGCGGCAGCGCGTCGGCTTCGTGTTCCAGGCCTTCAACCTGGTCTCCGCGCTGACCGTGACGGAGAACATCACGTTGCCGCTCATGCTGGCCGGCGCCCGGGTCGACCAGGGCTGGCTGCGGGAGGTCGTGCACCGGGTGGGCCTCGACGGCCGTGCCGGGCACCGCCCGGCCGAGCTCTCCGGCGGCCAGCAGCAGCGCGTGGCGATCGCCAGGGCGCTGGTGACCAGGCCGGAGGTGGTGTTCGGCGACGAGCCGACCGGCGCGCTGGACACGATGACCGCCCGCGACGTGCTGACCCTCCTGCGGGAGGTGGTCTCCGGGCTGGGCCAGACCGTGGTGATGGTCACCCACGACCCGGTGGCGGCCTCGTACGCCGACAACGTGCTGTTCCTGGCCGACGGCCGGATCGTGGACGCGATGGCGGCTCCCACCGCCGAGAAGGTGGCCGGGCGCATGACCGGGCTGGGGGCGTGGAACTGATGATCTCCTTCGCGTTGAGGATGCTCCGCCACCGCAAGGCCGGGTTCGCCGGCGCGTTCGTGGCCCTGCTGTGCGCGGCGGCGCTGGTGACGGCGTGCGGGATGCTGCTGGACACGGGCCTGCGCGGCGGGGTGGCGCCCGAGCGGTACGCCGGCGCCCCCGTGATCGTGGCGGGCGACCAGTACGTCCGGCAGGCCAAGGAGAGCGGCAAGGAGAAGGCCAAGCTCCTGTCCGAGCGCAGGTGGATCCCGGCCTCCCTGGCGCAGGATCTCGCCCGCGAGCCCGGCGTGACGAAGGTGGTCACCGAGGTGGCCTTCCCCTACGCCGGGTTCACCGCCCACGGCTGGGAGTCGGCCGCGCTCACCCCGTTCACGCTCGCCGAGGGGCGCGCCCCCAAGGCCGCGGACGAGGTGGTCGTGGACGCCCGCCACGCCGGCCGGGCGATCCCCGGCCACCGCGTGGTGGGGGTGACCGCGCAGGCGCTGCCCGGCCAGGACACGATCTTCTTCGCCACCGGCGAGGCCCGCCGCCTGGCCGGACGTGAGGGCCTGGTGACGGCGATCGGCGTCTGGCCCGGGGCCGAGGTCGCCGTCAAGGGCGCCGTGGCCTACACCGGCGACGAGCGCGGCGCGGTCGAGTTCCCCGAGGCGGAGAACGCCCGGGTCAAGCTCATCAGCCTGGGCGGCGCGCTCGGCGGCACCTCGCTGCTGGTGGCGATCCTCGTCGTGGTGGGCACGTTCGCGCTGTCCATGCAGCAGCGCCGGCGTGAGATCGCCCTGTTGCGGGCCGTCGGCGCCCTCCCCGGGCAGGTCAGAAGGCTCGTCGGCGGCGAGGCCCTGCTCATCGGCGCTGTCGCCGGGGCGCTCGGCTCCGGGGCCGGGATCCTGCTCGGGTTCTGGCTGCGGTCCAGGTTCGTCGACCTGGGCGCGATGCCGGCGAACCTGCGGCTGGTGGTCAGCCCGTTCCCCCCGATCGTCGCGGTCCTGACCACGCTGGTGGCCGCGTGGGTGGCGGCGCGCGTCTCCGCCCGCCGTACGGCGCGGATCAGGCCGGTGGAGGCGCTGGGAGAGACGGCGATGCCCGCCGCCGGGATCCCGCCGGTGCGGCTGGTCGCGGGCCTGCTCGCCCTGGCCGGCGGCGTGGTCCTGACGATCGTGCTGTCCGGCCTGAACACGGAGGCGGCCTCCAGCCCGGTCACCATGCTGACCGCGCTGGTGTGGACGATCGCGGTCGCCCTGCTCGGGCCGGTGGTCGCGCGGGCGGTGACGGCGCTGCCGCTGCGCGCGCCCGGCGTGGCCGGCTACCTCGCGCGCAAGAGCCTGCGCGCCGGCACCGGACGGCTGGCCTCGGTGATCGTGCCGCTGACCCTGATGACCGCGATGACGTGCACGATCCTGTTCGTGCAGACCACCATGGGACACGCCGCGCAGGGCGAGCTGAGCGCCGGCGTCAGGGCCGACCACGTGCTCGGGCCCGGCGCCTCGGCCGCCGCCGCGCGCCAGGTGCCCGGCGTGCGTGCCGTCACGGAGGTGCTGCGCACGTCGGTCAGGATCGACCTCGAGAAGTACGCCGTCCAGGCCGTCACGCCTGTCGGCCTGGACCGGACGATGGACCTGGACGTGGTGGCGGGCTCGCTGGACGGGCTCGGCGACACGTCGGCGGCGATCAGCCGCACCGCCGCCGACCGCCTGGACGCCGGCCTGGGAGACCGGCTGAAGCTGGTGCTCGGCGACGGCACCCCCGCCGAGGTGCGGGTCGTCGCGATCTACGCCCGCGGTCTCGGCTTCGGCGACCTGACCCTTTCCCGGGAGCTCGTCGCGGGCCACGTGGACGACCCGCGGGGCACCGTCCTGGTCTCCGGCGGGGACCGAGAGGCGCTCAGGCAGGCGTCCGGCGTGCCGGTGCTCGACGGGGCCGGGACCGCGCAGGTGGAGAGCCCCAACGCGGCGGTCACGTACGTCGCCATGGGCCTGATCATCGCCTTCTGCGCGATCGCCGTGGTCAACACCCTGGCCATGTCCACCCTGGCCAGGTCCAGGGAGCTCGCCCTGCTACGGGTGGTGGGCACGACGCGGCGGCAGGCGGCGCGGATGCTGCGTGCGGAGACACTGACGGCGACGGTCGTGGCGGTGGCCCTCGGGACGGCGATCTCGCTGGTGACGCTGGCCGCCTTCAGCGCGGGGATGACGGGGTCGGCGCTGCCGTACGTGCCGCCGGTCGCGTACCTCGCGGTGGTCGCCGCCGTGGCGGCCCTGGCGCTGGTGGCCACGGCCGTCCCGGGCAGGTTCGCGCTGAGCTCCCGTCCGGCGGACACTCTCGCGGCGCGCGAGTGACGGGCCTCAGCCGGGCGGATTTCAGGCGGGCAGCCAGCGGAGCCAGCCGCCGTGCATCGCGGAGAAGGCGACGGGACGCCCGTCGAGCGCGAGCGCGTAGGTGAGGACGTCCGCCGGCGGCCGCTCACGGAGATGGGCCTCCACGTCGGGTAGGACGCCCGGGTCCTCCTGGGCGATCCAGTGGCCGGCGAGCCGTCGGACCTGCTCCACGAACATGGCGCGCTCGTCGTCCGGCACGTAGTAGAGGACCGCGGTGTGGTAGACGACGAGCGTGGCGTACTCGGGCGCCTGGGCGGCCACCTCGCCGACCAGCGCGTTGAGGTCTCCCCGCACGATGCGGGGCGGATCCCGGCGCGCCACGTCGATGGCGGTGTCCAGGCGCCGCAGGCGGTCGTGCTGTCCGGGCCAGACCAGCGTCCTGAGCCACCGGACGTCGTCGGGGTCGGTGACGTCGAGGGGGTTGAGGTCGATGCCGGCCCGCCACGCGACGGTCACCTCACCGAGCGGATCGGCGAAGCGCGACTCGCCCTCGGTGCGGCAGCGCAGCCGCACCGGGCTGTCCACGTCCCCGGCCAGGCGTCCGTCGTAGTCGTAGCCGTAGCGGTCGGGCAGCAGGCACAGCCCGGCCGACGCGCCGACCTCCAGCAGCGCCAGCGGCTGCGGGAGCGAGGCGAGCAGCGGGTAGAGAGCGGCGCACCGGGCCGCCTCGTTGGTCTGGGTACGGCGGGCGAGCATCGTGGCGACGACCGCGTCGCGGTGGTCGAGCACGGACCGGCGGAACTCCTGGTAGCCGGCGGGCGTCCCCGCGACGTACCGGGCGGCGGCGAACAGCAGGTTGGGCTGCCGCTTGGCGGGCGGGAGGCCGGACAGCAGCGCGATCAGGTCGGGGTCGCCGGCCACCCCGGAGGCGAGCTGCTCGTACAGCGGCGACGAGCCGCGGGCCTCCCTCGACGCGAAGTGCCGGTACTGTTCCGCGGTCGTCGGCTCCATGATCGACACTCTAAGGAGGCGGCCCGCCCCTGGGAACAGGGCGGGCCGGTGGGGTGGGTCACTTGCGATAGATGTGGATGTTCTTGAGGTAGTTGTCGCTGCGCGCCGACATCCCTGCCCGGCCGTAGAGGCCGGCCTTGAAGTAGTGGGTGGCCGCCCCGCGGTCGTTGAAGCTGGTGCGGTACTGGCGGTTGACGAAGATGTGGATCTTGCCGATGCCGGTCTCGTGGACGACGTTGAGCCGGATGTACTTGTCGTACACGGGGGCGTAGATCTGCGTCGTGGAGTCGTAGTAGTTGATGCTGTCGGTGTTCATGGCCAGCGTCATGAACGCCGTCGCCGACGTCGCGCCGCCGAAGACCTGCATGACGCACATCCGGTGGGTGCCCGCCCCGATCTTCATGTCGCACTCGAACTGCGCGTCCCCCGAGGTGTAGTCGTTGTGGAAGCGCAGCTCGCTACGCGGGCCCGAGTCCTGGCCGGGGAAGGTGCTGGGGTCGGTGTCGTACACCCAGAAGTGGTGCTCGCCGGTGGCGGCGTCGTACGTGTGGCGGGTCCTGTCGGGCGGCTGGTGGACGGAGTAGCTGGGGAAGATCTCCGTCCAGCCGGAGCCGATGGGGCCCGCCGCCTGGGCGGTGGCGGCCCGGGCCGCCGGGGCGCCGCCGAGGAGCGGGACGGCGAGGCCGGCCATCGTGCCGCCGAGCAGCGCGCGGCGGCTGGGTGCGTGATCCATGCGTTCCTCCTAGATGTTGAGCCGGAGTACGGCGGAGTGGGTGTGACCGCGGGTGCCGCCGACGGCGACCGAGACGGCCCACCGGGCGGGCCCGTCGGCCGTCCGGACCAGCCGCACGGTGTCGTCGCCGCTCTCGACCGACTTGACCGGCCAGGGCAGCGTGACGGACACGGTCTGCGCGGTGCGCGAGGGATCGGAGAGCGCGACGCGCAGGGTCTGGCCGTGGCGGCGGATCAGCAGTGAGCACGGGCCGTCCGCGGTGATCGGGCCGTCGGGGGTCCGGACCGTGCCCGCCTGCCAGAAGTTGACCGCGTGCAGCCGCAGCCGCCCGCACCGGACGGCCTGCGCCTGAGCGGTGTTGGCCAGCACCTCGACGTCCGGCCCGGCGGCGTAGCGGGCGGTGGCGGCGGCGGAGTCGACGGCGGCCACCTTCGCGGCGAAGTCGGGGTCGCCCGGGTCGAACGCGCCGCCCGCGATCATGCCGGTCCACCGCAGGCGGGCCGCGTCGAAGGCGTCCTCCGCGCGTGCCGGGGCCGCCAGGCCCAGGGTGGCCGCGGCCGTGGCGGCGGTGAGGAAGGTGCGGCGGGTGAGGGCCATGTAGAGTCCCCCAAAGGGATTTGCGAAAGGTTGCGAAACATCAACCTGCCGGAAACGTAGGCGAAACGTCGGATGTCGTCAAGGGCTTCTCCGAGACGGCAGACTTAGGGGACGGGAGGATGTGAACAGTGGACGACATCACGACGGAGCGGCGGAGCACGATGGCCGACATCGCAGCTCAGGCCGGCGTCTCGGTCTCGACCGTGTCCAAGGTGCTACACGGGAGGTCGGATGTCTCCGCGAAGACCAGGGGCAAGGTCCAGCGGCTGCTCGGCCAGCACGGCTACACGCTGCCCGGCCGCTACGAGCATCCCGGCGGCCTGATCGAGTTCGTCATCAACGAGCTGGACAACCCCTGGGCGGTGGAGCTGATCCGCGGCGCCGAGGAGGCGCTGCAGGCCGAGGGCATGGGCCTGGTCGTCTCGGCCGTGCACAAGCGGAGCAACCTGGCCCGCCAGTGGCTCGACGACCTCGGCACGCGCGGCTCGCTCGGCGCGATCCTGGTCATCTCCGAGCTCTCGGCCGACCAGGAGCGCGAGCTGCGGCGGCTGGGCATCCCGTTCGTGGTGGTGCAGCCGTCCGTGGACGAGGGCCCCGACGTGCCGTCGGTCGGCTCGACCAGCTGGAACGGCGGCTTCACCGCGACCAGGCACCTGATCGAGCTCGGCCACCGGCGGATCGCGATGATCACCGGTCCCGCGCACCGGCTGACCTCGCGGGCCCGGCTCGACGGCTACCGCGCCGCGCTCGACCAGGTGGGCATCGAGGTCGACCCCGCCCTGATCCGGCACGGCGACTACAGCCACGAGCCGGCCTACCACCACGCCATGGAGCTGCTGGACCTGCCCGACCGCCCCACGGCCGTCTTCGCGGGCAACGACATCCAGGCGCTGGCGACGTACCGGGCGGCCCACGCGCGCGACCTGCGCGTGCCGGAGGACCTGAGCGTGGTCGGGTTCGACGACCTGTCCTTCGCGCAGTGGATCGCCCCCACGCTCACCACCGTGCGCCAGCCCCTGGCCAACATGGCGGCCATGGCCGCCCGCATGCTGATCCAGCTCATCAACGGCCAGGAGCCCGACACGCCGCGGGTCGAGCTGGCGACCAGCCTGGTGATCCGTGAGAGCACCGCGCCGGCGCCTGGTTAGCGGCCTGCGGGTGGCGCGTCAGAAAAAAAAGCGAAAATCCGGTGTCTGGTCTGTCGATCCGGCCCAGGGGAGTTCGACGCGTTGGCGAGAGACCTCGTAGGAAGGAAACGCCATGCAGAAGATCACCACGTTCCTCTGGTTCCACGACCAGGCCGAGGAGGCCGCCGGATTCTACACCTCGCTCTTCAAGGACTCGCGCGTCCTCGAGGTCACGCCCGGACCCACCGGGGCGGCCATGGTGGTGACGTTCGAGCTGGCCGGGCAGCGGTTCATCGCGCTGAACGGCGGCCCGGAGTTCACGTTCACCGAGGCCGTCTCGCTCTACGTCGACTGCGACTCGCAGGAGGAGGTCGACGAGCTGTGGGCGAAGCTCACCGAGGGCGGCGAGGAGTCGCAGTGCGGCTGGCTCAAGGACAGGTACGGCCTGTCCTGGCAGATCATCCCGCGCCGCCTCCAGGAGCTGATCGGCGACCCCGACCCGGAGCGGGCGCAGCGCGCCGTCAAGGCCATGATGGGCATGAGGAAGATCGACGTCCAGGGCCTGGAGGACGCGGCCAACGGCTAGGCGCGTGGGCGGGCCGTCCCGGTCCGCCCACCGCCGGGAAAATGCGGTGCGGGCAGGGCGATCACTGAAGTAGCGTCGGCGGCCATGAGCCTCTCGCGCGTACGCCCTCCCGCCGTCGCAGACGAACGTACCCAGCTCATCGGCTGGCTCGACCTGCAGCGCGCGCTCGTGCGGTGGAAATGCGAGGGCCTGTCGGAGGAGGACGCCCACCGGCCGGTCCTGCCGACCTCGCCGCTCATGACGGTGGCGGGCCTGGTCTCCCACATGCGCTGGACCGAGCACTGCTGGTTCGAGGTCCTCTTCCTGGGCCGCGACTCGGCCCCCAACCCGCAGTTCGACGAGACGGCGGAGGACCTCGACATGCAGGTCAAGGGCGTCCCGCTGGCCCGGCTCCTCGACGAGTTCGAGCAGCAGTGCGCGGTCTCCAACGAGATCGTCGCCGCCCACTCGTTCGACGACGTGGGCGAGTTCCCTGGCTTCAGCTCCAACGCCGCCACCCTGCGCTGGATCCTGATCCACATGGTCGAGGAGACCGCCAGGCACGTCGGCCACCTCGACACGGTCAGGGAGCTGCTCGACGGCGCCAAGGGCTACTACTGAGCCAGCGGCTTCTCGTAGCAGCGGGTCAGCGGGGCGTCCACGTACTTCCCGTACGGCTCGATCGGCCGGTACGCGCACCGCTCGTACAGCGCGATGGCCTCGGGCTGCCGCAGCCCGGTCGCCAGCCGCAGCCGCCGGTAGCCCAGGTCCCAGGCCAGCCCCTCCAGCGCGCCCAGGATCGACGTGGCGATGCCGCGCCCGCGATACCCGGGCAGCACGAACATCCGCTTGAGCTCCCCGGTGAGGTCGTCCACGGGCTGCACGGCGCCGCAGCCGACGGCCCGGCCGTCCACCGACGCCACGAGGAACCTCGCGCCGTCCTTGACATGTGAGCGCCCCTCGGGCCCGTAACGCGCCACCAGCTCCGCGAACGCCGCGTCGAGCAGTTCGGTCAGCTCGCCGTCCTCGGCGGCCCGCTCTTCGATCAGCATGCCGATATGGTAGAGATCGCCCCTTACAGGCCGAGCATCTGGGCGGGCTCGGCGATGACCTGCTGGATGATCAGCCCTGCCGCGCCCAGCACGGCGGCGTCCGCGCCGATGCCGGAGACCACGAGAGCGGGCGGCGTGCCCCGCATGTGGCCCAGCCGGGTGCCCAACCCCTCCGCCACCGGCCCTTCGAGCCAGGGGAAGAGCGGCGCGTAGATCCCGCCGAGCACGATCCGGCCCGGGTCGAGCAGGTGCACGGCCGAGGTGAGCGCCACGCCGAGCGCGTGCCCGGCCCGCCCGCACGCCTCCAGCGCCCGGCGCTCCCCCGACTCCAGCCGCGTGACCAGCTCGGACACCGAGGGCAGTGGCCCCAGAAGAGCGTCCTGACCGGCGTACACCTCCAGGCAGCCCCGCCCGCCGCACCTGCAGGCGGGCCCGTCGGGCACCACGACCACGTGGCCCAGCTCGCCCGCCAGCCCGAACGTCCCCCTGAACACGGTGCCGTCCACCACGAGCCCGGCCCCGATGCCGATCTCGCCGGACACGTAGAGGAAGTCCGTCTCCCGCGAGCCGAACCACAGCTCGCCGAGCGCCGCCAGGTTCGCCTCGTTGTCGATGACGAAGGGCAGGTCGACGAGGTCCGGCACGCGTACGTCCCGCCAGCCCAGATGCGGCGCGTTGCGCAGCACCTCGCCCTCGACCGTCCCGGGCACGGCCAGGGCGGCGCCGATGACCCGCAGCCCGGCCAGCTCGGCCTCGGCCGTGGTCTCCTTCACCAGGTCGCGCAGGCTCCCGAGGATGTCCACGGGGTCGGAGTTGCGGTTGTCGGCCGGCCGGGTACGGCGCAGCCGCACCTCCCGGGTCAGATCGACGACGCACGCGGCCAGGTAGTCGATGTTGATCTCCAGCCCCAGCGTGGCGACCCGGTCGCCGCTCAGGCTCACGGCCACGCCCGGCCGCCCCCGCTCGCCGCCCCGCACGGCCCCGCCCTCGGCCACCGCTCCCGCTTCGATCAGGTCGGACACGAGGCTGGACACGGTGGTCTTGGTGAGCCCCGTCATCTCGGCGAGCGCGGCCCGGGTGTGCGGTCCTGATCGGTGGATGGCGCCCAGGACTACGGCCAGGTTGCGGGCGCGCATGGAATCATGCCGGACCCCTCTTGACGCCGCCATGCCTGCCTCCTCAGGATTATGTACAGATTATGGACTAATCCCGAGGAGCGCACACAAATGACCGATTTCATCCCAACCCCGACTGACCAGTTCACCTTCGGCCTCTGGACGGTCGGCTGGCAGGCGCGCGACCCCTTCGGCGACGCCTCGCGGGCGCCGCTCGACCCGGTGGAGACCGTCCACAGGCTCTCGGAGCTGGGCGCGTACGGCGTCACGTTCCACGACGACGACCTGCTCGCCGTCGAGCCCGACCGGGACAAGGCCATCGCCGCGTTCAGGAAGGCCCTGGACGAGACCGGCATGAAGGTCCCGATGGCCACCACGAACCTCTTCACCCACCCGGTCTTCAAGGACGGCGCGTTCACCAGCAACGACCGCGACGTCCGCCGGTACGCGCTGCGCAAGGTGATCAGGAACATCGACCTGGCCGCCTCGCTCGGCGCCAAGACGTACGTGTGCTGGGGCGGCCGCGAGGGCTCGGAATCGGACTCGGCCAAGGACGTCAAGGCCGCGCTCGACCGCTACAAGGAGGGCCTGGACATGCTGTGCTCGTACGTACGCGAGCGCGGCTACGACCTCCGCTTCGCCCTCGAGCCCAAGCCGAACGAGCCCCGCGGCGACATCCTCCTGCCCACGATCGGCCACGCCCTGGCGCTGATCAACGAGCTGGAGCACCCTGAGATGGTGGGCCTCAACCCCGAGGTCGGCCACGAGCAGATGGCCGGGCTCAACTTCGTGCACGGCATCGCCCAGGCGCTGTGGCACGGCAAGCTCTTCCACATTGACCTCAACGGCCAGCACGGCCCCAAGTACGACCAGGACCTGATCTTCGGCCACGGCGACCTCAAGAGCGCCTTCTTCCTGGTCGACCTGCTGGAGAACGGCGGCTACGACGGCCCCCGCCACTTCGACTACAAGCCGCTGCGCACCGAGGACGCCCAGGACGTGTGGGACTCGGCGGCCGCGAACATGCGCACCTACCTGATCCTCAAGGAGAAGTCGCGGGCCTTCCGCGCCGACCCCGAAGTGCAGGAGGCCCTGAGCGCCTCCCGCGTGGACGAACTCGCCCAGCCCACGCTTGCGCCGGGCGAGACCTGGGCAGACCTGGCCAAGGACGACTTCGACCCCGAAGTGGCCGCCGCCCGCGGCTTCCACTTCACCCGGCTCAACCAGCTCGCACTCGAGCACCTCCTGGGGGTACGCGGATGACGAAACCGATCAGTGTCCAGCTCTACACCGTCAGGGACGCGCTGGCGGCCGACCGCGACACGGTGCTGAGCCGGATCGCGGAGATCGGCTACCGGTCCGTCGAGCCCTACGACCCCACGACGGACCCCAAGGGCTTCCGCGAGGTCGTGGACGACCTGGGGCTGACGGTGTCGAGCACGCACGCGTACGCGCTGCTCAGCAAGGACCCGTCGGAGGTCTTCGACGCCATCGCCACGGTCGGCACCGACCTGGTGATCATCCCCGGCGGCATCGAGCACGAGGAGTTCACCACGCGCGACGGCCTGTCGCGCACGGCCGATCTGCTGAACGGCTTCGCCGAGCAGGCGGCCCGGTACGGGATGCGGATCGGCTACCACAACCACTGGTGGGAGATCGAGCCCGAGATCGACGGCCGGCACGCCATCGAGGTGCTGGCCGACCTGCTCGCTCCCGAGGTGTTCCTGGAGATCGACACCTACTGGGCGGCGGTGGGCGGCGCGGACGTGCCGGCCCTGCTCGGCCGCCTCTCCGAGCGCGTCCTGGCGCTGCACGTCAAGGACGGCCCGGTGGTCAAGGGCGAGCCGCACACCGCGGTGGGCCGCGGCGTCATGGCGGTGCCCGAGATCCTCGACGCCGCACCCGACGCCTGGCGCATCGTCGAGCTCGACGAGTGCGCGACCGACATCTTCGCCGCTCTCGCGGACAGCCACGCCTACCTCACCTCCCTGGAGAGCTCTTGAGCAACGGCCCCATCGGCGTCGCCCTCATCGGCGCCGGGAACATCAGTGGCCAATACCTTCGAAACCTCACCTCCTTCCCCGACGTCCGCGTGCTGGGCCTCGCGGACATCGACACCGAGCGGGCCGCCGCGGTCGCGGCCGAGTACGGCGTCCCCGTGTCGGGCACCCTCGCCACCGTCCTGGCGGTGCCCGAGGTCGAGATCGTCGTCAACCTCACCGTCCCGTCCTCGCACGCGGCCGTCGCACTGGAGTCGCTGCGCGCCGGCAAGCACGTGTACGGCGAGAAGCCGCTGGCCATGAGCGTGGACGAGGCCGCCAAGGTCGTGGCCGAGGCCGCCAACCTGGGCCTGCGGGTCGGCGGCGCCCCCGACACGTTCCTGGGCGCCGGGCTCCAGTCGGCCCTGCACGCCCTGCGCTCCGGCCTCATCGGCGAGCCGGTCGCCGTCACGTCCGCCATCCAGAACCTGGGGCCGGAGTCCTGGCACCCCAACCCCGAGTTCTTCTACCAGCCGGGCGGCGGCCCGCTCTTCGACCTCGGCCCCTACTACCTGACGGCCCTGGTGTCGCTGCTCGGGCCCGTCACCCGGGTGGCGGCCGACACCCGCAAGGCGCGGCCGCACCGCGTCGTCGGCTCGGGGCCCAAGGAGGGCCTGGTCTTCCCCGTGGACGTCCCGACGCACGTCAACGCGCTGCTCGACTTCCCGGGGACGGCGACGGCGACGGCCACGTTCAGCTTCGACTCGCCGGTCCCCCGCCGGATGATCGAGATCATCGGCACCGAGGGCGCGCTGTCGCTCCCCGACCCCAACACCTTCGAGGGCCCGCTGCTGGCCCGGGGACCGCGCGACGCGGACTGGCGCGAGCTGCCGGTGTCGGGCACCACGGCCGGGCGCGGCATCGGCGTGCTCGACCTGGCCAGGTCGCTCCGGGCGGGCACGGGGCACCGGGCGTCGGGGGAGCTGGCGTACCACGTGCTCGAGCTCATGTGCGCCATCTCGGAGTCGGGCGAGCGCGGGGAGTTCCTGCCCATCACCTCCACCTTGACCGCTCCGGACCCGCTCCCCGCCGACTGGGACCCGCACGCGGCGACCCTCTAGCGACCCCGCTTACCCGCCGCCCCGCCGCTCGTCGGCGGTGGGGCGCGGGCCGTCCGGGACTGGCGACACGGAGGGTTTGGATGGTAACGCGTTGGCTTGGGTGACGCGGAGCCGCAAGAATGGCGCGATGGCGGAAAGTGCCGAGACCGACTGGGTCTCCAGGTTCGCGGACGAGGTCATCACCGAGGCGGAGCGGCGCGCGCCCGGCAAACCGATCGTCTGCGCCTCGGGCCTGAGCCCGTCGGGCCCCATCCATCTGGGCAACCTGCGCGAGGTCATGACCCCTCACCTGGTCGCCGACGAGATCCGGCGACGCGGGGTCGAGTGCGTGCACCTGCTGTCCTGGGACGACTACGACCGCTTCCGCAGGGTGCCCGCGGGCGTCAACCCGTCGTGGGCCGAGCACATCGGCAAGCCGCTGACCTCGGTGCCCGCCCCTCCCGGGAGCTCGTACGCCAACTGGGCCGAGCACTTCAAGGCGCCCATGATCCAGGCTCTGGAGGAGCTGGGCGTCGAACACCGCGGCATCAGCCAGACCGAGCAGTACACGCGCGGCGCCTACCGCGAGCAGATCCTGCTGGCCGTGCGCGAGCGCGCGAAGATCGACGCCGTGCTCTCCCGCTACCGGTCGAAGCAGGTGGAGGAGTACTTCCCGTACAAGCCGTACTGCGACCTGTGCGAGCGCGACCTGACGACGGTCACCGCGTACGACGACGCGACCACCGAGCTGGCCTACACCTGCGAGTGCGGCTTCGGCGAGACCGTACGCCTGGCCGAGCACGACCGCGGCAAGCTCGTCTGGAAGGTCGACTGGCCGATGCGCTGGGCCTACGAGGGCGTGGTCTTCGAGCCGTCGGGGGTCGATCACCACTCTCCCGGCTCGGCGTGGATCGTCGGCGACCAGATCGTGGGCGAGGTGTTCGGCGGCCGGCAGCCGATCGGCCCCATGTACGCGTTCGTCGGCATCACCGGCATGGCCAAGATGAGCAGCTCCAAGGGCGACGTGCCGACTCCCGCCGACGCGCTGGAGATCATGGAGGCGCCGGTGCTGCGCTGGCTGTACGCCCGCCGCAAGCCCGCCCAGTCCTTCAAGATCGCCTTCGACCAGGAGATCCAGCGGCTCTACGACGAGTGGGACACCCTGGGCCGCAAGATCGCGGAGGGTCAGGGGCAGCCCGCCGAGCTGGCCGCGTACAGGAGGGCGGTGGGCACGGCCGCGGGCCCGCTGCCCGCCACCCCGCACCCGGTCCCGTACCGGACGCTGGCCTCCATCGTGGACGTCACGACCGGCGACGCCGAGCAGACCCTGCGGATCCTGCGCGACCTCGACGCGATCGAGACGCTCGACGAGGCCCGCCCCCGCCTGGACCGGGCACAGCGCTGGGTCGATGCCCACGTGCCCGCCGGCGAGCGCACGCGTGTGCGCGAGGAACCGGACGAGGAGCTGCTCGACTCGCTCGGCCAGACCGAGCGCGAGTCGCTGCGGCTGCTGTCCGACGGCCTGGACGACTGGTCGCTGGACAGCCTCACCACGCTCGTGTACGGCGTGCCGAAGCTCCAGGCGGGCCTGCCGGCCGACGCCAAGGCGACACCCGAGCTGAAGGCGGCGCAGCGGGCCTTCTTCGCCCTGCTCTACAGGCTGCTGGTCGGCCGCGACACCGGCCCCAGGCTGCCCACGCTGCTGCTGTCCATAGGCGCCGACCGGGTGCGGAAGCTCGTCGGCACGTGAACGGCGCCGTCCTGATCACCGGCGTCTCGGCCGCCGGCAAGTCCACCGTGGCGCAGGCACTGGCGGAGCGGCTGCCGCGCTCCGCCCACGTGCGCGGCGACACGTTCCGGCGCATGGTCGTGGGCGGCCGCGCCGAGATGACCCCCGGCCTCGACGGCGAGGCGCTCCGCCAGCTGCACCTGCGTCACCGGATAGCGGCGAACACCGCGGACCTGTATTTCGATGCCGGATTCACGCCAATAGTCCAGGACGTTATTCTTGGCCCGGACTTGGAACGGTTTACGAAATTGATTCATACTCGTCCTCTTCATGTAATCGTCCTGGCACCCGATCCGGATGAAGTGGATCGCCGCGAACGTGCCCGACCCAAGGTCGGGTACGGCTCCGGCTGGACGATTGCCCAGCTAGACGAGTCGCTGCGGACCGAGACCCCGCGCATTGGCCTATGGTTGGACACCACGTGCCAGACCCCCGGGGAGACCGTCGAGGAGATCATCGAGAGGGCCGCGGAGGCGCTGGTCCGATAAATGACGGACCAATGCAAGGCAGTGTCAAGTGACTTGCATGTGTGGGGAGTCATCTTGATTCCATGAACAAGCAGCCTTTCGCCGCCAGCGTCAGTGTCAGTGTCATCGTCCCCGCGATGAACGAGGCCGAGAACCTTCCCCACGTCTTCGCGACGCTGCCCGACTGGATCGACGAGGTGATCCTGGTCGACGGCAACTCGACCGACGACACCATCGCCGTAGCGCGCAGGCTGCGCCCCGACCTCCGGGTCGTCGTGCAGAGCCGGCGCGGTAAGGGCAACGCCCTCATCGAGGGCTTCCAGGCCGCCCGCGGCGACATCATCGTCATGATCGACGCCGACGGCTCGACCGACGGCCGGGAGATCCACTCCTTCGTCTCCACCCTTATCAACGGCGCCGACTTCGCCAAGGGCTCCAGGTACGCCCCTGGTGGCGGCTCGGACGACCTCAGTCCGATCCGCTCGCTCGGCAACAAGGTCCTCACCGGGATGACCAACCTGCTCTACGGCACCCGCTACACGGACCTCTGCTACGGCTACAACGCCTTCTGGGCCCGTCACCTCGACTCCCTCGAGCTTGACTGCGACGGCTTCGAGATCGAGACCCTGATGAACGTCCGCGCCGCCCAGGCCGGCCTCATCATTCACGAGGTCCCCAGCCACGAGCGCTCCCGCATCCACGGCGTGAGCAACCTGAACGCGGTGCGCGACGGCTGGCGCGTGCTCAAGACGATCATGCGGGAGCGTACGCGGGGGGCCGGCGTGCCGGCGCAGGCCCAGGTCGCCCTCGCAAAGTGACATCCTTGGACAATGCGCTACATAGTGATCGGGGCCGGAGCAGTCGGCGGAACCATCGGTGCCCGCCTCCACCAAGGCGGGCACGACGTTCTCCTCGTCGCGAGAGGCGCCCACTACGAGGCACTCAAGCGTGACGGCCTGCGCCTGATCACCCCCGAATCCACCGAGACCCTCGACATCCCCGTCGCCGACGGCCCTGTCCCCGCGCGTGACGACGACGTGCTGATCCTGGCCACCAAGTCCCAGGACACCGTCTCCGCGCTGGCCGGCTGGCCGTCCGACCTGCCCGTGGCCTGTGCCCAGAACGGCGTGGCCAACGAGCGCATGGTCCTGCGGCGGTTTGACCGCGTTTACGGCATCTGCGTGTGGCTGCCGGCCCAGCATCTGGAGCCCGGCGTCGTCGCCGCCCACGGGCACCCGTACTCGGGCCTGCTCCACGTCGGACGTTATCCCCAGGGTGTGGACGACCTCGCCGAGCAGATCGCCGGCGACCTCGGCAAGCACGGCCTGGTGGGCCTGACCCAGACCGACGTCATGCGCTGGAAGCACGGCAAGCTGCTCAGCAACCTGGGCAACGCCGTGGAGGCGCTCGTGGGCCACGTTCCCGGCAGGGACAAGGTCGTCGAGGCGGCCAGGACCGAGGCCAAAGCCTTGCTCGACCGGGCCGGGATCACGTACTCCACGCCGGAGGAAGAGGCGAGCCTGCGCGGCCACCAGGTGGACGTCCGGCCCATCGAGGGCATCGTCCGCGGCGGCGGGTCGTCGTGGCAGAGCCTGGCCAGGAGCAGTGGCTCCATCGAGGCCGACTACCTCAACGGCGAGATCGTGCTGCTCGGCCGCCTGCACGGCGTGCCCACCCCGGTCAACGAGGTGCTGCGGCGCGAGGCCAACACGTTCGCGCAGGAGAAGCGGCCGCCCGGCTCAATGCCGTTGGAGACCCTGCAGGCCCTCATCGACGGGCGTTGCGCAGCCTGATCCCGCTGAACTCCAGCGTGCTGGCGATCACCTCGTCCCAGAACGGCCACAGGCTGGGCAGCACCCTGAGCTGGATCCCCGCCTCCTCGTGCAGCTCGAACAGGTCGCCCACGCGTTCCGGCGGGCCGAGCGGCGTCACGGCGACCGTGGACACCACGGCGGTCGGCGGGTCGCCGATGGGCGCGAAGCCGTCCGCCGGCAGCCGGTACGCGTACAGCCGGACGTCTTTGAGCGCCTGGAGCCAGCCGTACTCGATGGCGTGCACGCGATCGCCGCACCCCACGCCGATGATCCGGGCCGCGTCCTCCTCGGTGGTGCGCGGCCCGACCCAGGCCATGGCCCGCGGGCAGGCGCGCGGGAACCAGTAATCGGGGCAGCGGTCGCGATCGACGGCCCACACGTACGACTCCGTCAAGATCGAGGTCGGCGCCACGTGCGGGACGAACCGCTCGATCGTCGGGTCCTCGGAGAAGTGGAGCACCTGCCCCGGCTCGGGTCTCATGATGGCAATCTTGGTGCATACCTCATCCCCGACAGGGCAGTGGAAACGGGCTCTTACGACAAGGGGTGAGTTGGATGATTCTGCTTGGAGTGCTCTTGGTTCTCCTCGCCGGCAGCGCCGTGGCCCTCGTCCTGACCGAGGAGAGCGCCAGGTACATCCTGTTCGGGTACACCTTCGAGCCCAATCAGGTGGAGATGTTCCTCGCCGGGGCGGCGGTCATGGCCGTCCTGGCGCTGGGCCTCTGGCTGATCGGCTCGGGCTCGCGCAGGTCCGCCAGGCGTCGCCGCCGGTTGCAGGGTGCCAGGGCCGAGGCCTCCGACCGGGTGGCCCGGCTGGAGGACGAGAAGCGCGAGCTGGAGAAGCGCCTGCGGCACTCCCCCGAGCCGGGCGACCGACTGGTCGCGCGCGACTCGGAGGAGGCCAGGCCGTGAGTCACTGGCGCGAGGGCACCAGCTTGCCCTCGCGCCAGAGCGCGAACCCCGTGATGAGCGCGCCGAGCCCTTCCCAGAGCCCGACGCCGAAGAACTTGGCCGGCGCGGCCCCGGTCAGCACCAGCGTGGTGAAGACCGCGAACGTCACGAGCCTGAACGGCACCGTCCACCGGAAAAACGGCGTGTAGTCGTGAGAAGCCGCGAAAACGTAATAAACGCCCATGTTCACCGCCGCCATTGACGAGGCGGCCATATAGACCAGCGTGTAGTCACCGGCGGGACGGACGTCGAGCACCTCGAAACCCAGCATGGCCAGCAGCGAGTCGGGTGAGACCAACCCGAGCAGGCCGAGCGCGAAGGCGAGGAATCCGAAGACCGCGATGGTCCAGCCGGAGAAAGAACGCGGAAGACGCACAGAAATCCTTCCAAAGGGGGGTGTACTCTGCGAGGCGATCTCATCTTGCACCCGGAGGTCGCATGCCCCCCACGCGTGGCCGCCCCATCGCCGTGAAACTTCTCGTCCTCCTGTTCGTCCCGCTGCTGTCCCTCGTGGGCCTGTGGGCGTTCGCCGCGGGCCTGACCGGCGGCGATGGCATGCGCCTGCTGTCGATCAAGGACTTGGCGACCAACCTGGCCGACCCGTCCGAGCGCGTCAACATCGAGTTGCAGGACGAGCGGCTGGTCTCCGTGGAGTTCCTGGTCAGCGGGCAGGGCGCCGCCAAGATGGCCATGCAGCGCGGCGAGACGGACCAGGCCGTGACCGCGTTCCGTACGCTCGCCAAGAACCAGCGTGACCTGTCACCGGAGATGACCGCGCAGCTCGTCACGCTCAACACCAAGCTCGACCAGCTCGCGGAGGTCCGCCGCGAGGTGGACGGCACGACCGTGGCGCCGCTCGACGTGATCGACGGCTACAGCCAGATCGTGGACGCGTCCTTCCGCATGTACGACGCCATGGTGCTGGTGCCCGACATGGCCCTCTACAAGCAGGCCAGGGCGGTGACCATGCTGGGCGAGGCCAAGGACGTGCTGTCCAGGGAGCGGGCCATGGTCGCGGTCGTGCTGGCCAGGGGCCGGGTCGAGCCCGCGGAGCACGAGGCGTTCACGGGGATGGTGGCCACCAGGCGGCTGCTGTTCTCGCAGGCGCTCTCGCACCTCGACCGCGACCTGCGCGGCCCGTACGCGCGGCTGGCCGAGTCACCGGTCTACAAGGAGTTCCTGGACGCCGAGGACGCCATCCGGGGCCAGGCGGCCACGAACGGCCTGCCCGTCACGGCCGCCACCTGGCCCGTCGACGGCCAGAACCTGTGGGCGGCGGTCGAGCGCAACCAGGCCCTGGCCGTCAAGAGCCTCGTGAGCCGGGTGACCCCGGCGGCCATCGGCATGCTGATCAAGATCGGGGTCGCGGGCGGTCTCGGCCTGATCGCCGTCATCGCGTCGATCATGCTCTCGCTGCGCTTCCGCAAGCGGCTGGTGCGCGAGCTGGCCGGGCTCCGCGACGCCGCCACGGAGCTGGCCGAGGTGCGGCTGTCCGGCCTGGTCAAGCGGCTGCGCACGAACACCGCCCCGCCCACCGCCGACGAGGTCGCCCCGATCGAGGTCAAGTCCCACACCTCCGAGGTACGCGACATCGTCCAGGCGTTCAACGACGTGCAGT
This sequence comes from Nonomuraea sp. NPDC003707, assembly GCF_053587055.1. Classification (NCBI taxonomy): domain Bacteria; kingdom Bacillati; phylum Actinomycetota; class Actinomycetes; order Streptosporangiales; family Streptosporangiaceae; genus Nonomuraea; species Nonomuraea sp. NPDC003707. Next base: position 80,732 of record NZ_JBSFNK010000019.1, on the reverse strand, counting down.
CCACGGCCGTCGCGGCCGCGGTGAGCCAGGCCCGGCTCCGGCACGGCGTCAGCCAGGTCTTCGTGAACCTGGCCAGGCGCAACCAGTCGCTGCTGCACCGGCAGCTGCTCCAGCTCGACAGCATGGAGCGGGCGACGGAGGAGCCCGAGGCCCTGGCGGACCTGTTCAAGCTCGACCACCTCACCACGCGCATGCGCAGGCACGCCGAGAGCCTCATCATCCTGTCGGACCAGGCGCCCGGGCGCGGCTGGCGCAACCCGGTGCCGATCCTCGACGTGCTGCGCGCGGCCGTCGCGGAGGTCGAGGAGTACGAGCGGGTCGAGATCCTCCAGCCGCCGCCGGTCGCGCTGCACGGCGCGGTGGTCACGGACGTGGCCCACCTGATGGCCGAGCTGATCGAGAACGCCACCCTCTTCTCGCCGCCCCAGACCAGGGTGGACCTGCGGACCTCGACCACCCCGCACGGTCTGATGATCGAGGTCGAGGACCGCGGTCTCGGCCTGGTCAGGGCCGAGCTGGACGAGCTCAACGAGCGGCTGGCGAAGATGCCGGAGTTCGACCTGGCGCAGAGCGACCGGCTCGGCCTGTTCGTGGTGAGCAGGCTCGCGGCCAGACACGGCATCAAGGTCACTCTCGCGCCCTCCCCGTACGGCGGCCTGACCGCGATGGCCTCCCTGCCCTCGTCGCTCCTGGCCGATCAGCCGGTCATGAGCGGGCGGTAGCCCCTACGACACGACCTGGAGCAGCGCCTGGTTCTTGGCCTTGGCCGGCTCGGCCAGCCGCTGGATCTCGTTGCCCGCGCTGTCGAACACGACCAGCGTGTTGTGGGCGTGGCCGGCCGCGTGGGCGGCCGTGTGGCCGCCCGCGTGCCCCGGCTGCGCGGGCGCGGCGGCCATCCGCATCACGAGACGGCCGTCCGGCAGGTAGTACGCGCCGATCGCGTTGCCCTTGGCCGGCAGCTTCAGCCTCTTGCCCGTCGGGACCTCGACGATGACCGGCTTGAACGTGGTGGGCCAGGTCCTGGTGCCGGACGCCTGCGCGCCCTCCGGGAACGCCACGACCGCCTTGCTGCCGTCGGGCGACAGGCTCTGCACGTGGTTGATGGACTTGACGTTCTTGACCATGGCGGTCTTGCCCGTCTTGGTGTCGAGCCGGTAGAGGGCGTCGCCGGTGCTGGTGTAGCCGGCGAGATAGCGCCCGTTCCCCGCCCAGGCGAGGTGGCAGACGCCCTTGGACACGCCCAGCTTGTGCGGGGCGTTGCTGCCGTCGGCCCGGACGGCGTTGATCGTGCCGTTCGCGCTCGGGTAGGCCACCTTGGTCGAGTCGGCGGACCAGACCGGGGTGAGGCACGGCGTACTGCCCTGGAGACCGCTGACGATCGTGCTGGTCTTGCCGCGCTGCCTGATGTTGAGGTTGCCGCTCTCAGTGATCCAGGCGGCCTTCGTGCCGTCGGGCGACGCGGCGAACTGCGTGGCTCCGAAGCTGGCGAGCGGGTGCCACTCGCCGGCGGCCGTGTATCGGCTGAGCTGGTTGTCTGCCGCCGCGTAGACGGCGGCTCCGGACAGATCAGGCGTGGGCGCCGCCCACGCCGCCGACGGGACGACCAGAGCGGCGCCGAGTGCGGCACCAGTCACAATGCGTATCTTCATGATTACACATCGTGCCTGGAAAACGTCACAAACGCAGGAACGGCTCGCCGAAGTGAGCGGTCGCGAGAATCGCGCGCTCGGCCCTGAGCGCCGCGAGCACCTCCGCCCGCGTGCGCGCGGCCGCCTCCTGATCGTCGTCGTAGGCGTACCGGATGGCCGGGTCGTCGAGCTGCACCGGGTGGAGCACGAGGTCGCCGGTCATGGCCACGTCGCCGACCCTGGCGATCTGGTGGCCCGGCGTGTGCCCGGGCGCGTGATGCACGTGGACACCCGGTGAGACCTCGGCGTGGCCCTCGACGACGTGCAGCTGGCCCTTGATCGGGGTGAGGAGCCGGTCGAGCACGAGGCCCTGCGCGGCGTCCACCTCGGCCTGCTGGAGGACGTACCGGGCGTTCTCGAACGCGGGCCTGCCGTCGGTCACCACACCGCTGGCGTGGTCGCTGTGCAGGTGCGTCAGGACGACGGTGCCGATCTCGGCGGGCGAGACGCCCGCGGCGGCCAGCTCGCCGGCCAGGGTGCCGGGAACGGGGGCCCAGCTCGCGGCCGGTGAGTCTTCGTCACCGATGCCGGTGTCGACGAGGGTCAGCCGACCGGCCGCGTCGCGGATCAGATAGCAGTGGAAGTGCAGGACCCAAGGCTCGTCCTGGAGCCCGGAATCGGGGAACATCTCGGCGAGCGGGCGGCGGATCGCCGCTCCCATGGGACCTACGGCGTCGCAGAGCGGTGTCACCTCGACGCCGGACACTGTTATAGATGTATGCGGCACTCGCCCAGATTAGGCGGCTACGGCTACCTGCTGCTGGCGCGGAACGAACTCGTTCTCGATGTCGGCCGCGTAGACGGCGCGGCAGCAGTGCGCGCACCTGTACATGATCGGGCCCTCGTCGAGCTCGTGGTGGCACCGCGGGCAGTGGTTGACGGTCTTCATGGGTGCTCCCCCAAGGAGTTTCTGTTGGTTCTATGGAACCCTCACCGAGTTGCAGGGGTCCTGCATGTCACTTGACACGATGGCGCTGCTTCGACGGGGGCCCTATGCCCTCCGGCACACCGGGTGCGGTAATTTTCCTCGCAGTACGGTGCCGAGAAGAACATTGTCACGCCCCCCTGCCCGCGTCCGTGGGAGAAACTCCGAGAACGGTCCGGGAATAGCCCAAGAGGGCTAGGCGTTGACTGGACCAGATGGTGTGGTATCTTGCCACCAGGCGTCGAGCTTCGGCTCCGCTGATCTTCATCTGAGTCTCGCCCCGGTTCTCTCGAGGGGCCCGGCTTCCTTTCTTTTCGCACCGCGCCCGACCGCTTTCGGGCTGGTCCGGCGCATTCCCCCAAAGGGGTTTCACCATGTCTGTACACATTCCTGAGCAGCGTGCGGACGTGCCCGTCCGCCAGGTCGAGGGCCTCCTGGACGTACGCGAGAAATCCGCGTTCCTCCGGGCCGGGCACCTCCCCGGACCCGGCGACGTGCGCCTCACGCCCGACAAGGTACGGCAGTTCGACCTGCGGCCCGGCGACCACGTCGTCGCGTCGTTCGCCGGCAGCAAACTCGTCGGCGTCACCTCGGTCAACGGCGCCGCGCAGTGGCGCGACCGGCCCAGGTTCGCCGAGCTGACACCCGTACATCCGACCGAGCGGCTCCGCATCGAGACCGAGTCGCTCAGCACGCGCGTCATCGACCTCTTCGCGCCCATCGGCAAGGGGCAGCGCGGCCTCATCGTCGCCCCGCCCAAGGCCGGCAAGACCATGGTCCTGCAGGCGCTGGCCGCCGGGATCACCCGCAACCACCCCGAGGTCCACCTCATGGTCCTCCTCGTGGGCGAGCGGCCCGAGGAGGTCACCGAGATGCGCGCCACGATCTCCGGCGAGATCTTCTACTCCACCTTCGACCACCCCGACCGCGACCACACCGCCGTCGCCGAGCTGGCCATCGAACGCGCCAAGCGGCTCGTCGAGTCCGGCCAGGACGTCGTGCTGCTGCTCGACTCGCTGACGCGGCTGGGGCGGGCGTACAACAACCTGGCGCCCGGCGGCGGCCGGGTCCTCACCGGCGGCATCGACGCCGGGGCCCTGTACCCGCCCAAGCGTTTCTTCGGCGCCGCCCGCAACGTCGAGGGCGGCGGCTCCCTCACCATCCTCGCCACCGCGCTGGTGGACACGGGGTCGCGGATGGACAACAACCTGTACGAGGAGTTCAAGGGGACGGGGAACATGGAGCTGCACCTCGTCCGCGAGCTCGCGGAGCGGCGGCTCTTCCCGGCCGTGGATCTGGACGCCTCGGGAACCCGGCGGGAGGAGATCCTGCTGCACACGGAGGAGCGGCAGGTGGTGTGGCGGCTGCGGCGCATGCTCACCTCCCTGGAGAAGCGGCAGGGGCTCGAGATCCTCGTCGACAAGCTCCGCGCCACCCCCTCCAACGCCGCCTTCCTCCTCGAAGCCACCACCGCCGCCTGACCCCACACCCCGGCGCGCCACCTCTCAACGGAACCGCCGACGCGCACCCTTACCCAACGCACGCTCCGATCGGCGCTGTAACGCCCCGCCCTGCGCGCCCCCAAAGGACGCACGCCACCATCCATCGCCCGCGCCCTTCAACGCGCCGCGTCGGCGAGCAGGCGGCGGAGACCGGCGGAGTGGTGATGCGTACGTCAGGAGCCAAGCCCCGCCCCGTGGGAAGGGTCCCGGGGTGGTGGACGAGAATGGGCGGCATGCTGGCCGATATCGTCGAATACCTAGCGTGTCCCGTCTGCCGAGCCACCCTCCGGCTCGACGCCGGCGCGCTGCGGTGCGCCCAAGGGCACGCCTTCGACATCGCCAAGCAGGGCTACGTAAGCCTCCTGGTCGGCAACAAACCCCCGGGAACGGCCGACAGCCCCGAGATGGTGGCCGCGCGGGCGCAATTTCTCGACGCGGGCCACTACGCGCCACTGCACGACGCAGTAGCAGAAACTGTACGAAAGTACGCGTGCAGCAAGAACGTTCCAGCAAAACGTGAGTACTCCACCGAAACGAATGACGGCACGGGGCTGAGGGCGTACCGTGGGGCGGGAGTGGAGGCCGGTTACGGCGCTGGATCAACGGATCCCGCGTACGAGCCGGAAATCGACGGTGATCGTCGCGCGGAGGGCAGGGCCGCGCCGTTGATCGTCGACGCAGGCGCGGGCACCGGGCACTACCTGGCGGCCGTGTTGGACGCGGTGAACGATGGCATCGGGATGGCGTTCGATGTGTCGAAGCACGCTGTACGCCGGGCGGCGCGGGTGCATCCCAGGGCAGGGGCGTTCGTGGCCGACGTGTGGCGTCCGCTCCCCATCAGGGATGGGGTGGCCGATGTGGTGATGGACGTGTTCGCGCCCCGGAACGGGCCCGAGTTCGGGAGGATCCTGAGGCCCGGCGGCGTCGCGGTGGTCGTGACCCCGGCGGCGCGGCATCTGAGCCCGCTGGTCGAGGAGCTCGGGCTGCTCTCCGTGGACGACGAGAAGGAGCGCAGGCTGGCGCGGAGCCTGGAGGGCTTCGCCGAGGTGGAGCGACGTTCGGTCGAGTTCGAGATGGAGCTGGGGCATGACGGCATCGCCCAGGTGGTCGGGATGGGCCCGAGTGCGTGGCATACCGACCCGGCCGAGCTCGACAGGCGAATAGCGGGATTTATCTCCCGAAATGCCATGAACAGACAGCAAAAAGTAGTAACGCACGCAGCGTTTCACCTGTCTATCTTCGAGCCCGTACCCCGATCAAGACCCGTTCCTTGACGGGCATGTGGGACTGGTGTTACTGATGGGGCATTTAGTCCGAAATTCCCCCACATTCCCTGAGTTTTTCCCCGGAACACGCGCAATACTGGACGGCATCCCGCGCCCGGAGGCACGGGACATCAATGGGAGGGGGCGCACCGGATGAAGGCGGAGGAACGCTGGCAGGCCAGGTTCCGCGCGTCGCGCATGACGCTGCCGTCCTGGGCACGCCAGGCCCCCAACCGCTCCATCTACCGCTCCAACGCCACCGGCACCTGGGAGGTCTACGCCTGGGACCGCGTGAGCGGCGCCGTCCGCCAGGTCACCGACCGCCCGAAGGGCACCGCGTACGCCGCCATCGACCCCACCGGTCAGTGGATCTACTGGTTCGCCGACACCGCCGGCGACGAGTTCGGCGTGTGGTGGCGCCAGCCGTTCGCCGGCGGCCCCAACGAGCCGGTCGCCCCCGACCTGCCGGCGGGCCAGCCCGGCGGCCTCGCCCTGTCCACGACGGGCGTCGCGGCGATCAGCATGGCCAGCGAGGGCACGTTCAGGATCCATGTCGTCCGCGTCGGCGGCCCGGCGAGTCTCCTGTACGAGCACAGCGAGGCCGCCTGGGTGGCCGACATGTCCCTCGACGGCTCGCTCATCGCGATCAACCACGGCGAGTACGGCGACTTCCGCCACCCCGCGCTCCGCGTCGTCCGCCCGAGCGGCGAGACGGTGGCCGAGCTGTACGACGGGCCCACCAAGGGCGTCACCGGCCTGCACTTCGCCCCCGTCGTCGGCGACCGCCGCCTGCTGGCCCTGCACGAGCGCCGCCAGCGCCACGAGCCCCTGGTCTGGGACCCGGTGAGCGGCGAGCAGCGCGAGATCTGGCTGAGGGACCCCGGCGACCTGAACGCCGAGTGGTACGACGACGGCCGCGGCCTGCTCATCCTGCGCGACCACCGCGCCCGCTCGTACCTGCACCGCTACGACCTTGCGGGCGGCGGCCTGACGCTCATCGACACGCCGCACGGCGTGATCGAGGAGGCGTCTCCCCGGCCCGGCGGCCACGTCGAGTACTCCTGGTCCAGCGCCTCGCGCCCGCCGGTCATCCGCTCCAGCAGCGGCCAGGTCGTGGTCAATCCCGGCGGCCCGCCCGCCCCGCCGAGCGTCCCCGTCGAGGACATCGACGTCGACGGCGAGGGCGGCCGCATCCACGCGCTGGTCTCCAAGCCCGAGACGGGCGTCGCCCCGTACCCGGCCGTCTTCCTGCTGCACGGCGGCCCGACGGCGCACGACCGCGACGCGTTCTCGCCGGAGGTCGCGGCCTGGGTGGACGCGGGGTTCGCGGTGGTGCGGGTCAACTACCGGGGCTCGACCGGGTACGGCTCCGCCTGGCGCGACGCGCTGCACGGCGACGTCGGGCACATCGAGCTGGCCGACGTGGCCGCCGTACGCCAGGTCGTGGTCGATCGCGGCATCGCCGACCCGAACCGGATCGTGCTGGCCGGCGCGGCCTGGGGCGGCTATCTCACGCTGCTCGGCCTCGGCACCCAGCCGGAGCTGTGGGCGGCCGGCATCGCGGCGGTGCCGATCGCCTGCCACCAGACCTCGTACGAGGACGAGGCGGAGAGCCTGCGCGCCTACCACCGCGCGCTGCTCGGCGGCTCACCCGACGAGCAGCCGGAGCAGTACGCGGCCAGCTCCCCCATCACCTACGTCGACCAGGTCAAGAGCCCGCTGCTGATCCTCGCGGGCGAGAACGACACGCGCTGCCCGCTGCGCCAGATCGAGAAGTACGTGGCCAAGCTGGCCGAGCACGGGGGCGAGCACGAGGTCTACATGTACGACGCCATCGGCGGCTCGCTCGTGGTGGCGGAGCGGATCGCGCAGACCGCCCTCCAGCTCGAATTCGCCAGGAAGCACCTGGATCACAGTGACATTTGACACACTGTAAGAAGTTTCCCGACTGATCGACTTGACCGTCAGACTCTCCCGGTGACAGCATGTGCCGACGCTGTCACAGGGAGGCGTTGTTGAGCGTGTTAGCGGGCGCGCAGCACCACGATGGCCAGGTCGTCCTGGCTCGGCTCGGAGGCGAACTCTGCCGCGCCCCTGCGGATGCGCTCGGCCACCGCCCTGGCCGACAGCCCGGCGCATTCGGCCAGCAGCTTGGCCAGCCCGCCGTCGTCGTCGAGCAGCCGTCCGCCCGAGCGCCGCTCCGTCACCCCGTCGGTCACCGCCAGCAGCACGTCGCCGTGCTCAAGATGCACGGTGTCGGCCTCGAACATCACCTCGTGGAAGACCCCCAGCAGCGACTGCGGCGTGGTCACGGCCTCCACCTTGCCGCTCGGCTTGAGCCGCAGCGCCTCGGGGTGCCCGGCCGACACCAGGCGCACCTCCAGCCCGGTCGCCACGGGCGTGATGTCGCCGTGCAGCAGCGTGAGAAACCTGGCGCGCTCGCCCTCCTCCAGGATCGCCTGGTTGAGCCGCCCGAGCACGGCCGCCACGCCGTACCCCTCGCGGGCCAGCAGCCGCAGCGTGTGGCGGGCGAGCCCGGTCACGGCGGCGGCCTCGGGGCCCGTGCCGCACACGTCGCCGATCGCGAACCGCCACGAGTCGTCGCCCGCCTTGAACAGGTCGTAGAAGTCGCCACCCACCTCGTTGGTCTCGCCGGCGGGCTCGTAGATGACGCCGTAGTCGAGCCCGGGGACCTCGGGCTCGTTGGGCGGCAGCAGGCTGCGCTGGAGCGCCCGGTTGGCGGCGGCCTGCTGGGCGTAGAGCCGGGCGTTGTCCATGGCCAGCGCGGCACGCCTGCCGATGTCCTCGGCGAACTGGATGACGTCGTCGGGAAAGCGGTCGGGCCGGCCCAGGCACATCATGCCGAGCCCCCGCCCGCGCGCCGTGAGCGGCACCGCGAGCACCTGCGAGTCGGCCAGGTGGACGGTCGAGGTGATCCTGGTGTCGGCGGCGGCCACGTCTATGTCGGCGAGCTGCTCGCGCAGCCCGTCGATCTTGGCCTCGTCGGCGTGCCAGAGGTAGACCAGCCGCATCGGCCCGACGGAGTTGTCGGAGGTGTAGACGGCGCACCAGCTGGACAATCGCGGGACTACGACCTGGGCGACGAGGGCAGGTACCATGTCCGGGTCGAGCGTGCCCGCGAGCAGGTCACTCGCATCAGCGAGGAACCCGAGCCAGTGCGGACCTCGGGCGCTCTCCTCCAGCCATTCGGCGGCGACCCTGTCCGGGGAGCCAGGTAGCGTGAGCCTAGCCCAATGGACACGGGAATCGCCCGTGAAGGTGACGCCCCACTCTTCGACGTTCGCGGAAGGAGCTTTCGGATCACCCTGTGAGAGGCTTCGCTGCCTCAGTTCGACCTGTACGGCATCCCCGAGATGCTTCCAGATCACCTCAAACGGCTCGTCAGCGACCTGTTCGGCCAAATCTCCCGCGACTTGTTCGGCGGTATGGAGCACTCCGCCGGTGGCCCACGCGGTCATCACCTCGCGCGTGAATCTCATCGCAGCCGTCACAGCGGTCTCGCCCGGCGCGAAGGTCGCAGCGAGCACGGCATGGGGAGAAGCAGTCATCCCACCGTGCCTACCACACTTCCAGCTGACTTGGGGTAAATCCAAGGGCAGGACTCAGAGCTACTCATCGTGACAGACTTGTATCACTCGCCGGAGCCCGCCGCGAGTGAAGGAGGCCCCATGACCACGGCCAAGGCCGCGCCAACCCCGGAGGAGAGGACCTACACCGAGTCGGATCTCATTCCCATCCTTGAGACCCTTTTCTCTTGGCGTGATGGTGATTTCCGGCGTCGTGTCCCCCACGCGCCTCCCGGGATCCTCAGCGAGGTCCGGCTGCTGCTCAACGAAGTGGCCGACCGCCGCGAACACCTGGCGAACGAGCTGGTGCGCGTTCGCAAAGAGGTCGTCAAGGAAGGGCGGTTCGGCGAGCGGCTGACGCCCGGGCCGGGCGTCGGCGCGTGGGCGGAGAGCGTCGAGTCGGTCAACCAGCTGATCGACGCCCTGGTGAGCCCCGTGAGCGGCGCGGCCGACGTGATCGACGCGGTCGCCAAGGGCGACCTGTCGCGCCGGATCGACCTCGACCGGTCCGCCAGGGGCGAGGTGCGGCGCCTCGGCAAGGCCATCAACGGCATGGTCGACCAGCTCGCGCTGTTCAACAGCGAGGTGACCAGGGTGGCGCGCGAGGCCGGCACCGAGGGCCGGCTGGGCGGCAGCGCCAACCTGCGTGGCATGTCGGGAAGCTGGCGCGACCTCACCGAGGCCGTCAACACGATGTCGTCCCGCGTGGCCGCGCAGGTGCGCGACATCGCGGTCGTGACCACCGCGGTGGCCAAGGGCGACCTGAGCCGCAAGGTGACGGTCGACGCCGTGGGCGAGATGTTCGAGCTGAAGAACACCGTCAACACGATGGTCGACCAGCTCTCCGGATTCGCCGAGGAGGTCACCCGAGTCGCCCGCGAGGTGGGCACCGAGGGCCAGCTCGGCGGCCAGGCCCAGGTGACCGGCGTCTCGGGCGTCTGGAAGGACCTCACCGACAACGTCAACTTCATGGCCAACAACCTGACCTCCCAGGTGCGCAGCATCGCGACCGTGGCGACGGCGGTGGCCCAGGGCAACCTGTCGAAGAAGATCACCGTCGATGCGCAGGGCGAGATCCTGCAGCTCAAGGACACCCTCAACACGATGGTGGACCAGCTGTCCTCCTTCGCCGACGAGGTCACCCGAGTCGCCCGCGAGGTGGGCACCGAGGGCAAGCTGGGCGGCCGGGCCGAGGTGAAGGGCGTGTCCGGGGTCTGGAAGGACCTGACGGACAACGTCAACTCGATGGCCAACAACCTGACGTACCAGGTGCGCAACATCGCCCAGGTGACCACGGCCGTGGCCAACGGCGACCTCACCCGCAAGATCGACGTGGACGCCCAGGGCGAGATCCTCGAGCTCAAGTCGACCATGAACACGATGGTCGAGCAGCTGTCGTCGTTCGCCTCCGAGGTGACCCGAGTCGCCCGGGAGGTGGGCACGGAGGGCCAGCTGGGCGGCCAGGCGCAGGTGCGCGGCGTGTCCGGGGTCTGGAAGGACCTGACCGACAACGTCAACTTCATGGCCAACAACCTGACCTCCCAGGTGCGCCAGATCGCGGCCGTGTCGTCGGCGGTGGCCCAGGGTGACCTGTCGAAGAAGATCACCGTTGACGCGCAGGGCGAGATCCTGCAGCTCAAGGACACCCTCAACACGATGGTGGACCAGCTGTCGTCGTTCGCCGACGAGGTCACCCGAGTGGCGCGCGAGGTGGGCACGCAGGGCCAGCTGGGCGGCCAGGCCCGGGTGACCGGCGTCTCGGGCGTCTGGAAGGACCTCACCGACAACGTCAACTTCATGGCCAACAACCTGACCTCCCAGGTGCGTAACATCGCCGAGGTCACCACGGCCGTGGCCAACGGCGACCTCACCCGCAAGATCGACGTGGACGCCCAGGGCGAGATCCTGGCACTGAAGACCACCATCAACCGCATGGTGGACCAGCTGTCGTCGTTCGCCTCCGAGGTGACCCGAGTCGCCCGGGAGGTGGGCTCCGAGGGACAGCTGGGCGGCCAGGCCCGGGTCGAGGGCGTCGAGGGCACGTGGAAGCGGCTCACCGAGAGCGTCAACGAGCTGGCCGGCAACCTCACCACGCAGGTGCGCGCCATCGCCACCGTCACCAGCGCCGTGGCCCGCGGCGACCTGACCCGCTCGATCGCCGTCGAGGCGCAGGGCGAGCTGATGGAGCTGAAGGACAACATCAACTCGATGGTGGCCAACCTCCGCGAGACCACCCAGGCCAACCAGGAACAGGACTGGCTCAAGTCCAACCTGGCCCGCATCTCCAGGCTCATGCAGGGCCACCGCGACCTGCTCGAGGTGGCCAAGCTGACGATGAGCGAGCTGACGCCGCTGGTCTCGGCCCGCTACGGCGCCTTCTACGGCATCGACCCCGAGGGCGACCACGAGCTGATACTGATCGGCGGGTACGGCGTGCGCCCCGACCGGGGGCCGCGCCAGCGGTTCGCGATCGGCGAGGGCATCGTCGGCCAGGCGGCCGCCGAGGGCCGGCACATCATGCTCGACGACGTGCCGCCGCAGTTCATCACCATCGACAGCGGGCTCAGCCAGTCCACGCCCGCGCAGATCGTGGTGCTGCCGATCCTGTTCGAGAGCCGGGTGCTCGGCGTGCTCGAGCTGGCCTCGTTCACGCCGTTCGGCGAGGTGCACCTCGACTTCCTGCGCCAGCTCGTCGAGACCATCGGTGTCACCATGAACACGATCATCGCCAACTCCCGCACCGAAGACCTGCTCACCGAGTCGCAGCGGCTCACCAGGGAGCTCCAGGAGCGCTCCGACGAGCTGCAGCGCCAGCAGGAGGAGCTGCGCAGATCCAACGCCGAGCTGGAGGACAAGGCGGCGCTGCTGGCCAAGCAGAACCGCGCGATCGAGATCCAGAACTTCCAGATCGAGCAGGCCCGCCGCACGCTGGAGGAGCGCGCCGAGCAGCTGGCGGTCTCCTCGCGCTACAAGTCCGAGTTCCTCGCGAACATGTCCCACGAACTGCGCACGCCGCTCAACAGCCTGCTGGTGCTGGCCAAGCTGCTGACCGAGAACGCCGAGGGCAACCTGACCTCGCAGCAGGTGGAGTTCGCCCGCACGATCCACAGCGCGGGCTCGTCGCTGCTCCAGCTCATCAACGACATGCTCGACCTTTCCAAGGTCGAGGCGGGCCGGATGGACATCCACCCGATCCAGGTGTCTCTGCCGAAGATGGTGGACCTGCTGGAGGCGGCGTTCACGCCGCTGGCGCAGGACAAGGGGCTGTCGTTCAGCGTCGACGTCGAGAACGACGTGCCGAAGGAGCTGCGCGCCGACGAGCAGCGCCTGCAGCAGGTGCTGCGCAACCTGCTCTCCAACGCGGTGAAGTTCACGCCGCGGGGTGAGGTGAAGCTGCGCGTCTCGATGGCGCCGCCCGGGGTCGACTTCGACGACGACACCCTGCACGGCGCCGACGACCTGCTCGCCTTCCAGGTGATCGACACCGGCATCGGCATCGCGCCCGACAAGCGGGATGTCATCTTCGAGGCGTTCAGACAGGCCGACGGCACGACGAGCCGCAAGTACGGCGGCACGGGCCTGGGTCTCGCGATCTGCCGGGACATCGCCAGGCTGCTCGGCGGCGAGATCCACGTGGACAGCGAGCTGGGCAAGGGCAGCTCGTTCACGCTCTACCTGCCGGCCTCCTACACCGGCCCGCTGGCCGCCACCGACGGCGGCGTGGCCCGCCGCCAGCTGATGACGACGTCGGCGGAGGAGTCGGCCGCCGCGGTCGCGCCCGAGCCGCCGCTGCCGCTCGACCTGCCGATGCACGAACTGGTCGAGCCGGTGGAGACCCCGGCCCAGTGGCAGGGCGACGACCCGCTCAGCGGCGCCAAGATCCTCATCGTGGACGACGACATCCGTAACGTGTTCGCGCTGACCAGCGTCCTGGAACGACACGGTTCCACGGTCGTCTACGCTGAAAACGGTCGGGAGGGGATCGAGCAGCTCGAACGAAACGAGGACGTCGCGCTCGTGCTGATGGACATCATGATGCCGGAGATGGACGGCTGGGCCACCACCTCCGCCATCCGGCGCATGCCTCAGTTCGCCGACCTGCCGATCATCGCGCTGACCGCCAAGGTCATGCGGGGCGATCGCGAGAAGAGCATCGCCTCCGGCGCGTCCGACTACGTCCCCAAGCCGGTGGACGTGGACCGCCTGCTCGAACGCCTGCGCGGCTGGCTGAGCCGCGGGCGCGGGTCCATGTCCGACTCGTCAGCCTCAGCAGCCGAAGGGTCGTGATCGATGCCAGATCGCGCCAAGATTCTCCTCGTTGACGATCGCGAGGAGAACCTGATCGCCCTCGAAGCCATCCTCAGCTCCCTCGACCTGGTGCCGGTGCGCGCCAGGTCGGGCGAGGAGGCCCTCAAAGCGCTGCTCAACACCGAGTTCGCCTTGATCCTGCTGGACGTGCGCATGCCCGGCATGGACGGCTTCGAGACGGCCGCCCACATCAAGCGGCGGGAGCGGACCAGGAACATCCCGATCATCTTCCTGACCGTGGTGGACAGCGCGCCCGACTACGCCTTCCGCGGCTACGCGGCCGGGGCGGTCGACTACCTGACCAAGCCGTTCGACCCCTGGGTCCTGCGGGCGAAGGTGTCGGTGTTCTCGGAGCTGTACAACATGAACAAGCGGCTGGCCGAGCAGGCGTCCCTGCTCCGCGACCGCGTGAGCGGCGAACTCCCGCCGGGGGTCGGCGACCACGCCTCGGTGCTGCCCGAGCTGTCGCGACGGCTGACGGCGGTGGAGGACGAGCTGGCCCGGGTTCGGGAGCTGGCCCGCAAGGCCCAGGACCCGGCCCTCACCGTCCCCCTGTCCGACCTCACGGACCGCCTCAACCACCTCCGCGCCGGCTTCGACGCCCTCTCCTGACCCCGCCCCGCCCCGCCGGGCATGACGGCGGGGCATGGAGGCGGGGGCATGGCTGCCGGGCGCGACGGTGGTCGGCGCGTCGCACCGACGACGTGCGGCAACTCGAGCGCAGGCACCACCACGTAACCGCCGCCTCCCAAGCGCCGCGTCGGCGAGACGTCGGTGGGTGGGAGCGACCGCTCGGCCAGGAGTCCGGAGGGGCGCGTAACGGGAAGCGCCGTAACCGGGATTCCTGTAGTGAGGGGTGGGGCGGCCGAGGAGCTCCTGGCCGGAGGGTCGCGTGGTGAACGAGGCGACAAGGCTGGAGCGACGGGGCCGGCCGACGAAGTGACAAGGCGATAACGACGGGGCCGGCCGACGAGGCGACACGGCGATAACGGCGGGGCCGGCCGATGAGGTGGGGAAGTGACCGGCGGGGCGGGATCGGCTGGGGGTGAGTCAGTGACGGGCGCGTTCCAAGGCGTCCCAGAAGCCGCGTCTCAGCGCGTGCCGTACCTCGTCATGCAGCAGGAAGTCGATCGGCAGGGAAGACCCCTGCAGCAGCCGCGCCTCCAGGTCCGAAGGCATTCGCGGCTTGCGCGCCAGCACCGCCTCCAGCCACAGCGCGGGCGCGTCGCGCGCCACGGACTCGCCGAAGTCGTGCCCCTCCCGGTGGGCGGACTTGACCGCGTCCGCCAGCGTGGTGGCGCCGGCGGTGGCCGCGGACGGCGGGGTGACGGGCGCGGGCTGCGGCCCCGTGTACGGCCCCAGCTGGGCCGGCTGGTAGGCGCCGCTGGACGACGGGCTGGCGAACTGTCCGGTGCTGGGCGACTGCGACTGGATGGGCCCGGTCGCCGGAGCGGCCGGCGGCACGGGTGTGACCGGCGGCTGCTCGGGCTGGTAGCTGGCGTACGTCGGCAGCACGGGCGGCGTGGACGACTGCCCGCGCCCGGACGAGGACCCGTTGGACGAGGACGGCGTGGAGGAGCCGGCGGCGTGGCTGCCGCTGGACGGCGGCAGCGGGGGCAGCGACGGGGGCAGGGCCGGCTGGGCGGGCGGCAGCGAATGGGCGGCCTGCCCGTTGCTGATCGGCTGGTGCCCGTTGGACGACTCCGCGATGCCCGCGACGAGGCTGACGTAAGGGCGCAGGTGGACGGCGCCCAGCTCGACCAGGTCGTCGCATTCCTGGCGCAGCGACCGCGACACGGCCCAGCCGCCGTCGGCCGCGATGTGGATCACGCTGACCCTGATGCCGAGGTCCTGCGCGTCGCACACGACCTGGGCCAGGTCCTCGTCCCCGCTCACGACCACCGCGTCGCAGATGGCGTTGTTGCGGGCGAGCGTCATGAGGTCGCGGTGGACCTGGGCGTCGACGCCTTCGCGCCGGCCCGGCCGGATGCGCGACAGCCTGAGCTTGAGGCCCGGTATGTCGGCCAGCGCGTCGTGCTCCGGCGTGCGACGGCCTTCGACCGTCGCCTCGTACCAGTAGCACCTCAGCAGCGGCAGGCCGGTGCGCTCGCGCGACAGGCTGGTCATCAGCTGGAGCAGCCCCGGGTAGTCCCAGGCAACCGCTTCACGATGACGCGTGCCGTGCACGGCCATCGCGCCATCTGCCAGCAGATAGCCGGCGTCCACGAACAGCGCACAGCGATCCACTTAGCACCGCCCCTTTCCTGGTGGTCCGTCCTGGCTGGCTCTGCACCGTCAGAGACCGGACTCGGCGGCCCTCTCTCAGGGTAATGAAAGCTGGTGATCGCGCGAGGGTTAATCCCGACGATTCGGCATCGACCCGCTGCCACCCCGGAGCATTCAGGCAGACCGTACCAGTTTGTCCCGTTCACAGTCATGATCGCGCTCGGACGCTCAACGCGGCCACCCCGAACAGCACGACATCCTTGTCCGTCGCGATCGTCAGCCCCGGATCCACCCCGAGTTCGGCCCCGACCGTGTCGACGTCGACGCCGAACGTCATCTCCGCCGCGCCGGTCGAGGACTCGTCGAAGACGTTCGACGCGTCCCGATCGCCGCCCTCGGGGGCGAGCGCGCCGGACCCGAGCGAGACCTTGTCACCCTTGAGGTCGGCGTCGCCCTCCCACGTCACCAGCTCGACCCTGGCGGGCGAGGCGGCCGGGCTCAGCCCGCCGAGCGGGATGCGCACCCGTCCTGCCGACCCGCCGACCACGGTGGCCGCGTCGAGCACCATGGCCTGGCTGTACGGCTCCGCGGGATCCGTGACGATCAGCACCAGGCTCCATCCGGCATGCCGGGACACCCCTTCTTCCATGGGCATGTCGGCCGCCCACCACGTGCCGTTGCGGTCGGAGGCGGAGACCAGCTCGCTGACGTCGGCGTACGCCTGGTAGACGGCCCCTGACGGCAGCTCGCGGAGCGCCACGTCGTCGGGTTTGACCAGCGTGTACTGGCGCCGCCCCGGCGGTCTGACCTTGATGGGCCCGGCCGTCGTCGCGCTCGCGGACCAGTAGAGGCCGGCCCACACGACCTTGCTCCCCTTGGGCAGGCTCAGCGCGGCCCCGCTGGACGCGCCGGTGCCGGAGCTGCCGTCCTGGTCGAGCGCGGTCATCGGCCAGAGGTCGTTGTCGCGCTGGCCGCGCCGGCGCTTCCGGGCCTCCGCGCAGCCGTCCGCCGTCTCGGGGCAGGTCAGCAGCGAGTTGCCGATCGCCCTGACGGCCACCTTCCCGTCGGTGGCGAACCTGGCGGGCGCCCCGGTCGTCCGTACGCCGTCCTCGGCCTGCGCCGTGACGTGCAGCGGGCCCGAGTCGATCCGGACGGCCGGGCCCGCGCCCTCCGGCGCCTCCGCCGCCACCCGTACCCGCAGGAACAGCGCCGTGCCCCGCCCCGCCGCCAGCGGCGCCCTGGCGCACCGCGCGTCGTGCCCGGAGGGGCGGCACGCCCACCCGTCCACGGTGCCCACGGTGTCGCGGTCGTCGCGCCGCGCGGGCGGGACGAGCGTCACGCCGGAGGGCAGATCCACGAACGCCGTCAGCTCCTCGCTGGGCGCCTCGCCATAGTTGCGCAGGCGCAGGCCGACGATGCCGGGCCGGGCGCGTACGAGCGAGCCCAGCGCCTCGACGGTGGCACGCAGCCGCGCCTTGCCCGGCTCCCCGCTCGCGACAGGGTTCTTGCCCGGGCTCCTGGCCGGCGGCCGCACCCGCGTGGGCTCCTCGCTCTGCAACGGCACGGGCACCGGCACCGGCATGGGCTCGCCGGCGAACGGCGGCGGCCCCGCGACCGGCACGGCGGCGGTGGGCCTCGCGATCGGCTTCTCGTCGGTGACCAGCAGCAGCCCGGCCGCCACGGCCACGGTGACGGCCATGCTGCCGGCCATCGCGGCCAGCTGCTGCCTGGGCCCCCGCCACAGCCGGCGGAACGCCCGCAGCAGCCCGCCCGCGCCGCCGCCCGCGGCCGACTTCGCCAGCGTCGTCGCATACCCGCCGAAGATCGGCCCCGCGACCAGCGGACCGACCATGACGCGCAGCCCGCGGTTGACGTCGGTCAGCTCCAGCAGGACCCCGTTGCACTCCTCGCAGGCGCCCACATGCTCGTCGACCACCTTGGCGTCGCGCCTGGTCAACCCGTCGCGGACGTACGCGCCCATCTTGCCCAGGACGGGCCGGCAGTCGTGCTTCGGCGGCGAGCCCAGGTGCATCTGCAGGTACGCCTGCCGCAGCCCCTCCCTCGCCCGGTACGCGAGCGCCGCCACGCCGTTGGGCGACAGACCCAGCAGCGGCGCCACCTGGGCCGGTTTGCACCGTTCGACCTCGATGTGCCAGAGCACCGCCCGCCACCGCTCGGGCAGCGACAGGAACGCCTTGGCGATCAGCGACTTCTCCAGCTCCACGAGCGCCGGATCGACGAACGGCACCCCCGGGTCGTACTCCTCGATCTCGCCCGTGGCCACCTGACGGCTCTCGATCCTGGAGCGGTCGTAGACCGTGCGCCGCACCACCGTCAGCAGATAGGTGCGGAAGCCGGACTCGGGCCCGCCGCCCCTGCCGACCAGGTCGAGGATCTTCGTGAACGACTCCGCGACCACGTCCTCGACCTCGGAGCGCCGGACGAGCTGCCTGGCCAGCGCGCGGGCGGCGGCGGCGTGGCGCTCGTAGAGCTGCCCGTAGGCGGCGGCGTTGCCCTCTCTGACCGCCTGGAGAAGCTCTGCGTCGCTTTGCGGAGTTCCGCCACCCATAGTGACCTCACGATTACACGGGGTTGCCTCGCGCATTCATTCCGCACTCCCCGCCGGGACTAAACCGCACCCGCGCCTTTACCTTCGAGAGGTTTCGAGGGCGCCGCGACGGGCCCTCCGGCCGGAGCCATAAGCTTGGGCGCATGACGGATCGCGACAACCTGCTGGCCGAGATCAAGAGCAAGGCCGTCGTCCACGGCAAGGTCATCCTCTCCTCCGGCATGGAGGCCGACTTCTACCTCGACCTGCGCCGCATCACCCTCGACGGTGTGGCCGCGCCGCTCGTCGGCCGGGTGATGCTCGACCTGACGGCCGACCTGGAGTTCGACGCGGTGGGCGGGCTCACGCTGGGGGCCGACCCGGTCGCGGGCGCGATGCTGCACGCGGCGGCGGCGCGCGGGCGCACGCTCGACGCGTTCGTGGTGCGCAAGGCGCAGAAGCAGCACGGCATGCAGCGCCGGATCGAGGGGCCCGAGGTGAAGGGACGGCGCGTGCTGGCCGTCGAGGACACCTCCACGACGGGCTCCTCGCCGCTGACGGCCGTGGAGGCGCTACGCGAGGCGGGGGCCGAGGTGGTGGCCGTGGCCACGATCGTCGACCGGGGCGCGCGCGAGCGCATCACCGGTGAGGGACTGGAGTACCGCTCGGTCTTCACCCTCGGCGACCTCGGGCTCTGAAACTCCGGAGCCGCCGAGCGTCAGCCGCCGGACGACTTGACGGTGAACGCCTCCCGGGCGCCGGCCTTCCCCTGCTCGCGCGGCTTGCCGTTCTCGGTGACGCGGACGGTGCCCGCGTCGCTGAGCACGACGTCGAGCTCCGGCTCGTAGTAGCTGACCTCCTCGCCCCTGCTCATCTCGCGATACTGCAGCACGTCGCCGCCCGGCACGCGTACGGTGACGATGGGGCAGGCATCGACCAGGCACTCGATGTGCACGGTCGGCACCCGCGCGGTGGTCTCCGCGGCGGGGCCGGGCGTGACGGCCGACGCGCGCTCGCGTTCGGGCGGCGTCGCGCCGAACGAGCCGAACAGCGCGCGGCCGCCGATGACCAGCAGCGTCACCACGGCGCCCGCGGCGAGGACGGCGAGCGCCATACGGGCGACGCCCATCGGATCTGACCTGTGGCGTCCCACAGGGGGCAGCGTACCCCGGGTAACCCCCGGTTTTCGGCTCAGAACTGGGTGTCGGTCGGCACGCGGTGGTGTTTGCCGTTGGGCTCAGGAAGGCTCTTGTGCTCCCTGCGCTTCTTGATCACCTCGACGATGATCGGGATCAGCGAGATGAACACGATGACGAAGACGCCCGGCAGGATGTACTTGTCGATCTGCTTGGGGTCGACCTTGCTGCCGAGGAAGTGGCCGAGCAGGAGCAGGCCCTCGACCCAGACGACGCCGCCGACGACGTTCCACAGGAAGAAACGCTTGGCGGGCATCTCCAGCACGCCCGCGACGGGATTCATGAACGTGCGCACGATCGGCACGAACCTGGCCAGAATCACCGCCCTGGCCGGACCGAACTTCTGGAAGAACTCCTCGGCCCTGACGACGTGCTCCCTCTTGAACAAGCGCGAATCAGGTTTCTCGAAGAGCCTGCGGCCGAACCTGGCCCCCAGGAAATGCCCGAGTTGGGCGCCCGCAATGGCGCACAGAGGCGTGCCGATCAAGAGGACGGGAAAGGAGAGCGGCTCGATGCCCATTCCCTGCGCCACCGAGGCCGAGCTGAAAATCCCCGCGGCCACCAGCAGCGAGTCGCCGGGGAGGAAGAACCCGAGCAGCAAGCCCGTTTCGGCGAAGATGATGGCGAGAACGCCGATCGTCGCGAAAGCCCCCAACACGGTCAGCCACCACGTCGGGTCGAGGAGATTCCAGAGCCAGTCCACGCCGAGAGCCTACCTGTAGAGGCGACAAACGCGTTGTGTCTACCACACGGGGTAGTGAGTCGGGATACTGGGCCTGCGCGAAGCCGTTACTTCTCAGGGAGATGAATCATGCCTATTGCGACTCCAGAGGTCTACGCTGAGATGCTCGACCGGGCGAAGGCCGGCGGATTCGCCTACCCGGCGATCAACGTGACCTCATCGCAGACGCTGAACGCCGCTCTGCGGGGCTTCGCCGAGGCCGAGAGCGACGGCATCGTCCAGGTCTCCACGGGCGGCGCCGAGTTCCTGTCCGGCGCGACCGTCAAGGACATGGTCACGGGGGCCACGGCGCTGGCCGAATACGCGCGGGTGGTGGCCGCCAAGTATCCCGTGACGGTGGCGCTGCACACCGACCACTGCCCGAAGGACAAGCTCGACGGCTTCATGAGGCCGCTGCTCGACATCTCCCTGGAACGGGTCGCCAAGGGCCTCGACCCGCTCTTCCAGTCCCACATGTGGGACGGCTCCGCCGTGCCGCTGGAGGAGAACCTGGAGATCGCCAAGGAGCTCCTGGAGAAGTCCGCCAGGGCGCGGATCATCATGGAGATGGAGATCGGGGTCGTCGGCGGTGAGGAGGACGGCGTCGTCGGGGAGATCAACGAGAAGCTCTACACGACTCCCGAGGACGCGCTGGCCACCGCAGAGGCCGTCGGGATCGGCGAGAAGGGCCGCTACCTGCTGGCCGCCACGTTCGGCAACGTCCACGGCGTCTACAAGCCGGGCCACGTCAAGCTGCGCCCGGGCGTGCTGAAGGACATCCAGGAGGCGGTCGCGGCCAAGTACGGCAAGGACAAGCCGTTCGACCTGGTCTTCCACGGCGGCTCCGGCTCGTCGCAGGAGGAGATCCACGAGGCGATCTCGTACGGCGTCGTCAAGATGAACATCGACACCGACACCCAGTACGCCTTCACCAGGCCGATCGCGGACCACATGTTCCGCAACTACGACGGCGTGCTCAAGGTGGACGGCGACGTGGGCAACAAGAAGACGTACGACCCCCGTTCCTACGGCAAGAGCGCCGAGGCCGGCATGGCCAAGCGCGTCGTGGAGGCGTGCGAGAACCTCAAGAGCGCTGGGACGAAGATCTCCTAGCCAGTTTCATGGCCCGGCGGGTATGACTTGTCCTATGGATAACCTTCTCGCCGGGCCGCCCCCGACTCAACTGCCGGATCTGCCCGAGGCCAGGGAGGCGCTCGACTCCGGAGCCAAGGCCGCGGACGTGGCCGCCCGTTTCCCCGCTTACCCGGCGGCCTGGGCAACGCTCGCGGAAGAGTACTTCGCGCAGGGGCACGCCGTCACTTCCTACGCCTTCGCCCGCACGGGCTACCACCGCGGGCTCGACGCGCTCCGCCGCAGCGGCTGGAAGGGACACGGGCCCATCCCCTGGGAGCACGAGCCCAACCGGGGCTTCCTGCGCTGCCTGTACGCCCTGTCCAGGGCCGCCCAGGCGATCGGCGAGAAGGACGAGGCCGAGCGATGCGCACAGTTCCTCAGGGACAGCGCCGAGACGGGCTACGAGGCGCTCGCCAAGGGTTAGCCCTCGTTGTCTTGGGACGAATAGGCACGTTCGGGTAGTCTCTCTACGCAAGAGCCCCTGTCGCGCTTGCGCCAGGGGTTTTCGTTTTGTGCACGGGAGACTGAACCATGCCGGCTGCCGTTCTCGTAGGCGCCCAGTGGGGCGATGAGGGCAAGGGCAAGGCCACCGACCTGCTCGGTGGCGACGTCGACTACGTCGTCCGCTATCAGGGTGGCAACAACGCGGGACACACCGTGGTCATCGGGGACCAGAAATACGCGCTGCACCTTCTACCGACGGGAATCCTGTCGCCCGACGTGGTCCCCGTGATCGGCAACGGCGTGGTCATCGACCCCGGCGTGCTGCTGAGCGAGATCGACGGGCTCGCCGCGCGCGGCATCTCCGCCGAGCGCCTGCTGATCTCCTCGAACGCGCACCTGATCATGCCGCACCACAAGGCCCTCGACAAGGTCACCGAGCGCTACCTCGGCAAGGCCAGGATCGGCACCACGGGCCGCGGCATCGGGCCCGCGTACGGCGACAAGATCGCCCGCATGGGCGTGCGCGTCCAGGACCTGCTCGACCCCGGCATCCTGGCCAAGAAGATCGAGGTCGCCCTGGGCGAGAAGAACCAGGTGCTCACCAAGGTCTACAACCGCCGCGGCATCGACCCCACGGCGGTCCTGGACGAGTACCTCGCCTACGCCGAGCGCCTCAAGCCGCACATCGCCGACACCTCGCTGGTGCTCTCCAAGGCGCTGGACGAGGGCAAGTTCGTGCTGCTGGAGGGCGGTCAGGGCACGCTGCTGGACATCGACCACGGCACCTACCCCTTCGTCACGTCCTCCTCGCCGACCTCCGGGGGCGCCTGCGCCGGGGCCGGGATCCCGCCGAACCGCCTCACCAAGATCATCGGCATCCTCAAGGCGTACACGACCCGGGTCGGCTCCGGCCCCTTCCCGACCGAGCTCACCGACGAGGTCGGCGAGTGGCTGCGCCAGACGGGCGGGGAGTACGGCGTCACCACGGGCCGCAACCGCCGCTGCGGCTGGTTCGACGCGGTCATCGCCCGCTACGCGACCCGGATCAACGGCATCACCGACTACTTCCTCACCAAGCTGGACGTGCTGTCGGGGCTGGAGCGGATCCCGGTGTGCGTGGCGTACGACGTGGACGGGGTGCGGCACGACGAGATCCCGATGACGCAGACGGACTTCCACCACGCCGTGCCGATCTACGAAGAGCTGCCGGGGTGGCAGGAGGACATCACGAGCGCGAAGGACTTCGACGATCTGCCGCCGAACGCGCAGGCGTACGTGCGGGCGCTGGAGGAGATGAGCGGCGCCCCGGTCTCGGCCATCGGCGTGGGCCCCGGCCGCGACCAGACCGTGGTGGTGCGCTCGCTCGTCTGAGAGCAGGCGCCGGGGTCCGGCGGGACCGGACCCCGGCACACCGCGAGGCCAGGTGGTGCCTCGGCCTGCCTGGCCTCATATGGTTGGGGTATGCCTCGTTTCCGCCACATCCTGGACACCATGGCCGCCTACAAGCCGGGCAAGGTCGTAGCGACCCCCGACGGCCGGTCGTTCAAGCTGTCCTCCAACGAATCCCCGTACGACCCGCTGCCGTCCGTGGTCGAGGCGATCGCCGAGGGGGCGCGGCAGATCAACCGCTACCCCGACCCCGGCGCCGTCGGGCTGACGGAGGCCATCGCGGAGCGGTTCGGGGTGCCGGCCGACAACATCGCGCTCGGCGCGGGGTCCGTCACGGTGGCGCAGCAGCTGTTCGAGTCGATCGGGGAGCCCGGGGTCGAGGTCGTCTACGCGTGGCGGTCGTTCGAGGCGTACCCGCTGCTGGCCGACCTCGCCGGGGTGAAGTCGGTCATGGTGCCGCTGGCCGGGGAGGACCACGACCTGGACGCCATGGCGGAGGCGATCAACGAGCGCACGCGCATGGTGTTCGTGTGCAACCCGAACAACCCGACCGGCACCTCGATCCGCCGGAGCGCGCTGGAGGCGTTCCTGGACCAGGTGCCCGAGCACGTGCTGGTGGTGCTGGACGAGGCCTACCGGGAGTACGTGCGCGACGAGGACGTCCCCGACGGCCTCACCCTCTACCGCGACCGGCCGAACGTCTGCGTGCTGCGCACGTTCTCCAAGGCGTACGGGCTGGCGGGCCTGCGGGTCGGCTACCTGGTCGCGCACGAGCCCGTGGCGACGGCGATCCGCAAGACGATCATCCCGTTCGCGGTCAACCACCTCGCCCAGGTGGCGGCCATCGCCTCGCTCAAGGCCGAGGACGAGCTGCTGGAGCGGGTCGAGCACGTGGTCAAGGAGCGTACGAGGGTCCGCGAGGCGCTCATCGCCCAGGGCTGGACGGTGCCGCCCACCGAGGCCAACTTCGTCTGGCTCAGGCTCGGTGAGCGCACCCTCGAATTCGCGGCCGCCTGCGCCGTGGAGGGCGTGGCGGTGCGGCCGTTCGCCGGGGAGGGAGCGCGGGTGTCCATCGGCTCCCCCGAGGCGAACGACGCGTTCCTCACCGCCGCCGCGGCCTTCCGCGGCTGATCAGCGGCTGATCAGCGGCGGGGCTGCCAGTTGAGGTAGGCGACCGACAGCAGCGTGGAGCCGTACTGCGACTGGACGGCGTGGTCGGCGTAGACCGCCAGCGCGTGCGTGAACAGGGCCGGGTCCCACTGGGCCACCGGCATGTAGCGCGGCGCCTGGAGGTACTGCCCGGCGGCGGCCAGGCCGCCGGTGCCGTCCACCCGCAGGAACGTCGTCGCCACGCCGTTGTCGGTGGTGGCCATGTTCTTGGTGTAGCTGCGGGCGAAGCGGCCCATGTCGGCGTCGGTGAAGGCGAGGCCGAACCGGTGCGCGGCGGCGGCGAACTCGACGTCGATGCCGCCGTGGCTGAGGTCCTCGATCTGCTGCCCGCCCTTGGGCGGCGTGCCGAAGGACGGGGTCCACTCGGAGACGCCGTCCGCCTTGGTGTAGCCGCTGTAGAGCTTGCCGAAGCTGGGCCAGTACGGCCAGTAGTAGGCGTCCTTGTCGTTGGTCTTGAGGTCGCGGGCGAACGTGGCGGCGAGCCGGCGGGTGCGGTCGCGGAAGAACGGGTCGCGGGTCGCCGCCGCCAGCTCCGCGTACGTCTGGCCGAGGGCGACGCTCTGGTTGATCGGCTGTTCGACGCCGTCGTAGGGGACGGGCATGCCCTTCGGCCAGATGTAGTAGCCGCCCGCCACCCATTCGGGGTCGTGCGCGGCAGCGGCGTCCCGGCACGCCTTGAGGTATTCGGCGGCCTTGGCCCGGTAGCGGGCGTTGCGCAGGAGGCGCGGGTCCCGGCGGACGATCCGGACGAACGACGCGAGCGGGTAGGTGATCATGCCGGTGTGCACCGAGAAGATCACCGGCGCGGCGGCCAGCTTGAACGTCCCGAGCGCCGGCATCGTCGCCCCCGCCGGCGAGGGACGCAGGTCCTTGGCCGTCACCATGGTCGGCGACGGGTAGGCGTCGAGGATCCGCTTCACCGCGTAGTCGGGGCTGGCGGGGTCCATACTCAGGTCGGTGAAGGTGGACACCTTGCTCTTGACAGGGTTGTTCACCTCCAGGGTGAACCTGCCGTCCGAGGTGCCCGCCCGTACGGTCGCCACCGCGTCGTTGACGTTGACGAGCGCGCTGCGCACCTCCAGGAGCGGCTGCCCCGACGCGTCGAGCAGGCTCACGCCGCCCGCGCTGTAGACGAGGCTGCGCCAGGCGGGCAACGACAGGCCGCGGTAGTCGGTGACGCCGCGCTCGGAGTCGCGGTTGCCCAGCACGAGGTCGGCGTTGTGGATGAGCCGGTCCAGGTAGGTGGTGTCGTGGTAGGCCTCGTACATCCTGATGTAGGCGGCCATCACGTAGGAGGCGCCCCAGCCGAGACCGCCCGCCTCGTTGGTGTCGGTGGGCTGGCCGGCGTTGCCGCTCTCGTGGAACACCTTGTCGAACAGGTCGAACGTCTCACGCGTGGTGTAGTCGTAGCCTGCCGCGGCGCGGGCCGTGCCGGGCAGTGCTGCCAGGGCGCCGAGGGAGAGCGCGCCCACGCCGAATTGGCGGCGAGTAAGCATGGATGACCCTTTCACAACGGGCGGCGTCAGCTCTTGACCGCGCCGCGCATGCCTTCGAGGACGTGTCGTTGCATGATCATGAAGAAGACGACCACGGGCAGGATCGAGATGATCGTGCCCGCCGCCAGGCTGCGGATGTCGGTGCCGGTGATTCCGGCCAGGTAGGCGATCCCCAGGGAGATGGGATACAGGGAGGAGTCCTTCAGCACGACCATCGGCCAGATGAAGCTGTTCCAGACCGAGATGAAGCCGAAGACGCCGAGGATCGCCAGGGTGGGGCGGGCGGCCGGCAGCATGACGTGCCAGAAGATGCGCAGTTCGTGGCAGCCGTCGGTCCTGGCGGCGTCCACCACCTCGCGTGGCACCCCGGCGAAGGTCTGCCGGAGCAGGAAGATCCCGAACGCCGACAGCAGGCCGGGCAGGATCACGCCCAGGTAGCCGTCGGCCATCCCGATCTGGGAGACCACCAGGAACCTCGGCAGCAGCATCACCTCGCCGGGCAGGAACATGGTGGCGAGGATCGCGAAGAAGATCAGGCTCCGGCCGCGGAAGACCATCTGCGCCAGCGGGTACGCGCACAGAGCCGACACCAGGATGTAGAGCGGCACCATCACGGCCACCAGGAACGCGGAGTTGAGCAGGTAGCGCGGGAACGGGATGGCCGTCCACGCCTCCTTGGCCCAGGTGAGCACCGGGGGCCGGGGGATGATGTCCGGCGGGAAGGAGAAGACGGCCTGGCCGGCCGGTTTCAACGCCGCCGACAGCAGGATGAGAAAGGGGCCGACGAACGCCAGGGCGATCGCGGTGAGCAGCACGTACATGCCCGCGCGGCGCACCCACCAGCCGAGCCTCCGAGTCACCGCTCGTCCTTCCTTCCGCTGGTGAGCCGATAGTTGAGCAGGGCCATCACGATCAGCAGGACCCACAGGACGAGGCCGACGGCGCTGGCGTAGCCCATGTCGTACTTCTCGAACGCCTCGGCCCAGATGTAGTAGCCGAGCATCAGGGTGGCGTCCTGCGGGCCGCCCTTGGTCATCACGAAGACGGTCGTGAACGCCTGCATCGCGTCGAGCATGGCCATCGTGACGGTGACCGCGATGTAGGGGACCATCAGCGGGACGGTGATGCGCCGCATCCGGTGCCAGCCGTTGGCGCCGTCTATCTTGGCGGCCTCGTAGAGCTCCGACGGGATCGTCTGGAGGCCCGCGAGGTAGACCATCATGTAGACGCCCATGTTCTTCCAGCCCTCGACCAGGATCAGCGCGGGCAGCGCCCAGACGGGGTCGAGGAGGTACTGGATGGGCTCGTCCAGGATGCCCAGGCCGGTGAGCAGCCAGTTGACCACGCCCTGCTGGTGGAAGACGTAGTTCCAGGCCACCGCGACCGCGACCATCGAGGTCACGACCGGCAGGTAGTAGAGCATCCGGAACGTCCTGATGCCGGGCAGCTTCTGGTTCACCAGCACGGCCAGCGGCAGCGGGAGCACGACGAGCAGCGGGAACAGGCCCACAAGGAACACCAGCGAGTTGCGCAGGGCGGTCCAGAACCTGGCGTCCCCGAGGATCTTGACGAAGTTGTCCAACCCGGTGAAGACGGGCGGGCTGACGCCGTCGTAGTCGGTGAAGGAGAGCTGGACGGCGGTGACGGCCGGCCAGGCGAAGAACACCCCGAACAGCACCAGGGCCGGTAAGGGGAAGAGGTACGGCGTGTACCAGCGCTGCCCTGGGATCCGGCTGGCGGCCACCGGCCTCACATCCTTCGGTCTTTAATAGTGACGCCCAAAGCCTCGATAAGAGTTGGCCAGAATTTGGACGCAGACTATAGATGGCCGATCTCGACCGTCAAGGGCCGATCTGAGCAGGGACCCTTGACGACTCGGGCGCTGGAGTGTCATTGTGCCGAAAGAATTATTAAGGACGGCCATAATTCTCAGGAGGTCCCCCGATGTCGAGGAGAAGAGCGTTGGGGGCAGGCGCGCTCGCGCTGGCTCTCATGTCGTCCGGCTGCGTGGCCGGAACGTCGGGCAGCACGTCGGGGGGGCAGGCGGACGACCAGCCGTTCGAGGGGGAGGTCGAGTTCTGGACGATCAACCTGAAGAAGAACTTCGGCTCCTACATCGACGGGCTGATCGCCCAGTACCAGAAGGAGCACCCCAAGGTCACCGTCAAGTGGGTCGACGTGCCCGGACAGGACATCGCGACCAAGCTGCTCGCCGCGGTCGCCAGCGGCGACGTCCCCGACGCGGTCAACATCGCCTCGTCCGACCTCGGCCGGTTCACCCCGTCGCTGGCCCCTCTCGACGAGCTGCTCAAGCCCGCCGACCTCGCCGACTTCCAGCCGAACCTGGTCGACTCGCTGCGCGTGGCGGGCAAGCTGTACGCCGTGCCCTGGTACAACGGCGGCACTCCCGTGGGCATCTACCGCAAGTCCGTCGTCGGCAAGGCGGGCTTCGACGAGAAGGCCCCGCCCAAGTCCTACGCCGAGGCCCTCGCCCTGGCCGACAAGGTCTATGCCGAGACCAAGGTCTACGGCAGCAACGACATCCCCGGCGTCAACGCCGCCTCGGTGCTGCGCTACTACGGCATCGAGCTGCTGAGCGCCGACAAGAAGAAGGCGACGTTCAACACGCCCGAGGTCGCCAAGCTGCTGGACACGTTCAAGGCGAGCTACGACAAGCACGGCATCGCGCCGGGATCGATCTCCAAGGACGTCCGGAACTACCCGCAGACCCTGGAGAACGGCCAGATCGCGATGGCGGCGAGCGCGTCCGCGGCGACGCTGGTCAACGTCGAGAAGAACGCCCCCGACGTCTACAAGGACCTGCTCGTCACCGAGCCCGTCCAGACCGGGACCGGCGGATACCTGCTGCTCGCCCAGCAGACCGTGGCCATCCCCAAGGCGTCCAAGCACCAGCGGGCGGCGGCCGAGTTCGTCAAGTTCTTCACCAACGGCGCCAACCAGCTCGCGTTCTGCAAGCTGGTGCCGATCTACCCCTCGACGATCTCCTCCACCAAGGACGCCTTCTTCTCGGACATCACCGGCGACTCCCCGATGGACGTCGCCCGCCGGGTGATCGTCAAGGGCCTGCCGAAGCTGGAGTACGTCCCGCTGGGCACGGCCAAGGACGCCGAGCTCGGAGAGTCGCTGTCCGAGGAGATCAGGGCCTTCCTCCAGGGATCCAAGAGCGCCAAGGAGGCGCTCGACGCCGCAGAGAAGCAATGGAATGACGCACTTGCCTAAGCTCAGAGTCGGGATCGTCGGCGCCGGGATCATGGGCCGCGGCCACGCCGAGGTCCTGTCCGCCCACCCGGACGCCGAGGTCACCGCCATGGCGCGCCGTCCTCTCGACGCCGCCCCGCAGGCGGCCGTCTACCCGGGCTACCGGGAGCTGATCGACTCCGGCACCGTCGACGCCGTGTCGATCACCACCCCCGACCACCTGCACGCGGACGTGATGGTGGCGGCCGCGGAGGCAGGGCTGCACATCCTGGTCGAGAAGCCGTTCACGACCACGGTCGAGGACGCCGACCGCTCCGTGGCCGCGATCCGGCAGGCGGGCGTCACCGCGATGTGCCTGTTCAACCACCGCTGGGTGCCCGCGTACGCGCAGGCCAAGCAGCAGATGGAGCTGATCGGCGAGCCGGTCGTGGGCTACGCCCGCAAGGACGACACGATCCACGTGCCCACCGAGATGATCGGCTGGGCCGATCGGACGACCTGCGCCTGGTTCCTGTCGAGCCACGACATCGACCTGGTCACCTGGCTCTACGACGACCACGTCGTGGAGGTCTTCGCCACCGCCCGCCACGGCAAGCTGCGCGGGATGGGCATCGACACCCCTGACGCGATGCAGATCCAGGCCCGTTTCAGCCGGGGCGCCGTGGCCACGTTCGAGTCGGCCTGGATCTACCCGAACACCTTCCCGACCATGGTCGACAGCTACATCACCGTGGCCGGCGAGTCGGGCGTCATCCAGCTCGACCGGCAGAAGGAGAACATCCAGCTCGCCACCGAGAAGTCCTACTCCTACCCGCGCAACATGCTCCAGCGGGTCGTGCACGGCATCCCTGCGGGCGCCTACCGCGACGCGATCCACCACTTCGTGGACTGCGCCCGTACCGGCGCCGAGCCGCTGGTCAGCGTGGAGAGCTCGCGGCACGTCACCGCCGTGCTCGCCGCCGCGCACGAGTCCGCCCGCACCGGCCGGCCGGTGAAGCTGTGATGTTCGTCGAGAAGGCGCCGCACGTGCATCCCACGCGCATGCGGCACATCGCCGACGAGGCGCTGCTGGAAACGCTCGGGGCGGGCGGCGTCGCCGAGGCCAGGGCCTGGCGCCGGCGGCGGCCGGTCCCGGCGGCCCTCGGCGCGGAGGGCGCGGACGCCCTGCTCGGGATCGAGGTCGACTTCCTGGACAAGGGCCACGGCCGCTCGCTGCTGTACGGCTTCCACTACCTGCGCTGGATGTCCCCGCTGATCACGGCCTACGCCGGGACCGGGGACCCCCGCTACGCGGCCGAGTGGGACCGCCTGTTCCGCCAGTGGTACGACGACCGCGACCGGGTGGAGGGCGACTGGCCGGGGCTCGACGTGGTCTGGTACTCGCTCGGCGTCCGCGCCCGCGCCATGTACGTCACCGAGGCGCTGGCCGTCTTCGCGGACGAGCCCGCGCTGAGCGACGGGTGCTGGCTGCGGATGATGAAGACGGTCATCGGCGGCGCCAGGTGGTCGGCCGAGGAGCACGACGAGTTCCGCCACGGCAACTGGCAGTTCGTCAACGCGTGCGAGCTGCTGCACACGGCCAGGGTGTTCGCGGACCTCCCCGAGGCGGAGCAGTGGGCCGAGGTCGCCATGGCCCGCATCCTGGAGCACCTCGAACAGGACGTGCGCGCCGACGGCGGCCACCACGAGCGCTCGCCCAGCTACCACCTCATGTGCCTGGACAACCTCGAACGGGCCGTGGCCGTCGAGCCCGCGCTCGCGCGGCACCCGCGCCGCCAGGCCATGTACCACTGGCTGAGCGTCCTGACGACGTCCGGCGGCTGGGTGCCCCATCTGCAGGACAGCGGCCTGATCTGGCCGCAGAACGTCGGGCCGGCCGAGGGCTCGCACAACCTGGAGGCCAGCGGCTACGCCACCTTCCGCCACGGCGACTTCCACACCGTCGTCAACTACGGCCCCTATGTCGGGCACGAGCTCGAACCGCACAGCCACCACGCGGCGCTCGACTTCGTGCTGTCGGGCTGGGGCGTGCCGCTGGCCTGGGAAGGGGGCGGCCCGCCGTCCTACGACGATCCCGGCTACTACGACTGGTACCAGGCGACCAGGGCGCACAACACGCTGCTCGTCCCGGGCGAGGGCTACACCGAGGACCGCCGCGCCGCCTGTGATCTGTTCTCCGTCTCCGCGCGGGCCGACGTCTTCGCGGGGCACCACCACGGCTACAGCGCGCGGCACGACCGGGAGATCGTCTTCGTCAAGGGCGACAACCCGTACTGGATCGTCACGGACCGGATCGACGCGGAGGCGATCTGGCAGATCCACGGCCTGTCACCGTGGGTCGAGCGCGACGGCGGGTTCGCGGGCACCCGTGGCCCGGGGATCCTGGTGGTGCCGCTGGAACCGCCCGACGAGGTGGTGTACGGGACGGGCCCGGCCAGGATCCCGGACCCCGCCACCAGGACCGCCGAGTACGGCGAGATCCACTCGCTCGGCCTGCGCCGCGCCGACGGCAGGTTCACCGTCGGCATCTTCCCCTACCGCGACCAACCCCCCTGTGTCCCCGAAGATTGGACGGTTCATGCTGATCGACGCTGACGCGATGCTCGGCCGCTATCCCCGCAGGGACGTGGGCACGGGCTCGATCACGGAGGCGCTGGACAGGATGGACCGCTTCGGCATCGCGGAGGCCGTGGTCAGCCACACCCTGTCGTGGCTGCACGACCCCGCGACGGGCAACAGGGAGCTGCTCGGCCTGGTCGCCGACCATTCCAGGCTGCGCCCCTGCTGGGTGATGCTGCCCGGCACCTGCGGCGAGACCGGCACGCCGGACGAGTTCGTGACCGGGGCGCTGGAAGGCGGGGTGTGCGCCGTCCGCGCCTACCCCGCCGACCACGGCTACGACCTCGCCGGCCGCGACTGCGCGGCCATGCTCGCCGCCGTCGCGGAGGCCGGGCTGCCGCTGCTCGTGGACGCGGCCCAGACCGGCTGGGCCGCAGTCGAGTCCGTCGCCGCCGCGCACCCGAAGCTGCGGGTCGTGGTCGGCGCGATCGGCTACCGCCAGCTCAGGCAGGCGGCCGGGGTGCTCTCCCGCACCGGCAACGTCTACCTGGGGCTGGCCAACCTGTCCTCGCACTGCGGCCTCGAATGGCTCGTCGAGCGGTACGGCGAGCGCCGCCTCGTCTTCGGCACGGGGGCGCCGCTCAGGGACCCCGCCGAGGCGGTCACCCGGCTGCTGTGGGCGGAGCTCGACGACGCGGCCGTGGCCGCCATCGGCGCCGGCACCCTGCTGGAACTGCTGCCCGTGGGGGCGATGTGAACGCGATCACCTCGGCGCTGTGGCAGCGCCGCCCGCAGACCAGCGTCCGGATCGTCGACGCGCACGCGCACGCCGGCCCCTATAGCCTGTTCTTCATCCCCGAGGCGTCTCCTGACGCGATGGCCCGGGTGATGGACAGGTGCGGCGTGGCGCACGCCGTCATCTCCAGCCACCTGGCGATCCAGCTCGACGCGGCGGCCGGGAACGCCGCGACCGCCGAGGCGGTGGAGCGCGCGCCGGACCGCTTCACCGGATACCTGACGATCAACCCCTGGCAGGACCCCGACGGCGAGCTGGCCAGGTGGAGCGCGGATCCGCGCTTCGGCGGCATCAAGCTCCACCCCGACCTGCACGACTACCCGCTCACCGGCAGGCGCTACGCCGGCGTGTGGGAGTTCGCGCAGCGTACCGGCTGCCCGGTGCTCACCCACACCTACGACGGCTCCCCCTACAACGACCTGGCCGCGGTGGACGCCGTCGCGTCGGAGCACCCCGACGTGGTGATCATCGCGGGACACGCGGGCGCGACCCCGCTGGGCATCGAACGGGCCATCGAGGTGGCGCACCGGCGCCCAGGGGTCATCCTGGAGGTGTGCGGGTCCTTCAACACCGGGCCCGACATCGCCAGGATGGTGCGGGAACTCGGTGCCGGCCGGGTCGTCTACGGGTCCGACTTCCCCTTCATCGATCTTCGGATCTCGCTGGGGAGGGTAATCTTCAGTGGCCTCGCAGAGGGGGACCAGGCCGCGGTGCTCGGTGCGACGATGACCCGCTTGCTGCAGTGGAGATCCGGACTGGGGTGATCAAGATCATGGACCGGCTGCGTTCGGAGTCGCGGCCCAGGGTGACGATCGGAGTCGTGGGACCGCACGATCTCGTCGAACAGATCATGATGATCGGCGCCGGCCTGCCGGCCGCGGCCGACTGGCGACTGCTCGGCGCGCCTCATGCCGAGGAGCAGGAGACCTACGACAAGTTCTCGCGGATCGCCGACAGCATCGACGTGGTGCTGTTCACCGGGCCACTCCAGCACGACCTGGCCAGGCAGGCGGGCGAGCTGACCGTCCCCGCCACGTTCGTGCCGATGAGCGGGGCCAGCCTGTACGCCAGCCTGCTGCGCGGGGTGCTCACCCACGGGATCGACCCGGCCAGGGTGAGCATCGACTCGCTGCCCGCCGCCGACGTGGACGAGGCGTACGGTGAGATCGGCGTGAGCACGGCCGGCGTGCACCTTTCCGAGTACGACCGGCCGGAGTCGGCGCGCGGCTTCGGCGCCTTCCACGAGGAGCTCTACCGCCAGGGCGAGACCACCGCGGCGCTCACCACGATAAGGAGCGTCGCCAACAAGCTGAGCGCCGCCGGCGTGCCCGTGCTGCGCCTGCTGCCGACCTCCCACACGTTGCGCCTCGCGCTCAACACCGCCGCCCTGCTCGGCACCGGCAGCAGGCTGGAGGACGCGCAGATCGCCATCGTGGTCGTCGAGCTCGCCGCCTCCGCCAAGCCCAGCTACTCCGGGCCGGGCAACTACTGGCAGCAGGAGCTGAAGCTGTCGCTGCACCGCTCGCTGCTCGCCGACGCGCGGCTGATGGGCGCCACCGTGGCGCCCCGCGACGAGAACGGCTACGTCGTCACCGCCACCGTGGGCGCGCTCGGCCAGGCCACCGAGGGGTTCAGGATGGCGCCGTTCATGGACCGGATCCGCTCCGACGTGGGGGTCGACGTCGAGGTCGGCGTCGGGCTCGGCAGCACGGCCCGCGACGCCGACGCCAACGCGATGGCGGCCGTCGAGAAGGCCCGCAACGCGGGGGCGACCGCCGCGTACCTGGTCGGGGGCGACGGCACCGTGCTGTCCCTGCCGGTACGCCGGCGCAAGCGGCAGGACAGCGAGCCGATCGTCGCCACCAAGGCGGCCAAGCTGCTCGAACGCCTGGTGGAGGGCCTGCACGACGGCGACTCGATGGTGGTCGACGCCGAGATCGTCGCGGAGGTGCTGTCGATCTCCCCGCGCAGCGCCCGCCGGGTGCTGCAGAGCCTCGCGGAGGAGGGCCTGGCCTGGCCCATGCCTCCGGTCAAGGGCACCCAGGCGGGCCGGCCACGGCAGCCGTACCGGCTCGTGCGGAGTTAGGCGTCGCCGAGGCGCACGCGCGGGCCGTACCTGTCCAGCAGCAGGGCGTTGTGCGCGTCGCCGCCCGGGGTGTTGGCCGACTTGAAGACGGGCGGCGGCTCGCCGGCCGCGAGGAAGCGGCCGACGACCTCGGCGACCAGGAGCTGCGCGATCAGCACGCCGGTGAGGGTCGAGACGCCGCAGGCGCTGCCGCCGCCCGGCAGCGGCAGCGTGGCGTCGCCGTACGGCGCCCCGTTGTCGATGACCACCTGGGCCAGGTCGGCCAGCCGCTCCTCGACGGCCACCGCGGCGGTGTGCGCGCGAGAGGTGATGGCGATCACGGGGTGCCCGTGCCGGACGGCGAGCTGGGCCATCTCGACGATCGCCGCGTTGCCGCCGGAGTTCGAGATGATCACGAAGACGTCGTCGGGCCGGATGTCGGCCAGCTCCCAGACGCGTGCGGCGAGGCCGGGCGCACGCTCGATCTTCGGGTCGAGGAGGTCGCGCGGCGAGGCGTCGCCGTAGTAGGCGAGGTCGCGGATGCCGAGCTGGTTGACCGGCACCAGGCCGCCCGCCCGGCCAGTGAGCTCCAGCGCGACGGACCTCGAATGGCCGGTGCCGAACGCCTGGAGCACCCCGCCCGCGCGCAACGAGGCGTAGACCAGCGCGCCTGCTTGTCGGATCGCGTCGCGTTCGGCGGTGAGCAGCCGGTCCACGGCCGATCCGGCGATCAGCGCGTACGAGCTCTGGTCCATCACAGATCCTCCAGCAGGTTTCGTGCGGTCTCGGCGATGAGTTCGGCGCTGCCTGGGGCCACCTGGCTGGCCAGGACCTCGTACTCGGCACGCCGGTAGGCGGCGGCCGTCGGCAGGTATCCGGGATAGCCGTTGACGTAGCCCAGGACCACGGTCGGCTCACCTGGCCGGTCGGCGACGCGCTCGGCGACGGCCAGGAACGGCTCGCCGGGCAGCCCGGCGAGGGAGAGCCCGCCGAGGCGGGCGACGTTCACGTCCACGCCGGTCCGGACGGGGGGTGCGGTGCGCGCCCGCAGCCCTTCGAGCCTGCTGCGGGCCAGGCGGGTGGCGACCGGGTCACCCGACGCCGCGGCCTGCTCGTACCCGGCGAGGAGGGCCGCCTCGTCGGCCGTCGTGGCGGCGGGTTCGAGCGTCAGCCGTCGCGTGGCCCAGGAGATGCCGGTGGGTCCGGCCCGCCAGAGCGGGGTGCCCGGACCCGCCAGCAGCTCGGCGCAGCGGTCCGCGACGAGCTCGCCCAGGCGTCGCAGCTCCGCCGCGTCCTGGCCGCGCCGGGTGTGGCGGGTGCTGATGTCGCCGGCCGCGCCGGTGGCGACCGCCACCCAGACGTCCTCGCCGAGCCGCCGCCGCAGGCTCGCGCGTACGGCTCCGACCAGGTCGGCGCTGACCAGGCGGTTGGCCGCGGGCAGCACGGTGGGGTGCACGGGAAGCACCGCCAGCACCCCGGCGAGCCCGCCGTCGCGCACGGCGATCAGGTCGAGCGGCACCACCGCCGGCGCCCCCGGCCTGCTCCGGTCGGCGCCGACCCCGTGCAACTCGCCGCGGTACGCCATGCCCTCGCACGGCCGCTCCGCCTCGATCGCCCGCCGCACGGCCGTGCGGACCGCCTCGGTGAGCCGGCCGAGCCACGGCTCGGGCGTCGGCCCGCCGCCCGGTACGCAGCCGGTCTCGGGCCCCGCGTGGGTGTGGCTCGCCGCCAGCCACAGCTCGCACCCGGCCGCCTGCCTGACCCGCGCGGCGAGGTCCTCGTTGACGCAGATGACGTCGGCGATCGCCAGCGCGAACCGTCTCCCGCCGTCCGACCAGGTCACCGCGCTGACCGACAGCGGGTCCGCCAGGCCCGTGGACGGCCCCGGCCGGTCGATGTAACCGCCCATCGGCGTGCCGTCCGGCACGGGCAGCTCGGCGGTGCCGTGTCCCACTCTCATCGTTCCGCCGTTCTGATCATCGTCTCGTAGCGGCTCGGCCCCGTGGAGGCGGCCAGCAGGGCGGCGCCCGCGAGGCTGTCGCCCGTGGGAGGCCGGAGGGTCGCTTGAGGGAGCAGCCGGGCCAGCTCCGCCTCGAACCCGGCGCGGAGTCCGGGGTCGCGCAGCAGGCGGCCGGTCCACGCGACGGGCACCGCCGCCTCCTTCGCGAGGCAGCGGGCCGCCGCCGCCACCGTGCCCGCCAGCTCGCGGGCCGCCTCCTCGGCGATGGCGCGGGCCGTGGGATCTGGGCGGCTGCGGTCTTCCGCCGGCTCCAGGACGCGGCCCGAGTCTCCTGCCGGCTCCAGGACGTGGCCCGAGTCTCCTGCCAGCTCCAGGACGTGGACGGCGAAGCGCGCGATCCGCGCCACCGCGTCGGGGGCCAGGTAGAGGCGCTCGGGCAGGCCGGCCAGATCGCCGAACACGGCCTGGGCGCGCTCGGTGAGCGGGCCGGGCTCCGCGCGCCCGTCGAAGCCCCGGAAGGCGGCGTCGAGGCCGCGGCGGCCGATCCAGAAGCCGCTGCCCGCGTCGCCGTAGAGGTAGCCCCAGCCGTCCACCTGCCGGATGCCGTCACCCACGCCCAGGGCGATCGCTCCGGTGCCCGCGGCCAGCACCACGCCGTCGCCGCCCGCGAACGCCCCCGCGTGCGAGGTGACCACGTCGGTCGTGATCAGCACGCGGCGGGCCATGGAGAGCAGCCGGGCGGCCAGCTTGCCGGGGTCGTCCAGGATGGTGGTCAGGCCGAGGCAGACGGTGCCGAGTGGCCCCCATCCCGTCCCGATCCGCTCCAGCACGGCCTCGGCCGGGGAGCCCTCCGCGTACGACAGGCCGGGCAGCTCGAGGATCTCCCGGATCCGCCCCGACTCGGCCAGGCCGATCCGCAGGCCCGTCTGCCCGCCGTCGATCGCCAGGTCCATGCGCGTCCTCCTGGTCACGATTCGGGCCGGAGCC
Organism: Nonomuraea sp. NPDC003707; assembly: GCF_053587055.1. Lineage (NCBI taxonomy): Bacteria > Bacillati > Actinomycetota > Actinomycetes > Streptosporangiales > Streptosporangiaceae > Nonomuraea > Nonomuraea sp. NPDC003707. Next base: position 43,547 of record NZ_JBSFNK010000019.1, on the reverse strand, counting down.
CGGCCCTGCGGTATTCCGTGGGGGAGCAGCCGACGTACCGCCGGAACGCGCTGCGCAGGGCCTTCGCGGTCGGGTAGCCGGTGTGCGCGGCGACCACGTCCACCGGCAGCGCCGAGGTGGACAGCAACCGGCGGGCGTGCCGCAGCCGCAGCCCGGTCAGGTGCCGCAGGAACGTCGTCCGCCGCTCCTCCGCGAACAGGTGCGAGATGTAGTACGGGCTCGCGCTCACGGCCTCCGCCACGGTCGCCAGGCGCAGCCCGGGATCGGTGTAGTGCTCCGCCAGGTAGGCCTCGGCCAGCGTGAGCACGTCACGGCGGGGCGCGGCCGGCATGAGCCGGCCCAGCGTCTCCCGCAGCCAGAAGTGCAGGTAGGAGCGTTCGTGGATGTCTCCGACCATGATGATGTCCTCGATCGGCAGCCGGGCGCAGGCCTCCACCCAGTCCGTCGACCCGTCGGCCAGCCTGCTCCGGTTGGCCACGTCCACCACGAACAGCAGCTGGCCGATGAGCCAGTTGCGCAGCGTGCGCGGGTCGACCCCGGGCTCCCGGGCGCACCTGTCCACCCACCCGGCCAGCAGCCCCGCCGCGCCGTTGCGGTCACCGGCGCGGACCCGCCTGGTCAGCTCCTGCTCGATGCGCACCGGAGGCGCCGACGCGGCGCTCTCGTGCGCGGGTGGCGCGATCACCCGGTCGCCGCCGAGCACGAGCTTGTAGTCGTTGACCCGCCTGGCGTCCCGCTCCGCCGCGAGGTGTCCGAGGCTGGGCGCGCCCAGGCTGACCGTGGCCGTCCACGCCGTCTCGCGGACGATCCTGGCCCGCAGCTCCTCGGCCAGCTCCTCCGCGTCGGACATCAGCGCGCCCGGGTCGGCGCCCGACAACACGATCAGCCACTCCTCCGGGGGCCGGGGGTGGCAGGTCGCGTCGCGGCGGGCGCTCGCGGCGGCGCGCACCGCGTGGTCGGCGCGCTGGAGCTGGCGCAGCGCCCACGGTCGGCCACGGGTCTTCTCGGAAACCATGAAGTCGTCGATGTCCACCAGGGCAGCCACGGCGTAGGTCATGCCTCTACTTTAGGCGGACCGAAATTTGACCGTATTCACCAGCGTCCCGATTCCCTCCACCGTGGCCCGCATGGTGTCGCCGTCCTTGAGCGGGGCGATCCCGGCGATGGTGCCGGTCGCGACGATGTCCCCGGGCATCAGCGTCATCCCGTCGGACAGGTCGGCGATGAGCCGGGGCAGCCCGAAGACCATCTGCCGGGTGTTGGCCCGCTGCCTGACCTCGCCGTCCACCTCCAAGGTCAGCTCCAGCTCCTGCGGATCGGGCACCTCGTCCACCGTCGCCAGGTACGGGCCCACGGGCGCGAAGGTGTCGAACCCCTTCGACTGGTCCCACGGCACGTTGCGGGCTATGTTGGCCAGCTGGAGGTCGCGGGCCGTCATGTCGTTGATCACGGTGTATCCGGCGACGGCCTCGCGCCACCGCTCGGCCGGCAGGTCCCTGGTCACCTTGCCGATGACCACGGCCAGCTCCACCTCGTGCTCCAGGTGGCGGGTGCGGGCGGGGGCGACGACGGGGTGGCCGTGGCCCACGAGCGCGGACGGCGGCTTGAAGAACAGCACCGGCTCCGGCGGCACCTCCAGACCGCTCTCGTCCGCGTGCTCCTGGTAGTTCAGCGCCAGGCAGCAGATCTTCGTGCAGGTGGCCACGGGCGGCTCGAAGATCACCGCGCTCTCGTCCAAGGTGGGGCCGTCGTGGCCGGCCACCAGCTCGGTCAGGCGGTCGAGCCCGTACGAGTCCAGGGCCGCCACCGGGTCGGACCCGAGGTCGGCCAGGCTCACGAGCTCGCCGGGCGCGCGCCGGGCCACCAGCTCGACGGGACCGGAAGGGGTGCGCCGAATGCGTCCAAGAAACATGTCCGTAAGCCCATCAAGGCCCTGTGACCTCCACAAGCACCGAAATTTGCGCTTAGACCCGCTTCTTGCTCTCTTTCTTGTGGCCGGGCGAGGTGCCCCCGTTTGATGGTCGGCATGACCCGCACTCTGGACGTCAGCCGCGACCTCTACACCAATGCCCAGCGCTACATCGCGGGCGGCGTCTCCAGCGACGCCCGCCGCACCGCGGGCGTGCCGCTCTACGTGGACAGGGCATCGGGAGCCAGGCTCTGGGACGTCGACGGCAACGTCTACACCGACTACGTGCTCGGCCAGGGCCCGGCGCTGCTCGGCCACTGCCCGCCCGCCGTGGTGGAGGCCGTGGCCGCGCAGGTGGCCCGCGGCATCGTCTACTCCGCCCAGCACGCGGCGGAGGCCCGCGTCGCCGAGCGGCTGTGCGCGATGGTGCCCTCGGCGGACCGCGTCCGCTTCAACACCGTCGGCTCCGAGGCCGCGCACGCCGCCTGGCGCCTGGCGCGCGGCTTCACCGGACGGCCCAAGATCCTCAAGTTCGAGGGCCACTACCACGGCTGGCTCGACCCGGTCCTCTACAGCGTGCACCCGTCCCTGGACGACGCGGGACCGCAGGACCACCCGCGCCCCGTCCCCGGCACCGCGGGCCAGCCGCCCGCCGCCGACCTGGTGATCTGCCCCTGGAACGACCTGGACGCGCTCAGCCGTCTCATGGACGAGCACGCGGGACAGATCGCCGCCGTCGTCACGGAGCCGGTGCTCTGCAACACCGGCGCCATCGAGCCGGACCCCGGCTATCTCCAGGGGGTGCGCGCGCTGTGCGACCGCCACGGCAGCCTGCTGATCTTCGACGAGATCATCACCGGTTTCCGGCTCGCCCCCGGCGGCGCCCAGGAGTACCTCGGCGTCAGCCCCGACCTGTCGGTCTTCGGCAAGGCGATGGCGGGCGGCATGCAGGTGTCCGCGCTGGCGGGGCGGGCGGCCGTGATGGACGCCATCTCCTCGGGCAAGGTCGCGCACGCCGGGACGTTCAACTCCCAGCCCGTCGGCATCGCCGCCGCCGAGGCCACCCTGCGCATCCTGGACGAGGAGCGCGAGGAGGTCTACGGCACCCTCTACGCGCGGGGGCGGCAGCTCATGGCCGGCCTGCGCGAGGCCGCGGCCAAGGTGGGCGTCCCGATGCTGGTGGACGGGCCGGGGCCGGTCTTCCAGACGTACTTCACCGACGCGCCCGCGGTACGCGACTACCGCGACTTCGCCGGGACCGACCGCGCCATGATGACCCGCCTACACGCCGCGCTGCTCGACCGCGGGGTCAACATGGTGCCGCGCGGGCTGTGGTTCCTGTCCACCGCCCACACCGAGGCCGACGTCGCCGCCACCGTCGACGTCTTCGAGGACGCGCTTCGGTCGCTTCCGCTCGGTTGAGATCACCAGCGCCACGCCGGCCAGGATGACCAGGCCGCCGACGACCACCTGGGTCGTGATCGGCTCGTCCAGCATGAGCGCGCCGAGCGCGACGGCCACCGCCGGGTTGACGTAGGCGTAGGTGGACACCAGCGAGATGGGGGCGTTGCCGAGCAGCCAGGAGAACGCGGTGAACCCGATCAGGGACCCCACCAAGACCAGGTAGGCCAGCGCCACCCACGATCTGGTGGTGACGGCCGACACGTCGAGCCGCTCGCCGACCCCGGTCCCGAGCACCAGCAGCCCGGCGCCGCCCACGACCATCTCGACCGCGCTGGTGGCCAGCGCGTTGGCGGGCATCTGGATCCTGCTCGACAGGAACGAGCCCACGGCCCAGGACACCGAGCCGAGCAGGACCACCACGATCCCGACGCCGCTGCCGCCGTCGGCGCCGGTCAGCGACAGCGCCGCGACCCCGCCGAGCCCGACCAGCACGCCCGCGAGCGTGAGCGTCTTGGGACGGTCGCGCACGGCGAACCTGAACACGACCAGCCACAGCGGCACCGAGGCCACCAGGAGCGCCGCCAGGCCCGTGGAGATGTACTGCTCGGCCACCGCCAGCAGCCCGTTGCCGGTGGTCAGCAGGAGCACGCCCACAACGGCCGCGCCCAGGAACTGCCGGCGCGACATCCTGAAGGCCGACGGCCCCGACCGGATCAACAGGAAACCGGCGAGCAGGGCGGCGGCGGTGATGAACCGCAGGGCCCCGCTGAGCATCGGCGGGATCGACTCGATGGCGACGCCGATCCCCAGGTACGTCGAACCCCAGACCACGTAGACGACCGCCAGGGCGCCCCAGACGAGGACGGTGGGCCGGCTGTCAGTGGTGTCCGTACGCATGGCTCATGACTGTACCGGGCGACCCCGACAGAACTCTCGCAGGTATCAGACATCGCACTCTGGCGGGATATTAGCGATCAGCGGCATTCACGCCACTGTCCTCCTACCTGCGGAAAGTGACACGATCCTTCGCAGTCACCCGCTACGAAGGGAACGATCTCCCGATGTCCGACAACGCCGCCGCGCTCGCCCACTTCGCCGCCCGCCTCGCCTTCGAGACCGACGTCTCGGACGTGGCCGCGGACCTGGCCGCCGGGGTCCCCGGCGTCGTGGTCGTCGACTCGCGCAGCCGGGAGAGCTGGGACCAGGGCCACATCGAGGGCGCCGTGCACCTCCCGACCGCCGAGATCGCCACGAGGGCGCCCGGCCTGGTCCCGGGTGAGGCCATGGTCGTGACGTACTGCTGGGGCCCGGGGTGCAACGGCGCCACCAGGGCGGCCCTGGAGTTCGCGAAGCTGGGCTACCGGGTCAAGGAGATGATCGGCGGCTTCGAGTACTGGGCGAGGGAGGGCTTCCCCGTGGAGACCGCCTCGGGCGTCACCCGGCGCCCCGTGGACCCCCTCACGGCGCCCGTGTCCGGCGCCGCCTGCGCCTGCTGACGGCGCACGGCCCGCAACACCGGACGAATCAGCCCGAAACCGGCCGCTTCCCTACCACGACTTCTGGCCTCCGACCTGCGGAAACGCGTCGAGCCACGTGGTGTTGGACGAAACCGCGACGCCTCGGCCAGAAACACACAGCCAGAACGCTCGCGAGGGCGGAAGATCGACGCCTGAAAGAATTGGCGCCCCCGTCCGAATCCCGTCGATCGGGGGCACTGGAGAACATACCCGGATCTACACGGGTCAACCAATGAGTTCACAAGAGTCAATGCGTGAGTTCGCAAAGATGACATCGATTGTCAATGCCATCCTGTTCCCCAGGTCATACGAAAGCCCACAACAGTCACACACGACTCCGTAATGCACACAGAGGGGCGGCGGCTCCCCGTCGGGCATCAGACCAGCCCCGGGAGCGTTTCCAGCCTCAAAAGACGCCTCAGGCCCGTACGGCGGGCAGCAAGAAGTGCCCGCGGGCGCGGACCCCGCCCGTGACGCTCGGTGCCGAGAGGCGGCCCGGCACCGAAACGCTCAGTCCCGGACCCTCATCGGGGCCCGAGCTTCTCCACGATCAGCCGGTACAGCTGGCGCGGACGGCCAGGCTGCGGTGTGCGGTTCGGCGGTAGCGGCCACGCGAGTCCCTCGTCAACCAACGTGCGCAGCAACCGCCGAGCCGTACGCGGCGTCACTCCCAGCATCTTGCCCGCGCCCTCGGCGTCCACCACGGTGTCTCCGCCTTCGAGCTTGGCCGCGAGCCGGGCCAGTACTTCCACCCCCTTCGGTTTGAGTGCGTTGGACCCGGTCGGTGGCATCCGGGGGGCCGGGATGAGTGCCCGCCCCTCGCGATCCACCGCGAATCCCTGTGCCTGTTTGCCCGCCTGTGTGCGGGCCAGTGCCGCCCGGGCGTGCGACTCCGCGTCATGCGTCGTGCGACCCATGCCCACGCCGACCTCGACCGCCAGTCCCAGCTCGTCCCTGATCCTGGCCGCGAACGGCAACACCCTGAACCCGTCTGTCGCCGCCGCGATCGAGCCTCTGGTAGCGGTAACCAGATAGCTGTGATCGTCGATGGGCCAGACGGTGGCGTTGATCCGGTTCGCCTCCTGGACCAGGAGCCGATGCAGTGACAGCCGCAGCTCGTCGCGCCAGTAGCGGGGGGCCGCGCGGCGCACGGGTTCGCGCAGCGTCGGCACCTCCACCAGCACCACGGTGAGCTGTGACTCCTCCAGCCGGTGGTGTGCCCCCAGCAGCGCCGCGGTGTGCAGTGCCGTGCGGACCGCCGCCGAGGTCGGCCTGATCCTGATGACCGGAACGCCCGCGGCGTGCAGGCGTTCGGCCACCGCGGGGAGGCACGTCAGTGCTCCCGAGGTGGCCCCCTGCCTGGCCAGACGTTCGTGGTAGGCCGCGATCGTGCCGGTGGCTCCCGGCTCGTCGCGGCTGTGCACGTCCGTCGCGGGGATGCCGAGGTCGGTGTACGCCTCCTCGACATCGGCCCTGCTCACCACGTCGATGCTGACCCGCTGGGGGTCGATGCGAGTGTCGAGCGCGGCCTTGGCCAACGCCGCCACCAGTGCTGCTCCGCCGAGTTGGACGTACGTCGCCGGCATCGTCAGCACACCGGAACGCCTGGCCAGGTCATAAGGGACCGGGCTGGCGAACAAGCATGCGTCGACTCCGGGTCCGAGCCGCGTCACCTTGTCGGGCGCCTCCTGTTCGTCGCGGTATGCGGCCGCGACCAGGCGACACGGCAGCGGAGCCGCGGCATGACCCATCAGCATGACTCGCTCGACCAGGTCGTGGGGTCCGACCACGCCGATGGTGAGGTCCGGTGTCATAGCGCCCGGGCGTGACACTCGGGGAGTTTCTTCGGCCCTCTCGACCAATGTTCGTCCCATCCTGCCGTCCGTTGCAGTGCTCTCTTTTGGAACGATCGCTCGCGGGGGCCGTAATGTCACGCCCGACTTTTCCGGAAAGTCGTTCAGGTTGACCGCCCGACAAGATGTCCTAGCAGCTCAACGAGGTTTTTCTGGCGTTTTTTAGCGCTCTGAAATCTCTCGTGTAATGTCCGCACCGAGAGCGCGCATTCGGGCGGCGAGATGCGCGTGGCCGCGATCGATGAGGTATCCGGAGTCGATGTGCGTCTCCCCCTCGGCGGCGAGGCCGGCGAGCACCAGGGCGATGCCGGAGCGGAGATCGTGGGCCGTCACCTGGGTGCCGATCAGCGGCGTCCGGCCGCGCACGATGGCCCGGCTGCCCTCGACCTCGACGTTCGCGCCCATCTTGTTCAGCTCTCCGGCCAGGGCGAACCTGCCGTCGAAGATGCGCTCGTGGATGTAGCTGGTGCCGTCGGCGAGCGCCGCGACGGTCATCATCGGCGACTGCAGGTCGGTGGCGAAGCCGGGGTAGGTGTCGGTGATGATGTTGATCGGGCGCAGCGGGCCCTCGCACCGCACGTGCAGGACGGCGCCCTGCCGGGCGAACTCGACGCCCATCTGCTCCAGCTTGTAGCGGACGACGCCGAGGTCGAGGCCCGTGCCCACCAGGCTCAGCTCGCCCCCGGTGATCGCCGCGGCCATCGCGAACACGCCCGCGTCGAGCCGGTCGGGCATCACCGTGTGCTCGACGGCGTGCAGCTCCTCCACGCCCTCCACGGTGATGAACCCCGTGCCGCCGCCGCTGATCCGCGCGCCCATCTTGGTCAGCATGTCGATGACGTCGAGCACCTCGGGCTCCAGGGCCGCGTTCTCGATCACGGTCGTGCCCTTGGCCAGGGCGGCGGCCATGATGAGGTTCTCGGTGCCGGTGTGCGACGGGGTGTCGAGGTAGAGGGTCGCGCCGGTCAGGCCGGACGCCTTGACGTGGATGACGGTCTCGCCCTCGTCCACGAGCGCGCCCAGCCGCTTGTAGCCGAGGTAGTGGAAGTCGAGGTTGCGGCTGCCGAGGTTGCAGCCGCCGATCCCCTCGATGATGGCCTCGCCCAGCCGGTGGAGCAGGGCGGGGGTGAACAGCACGGAACCGCGGAAGCGCCTGGCGATCTCTGCCGGCAGAACGGCGCTGGTCAGCCTGGAGGCGTCGATGACCAGCGTGCGCTCTGACTCGTGCAGCTCGACGTACGCGCCGACCGCCTCGGCCAGCTCGACCGCGCGGCGGACGTCCTCGATGATCGGCACGTTGCGTAGAACGGTGCGGCCCTTGGCGGCGAGCAGAGCCGCACCGATCATGGGGAGCACGGCGTTCTTCGCGCCCTGGATGAACGCGGTTCCACGCAGTGCGTTGCCACCGCGCACGCGGTAACGGACCATTCGTGCGGCTCCTTGAAATCAACGGTGAGGCTCGATCGGGCCAACAGTAGTCGGTAACACCAACTGGCCCAGCCGAATCATCCGCTAAAGGAAGCCCCCGTGATGCGCTCATATGCTTCTAGGTATCGCTGCCTCGTGCGCTCCACGATGTGGTCAGGAAGCGCAGGTGGGGGGTTTCCGGAGGATTTGTCCCATCCCGATTCGGGCGATAGCAGCCAATCGCGTACAAATTGCTTGTCGAAAGAGGGCTGTGAGCGGCCCGGCTTCCACTCGTCGGCCGGCCAGAACCGCGACGAGTCGGGGGTCAGCACCTCGTCGCCCAGGGTCAGCACCCCGTCGGCGTCCCAGCCGAGCTCGATCTTGGTGTCGGCCACGATGATGCCGCGCTCCGCGGCGATCTCCGCGCCGCGCGTGTAGACGGCCAGGGTGATCCGCCGCAGCTCCTCGGCGGTCTCCTTGCCGACCTCCTGGACGACCTGCTCGTACGAGATCGGCTCGTCGTGCTGCCCCATGGGCGCCTTGGTGGACGGCGTGAAGATCGGCTCGGGCAACCGGGAGCCGTCCTCCAGCCCTTCCGGCAGCCGGACCCCGGAGACCGTGCCGTCGGCGCGGTACTCGTTGAGCCCGCCACCGGTGAGGTAGCCCCGCGCCACGCACTCGACCTGCACCATCGTCAGCGGCTTGCACAGCACGCTGCGGGAGTCGTCGCCCTCGCCCAGGACGTGGTTGGGCACGACGTCCTTGAGCTGGTCGAACCACCACAACGACATCTGCGTGAGAATGGCCCCCTTGTCGGGGATATCGGGCTCCAGCACGTAGTCGAAGGCCGACAGGCGGTCGGAGGCGACCATCAGCAGCTTGCCGTCGTCGGTCTGGTAGAGGTCGCGTACCTTGCCGGAGTGCACGTGCTTCATCGGGCGATGTCCGTCCTGTGGTGGGAGCCGCGCAGTTCGATCCGGCCGACGAGGTCATAGGCCGCCCGGCGCGCGCTGTCCTGGTCGGGCCCGTGGCCGACCACGGCGAGCACCCGCCCGCCGGCGGAGACCACCTCGTCACCCTGCCGCGCGGTCCCGGCGTGCAGGACGTACGCGTCGCCGCTCTCCTGCGGCCCCCTGATCACGTCGCCCTTGACCGGCGCCTCGGGGTAGCCCTCGGAAGCGATCACCACGGTCACGGCCGAGCCGTCCTTGAACACCGGGTCGAGCCCCAGCTCGCCCGTCGCGCACGCCATCAGCAGCCCGCCCAGCGGCGTCTCCAGCCGGTCGAGCAGCACCTCCGTCTCCGGATCGCCGAAGCGCGCGTTGAACTCCACGACCTTCGGCCCCTTGGAGGTCAGCGCCAGCCCCACGAAGAGCACGCCCTGGAAGGGCAGCCCGCGCCGGGTCAGCTCGCCGATCGTCGGGTGCACGATCTCCCGCATGACCTGCTCGGTCAGCCCGTCGGGCGCCCACGGCAGCGGCGTGTAGGCGCCCATGCCGCCGGTGTTGGGGCCCTCGTCGCCGTCGTAGGCCCGCTTGAAGTCCTGGGCGACCTGCAGCGGCACCGCCGTGCTGCCGTCGCACAGCGCGAACAGCGACACCTCCGGCCCGTCGAGGAACTCCTCGATCACCACGCGCTCGCACGCGCGCGCGTGCGCGAGGGCCTTGTCCCTGTCGTCGGTGACGACCACGCCCTTGCCGGCCGCGAGCCCGTCGTCCTTGACCACATAAGGGGCCCCGAACTCGTCGAGCGCGGCGGCCGCCTCCTCCTCGGTGACGCACGTCCTGGCCCGCGCGGTCGGCACGTCGGCCGCCTTCATGACCTCCTTGGCGAAGGTCTTGGAGCCCTCGATCATGGCGGCGTCCTTCGACGGCCCGAAGCACGCGATGCCCGCGTCGCGCACGGCGTCGGACACCCCCGCGACGAGCGGCGCCTCGGGCCCCACGACCACGAGATCGACCCGCAGCCGCACGGCCAGCTCGGCCACCTGCCCGGGGTCGAGCGGATCGACGGGATGAAGGGCCGCCACCTGCTCGATGCCCGGGTTGCCCGGGGCGCAGTGGAGCTCGCTGACCTGGGGATCGAGGCTGAGGGAACGGCACAGGGCGTGCTCACGCCCTCCGGAACCAATGACTAGAACGCGCACGAGGTCCATTGTCGCAGGCCCGCAGCCTGGCACAGGCTAGGGCCTCGGCCACACCAATCGCCGGAATAGGGCCATAACTTTGTGGAGTTCTACCTGAGTCGAGACGGTCCTGGCGAGTATCGTCAAAGAAGTTCACCCGGCTGTGGTAAGTTAGGGCGGCTTCGCGGCGTCCCAATGTGATTGGAGGTGGTCCGGGATGAATCCTGGTGATCCCAGCAGTACGTGCTCGCTCACGTACACCTCGTATACCCCCGACCACTCCAATCCGGCAGCCTGATCGTGCCTCCACGCATTCTGTGAGGTGAAGTTTCATCGCGCGTGGAGCGTGCCAGGTCGGGCGGAAAGGGACTGCCATGCGCTCGTCCACGCTTTTCCGTCGCATCAACCGTCACCCTCTTCAGACGCGCACCGCGCTCCAGCTCGCAGAGCCGGTGCGTGACATGTGCGTGCCCCCCGTCGACTCCATCGTCGAGTACGGCGCCTACGTCCAGGGCAAGAAGGTCGCCGCCACCGGCATCGTCGAGGCGCTCAACCTCGTCCGCGAGCGCAACAAGGAGTCCGACGGCGCCAACGCGTTCGTCTGGGTGGGGCTCCACGAGCCCGACGCCCCCGAGGTCGAGTGGCTGTCCGAGGTGTTCGATCTGCACCCGCTCGCCGTCGAGGACGCCGTCAAGGCCCATCAGCGCCCCAAGGTCGAGCGGTACGGCGAGTCGCTGTTCATGGTGCTCAAGACCATCGCCTACCTCGATCACGACGAGCTGACCGCCACCAGCGAGATCATCGCCACCGGCGAGATCATGGTGTTCATCGGCCCCGACTTCGTGGTGACAGTGCGGCACGGCGACCACTGCCCGCTCAGCGCGGTCCGCGAGCGCCTCGAGGACAAGCCCAAGCTGATGAACCGCGGCCCCGCCGGCGTCCTGCACGCCATCTCCGACCACGTCGTCGACCAGTACCTCCAGGTCGCCGACCTCATGCAGCTGGAGCTGGAAGAGGTCGAGGCGACGGTGTTCGCCGACGTCAGCTCCCGCGACATCAACCGGATCTACCAGCTCAAGCGGGAGATGCTGGAGATGAAGCGGGCCATAATGCCGCTGCAGTCCCCCATGGCCGCGCTGCCGCAGCGTCGCGTCATCCCCTCGGAGATGCGCGAATACTTCCGCGACGTCGGCGACCACCTCTCCCGGGTCTGCGAGCAGGTGGAGTCCTCCAACGAGCTGTGCAGCTCGATCCTGCAGGCCGCCCTGGCCCGCTCGAACGCCCTGGCCAACGAGGACATGCGCAAGATCTCGTCCTGGGTGGCCATCCTGGCCGTGCCCACCATGATCGCCGGGATCTACGGCATGAACTTCGACTTCATGCCGGAGATCCACTCGGTCTGGGGCTACCCCGCGGTGCTGTCCGTCATGGTCACCGCCTGCGTGCTCCTGCATCGGGGCTTCCGCAGGAACGGCTGGCTCTAGACCCCCACCGGCTTCAGCGGGCCCACGGGCTCGGGCAGCTCCATCCCCCGCTCCCGCCAGAGGTCCCGCATCCGATCGGGGTAGTCGGTGACGATCCCGGCCACCCCCAGGTCCAGCATCCGCGCCGCCAGGCCGGCCTCGTTGACGGTCCAGACCGCCACGTCGAGGCCGGCGGCCCGGGCCTGGGCCATCAGCGCCTCGTCCACCATGGCGTGCTCGGGCGAGAGCGTGGTCGCCCCGGCGTCGCGGGCGGCGGCGGGGATGTCGTCGCCCAGATCGTCGTGCCAGTGGAGGGTGTCCAGCTCGATCAGCGCGAACCGCCGCGCGCCCGGGGCGAGCCTGGCCGCATGGGTGATGATCCGCCAGTCGAAGCTGAGCACGGCCACGTTGTCCAGCCTGCCGTGCCGGTCGAGCTCCTCGACGACCAGCTCGGTGAACAGCTCGGGGTCGGCCGTCAGGTGGGGCCTGGTGGGGTCGGACTTCAGCTCGACGTGCAGCCGTACGCCCTCCGCCTCGTAGGCGTTCACCAGCCCCAGCACCGCGCCGAGCGTCGGCATCCTGGTCTCGGGCATGGCGACCTGCGTCAGCGCGAACGGGTCGTCGGGGTGGCGCGGCAGCCGCACGCCCACGTCGAGCATGCGCAGCTGCGCCAGCGTGAGGGCGTTGATCGGCTTGCCGACGTAGGGGTAGAGCGGATCGTCGGCCCTGAGCGGCCGCCGGTCGGCACTGGTCACGGCGGAGACCGTGAGGTCGTGCGTGAGCACGAGCCGCCGATCGGCGGTGAGGGCGACGTCGAGCTCGAGCGCGTGGACGCCGAGCTCCATCGTGCGGCTCATCCCCGGCAGGGTGTTCTCCGGCCAGAGGCCACGAGCTCCCCTGTGACCATGTATCTCAACGCGCACACCGGGGACCCTACCTGGCCCGGGTCACGACTCGGCGGTGCCACGCCGTGTCCTTTTTATCCTGCTACGCCCCGGTCAGTGGTAGAGGCCAGACCATAAGCTGGACATCATGACGGAGGTTCTCAAAACTGCCCATACCGCAACAGTTCGGGCCTGGGTGGACGGCTGGGTGATCTCCCGCAACGCTCCCCGACCCGTACCGGTGCCGTGGGGCCTGCGGGTGGACGTGGGCCTGCCCGGCCACGTGTCCCGCCACATCGTCGCCGCCCCGACGCCGGAGGCCCTCCACCGCCTGAACGCCGCCCCCATGACGCCCGGGACCTGGCTGAAGCTGTGCGCCTCCGCCGCGGACGTCGGCCCCCTCCTGCCGGAGCGATGGGCGGTCCAGGAACCGGAGTTCATGATGACGGCGCCCCTGACCCGCGGGACCTTCCAGGCTCCCCCCGGCTACACGCTGGCCGTCACGACCCGCGCCGGGGTCACGGCGGCCCGCCTGCTGACGGCCGCGGGCGAGGTCGCCGCCAGGGGCCAGTTCGCCCTGGCGGGCCGCACGGCCGTGATGGACCAGGTGGAGACGGCGGGCAACCACCGCCGCCGCGGGCTCGGCAGCGTGATCATGCGTACGCTGGCGAGCACGGCGGCGTCGCGGGGGGCTCATACGGGCGTCCTGGTGGCCACGGCGGAAGGCCAGGCCCTCTACGAAACCCTCGGCTGGACCCTGCACACCCCCATGACCGCGGCAGTGCTGAGGAGCCCTACTCCTTGAGGCTGCGCAGCATCGGCGGGTGAAGGAGCTCGGCGGGGCCGCGGCGGTAGAGCTTGGCCGGGCGGCCCCCGTCCCTGGTCGTCGTGGCCCCCGTCTCCACCAGGAAGCCCTCGGCCTTGGTGACCTTCCGGTGGAAGTTGCGCGGGTCGAGGAGGCGGCCCCAGACGATCTCGTACACGCGGCGCAGGTCCGCCACCGTGAACTCCGGCGGGCAGAAGGCCGCCCCCAGCGGCGTGTACTCCAGCTTGGCCCGCGCCCGCTCGATCCCGTCCTGCATGATGCGGCGGTGGTCGAAGGCCATGGCCGTGAGCGAGTCGACCGGCTGCCAGCTCATGTGGGCCTTCTCCGAGGCCGGCAGGTCGGGGGCCAGGCCCAGGTAGGCGACGCTCAGGACGCGCTGGCGCGGGTCGCGGTCGGGGTAGCCGTACGTCTGGAGCTGCTCCAGGTGGACCGGCGCGCCCGGGAGACCGGCCCGTTCGGCGAGGATGCGGTGGGCGGCGGCCGGAAGGTCCTCGTCGAGCTGGATGAAGCCGCCGGACAGGGACCAGCGCCGGAGGAACGGGGGGTTGTCCCGGCGCCACACCAGGGCGCTCAGGGCGTGGTTTCGCACGGTGAGCACGACCAGGTCGACGCTGACCGGGATGCTCGGGACCATGCAGGCACGCTACACGTTGTCAGCAGTCGGCAGGTAACCGTGCCTACGTGACAATCCGAACGTGCAGGGGCTCCGTGGTGGCCTGGCCCGACGGACCCTTGACGGTGACCTGCACCCAGTCGCCGGCCGGGACCTGCGTCCAGTCGAACGGCACCCACGCCGTGACCATGCCCTCGGCCAGCCCTTCCTGCCGGGTCTCGTCCAGCCAGCCGACGGCCGGCACCGACAGGTCCTTCGTCCCGCCGGACCACGTGATCGTGACGGTGCTGTCCTTGAAGTTGTAGCCGCGTACCTCCACCCCGTCCTGGACGTCGCGGGCCTTCCTGATCGCGTCCACCGCGATCGGCCGCCGCCAGTCGGTGATGATCTCCTTCTCGAGCGACGGCGTGCCGCACGTCATGAAGTCGCTCCACATGTAGGAGACGACCTTCTGTACGTAACGCCCGGCCATGGTCACGGCCTGGTCCAGGCGCTTCTTGTCCGTCTTGCCGCGGGTGCCCTGCGGGGCGCACGGCTCCTTGCCCGAGGGCTCGAACGCCTCGACGTTCGCCCACAGGTCCACCTGGAAGCCGGCCGCGACCATCTCCGCGCGGGCCGCCGCCATCTCCCGGTAGTAGTCCCGCGTGGAGCCGTGGTAGGCCGTCCCGTACGTCGATTCCCCCACCACCGGGCGCAGCCGCTCGTCCACCTCGTCGTCGCGCTGGTCCGGCCAGAACAGCCCCACCTTGCCGGTCCCCCGGCTGTCCTGCGGCGCGATGATGCCGACCCCGGTCTTCGCCAGCGCCTTGAACGCCTCGGCCACCTGCTTGGGCGACTGCCCGAAGGGCACCCTCCTGCGCGCGTCCATGTAGGGGCTGATCAGGATGGGCTTGCCGAGCTCCTGCTCCACGATCGTGTGCTGGTCGGCGTACACCTCCAGCGTCGGGTTCGTGGCCAGGGTGTCCGCCATCTGGACCTCGAACGGCTGGTAGACGCCACCGAGCGAATCACGGTTGGCGAACCGCACGCCGTAGTCCTGCAGGATGCGCCGCGTCAGCGTGGTCAGCGTGCCGAGATGCTTCTTGTACGCCCTCGTGGGCGTCTTAGGGTCGCGCGGGGCCAGCGGCAGCGCCGGGAAGATCCGCATGCCGAACTGGTCGCCCAGGTCGAGGAGCTTGGCCAGGCTGTCCTCCTCCGACCCGGCCACCAGGATCATGTCGTACGAGGTGGCCTTGCCGGAGAAGTCGCACGTGGCGTCGTCCGAGCCGTCCGGCTGGGTGAGGAGCCGGTAGTAGATCCGCTTGCCCACCTTGACGGGGTGCTCCATCTGCGGGCAGCGGAACAGGTTGGTGCCGAACGACTCGTCCGTGCGGTAGACGTACGTGCGGCCGATCCGGTTACCGGGGTTGGCCTCGCGCAGGTCCCGCTCGGCCGCGTCGTGACAGGTGAGCCCGTCCTCCTCGCACGCCTTGTAGAGCGAGTCGAGCTCCCCGTCCCTCGTCAGGATCTCGCCCGAGTCGGAGACGGTGCGGAACTGCAGGCCGTACCCGATCCGGATGATCGTGTCGCCGCCCACGCTGTGGATCTCCTCCAGCTGGCTGCGCCAGGTGCAGGGGTTCGACCTGGGGGTGATCCAGTAGCCGGTGACGGCGTACGGGGCCCGCTCTCTGGTCTCGAACGTTCCACAGTTGTCGGTGAACTTGGGCACCTTCGGCGTGGGGTCGGACGGCGACGGCTTGGGCGTCGAGGACGAGGCCGTGGGCGCCGGCTCGTCGGACGGCGGCATGACGATGACCACGGCGGCGATCACTGCCAGGATCGCTGCGCCCACGACGAGTAAGAGCCAGCGCACGGTCAGGAACCTACCCCCGTTTGACCCCGGCCCAGGACTCAAGCTGGGTCACGAAGCGCTTGGCCGAGTTGGGCCAGTGGTGGTTGGCCCGGGCCGCCGCGTAGCCGCGCGCGCCCTGCGCCCGCCGCTCCCGTACGTCGTCCCGCAGCGTCAGGACGGCCTGCGCCACGGCCTTGGGGTCCTCCCAGGGCACCACGACGCCGCTGTCATAGCGCTCCACCAGCTCGACGGCGCGCGGCGACGGGGTCGTGATGACGGGGATGCCGTGCGCCATGTACTCCACGATCTTCGTGGGCATCGAGTGGCGGTAGTTCGGCTCGTCGTGCAGCAGCGACAGCCCCGCCAGCGCCCCGTCGAGCCGCTTGAGCGCCTCGTCGTTGGGCATGAAGTCGCGCCACTCCAGCAGGCCCTCGGTGACGGCCTGGTTGAGCATCGGACGGCTCTGCGGGTCGGCGTACCCGATCAGCTCCACGGCCACCCGGTACGGCTGCAGCAGCTTCGCCACCTCGACGGCCTCGAACACGCCCCTGGCCCTGGACAACCAGCCGAGGTAGACCACCCGGTCGTCGCCGGGAGGCGTCACGGAGTCGGGCACCCAGGTCTCGTTCGGGACGATCAGGTGGGCGTGCTTGAACCTGCCCGCGTACGCCGTCTCGGCCAGCAGCAGGTGCATGTGGCGCTCCGCGGTGCCCTCCAGCATGCGGGCGAAGAACCGCACGGGAGGCCGCAGCGGCGCCGGCAGCCACGGCTTGAGCGAGAGCGTGGCGGGGGTGTCCTCGTGCACGTCCCACACCACGGGCGGCCGGTTGCGCACGCCCCAGATGGCGAACAGCAGCTCGGGGTCGTGGATGAGGACGAGATCGACCTTGTCGCGCATGCGTTTGAACAGCCGCCGGGCGGCCCACACGGCCGACATCCGCTTGCGTTGGGCGGCACGGGGGAGGTCGACGCCGGTCACCCAGGGTCGCGGGACGACCCCGTGGGCGGTGAACGAGGCGGCGTACGTGACCTCATGACCGGCATCCACAAGGGCACGAATCTGCCTGTGCAGAATTCGAGCATCCTCGGGGTTATGCACCACCGTCATGACGAGCACGTGCACTGCGCGCAGCCCTCCGTCGCTACAGCCGCTCGACGCGTTCACCCTCGGTGAGCACACCGCGGGTGTCGAGCACGAGCCGGGCGTTCTCCTCGACCATGTCGAGGTCGAAAGCGGCGTGCTGCTGCAGCAGCAGCGTCACGTCCGCGTCGATCACGGCCTTGGCCAGATCCTCCTCACGCGGCACCGGGGTGCCGTCAACCGCCCACTCCTTGACATAGGGGTCCGCGAACGAGAGCTCGGCGCCCAGCTCCAGCAGCGCACGCGCCACCGGGAGGGCCGGAGTTTCGCGTTCGTCGGCGATGTCCGGTTTGTAGGTGACGCCGAGCATAACGACCCGGGCGCCGTTCACGGCCTTCTTATGCCGGTTCAGCAGTCGCTGGACGCGGGCCACCACGTACGACGGCATCCGCTCGTTGATCTCCTGCGCCAGCTCCACGAACCTGAACGGGTAGCCGAGCTTGCGCACGGTGTACGACAGGTACGACGGGTCGACGGGGATGCAGTGCCCACCGACGCCCGGACCGGGCAGGAACTTCTGGAAGCCGAACGGCTTGGTCGCCGCGGCCTCGATCGACTCCCACAGGTTGATGCCGAGCTCGTCGCAGAAGATCGCCATCTCGTTGACGAGGGCGATGTTGACGTGCCGGTAGGTGTTCTCCAGCAGCTTGGCCATCTCGGCCTCGCGAGTGCCGCTGACCGGCACCACCTGCTCGATGAACTGCCCGTAGAACGCCGTGGCGCGGTCGCGGCAGGGCGGCGTGTAGCCGCCCACGACCTTGGGGGTGTTCCGCAGGCCGAACTTGGGGTTGCCGGGGTCGATGCGCTCGGGCGAGAAGGCGAGGTGGAAATCCTTGCCCGCGACGAGCCCCGAGCTCTCCAGCAGCGGCCTGGCCACCTCGTCGGTGGTGCCCGGCCAGGTGGTGGACTCGAGCACGACGAGCGTGCCCTTGCTCAGGTTGCGGCCGACGGCCTTGGTGGCGCCCTCCACGGCGGACAGGTCCGGTCGGTGGTCCTCGTCCAGCGGGGTGGGCACGCAGATCACGATCGTGTTGCTTCTGGCGAGTACGGTCTCGTCGAGCGTGGCGCTGAACCCGTTGGCCAGCATGTGCTCGAGATCGGCGTCGGCCAGGTCATCGATGTACGACTGCCCGGCGTTGAGCGCGTCGACCTTGGCGGGGTCGACGTCGAGGCCGACGACCCGCAGGCCGGCGGCGACCGCCTCCTTGGCCAGCGGCATGCCGACATAGCCCAGGCCGATGACAGCCAAGTCGATTTCTGTCACAGCAGCGCCTTAGAGAGCCGGAAACAACACTTCATGGTCGCAAAGGTTATCTCAAGTCCACCTAGCTCACGCCTAATGCGACCGAACACGTCAGAAGTGACAGCCAACGCGAAGGTCAACATTAGGCAAGCGACCGGTATAGGGCTTGATAAGTCTCGGCAACGCGGCTCCAAGTCCGCTTCGCCGCCACCTCCGCCCGTCCCGCCTCACCCATCTCAGCGCGCCGGGCCGGGTCCTCCCGGAGCCCCGCGATGGCCTTGGCGAGCGCGGCCGGGTCACCCGGAGGGACGAGCATCCCGGCGCCGTCCGAGCCCACGAGCTCGGACAGAGCAGGCAGATCGCTGAGTACGACGGGCTTTCCGAGCGCCATCGCCTCGACGGGTTTCAATGGCGTAACAAGTCGGCATACCCGCAGGTCCTCTCGCGGGCAGGCGAAGATGTCGATGGCGTCCTGCGCCTGCAACGCCTCGTCGGGGCCGACCCGGCCCGGCAGGATGGCGTCGCCGAGGCCCAGCTCGTCGACCAGCGCCAGG
This sequence comes from Nonomuraea sp. NPDC003707, assembly GCF_053587055.1. Classification (NCBI taxonomy): domain Bacteria; kingdom Bacillati; phylum Actinomycetota; class Actinomycetes; order Streptosporangiales; family Streptosporangiaceae; genus Nonomuraea; species Nonomuraea sp. NPDC003707. The sequence goes on along the minus strand of NZ_JBSFNK010000019.1, from coordinate 24,777 downwards.
AGGTTCTCGCGCTCGGTGCCGTCGCCCACGATGAGCACCTTTACGGGGGTGCCGTCGTCACGCAGCAGCGCGGCGGCCCGCAGCAGGGTGGCGAAGCCCTCGTAGGCCACGATGCTGGACACCGAGCCGACGACGATCTCGCCGGGGGCGATGCCGTACGCGTTCCTGAACGAGGCGCCGTCGTAGTGGGCGGTCAGCAGCGAGTCGTCCACGGCGTTGGGCGCCAGGTGGATCTTCTCCCGCGGCACGCCACGCTCGACGATCTCCGTGGCCATGGTCTCGGCCAGCGTGACCACGGCGTCGGCCGCGCGCATGAGGAACGCCTCGCGCTCGCGCTGGAGCACCTGCCGCTCGCTGCCCACCCGGATCGGGTCGCGCGAGGCCCAGGTCTCCTCCAGGAAGCCGCGCACCTCGTAGACGAACGGCGTGCCCGTCCTGTCGCGCACCGCGTGGGCCATGGAGCCGTTGCGGTGGTCGGTGGCGGCGTGCAGGACCTGCGGCTTGAGCTCGGTGACGAGCTTGGTGACCGCGTCGGCGCCCCTGATGATGCGCCCGCGCGTCTCGAACGGCATCTCGCCGCGGCCGTCGGGCAGCAGCCGGTAGTAGGGGATGCCGTCGATCTCCTCGAACGGCGCCGCGTCCGCGTGCCCCTGCAGCATCGGCCAGCCCCAGCTGGTGACCACGTGCGGGTCGAGCCCGGCGGCTTTCTGCGAGGTGACAATACGGTGCGTGCGCACCGTGTACCCGGCCTGCGTGTACGGCAGCGCGTTCGTGACCATGTGCAGCACCCGGCCCGCGACGCGGTCGGTGATGGCCACCTTCGGCCCGGGCGGGATCGGGTCAGGGCTGATCGCGGCCAGCTCGCCCCGGTAGTAGGCGGCCCTGCGCTTGACGAACGGGTATTTGGTGTGGGCTTCGAGCGCCTCGGCGGCCTCGGTCACCCTGCCGGCGTCCCACAGCTCTTTGGCCTCGTTCCACGGCCCCTTGACCACGCGCATGCCGAACTTGCGCACGATGCGCCTGGCGCGGCGGGCGACGGGCCAGGCGACGCTGCCCACGACGGGACGCAGCCGGGGCGGGAGCGCGTCGGCGGCGGCCTGGGCCACCCGGACGGGGTCGGATTTGACCTTCGTCACGACGACGCGGGAAACGATGATCGGGTGCTGAACGAAACCTTTGAGAAGTCCACCGACGCCGGCTCGGGCGGACTTCGCGGAAACCTTGGAGGAGTCTTGACGACTGGCGTCGGATGCCACGCGGTGACCGTACCATAGGCAACGTTTTTCCCCTTCCGCTATGAAAGGCGAGGTCAATGAGGGAGAACCCCCTGGTCCTGCACGTATTGGGCGCTCGCCCCAATTTCGTGAAAGCGGCCCCGGTGGTGCGGGCACTCGGTGAACTCGGCGTGCGGCAGGGCATCATCCACACTGGTCAGCACTATGACGCGCTGATGTCGGACGTCTTCTTCGCCGACCTCGGCCTCCCCGAGCCCGTCGCGAACCTGGGGGTCGGCTCGGGCAGCCACGCCAAGCAGACCGCGGCGCTCCTCGTCGGCCTGGAGGAGGTCGTCCAGGAGCAGGACCCCGACCTGGTCGTCGTCTACGGCGACGTGAACTCGACGCTGGCCGCGATCCTCGTCTGCTCCAAGCTGGGCGTCAGGACCGCGCACGTGGAGGCGGGGCTGCGCTCGTTCGACCGGGGCATGCCGGAGGAGGTCAACCGGGTCGTCACCGACGCGCTGGCCGACGTGCTCTTCGCCACCTCCCCCGAGGCCCTGGCCTACCTGGCGAACGAGGGCGTGCCCGCGTCCAAGGTGCACCTGGTGGGCAACCCCATGATCGACAGCCTGTACTCGGCGCTGCCGTCGCTGGACCCGGCGCCCGTCGTGGAGCGGCTGGCCATACCGGCTCGTTATGCCGTGGCGACCCTGCACCGGCCCGCGAACGTGGACACCCCCGAGGCCGCCAAGGAACTGGTGGACGCGGTGCTGCAGGTCTCGCGGCAGATCCCGATCGTGGTGCCGATCCACCCACGCGGCAAGGCGCGGCTGGCCGAGGCGGGCCTGGTGGACGGGGAGTCGGTCAAGGTCGTCGACCCGCTGGGCTATGTGGACTTTCTCTCACTCGTACGCGGCGCCGCGCTGGTGGTCACGGACTCCGGCGGCGTCCAGGAGGAGACGACCGTGCTGGGCGTCCCCTGCCTGACGGTGCGGCCCAACACCGAGCGGCCGATCACGATCACGCACGGCACGAACCGCCTGGTCACGCCGACCGTCCTGCCGGCCGCCGCGGAGAAGGCGCTGGCCGACGGCGCCGCCACGCCGGCGGGCGAGCTGCCGGTGCTCTGGGACGGCCAGGCCGGGATGCGGATCGCGCGGGTGATCTCCGCCTGGCTGAAGGGCGACAACCTCGCTCCCGCTTCTCAGGCCAAACGCCCCGTTTAGCTGCCATATCCGCCGTAACATGACGTACCTCCGCTAAGCGATAGGCGTATCACCATGGCCGAAACCCCTGAAGAGCCCACGTACCAGCGGCTCGGGCCCGTCAACTGGCTGCCCGAGGAGCGCAAGCTCGTCGAGCGATTCGAGGCCGAGGTCAGGGAGCTGCGGCGGCGGCTGGAGATCGCCGAGGCCAAGGCCGCGTACGCGAGCTGGAAGCTGGAGGCCACGCAGGCGAAGCGGACGTACAAGCTGGGCGAGGCCCTGGGCTCGAAGAGCCCGGGGAAGATCGTCGAGGCGGTCCGGTCGAAGGAGAAGGCGCCGAAGCCGCCCGTACCGGTCTCCGAGGCGACCGAGCTCGCCAACCACCGGCCGCCGCTCGTCGAGGTGCCGGCGGTGAAGTGGCCGAAGGGGCCGGTCAACCGGCCGGACCTGAAGGTCGCGGTGATCCTGGACGACTTCTCCCGGATGGCCTTCAAGTACGAGTGGGACCAGATCGAGTTCGGGCTCAAGGACTGGCCGGAGATCTTCGCCGAGAAGCGGCCCGACCTGCTGTTCTGCGAGTCGGCCTGGCACGGGAACCAGGGTCGCTGGCGCTACCAGATGACCGGCACCAACGCGCCCAAGGAGCCGCTGCGCGAGCTGGTGGCCTGGTGCAAGCGGGAGGGCATCCCGACGGTCTTCTGGAACAAGGAGGACCCGCCGAACTTCGACTTCTTCATCGACACGGCCAAGCTGTTCGACTACGTGTTCACCTGCGACGGTGACATGGTGCCGAAATATCGGGAAATTTTGGGACACGATCGGGTTGATGTGCTGCAGTTCGCGGCCCAGCCCCGCGTGCACAACCCGATCCAGCAGCGGCAGGGGCGCCTGCACGACGTGGTCTTCGCCGGGATGTACTTCCGCGACAAGCACCCCGAGCGCCGCGAGCAGATGGAGACCGTCATCGACCCGGTCAGGGAGCTGGGTCTGCACATCTTCGCGCGCAACGGCGAGGTGGACGAGAAGTACGCCTGGCCGGAGAAGTACCGGCCGCACATCGTGGGCGAGCTCCCCTACGACCAGATGCTGGCCGCGTACCGGATGTACAAGGTCTTCCTCAACGTCAACTCGGTGCTGGACTCGCCGACCATGTGCGCCCGCCGGGTCTTCGAGCTGTCCGCCTGCGCCACGCCCGTCGTGTCGGGGTGGTCACGGGCCGTCGAGGAGACCTTCGGCGACCTCGTCCCCATCGCGCGCGAGCCGGTCGAGTCGTACAACCAGGTCCTGCACCTGATCAACAGCCCCGAACTGCGGGCCAGGATGGGGCACCTGGCGATGCGCGAGGTCTTCGACAAGCACCTGTTCTCGCACCGCGTGGACCAGATCCTCCAGGACCTCGGGCACCAGGTGCAGCCCAGGTCGCGCTCGATCTCGGTCGTGCTGCCCACCAACCGCGCCTCCCAGATCGAACACGCCATCTCCTCCGTGGCCCGCCAGATCCACCGGCCGCTCCAGCTCGTCATGGTGCTGCACGGTCTGGACATCGACCCGGTCGTGGTCGCCGACAAGGCCCGCATGGCGGGCATCACGGACGTCGTCGTCCTGCCCGCCGACGCGTCCCTGTCGCTCGGCGCCTGCATGAACCTGGGCATCTCGGCCGCCGAGGGCGACCTGATCGCCAAGATGGACGACGACAACCTGTACGGGGAGCACTACCTGTCGGACCTGGTGCGCGCGTTCGACTACTCCGACGCCGAACTGGTCGGCAAGGGGGCGCACTACGCGTACTTCGAGGGCAGCAACACGACCATGCTCCGCCTGCCGGGGCTGGAGCACCGCTACTCCTTCCTGGTCCAGGGCGGTACGTTCCTCGGCAAGGCGGACATGTTCCGCTCGTACGGCTTCGCGGACATCACCCGTGGTGAGGACACCCACCTGGTGCGGCGGCTGAAGGAGGACTCCGTCAAGATCTACTCGGCGGACCGCTTCAACTTCGTCTACTGGCGCAGCGCGGACGCGTCGATGCACACCTGGCAGGCGGACCACATCAAGCTGACCCGCAACGCCCAGTTCTCCTTCGTCGGCCGCCCGGACGACCACGTCCTCATCTAGGCCGGCGTCCCTTTGAGGAGAGCAGCGGGCGGCGGTGCCGCCCTCCGTCCTCGAAGGACCCCGGCCGAAGTGCGGCGGGTCAGCGGGTGATCTGGGCCAGGTTCTGGTCGGCGAGGCGGGCGAGCTCGTAGAGCCCCTGCGGCTTCACCCGCTGCCCCACCACCAGCATGCTCATGATCAGCGTCCCCCGCCGGATCATGACCGACCCGATCTGCGCGTTCTTCTGGCCCCCCGCCGCCGTCGTGAGGTAGGCCCGCGACTCGTCGCCCTTGGCCGGCATCGCGAGCATGCGCGTCTTGTAGGTCACCTGCGTGCCGCTCACGTCCGCGGTGTACGAGTTGCACTCCTTGGGCAGCGGTGCCGGGAAGGCCTTCCCGGGCAGCGCCACCACGGCCTGCGTGATCGAGCCGCGGTCGGCGGCGAAGGCGATCACCGCCGCCGGCGCCTTGGCGACGTCGGGACTGTCGGCGTCGAGCTGGGCCGCGCCCGCGCACTCCGGCCGCTGCAGCTTGGCCGCGCGGACGGCCGCGAGGCCCTGCTGGGTGGACTTGAGCGAGCCGAACGCGCCCAGCTCGGGCCCGTACGCGACGTGCATGCCCTTGGGCACCGGCAGCAGGGCGGCGCGCAGCCGGGCCGTCTCGGCGGACGCCTGCGGCGCGGACGACGCGGCGGCCGCCGGCGCCGCCGACGGGGCCTTGTCGGCGGAACATCCGGCAATAGCCAGCAAACTCAGGAATATACCGGAAATGGGCTTCAGCATTCGTCCTCCAATTCGCTCCAGCGGTATTTGTCAAAACGCTAGAGGAATGGAAGGCCGGACAGCCGAGTAACGTCGCTATTCGCGGGATTCAGTGGTTTTACGAACGATTTCCGGTTCGTTGCCGTTTGGCGATCCGCTGTTGAGCAGGGCTCTGGCCAGGCCCAATCCGGCACCCCCGAGTGTGAGCGCCTTGGCGAGCATTTCCTCGACGCCCTGCGCGCCGTTCAGGACCACCATGTGTTCGACGTTTCCGAACGCCTTCGAGCCGGCCTCGACGATTTCCGGCCAGCGTTCGGCGAGTTGCTGCGCGACGACCGCCTCCTGGTTGCTCGCCAGCGCCTCCGCGCGGGCCTTGATGGCCTCCGCCTGCGCCAGGCCCTTGGCCCGCGCGGCCTCGGCCTCGGCGATGCCGCGCAGCCTGGTCGCCTCCGACTCCGCCTCGCCGCGCAGCCTGATGCCCTCGGCTTCTGCCTGCGCCTCGGCGACCGCCACGCGCCGCGCCGCCTCCGCGAGCGTGACCTGCTCGTACGCCCTGGCGTCCGCGGGCCTGCGCACCTCGCCCTCCAGCCGCTTCTCGGCGAGCAGGGCCTCGCGTTCGGCGGCGGTCGTCTGCTGGACCACGACCTCCTGGCGGGCGGTGGCCTCGGCCAGCGGGCCCGCCTGCTTGGCCGCGGCCGACGCCCGGTCGATCTCTGCCTGGTACCCGGCCTGCTGGATGCGGGCCTCGCGGACCGCGGCGGCCTTCTTGATGGCGGCCTCCTGCTCGGCGGCGTTGGCCTCCTGGTCGCGGTGTGCCTCGGCGATCCTGGCCAGCGAGGCCACGGCGGCCGCGTGCGGGCGGCCGAGGTTGGAGATGTAGCCGGTGGCGTCGTCGATCTCCTGGATCTGCAGGGAGTCCACGTTCAGGCCGAGCTTGCTCATCTCGTCGGCCGACGAGGTGCGGATCTCGTTGGTGAGCGCGTCGCGGTTGACGATCAGGTCCTCGACCGTGAGGTTGCCGATGATCGAGCGCAGGTGGCCAGAGAAGAGCTGGTGCGTCTTCTCGTCCACGGTCTTCTGCTGGTCGAGAAAGCGGCGGGCGGCGTTGGCGATGGAGACGAAGTCGTCGCCCACCTTGTAGATCACCACGCCGCGCACGTGCACCGGGATGCCCTGCTTGGTGACGCACTTGACCTCGAGCTGGGAGACGCGGCTGTCGAGCGACATGCGGCGCGCGGTCTGGAACCCCGGGACGACCAGCGCACCCTTCCCCGTGACGATCTTGAAGCCGAGCGTCTCCCGGCCGCGGGCGCCCAGGCCCGAGATGAGGATCGCCTCGTTCGGCTCCGCGACCCGCCAGACCAGCTTGAACGCCACGACGCAGATGAACGCGATGAGGGCGATGATGCCTGCGAGCATTAAGTCCATGACCTGCTCCCGGGAGGACGTCGTCGTATAAGTTGCCGACCAGACTTCCCGGCTCGCCCCAATGAGAAGGTACGCCCGATCAAGGCGCTTTACTAGATATCTCCGGTTCCGTCCCGTTGGGAGTGGCGCCGTTGAGCAGGGCCCTGGCCAGGCCGATCCCGGCGCCGCCGAGCGTGAGGGCCTTGGCCAGCAGTTCCTCGACGCCCTGGGCGCCGTTCAGCACCACCATGTGGTCCACGTTCCCGAACGCCTTCGCGCCCGCCTCCACGACCTCCGGCCAGCGCTCGGCGAGCTGCTGGGCGATGACCGCCTCCTGGTTCTCCTTCAGCGCCTCGGCACGGGCCTTGATCGCCTGCGCCTCCGCCAGGCCCTTGGCCTCCGACGCCTCGGCCTCGGCCAGACCCAGCGCCTTGGCGGCCTCGGCCTGGGCCAGACCGCGGGCCCGGGCGGCCTGGGCCTCGGCCTCACCGGCGATCTTCGTGGCGGCGCCGGAGGCCTCGCCGCGCAGCCGTACGGACTCGGCGTCCGCCGCGGCGGCCAGCTTGACCTGGGAGGCCTGCGCGGCGGCGCGCAGCTCGGTCTCCCTGGCCTCGGCCTCCGCCTGCGCGATGCGGGCGTCGCGCTCGGCCTGGGAGAGCGTGACGGTCTCGTACGCCTTGGCGTCGGCGGGCTTGCGCACCTGCGACTGCAGCCGCTGCTCGGCGAGCTTGGCCTCCAGCTCGGCGGCCCTCGTCTCCTGGACCACCACCTCCTGGCGGGCGGTCGCCTCCGACAGCGGGCCGGCCTGGCGGGCGGTGGCCTGGGCCTGGTCGATCTCGGCCTGGTAGGAGGCCTCCTTGATGCGGGAGTCGCGGCGGGCGGCGGCCATGTTGGCGGCGGCGATCTGCTCGGCCTCGGTGGCCTCCTGGTCGCGCTGGGCCTGGGCGATACGGGCGGTGGAGGCGACCTTGGCGGCGTGCGGCTTGCCGAGGTTGACGATGTAGCCGGTCTCGTCGTCGATCTCCTGGATCTGCAGGGAGTCGACGATCAGGCCCAGCTTGCTCATCTCGTCGGCGGCCGAGGCCCTGGTCTCGCTGGTCAGGCGCTCGCGGTTGAGTATGAGGTCCTCGATGGTGAGGTTGCCGATGATCGAGCGCAGGTGGCCGGTGAACAGCTCGTGGATGGCGCTCGTCATGAAGTCCTGCTGGTCGAGGAAGCGGCGGGCGGCGTTGGCGATGGAGGACAGGTCGTCGCCGACCTTGTAGATGACCACGCCGCGGATGTGCACGGGGATGCCCTGCTGGGTGACGCAGGAGACCTGGAGGTTGGCGGCCCTGGTGTCCAGCCGCAGCCGCCTGGCCGCCTGGAACCCGGGCAGCACCGCCGCACCCTTGCCTGTGATGATCTTGAAGCCCAGGCTGTCGACGCCCTCGCCGCGACGGCGAGCGCCCAGCCCGGAGATGATCAGGGCCTCGTTGGGTTCCGCGACCCGCCACACGGCCTTGAACAGCAGGATGATGATGACTGCGGCGGCGACGATGCCGCCGGCGGCGATGTAGAACTCGGGGGACATCGGAGCGGCCTCCCTTAGACGAGCGCCCTGACCACGTAGACGGTCCGCGGGGGGAAGTACTCGACCACGACCACGATGGATCCGGTCAGGAACTCCTCGTCGGGCACGCTGGGATGTGCGTAGAACGCCTCCACGCCGCCCCTGACCGGGATCATGACCTCGCCGACGAGCCCTGGGCCGATCTTTCCCGTGACCCTGCCCTGCTTGCCGACCACCTGACTCCCCCCGCTCGCGATATTCCGGACGCTACTCCAAACGAGCATTCGCGGTAATAGGCCGCACGAAAGATTCCGGCGGGCCCGGATACTCGGACATTCGGGACGATCGACCCCTGAGACGACGATTGACGCCTGAGGGACGGGGTATTCGCGGTTCGACGGTTTGGGCTCGGCCTGGCGGCGCCGTCACGGCAGCCCTCCGCGCTGTGGAGGTGAAGGCGCTGTGAAGCTGTGGCCGCGGGTCTTCCTGATCGGGTTCGTCTTGTGGCTGGCCAGCGTCGCGGTCACCGCCTGGACGGCCAACTCCAACCTCGTGCCGACGGTGGTGCTGTTCGGCAGCTTCCTGGTGCCCGTGACGTTCGTGGTCTGGGCGTACGGGCGCGACCGCTCGCCGCAGGTGACGGTCGAGCTGCTGTTCGTGGCGTTCGTGGTGGGCGGCGTGCTGGGCGTGCTCGGCGCCTCCCTCCTCGAGAGCCTGCTGATCCGCCCGTCGATCGTCATGTACGTCCTCGTCGGCCTCATCGAGGAGGGCGTGAAGCTCGGCGCGCTGATGTTCGTCACCAGGAGGATGGCCCGGCGTTCCGCCCGGGACGGCATCGTGCTCGGCGCCACCGTCGGCTTCGGCTTCGCCGCGTTCGAGAGCGCCGGGTACGCCTTCAACGCCCTCTTCACCGCCGACGGCCTGTCACTGTCCCAGCTTGTCGAGACCGAGGTACTGCGCGGCATCCTGTCGCCCGTCGGGCACGGCCTGTGGACGGCCATCGCGGGCGGCGTGCTGTTCGCGGCGCGCGGCCGGATCACCGGCTCCGTCGTCCTGGCCTACCTCGGCGTCTCGCTGCTGCACGCCCTCTGGGACTCCATGACCGCCATCGCGATCGCGATCACGCTCGTGCTGACCGGCCAGCCGTGGCAGTGGGAGCTCCTGCGTATCGGCCGGGTCCCGAACGTGACCGCGTGGCAGGTGCACGTGTACACCATGGTCAACTGGGCCGGGCTCATCGCGATCTCCCTGGTAGCGCTGCTGTGGCTGCGGACGATCGCCGCCAGGGCACGTCGCGATCGCGAGATCTTGTCCCAATAATCACGGTAATGAACGCGTTCCTCCCACTGCGCCGGAACCATAAACGGTGCTAGTCTCCTATGCGATCTTCCGGAGGTGTATTTACACAAGGTGTGGAAATGCCCCCGACTCGAGGTTGGGACATGGGCTCGCGAAACCGGTCAATTCGGTTCAAGATCTTCTTATTGTTGCTGCTACCCCTTCTGTCTCTGAGCGCGCTCTGGGGTTTCGTCCTCAACCTCACCATGGGCGACGCCCAGTCACTGCTCCGCGCGAACACGCTCTATCGGACTATCGGCGTCACCTCCACGGACCTGGGACTACAGCTGCAGGCCGAGCGGGTGCGCTCTGCCGAGACGCTCACTACGCGTAAGCTCACCTCGGTGCTCAGCGCCCAGCGCGCCCGCACCGACCGGTCGTTCACCGACTTCAAGCTGGCCGTCATGGAGGCCGGCGGCTCGGTCGGCGACGACCTGCGACTGCCGCTCGACACCCTCGAATCCGCCCTCGGCCGCCTCTCGGCGATCAGGGCCGACATCGACGGCGGCCTCGGCTCCCGGCTGGCCGGGCTGAACGAGTACAACCGCATCCTCGACGGGATCTTCACCCTCTACGACCACCTGGTCTCCGTCTCCGACCTGACGATCTTCCAGCAGGCGTCCTCGCTGCAGGCCATGGGCATGGCCAGGGAGTACATCGCCAGGGAGCACGCGCTCGTCATCGGGGCACTGGCCGACCGCCGGCTCACCGCGCCCGAGGTCTCCGCCTTCACCGAGTACGCGGCCTCCAGGAAGTTCCTCCACGCGCGCGGCCTGGCCGGGCTCGACGTGACGCTGCGCCGGCCGTACGAGCAGGTCTTCGCCACCGAGCCGTTCCAGACCTTCGCCACCATGGAAGCGCGGATCATCAAGACCGGCAGCCCGCCCCCCACCGCCGAGGGGTGGACCGAGGCCGTCGACAAGCTCACCTCGCGGCTCGACCAGCTCGGCTCCTCCTCCGCCGGTGTGCTGGCCACGCGCACGTCCGAGGCCGCGACCTCCACCATCGTCAAGATCTCCGTCGCCGGCGGCGTGGGCTTGATCGCCGTGCTCGCGTCGATCATCATCTCTGTACGCTTCGGTCGCCGCCTGGCCGGCGAGCTGGCCGGGCTGCGTACCGCCGCGATCGAGCTGTCGCAGAGCCGGCTGCCCGACGTCGTCGAGCGGCTGCGCAGGGGCGAGGACGTCGACGTGCGGAAGGAGGCCAAGGCGATCAAGGTGCACGGTTCCGCCGAGATCAGCGACGTCGCCAGGGCCTTCGGCTCCGTGCAGCGCACCGCCGTGACGGCGGCGGTCGGCCAGGCCGCGATGCGGCGCGGGGTCGGCCAGGTCTTCCTCAACCTCGCCCGGCGCAAGCAGGGCCTGCTGCACCGGCAGCTGTCGCTGCTGGACGCCATGCAGCGCCGTACGCACGACCCCGACCGGCTCGAGGAGCTCTTCCGCCTCGACCACCTGACCACCCGTATGCGCCGGCACGCGGAGAGCCTGATGATCCTCTCCGGGTCCGCGCCGGGACGGGCCTGGCGCAAGCCGGTGCCCGTGATCGACATCGTCCGCGCGGCCATCGCCGAGATCGAGGACTACACCAGGGTCACCGTCGAGGGCATGCCGGTCGCCGCGGTCGACGGCACCGCCGCCGCCGACCTCACCCACCTGGTGGCCGAGCTGGTCGAGAACGCCACCATCTACTCGCCGCCGGACACCACGGTCCAGGTGCGCGGCGACCTGGTGAGCAACGGATACGTCATCGAGGTGGAGGACCGCGGGCTCGGGCTGTCGGTCGCCGAGTACTCGGCGTTCAACACGCGGATGGCCGCGCCGCCGGAGTTCGACCTGGCCGACAGCGACAGGCTGGGCCTGTTCGTGGTGGCCAAGCTGGCGCAACAGTACGGGATCAAGGTGCTGCTGCGGCGGTCGCCCTTCGGCGGGACGACGGCCATCGTGCTCGTGCCGCGTTCGATGGTGACCGAGCAGGCGGCGCTGGAGGCGGGCGACATCGACGGCAAGGCCGATCTGCCGAGCCGTACGCGGAAGAAGGCGCTCGCCGTGGTGACCTCCGGCACGCACGCGGGACTGCCCAGGCGGGTGCGCCGGACCAACCTGGCGCCGCAGCTCAAGGAGAGCCCGCCGCTCGGGCAGGAGCGGGCTCCCGAACAGGAGCCGCGTGGCCAGGAGCCGCCGCCCGAACGCTCTCCTGACGAGGTAAGGGACTTGTTCTCCGCGTTCCAGCGGGGGACCCAACGCGCCCGAGAAGAAGCCTCTGAGGAGGGGCCATGAGTAAGGGGGATGCATGACTTTGCCGACCACCAACACCGGTGAGCTCAACTGGCTGCTGGACGATCTTGCCACCAGGGTCGCCGCGGTGCGCCAGGCCGTCATCTTGTCGACCGACGGTCTCGCGATTGGGTACTCGAAGGGCTTGATCCGGGAGGACGCCGAGCATCTGTCGGCGGTTGCGGCCGGGTTCCAGAGCCTGGCCCGTGGCACCGGACGCCATTTCGGCGGCGGCGACGTGCGTCAGACCATTGTGGAGATGGAGTCGGCCTTCCTGTTCGTGACAGCGGCGGGACAGGGCACCTGCCTGGCCGTGATCGCCGATGCGAACGTGGACGTCGGCCACATCGCGTACGAGATGGCGATGCTGGTCAAGCGGGTTGGCCAGCACATCACCACCAATCCGCGCGCTGGAGCGTCATGAGCGATAGCCCGCAGTGGTTCGATGAGGACGCGGGGCCCGTCGTTCGGCCCTATGCTCTCATCCGCGGCCGTACGCGTTCCTCAGGGGACACGTTCGACCTCGTGGCAACCGTGCGCGCCGTCGGCGACCCGCCTGGCGAGCTCGGCCCCGAACAGCAGCTCATCCTGCGGGCAGCACGCAATCCGATCTCGGTGGCCGACCTGGCCGTCGAGCTCGACCTGCCCGTCGGCGTCGTCCGGGTCCTGCTGGGCGACATGCGTGACCACGGGCTCATCTCGGTGTCGTCCCCCTCATCCGGAGGGTCGCGGTCGAATGAGCGCATTCTCAAGGAAGTGATCAATGGACTCCGTGCTCTCTGAGGACCCCGTCGCGCTGAAGATTCTCATCGCAGGGGGGTTCGGCGTCGGCAAGACCACACTGGTCGGGGCGGTCAGCGAGATCAAGCCGCTGCGCACGGAAGAGGTGCTCTCCGACCGTGGGATCGGGATCGACGACCTCGACGGCGTGGAGGCCAAGAACACCACGACCGTGGCGATGGACTTCGGCCGCATCACGATCCGCGACGGGCTGGTCGTGTACCTGTTCGGGACGCCCGGGCAGGAGCGGTTCTGGTTCATGTGGGACGAGCTGTCCTACGGCGCGCTGGGCGCCGTCGTCATCGCGGACACGCGCCGGCTGACCGACTGCTTCCCGTCCGTCGACTACTTCGAGCAGCGCGGCACGCCGTTCGTGGTGGCCGTCAACTGCTTCGAGGGGGCGGCGCGGCACAGCGTCGAGGACGTGCGCATCGCGCTCGACCTGGACGACGACGTGCCGGTCATGCTGTGCGACGTGCGGCGGCGCACCTCCGCCAAGGAAGTCATGATCGCCCTCGTGGAGCACTCCCTGCGGACGCTGACCTCAGCGAACTAGAGCGCCCTGAGGCCGTTGATCACCTCTCGGAGCAGGCTCTCCGTGGGCGTCGCGGCCTTGTCGCGCGGCGGGCGGACCGTGACCAGTCCGTGGTCGAGCAGGTCGCCCAGCAGCACTCTCACGACGCCGACGGGCAGGCCCAGATCCGAGGCGACCTCGGCGACGGGCCTGGTCTGACCTGCCACGAAGCCCAGCAACCGCCGGTGCTGAGCGCTGAGCTCCGCCTTGGCCGGGACGGGCAGCCCCGTCCCGGCGACGGTCGCCAGCAGGTCGAGCGCGTTGGAGGAAGTGGGCCTGGTGCGCCCACGCGCGACCGCGTACGGCCGCACGACGGGCCCCGCCTCCTCATCGACCCACTCGTGCTCGCCGCTCACGATTGAGATCCCCCATCCTGTTCACTGGCGTCCTGCCGCCCGCGCTGCCAGCCCGACTGGAGCGAGGAGAGCAGCGCCCTGGTCTCCTCTGGTGAGCGCTCCTCGGCCGGCGGCGCCGGTGGCGGTGTCTGCTTGAGCCGCTGCGGCAGGTCCGCCTGACGCTCGCGCTGCGGCAAGCCGGTCTCCCTCTGCCGCTCGCGCTGCGGGAGCCCCGTCTCCCTCTGGCGGTCACGCTGTGGCAGCCCGGTCTCCCGCTGCCGCTGGCGGCGCGGCAGGTCGGGCTCCTGCTGCTGCGGCAGGGCCACCGGGCCGCTGCCCGTCTGCTGCTGTGACGCCTGCTGGGGCACGGCCACGGGGCCGGTCCCGCCCGCCTGCTGGCCCCGCTTGCTGGTACGGACCCGGCGCGGCAGCTCGCCAGGCCCCGTGGGCTCCTGCCGGACCACCGAGACCGAGACGGACTCGAACTCCAGCGGCTGCACCGGGGTCGCCATGGGCTCCACCAGGGAGCCGGGCACGAGCACGATGGCGGTGGTGCCGCCGTACGGCGAGGGCTTGAGCGTCACCTTGACGCCGTGCCTGGCCGCGAGCATGCCGACCACCGCGAAGCCCAGCCGTTCGGTCTGGGAGGGGTCGAACTCCTGCGGGCTGGCCAGGCGCGCGTTGATGCCCCTGCGGGCGGCATCGTCCATGCCCAGGCCGCGGTCCTCGATCTCGACGGCGAAGCCCCGGCCGACCATCTCACCGCGTACGGAAACCTCGTTGCTGGGCGAGGAGAAGGAGGCGGCGTTCTCGATCAGCTCGGCGAACAGGTGCATGAGGTCGGCCACCGCCGCGCCCGAGACGCCGCACTCGTTCATCGGGTAGACGCGTACCCGGGTGTACTCCTCGACCTGGGCCGCCGCGCCGCTCAGCACGTCCTCGATCGGGATGACGCCGCGCCACCTGCGGCCCGCCGCGCCGCCCGAGAGCAGCACCAGGCCCTCGGCGTGGCGGCGCATGCGGGTGGTCAGGTGGTCGAGCCTGAACAGGCGCTCCAGCGCCTCCGGGTCCTCCGTCTGGCGCTGCATCTCGTCGAGCATCTTGAGCTGGCGCTGCAGCAGCGACTGGCTGCGCCTGGCGAGGTTGCGCAGCGCCTGCGACACGCCCTCGCGCAGCCTGGCCTGCTCGACGGCCGCGTCCACGGCCGTGCTCTGCACGCTGTCGAACGCCGTCGCCAGGTCGGTGACCTCGCTGGTCGAGCCGCGGCCCACCGTGATGGGCGGCGCCTCGGTGGCGATGTCCACGCTCTCGCCCTTGCGCAGCTTCGTCACGACGTCCGGGAGCCTGATCTCGGCCAGGTCCAGCGCGGTACGGCGCAGCGTCCTCATCTCGCGGGTGAGCCTGCGGCCGACCTTGATCGAGATGACGATGGAGAAGATGACGGCGATGAGGCCGAGCGCGCCCGCGATGGCGGCCCGCACCACGATGCCGATGCCCGCGGGCTCCATCCTGGCCAGGAGCTTGTCGCCGGTGCGCCAGACGGCGTCGCGGTATTCCTTCTGGACCTGCTCGGACACGCCCCGCCACAGCTCGACGTCCACCGGCTGGCCGGAGATGTAGCTCTCCAGCAGGTTCTCCATGGTGCCGTAGCGCGGGGAGTAGTACAGCTTCTCGAACGGGGCCCGCAGCTCGGTGTCGAGGTTGGCCAGGGCCTTGGGGAACAGGTACGTCCGGGTGTTGTCCAGGCCGGCCAGCAGGTGGAGGTCGGCGTGCATGGTCATCCGGCCGTTACCGGCGACGATCAGCGCGTGCTCCCGGCTCAGCAGCTCGCGTACCTCGTCGGCGGCGATCAGGCCCTGCGCCTGGAGCGCCATCTGGAGGTCGGTGCTGACCATCATCCTGGAGTACAGCAGGTGGATCTCGTCGGAGACCTTCGCGTACTCGGTGACGAGGGTGCCGGGGGTGAGCTTGCGGTCGTCCACCTTGCGGCGGATGTCCGGGATCCGGTTGATCGCCTCGAAGACGTTCTGGAGCTGGGTCTTCATGTCCTGCGTGAGCGCCGACTGCACGTCCTCGGACATGGCGCGCTCGCGCAGCGTCTTGCGGTTGTTGTCGACCTTGGCCCGCGCCTTGTTCAGCGCGTCGGGGTCCGTGACCGTGCCCGCGATCCGCTCGGCGGAGGCCAGGCGCTCGGTCTGGAGGTTGGAGATCAGGCCGTCGGCGTTGTTGATGACGCCCGTCCAGATCGTCTCGACCTTGAGCAGGTTGAGCGCGTCCCCCGACGTGGTGCTCGCGGCGAAGCCCCAGAGTGCGACCAGGGAGACCAAGGGGATGACGAGCAGCGTCGAGATCTTGAATCTGATGGATCTGCCCGATGCCATGACACCCGCTCCCGGATAGAAGATCGCGGGAGAGAATAGCATCGATACAGGTGGTTTTAAGATCGACTTGCGATAAATCTGTGATATGTCAGGAAATCCGCATGTTGCGCAGCAGCCCGCCGGCTGACCGGACGCCAGGTCAGCCATGCCAGCCACGCGGCCAGCACACCCAGCAACGTCACCTCGGCACCCAGCAGCAACCGCTCGACGAGACCGATCATCACCCGCTCGCCGGGCAGGGCCACGTACGTGATCGCCAGCAGCCCGAACCCCCCGGCCAGGGTCACCCACTCCACCACCCGCGCCACAGGCTTCCAGCGGGCGTCTGAGCCCAGTCTGGGCACCATCAACAGCCCGGCGGCGGGCAGGCTCACGAACGCCGCGACGGACACGTACCGGTGGATCTGGGCCGCGAGGTCGAGATCCGCCCCGAGGGGTGTGGTCGGGACCAGGGCCGCAACGACCAGAGCCCCGGACCACACCCCCAGCAACCACTGAGGCATCCCCCGCACCGGCGCACCGGCCGCCCGCAACCCCACGAGCAGCGCCAGGGACCCCAACCCGAGCACCGCCATGGCGACCTCCGTGACGCCCCCGCGGTCGGACACGGCGTATTCGCTGACGGTCACGTTCATGGGGTCGAGCTGGGGATCGGGCCCGAACTGCCCGACCAGCACGGCGACCACCGAGAACAGGATCGCGGCACAGGCGATCAGGGGGGAGAGCCTCTTCACTGCGGTCATGAGGCAACTCTCCCGCCGGGGGCAGCCCTCTCACATCGGGCTCCGTCCCCGAGCCGACCCTGACCCGACCCTGAGGTCACATGCCTGCGCGATGGGCCTCGCTGAGCTGGATGATCTGGACGTAGTTGCCGTCCGGGTCGATCGCGGTGGCGAACAGGCTGCCGTCGCGGTCCTCGACCTCCGCCAGCCACGTCACGCCCGCGCTGTCCATGCGCGCGGCCACCGCGCGGGCGTCGGCCACGTCGAAGTTCAGGATCACCCTGCCGGGCTCGGGGTTCTTGTCCGACACATCCGTCCGCGTGTCGATGAACAGGTAGAACTCGCCGAACTTGAGCACCCCGTACCCGCCGACGTCGGAGTTGTCCTCCGGGTCAAGGGCGTCGACGTACCAGGTGCGCAGACGCTCGGGGTTCGTGCTGGCGAGCAGCAGGCTGCCGAGAACGGGTCGCCTCATCGCGAGCTCCTCCGATGGTGTTGACGTGCTTTCCATCAGACAGACCGGACGGAGCGGGAGAACTCATCGCTGTGAACGCAAAAACCTCCGCGCGGCGCGCCCAGCCGGGCGTGCCGCGCGGAGTTCGGCGCCGTGGGTCAGCCTGTGCGGAGGGTGAGCCCGTAGACGCTCAGGATCTCGTTGACGGGCTGGTGGTACGTGGTCCCGCCGACGGAGCAGTTGCCGGAGCCACCCGAGGTGACACCCTGGGCCTGGCTGCCCGAGATGAACGAGCCGCCGGAGTCGCCGGGCTCGGCGCAGGCGCTGGTGCGGGTCAGGCCGGTGACGGTGCCCTGCGGGTACGTGACCGTGGCGTTGTGCTGCTGGATGGTGCCGCAGCGCCAGCCGGTGGTCGAACCGGAGCGGCAGATGGACGAGCCCACCGCGGCCTGGGTGGAGCCGCGGACGATCACGTTCGCGCCGCCGGAGCCGCGTACCCACGGCTGCGCGGTGTTGCCGGGAGCGGCGACCCATGCGTAGTCGTTACCCGGGAATGAGGCGCCCTGGAAGGTGCCCGTCGGGTTGGTGGTGTTGGTGGCCACGCGGCAGTGCCCGGCGGTGACGAAACCGGGGGTGCTGCCCCTGGTGACCGAGAAGCCGACGCTGCAGCGGCTGGAGCCGATGTAGAACGGCGCGCCGCCGATGATGTTGATGAGCGGAACGGGCCGCTCGGCGGTCGCCGACACGCTGACCGCGCTCCTGTCCACGCCCGCGGCCTTGGCCAGGGCCTCGGCGGCCTCCACCGTGGGCGCCTGGATGGCGACGCTGTTGGTCTTCACGTCCACGAACCAGAGCGCCGCCCCGGTCTGGGCCTTCTTCGGCGCCTGGTCGAGCTGCTGCACGACCGCGTCGAGCTGGGCGAGCGAGCGCGCGACCACGACCGGCTCGGCGCCCTGCGCCTTGATGGTGCCGGTGGCGTTGGGGTCGGTGGTGGCGACCAGGAACTTGGAGGCGTCGTCGTTCAGCCAGGCGCCGCCGTACGACGCGCCGAGCTGGGAGGTGAGCGTGGCCTGCGTGGACGCGGCGCGTTCCTCGTTGGCCAGGCGGGCGTTGACCTGCTGCTCGGAGAGTCCGAGGTCCCGTTCGAGCGCGTCCACGACGGACGGGGGAAGGGATGGGGAGGCGGATTGAGGCGCCGGGTCGGCTGCTGCGGGGCTGAGCGGGGTGGCCAGGCAGGCGGCGAGGATGACGCCGCCAACCAACGCACAGCGTTTACTCGACATGTGCACTCCTCGGGTGGGGGTGCTGTCAAGCTAACGGTTGCTAAGGCGCCTGCCAGCATGCCAAAGAGCCTCTATTTCGGTGTTATGGAGTCTTTTCGGACACGGGCTATGGACCGATTTATCGCCTAAAAGGTGAGTGGCCTGGTAGGTCGGTATGGTCCCGTTGCTGGAGGTGTTCTCTTTGCGAAACGGTGTTCGCCATCTGCTCGGCGCCGGCGCGGGACTGCTGGCCACCCCGCTCATTGCAACCGGTTTCATCGTGGGGATCGAGCGTTATCGCCACACGGCGGCCATGACCGTCGACTGGGTCGTGCTGGCCGTGTATGTCGGCACGGTGGTGCTCATCGGGGTCCTGGCCGGGTCGAGGATCTCGCCGCTCGCCTCGCTGCTGCCCGGCCTGGCCTTCCTCGGTTTCATCGGAGCGGCGCTGGTGCGCATGGCCCTGGGCGGCGACCACCGGATGGGGTTCGACGACGTGCCGAGCCAGTTTCTCGAGGGCTACACGGCCCTGCTCTACACCTGGTCGCTCCCCACCGGGTGCATCCTGCTGACCGCCTCGCTCTTCCCCTCACGCTGGCGCGCGGCCAGGACCGACCCGCCCCCGCCGCCTCCGCAGGAGGCCCCGGAGCCGCCGCCGCTGCCCAAGCGGATCCCGTCCTCCCACCGCTGAGGGCCGGGATCGTCAGGCGGACTTGGCCTCCGGCAGCGGGATCCACTTGTGCGCCCAGGTCACCAGCTCGTCCAGCACCGGCCGCAGCTCCTGCCCCATCTCGGTCAGGTGGTATTCGACGCGCACCGGCGACGTGGGCAGCACGCGGCGCTCGATGAGCCCGGCGCTCTCCAGCTCGCGCAGCCGCCGGGCCAGCATCGTGTCGTTGATGCCGGGGATGGCCGCCTTGAGGTCGGCGTACCGGTGGGCGCCCTTGAAGATCATGTGGATCACCGCGCCCGACCACCGGGCGCCGATCAGCTCTAAAGCGATGTGGAAGCGCGCGCACACCAAATCGAGACTCATGCCACAAATCCTATCAGCGCTTGCTCAGAAATATGTAGCAGCTCAATAATGTTGAGTAGCTACACCGCCTGAGTGAAGGAGCATGCCATGGGCAAGCCGGTCCTGCAGATCGTCGTCGCCAGCACCCGTCCCGGTCGTGCCGGACGTCCCATCGCCGAGTGGTTCCACGGCAAGGCCGTGGAGTCGGGACTGTTCGAGGTCGAGCTGGTCGACCTGGCGGAGGTCGCGCTGCCGTTCCTGGACGAGCCCAACCACCCCCGGCTCAAGCAGTATGTGAACGCGCACACCAAGGAGTGGAGCGCCACCGTCGAGCGGGGCGACGCGTACGTGTTCGTGACCCCCGAGTACAACCACAGCTTCAACGCCGTGCTGAAGAACGCCCTCGACTACCTGCACCACGAGTGGCAGCACAAGGCGGCCGGGTTCGTCAGCTACGGCGGCGTCTCCGGCGGCACCCGCGCCGCGAACAGCCTGCGCCAGGTCACCAGCACCCTGAGGATGATCCCGGTGCTGGAGGCGGTGAACATCCCGTTCTACTCCCAGTTCATCGGCGAGGACGGCAAGGTGCACGCCAACGACGTCATGGACTCCGCCGCCGACGCCATGCTCGCCGAGCTGGCCAAGCTGACCGGCGCGTTGCGTTCGATGCGCGTCGCCTGAGCTACGCTGCCGGGCGTGGCACTGGCCGTAGGTGTGGTGGTCCGTTACCGCAAGGCGGTGACGTACGGCGTGCACGCGCTGCTCGCCGCGCTGGAGAGCGCCGGGGTGGAGCACGAGCTGAGGCTCGGCACCACCCCTGAGGAGACCGCGGAGCACATCACGGCCAGCCAGGCCGACCGCGTGCTCGTGCTCTGGTCGTTCTACTCGCCCGACGCCGAGGCCATGGCCGCCGAGCTGGCCGCGGTCAGGTCGCTGAGCGGCGGCCGGGGGCTGCACATCGCGGGCGGCGTGCACGCCACGGCCGAGCCGCAGCAGGTCATCGACGCGGGCTGGGACCTGGCGGGGATCGGCGAGGGCGAGACCACGATCATCTCCCTCGTCCGGGCGCTCCAGCAGGACGAGCCGCTCACCTCGGTGCCGGGGCTGGCGATCAAGGACGCCGACGGCGTCGCCCTGCGCACGAGGCCGGCGCCGCAGCTGCCGCTCGACGCGTTCCCCTCCTTCGTGGGCAGGAACGGGCCGATCGAGATCACCCGCGGCTGCCGCTACACCTGCCGCTTCTGCCAGACGCCGTTCATGTTCGGCGGGCAGTTCCGCCACCGCTCGGTCGCCGGCGTGCGCGAGCACGTGCGCGGGATGGTCGACAGGGGCCTGCGCGACATCCGCTTCATCACGCCGACCTCTCTCTCGTACGGCTCCCCCGGGCCCGATCCCGACCTGGGCAAGGTGGAGGAGCTGCTGGCCGGGGTCAAGGAGGAGCTGCCGCCGCGCGGCCGGGTGTTCTTCGGGAGCTTCCCCTCAGAGGTACGGCCCGAGCACGTCAGCCCGGAGGCCATGCGGATGCTCAAGCGCTACGTGGCCAACGACAACCTGATCATCGGCGCCCAGTCCGGCTCCGACAAGGTGCTGGCCGCCTCGGGCCGCGGCCACGACACCTCACCGGTGCGCGACGCCGTCAGGATCGCGGTCGAGCACGGCTTCCGGCCGAACGTCGACTTCATCTTCGGCATGCCGGGCGAGACCGAGGAGGACCAGGAGCAGTCGCTGAAGCTCGCCTCCGACCTGGCCGAGCTGGGAGCCCGCATCCACACCCACACGTTCATGCCGCTGCCCGGCACGCCGTGGCGGGACGCCGAGCCCGCGTTCATCCCGCTGGCGACCATGAGCGAGCTGGACCGGCTGGCGCAGCGCGGCGACGCCTACGGGCACTGGCGCAAGCAGGCCGAACACGCCGTACGGCTGGCCGAGACGGCCAAGGCCTACCCGCGCCGGGCACGGCGCCGGCGCACCGGCTAGTGATCGTCGTCGTCGAAGGTGTGCATGACCCGCTCGAACGCGTCGCTGACGGGACGCAGCGCCTGCGCGAACGCGTTGACCAGCGGACCGAAGATCTCCGTCACCTCGGTCAGGAAGTCGGGACTCTTGGTTTCGGGAGGCGACCAGCGCATGGCGTCCGCGCTCAGCGTCTCCCACTCGTCGACGACACCGTCGATGGCGTCGAGCACGTGGTCAGGATCGCTTGGCATGACCGTTCCCCGTGAAAGAAGGGTCGTATCACACCTACGGTACTTCAGACGGGGATGGACACGCCTACTCCGCCTCGGGTCTGAGCGCCGTACCTCTCCTTGTCGGCGGCCAGGTCGAGCGGGCGGATGCTGGAGCGGGCGGCGAGGACCTCGTCGGTGATCAGCGCGGCCGGCACCAGCCACGACACCTCGAACTCCAGCCCGTCGGGGTCCTTCGCGTACAGCGCCTTGGTCGTGCCGTGGTCGGACGAGCCGACCAGCGCGCCGAGCTCGCTCAGCTTGACCGCGACCCGCTCCAGCTCGTCGAGGGTGTCGACCTCCCACGCCAGGTGGTAGAGGCCCACGGACGTGCTGCCGGCCGGAGACGGGTCCGCCTTGGGGCCGATCTGGAACAGGCCCAGGTCGTGGTCGTTCGTCGAGCCGGGGGCCTGCAGGAAGGCGGCGCCCGGCATGCCCATCACGACGTCGAAGCCGAGGGCCTCGCGGTAAAAGCCGACGCTGCGTTCCACGTCGCGAACGTAAAGGACCGCGTGGTTGAGTCGCTGAACAGGCATGATGTGCCCCTTTCCGGGCGGAGTCCCGTCTCAAGTATATGAGAGTTCAACTAAATTGGGACCGTGACGAGATGGCTGGATGCGGACGAACAGCACACCTGGCGGAACTTCCTGGCGGCGACCCAGCTCATCAACGAGGCGCTCGACCGCCAGCTCCAGCGGGACGCGAGCATGCCGCACACGTACTACATGATCCTCGTGGCGCTCTCCGAGGCGCCCGGACGGTCGATGCGGATGAGCGAGCTGGCCGCCAGGGCGCAGAGCTCGCAGAGCCGGCTGTCGCACGCCGTGGCGCGCCTGGAGGAGCGCGGGTGGGTCCGGCGCGAGCGCTGCCCCGACGACGGGCGCGGCAGCTTCGCGGTGCTCACGGACGCCGGGTTCGCCGCGCTGGCCGCCGCCGCGCCTGGACACGTCGAGGAGGTACGGCGGAGCCTGTTCGACGTGCTGACGCCCGAGCAGGTACGCCGGCTCGACGAGATTTGCGTCGCAGTGCGGAACACGCTGGAGGGGTAGCGAGCGAACTGTCGTGCCGAGGCCGTAGGTTTCTCCGGGTACCCGAACAAGGAGAGGCCGATGCACGACACCGATGAGGCGCTGTTCAGGGCTGTCCACGGCATCGCGGGACGGTTCGCCGGCCAGCCCGTGCCCGTGGTGATGGAGGCGTTGCTGCGCCACCTGCCCAAGGCTCCGGGCCTCGAGGTGGCGGAGATCCGCAAGATCGCCGAGGAGATCAGCGTGGGACGTGACCCCTCGGGCTTGTGAACAGCTGATCGCCAGGGGAGCATCGAGACATGTACGAGCCAACCCCTGAAGACCGATTCACCTTCGGTCTGTGGACGGTGGGCCGGCAGCCGCTCGATCCGGCGGAGAGCGTGCACCGACTGACCGAGCTCGGGGCCTACGGCGTCACCTTCCACGACGACGACCTGCCGGCCGTCCAGCCCGATCGCGACCGGGCGATCGCGGCCTTCAGGAAAGCGCTTGCCAAAACCGGGCCGGCCTACCGTGTCGAGGAGCTCGGCCTGCCCACGCTCGACCGCGGTGAGACGCCGGCCGATCTCGCCTCCGACGACTTCGATCCGGACGTCGCCGCCGCGCGCGGATACCATTTCACGCATCTCAACCAGCTTGCGCTGGAGCACTTGTTAGGAGTTCGTGGGTGACGCTGGTCGCTGGGGTCGATTCCTCGACGCAGAGTTGCAAGGTCGTCATTCGTGACGCTGAGACGGGCGCGCTGGTCCGGCAGGGCCGCGCGCCGCATCCCGACGGCACGGAGGTGCATCCGTCGCACTGGTGGGACGCGTTGTTGCGGGCCATCGAGGAGGCCGGCGGGCTGGACGACGTGCTCGCCGTCAGTGTGGGCGGGCAGCAGCATGGCATGGTCTGCCTGGACGAGTCCGGAAATGTCGTACGTGATGCCCTGTTGTGGAACGACACCCGCTCCGCGCAGGCCGCCGCGGACCTCGTGACGGAGCTGGGCGGGCCGGAGGCCTGGGCCACCGCCGTCGGGTCGGTGCCGGTCGCCTCGTTCACGGTGACCAAGCTGCGCTGGCTGGCCGAGCACGAGCCGGACAACGCGGCCCGTACGGCGGCCGTCTGCCTGCCGCACGACTGGCTCTCCTGGCGCCTGGCCGGCGCGTTCGCCTCGGGGACCTTCTCGGCCGACTCCCCGGCACCGCCGCTCGACCGGCTCGCCACGGACCGGGGCGACGCCTCGGGCACGGGCTACTGGTCGCCGTCGACGGGCGCGTACCGGACGGATCTGCTGAAGCTGGCGTTCGGCTCGATCCCCCTGCTGCCCAGGGTGCTGGGGCCGGACGAGGCGGCGTACGAGGGGGGCGCGGCGCTGATCGCCCCCGGCACGGGCGACAACATGGCGGCGGCGCTCGGCGTGGGCGCCCGTTCCGGCGACGTCGTGGTGTCGCTGGGCACCTCCGGCACCGTGTTCGCGGTCGCGGAGTCGCCCAGCGCCGACCCGACGGGCGCGGTGGCCGGCTTCGCCGACGCGACGGGACGGTTCCTGCCGCTGGTGTGCACGCTCAACGCCGCCCGCGTCATGGACGCCGCCGCCCGCATCGCCGGGGTGAGCCTGGACGCGCTGAGCGATCTGGCTCTCCAGGCCCCACCGGGGGCGGGCGGGCTGACGCTGGTGCCGTACCTGGAGGGCGAGCGCACCCCCAACCGCCCGACCGCGACGGGCTCCGTCCACGGGCTGACCCTGGCCACCTCGACCCCCGCCCACCTGGCGCGGGCGGCCATCGAGGGCATGCTGTGCGGCCTCGCCGACGCTCTCGACGCGCTGGGCACCAAGCCGGAGCGGGTGCTGCTGATCGGCGGCGCGGCCCGTTCGGAGGCGGTCCGCCGCATCGCCCCGACGATCTTCGGCGTCCCGATCACGGTGCCGCCGCCGGCCGAGTACGTCGCCAACGGCGCCGCGTACCAGGCCGCCACGCTGGTCACCACGCCGGACTGGCGGTCGGAGGAGACGGAGACGTACGAAGGGGACGCCGTCCCCTCGATCCGCGACCGCTACGCCCGCGCCACCACCCACATCCTCGACTGACAGTGATGATGGAGATGAGCGCTTCCCGCCAGGGTCTGACCCATCGACTGACTGACCTCGAGGTCCTCAACCGGATCTGTCGGCCCT
>NZ_JBSFNK010000018.1:136007-249940 GCF_053587055.1 Nonomuraea sp. NPDC003707 | reverse complement strand
GCGCCACGCCGACCTCCAAGACACGGGGGGGGGGGGGCCCGCGGGCCGCCCCCGGCGCCGCCCGACAGCGCCTGTTATGAATCACGGATCGGCACCGATCTCATCTGGGAGAGCGCTCTCTCTCCTACTGGAGGTACCGTGTTCCGATCCAGACGCCCGTTATGGGTGGCTCTTTCCCTGGTCGCCGCCCTGATCGTCGCACCACAGGCGGCTGCGGCCGCCGACCCCCTCACGATCACCGATTTCGAGTCAGGCAGCGTTCCCTCGGGCGTGTACGCCTGGGGCAACGACGCGGCCTCGACCCCCACGCTCACGATCGAGCCTGGCCCCGGCAGGCCGGGAGCCCCGGCGACCAACCGGGTGCTCAAGTCGGTCTACAACGTGAGCCAGTGGGGCGGCTGGTCGCACGATCTGGCCGCCACCCAGGACTGGTCCCCGTACGAGGGCTTCTCCTTCTGGGTGAACGGCGCCGCCTCGGGCCAGAAGATCTTCTTCGAGGTCAAGGACGGCGGCGGCGGGGCGGGCGCCGCCGAGCTGTTCGAGTCGTCGTTCACCGACGACACGGCGGGCTGGCGGCAGGTGAAGGTGCCGTTCGGGAGCTTCACCAGGCGCGCCGACTACCAGCCCGGCGGCGCGCCGTCCGACGGTGAGCTGGACCTGGTCGCCATGTGGGGCTACTCGATGCGGCTCCCGGCCTCCTCCCAGGGCACCCTGGAGTGGGACCAGGTCGAGCTCTACGGCACCGCTCCCCCGCGCCCGGTCAGGCTGTCCACCGACCGGCCCGTCTACCCGGTCAACGAGAAGGGCGAGGCCAAGGTCAACGTCACCGTCGCCACCGCCGACGGCCGCCCCCTGCCCGCCGACCTGGCCGTGTCCTACAGGACCGGTACGGGCACCGCGACCCCCGGCGGCGACTACACGCCCGTCGAAGGCACGCTGACGTTCCCCGCGGGCACGGCGTCCGGGGCCGCCAAGGCGTTCACGGTCAAGACGCTGAAGGACGGCCAGGACGAGGTCGCCGAGACCATCCCGATCGAATTGTCCGGCACGGGCACCAGGCCCCCGGCCGAGGCCCCGGTGGTCGTGATCAACGCGCACGGCCTCCCCTACCTGAACCCCCGCAAACCGATCAAGGAACGCGTCGCCGACCTGATCGGGCGGATGACGCTGGACGAGAAGATCGGGCAGATGACGCAGGCCGAGCGCGGCGCGCTGGGCAAGCAGAGCGACATCGCCACGTACGTGCTCGGCTCCCTGCTGTCGGGCGGCGGCTCCACCCCCTCGTCCAACACGCCGCGGGCCTGGGCCGACATGATCGACGCGTTCCAGCTCCAGGCGCAGCGGACCCGGCTCCAGGTGCCGCTGATCTACGGCGTGGACGCCGTGCACGGCCACAACAACGTGGTCGGCGCGACGATCTTCCCCCACAACGTGGGCCTGGGCGCCACCCGCGACCCGGACCTCGTCGAGCGGGCGGGCGAGATCACCGCCCGCGAGGTCAAGGCCACCGGCATCCCCTGGGACTTCGCGCCGTGCCTGTGCGTGTCGCGCGACGACCGGTGGGGGCGGGCCTACGAGTCGTTCGGGGAGGACCCGGCGCTGGTGTCGCGGATGGCCACGGTCATCGACGGCCTGCAGGACAACGGGGTGCTGGCCACGGCCAAGCACTACGTCGGCGACGGAGGCACCGCGTACGGCTCCTCGACCAGCGGCGACTACACGATCGACCAGGGCGTCACCAAGGTCGGCCGCCAGGAGCTGGAGGCGGTCCACCTGGCACCGTTCGTGGAGGCGGTCAAGCGCGGCGTGGCCACCGTCATGCCGTCGTTCTCCAGCGTCGACTTCGGTGACGGCCCGCTCAAGATGCACGCCCACAAAGAGCTGATCACGGACGTGCTCAAGGGCCGGCTGGGCTTCAAGGGGTTCGTGATCAGCGACTGGCAGGCCATCGACCAGATCCCCGGCGACTACCCGAGCGACGTGCGCACCTCCGTCAACGCCGGGCTCGACATGATCACGGTGCCGTACGCCTACCCGACCTTCGAGAGCACGCTGAAGGCCGAGGTCGAGGCCGGGCGGGTGCCGGTCGGCCGGGTGGACGACGCGGTCGCCAGGATCCTGACCCAGAAGTTCCGGCTGGGGCTGTTCGAGCACCCGTACGCCGACCGGTCGGGGATCGACGACGTCGGCTCGGCGGCGCACCGGGCGGTCGCGCGTACGGCGGCGGCCAGGTCGCAGGTGCTGCTGAAGAACGACGGCGGCCTGCTCCCCCTGCGCCGCGACGCCAGGATCTACGTGGCCGGCTCGAACGCCGACGACATCGGCAACCAGACCGGCGGCTGGACGATCAGCTGGCAGGGCTCGTCCGGGCCGATCACCCCCGGCACCACGATCCTGTCGGCCGTCCGCTCCCGCGCGTCCTCCGTGACGTACTCGCGCGACGCCTCGGCCGACCTGGCCGGGCACGACGTGGGCGTCGTGGTGGTGGGCGAGACCCCGTACGCCGAGGGACAGGGCGACGTGGGCCGCGCCGGGCGCACGCTGGAGCTGTCGGCCGCCGACCGGGCCGCGATCGACAAGGTGTGCGGGGCGATGAAGTGCGCGGTCCTGGTCGTCTCCGGGCGTCCGCTGCAGCTCGGCGACCTGTCGGGCGTCGAGGCCGTGGTGGCCTCCTGGCTGCCGGGCACCGAGGGCGCGGGGGTGGCCGACCCGCTGTTCGGGGCGGTGCCGTACACGGGGCGGCTGCCGTTCACCTGGTTCCGCTCGGTGGCGCAGCTGCCGATCAACGTGGGCGACGCGGCTTATGACCCGCTCTGGCCTTACGGGTGGGGGCTGCGTACCGACCGGGCCCGCGACCGGCTCAAGGCGGCGCGCGACCGGCTCGCCTCCGGCGACGGCTTCTCCAAGGCCGCGTCGCTGCTCCTCGCGCTGCCCGCGCGCGCCTGGAACGCCGACGGGTCCGTACGTGACGCGCGGGCCGTCCTGGGCGCCCTGGGCACGGCTGCAACGCTGCTCGAACGGTCGAAGACGGACGCTTACACCGTGGACGACGCTGTCGTGTCGGTGGCCAGGGACGTCGCGCAGAGCGCGGGCAGGCGGCCCGACCTGCAGGCGGCGGCCGACCACGAGCTGGCGGCGGGCAACCTGAGGAAGGCGGTGGACCTGCTGGCCCAGGCCGCCCGCTGAGGTCACGAGGGGCTGTCCCCGCCGGGGCGGGGACAGCCCCTCACGTCAGGCGCGGCACAGGCAGAACGGGTGTCCGGCCGGATCCAGGAACACCCGGAAGCTGTCGTCCTCGCTCGGCTGGTGCTCGTGCTTGGTCGCGCCGATCTCGATCACCTGCTTCTCCGCCTCGTCCATGTCGACCACCGTCACGTCGAGGTGGAGCTGCTGGGGGCGCTCCGGATCCGGCCAGGTGGGCGGCCGGAAGTCGGGCGCGAGCTGGAACCCGACTCGCTTGGGAGCCCCGCCGTCGCTCACCAGCGCCCACTCGTCATCGGCGTAGGTGACGGGCCATCCCAGCAGCCGGGAGTAGAACTCGGCCAGCGCTCTGGGGTCGGGACAGTCGAGCACGACAGTGCGGAACTCAGCGATGCCACTCACTCGATTCACCTCTCATATTCGTTTGCGGGCACGTCCGCAGACAAGAATGGATGCCATGGCTGCCAACTCGTACATGGTGCCGCTCGGCACCCCAGCACCCGCATTCGACCTGACCGCCATCGACGGCGGCAGTGTCTCACTCGGGGATCTCAAGGGCTCGCCCGCCACTCTGGTGGTCTTCCTGTCCAACCACTGCCCGTATGTGCGCCACATCGAGAAGGGCCTCGGCGCCTTGGCCGCCGACTACGGCGCCAGGCTTTCCATAGTCGCGATCAGCAGCAATGACAGCGTGAACTACCCGGACGATGATCCGACACACCTGGCGGAGCAGGCGGCGCGGGCCGGGTTCGCGTTCCCGTACCTGCTGGACGACACCCAGGAGGTCGCCAAGGCCTACCGGGCGGCCTGCACGCCTGACTTCTTCCTGTACGACGCGCACCTGCAGCTCGTCTACCGGGGCGAGTTCGACGGCGCCAGGCCGGGCAACTCGGTGCCGGTGACCGGCGAGTCGCTGCGCGCGGCCATCGACGCCGTGCTCGAGGGCGAGCCGGTGCCCGGGGAGCAGAACCCTTCGCTCGGCTGCGGCATCAAGTGGAAGCCGGGCAACGCTCCCGCGTGATCCGGTTCCGGCCCTGCTCACCGGGCGGTGCCCAGCCGAGCGGCACCGGGACGCGGTGACGGCCGACCGGCCTCGGCAAGCTGGTCTGAAGTGCCCCACTGCCTGCCCGTGTGGCGCGTCGCCACCGCCTGCCCCCGGCAGTCACCTGGTCGGCCCTGGCGGTGGGGGCCGCCGGGAAGGAGCCGGCGCTGCGGCCGCGAGAAGGTGGCACGCATGTTCGCCGGGTTCGACGTGCTCGAACCCGGCGGCACCCGCGTGGCGGAGCCCGCGGGCGGCGAGCGGGCGGGCCGCTCAGGCGCCCGCGGCGCTGACGGCGGGCGGGAGGGCCAGCAGCAGTTCGTGCGGCTCGCCGCCGTCCCAGTGGCGGATCAGCTGGTTGCCCCCCTCCCCTGGGTCGAAGCTCTCGCACCCCAGGGGCCCGTAGCAGCCCGCCTGGTCCAGCATGAGGATCAGCGGATCGTCCTCGGGCAGGCTGGCCGCATAGGCGGCGGTGTCGAGGAGAGCCAGGGCCAGCCTGGCGTTGCGACCGCCGTCCTTGGACTCCACGCGGTCGAGGCGGCGCCGGGCTTGGGCACGGAGGTACTCGGCGAGCGATTCGGACCTACTCACGACAAACCTTCTTCGATCACGTACATACGGCTACGACATCATCACGCAAGGTGACGGTTTTTCGTGGGACGTTTGCCAACTCCAGCCAGTCGCCACCCCGTCCATCACTGGCTTTGGGGCACAGTGCATCATTTGTTGCATGAGTGCGTTCGACGACCTGTATGCCGCCAACGCGAGGTTTGCCAAGAAGTTCGGAAACTCCGGCCTCACCGGCCGCGCCGGCCGTGGGCTGGCCGTCGTGACCTGCATGGACTCCCGCATCGACCCGCTCGGCCTGCTGGGCCTGAAGCCCGGCGACGCCAAGATTCTGCGCAACGCGGGCGCCCGGGTGACGGACGACGTCCTGCGCACCCTGGTGCTGGCCGTCTACCTGCTCGGCGTGGAACGCGTGCTCGTCATGCCCCACACGGACTGCGGCATGGCCAAGGTCACCGACCCGGACGTCCACGCCCTCACCCAGGAACGCGGGGTGGACACCCGCAGCCTGGAGTTCCACACGGTCCCCGACCAGACCGAGGCGCTCCGCCACGACCTCACCCGCATCAGGACCAGCCCGTTCCTGCCGGAGGGCATGCCGATCGCGGGAGCCATCTACGACGTCCGCACGGGCCGGCTGACGCCTGCCGCGTTCTGAAGGAATTCACCTGACCTGAGTGGTGCCCGGTCCGTACAGCATGACCGGGCGCCCCGGACCCGCCCTGGGCGCGTACGAGAGGACGCGCTTTGGGCGATCCGAGCTCTCCCCTCGTCCCCGACGGCACGAGCGCGGACGACTTCGTGGGGGCACTGCGCCGGTTGCGGTTGTGGGCGGGCTCGCCGTCGATGTGACGGCTCGGTGGAACCAAGGTGGTCTCGGGGACCGAAGTCGCCATCATTCCCCCGAGCACGATCTCGTACGTGCTGGCGGCCCTCGCACCCCACCCCCGACCAGACGGCACCCAAGGCGACGCGAGCGGCCCGCGCATCCAAAGCCCAGGACCCTCACAACCGAGCGGCCCGCACCATGGCCCTGAGAACCGTCAGCGAAGAGCCAGCGGCGCACGCGTAGCGACCCGGAGCCCCGCTCCGCGCGTCAGAGCCTCGAGAGGCCGCGCTGAGCCGCGACCCGGCGCACCACTCCAGGAGATCGCCAAACGGCCCTGCATGGCACCTCAGAGCCGCGCGCGCATGCCCCAGGAACTCCCCTGACCGTTCACATCGGGCTCACCAGCCACCCTGGGCACCCCGGGCGGTCTCTCCCTGGGCGCCGTGGGCGGCCTCCCAGACGCCTGCCGCGTATCCAACCTCACCGGACGGCAGAACGGCTCCACGTCCTCACCGGACGGCGGAACAGCTAGGCGTCGATGTGGTCGCGGTCGACCTCGGCGGCGCTGTTGACGATGAACTCCCGCCGAGGCGCCACCTCGCTCCCCATGAGCAGGTTGAAGATGGCCTCGGCCTCCTCGACGTCCTCGATGCGGACGCGACGCAGGACGCGGTGGCGCGGATCCATGGTCGTCTCGGCCAGCTGGTCGGCGTCCATCTCGCCCAGACCCTTGTACCGCTGCACGGGGTCCTTCCACCGCTTGCCCCGGCGTTCGAGATCCCGCAGCACCTTCTGCAGCTCGGCGTCCGAGTAGCAGTAGATGTACTTCTCCTTGCCCCGCCCGGGGTTGGTCAGCTCGATGCGGTGCAGCGGCGGCACGGCGGCGAACACGCGCCCCGCCTCCACCATCGGCCGCATGTAGCGGTGGAAGAGGGTCAGCAGCAGGCAGCGGATGTGGGCACCGTCCACGTCGGCGTCGGCCATGAGGATGACCTTGCCGTAGCGGGCGGACTCGATGTCGAACGAGCGCCCGGACCCGGCCCCGACGACCTGGATGATGGCGGCGCACTCGGCGTTCTTGAGCATGTCGCTCACGGACGCCTTCTGGACGTTGAGGATCTTGCCTCGGATCGGCAGCAGCGCCTGGAACTCCGAGTCGCGGGCCAGCTTGGCCGTGCCGAGGGCCGAGTCACCCTCGACGATGAACAGCTCGCTGCGGTCGATGCCGTCGCTGCGGCAGTCGACCAGCTTCGCCGGGAGCGCCGAGTTTTCCAGCGCGCTCTTGCGCCGCTGGTTGTCGCGGTGCTCGCGGGCCGCGATGCGGGCCTTGGCGGCGGCGACGATCTTCTCGAGCACAGCGCGCAACTGCTGCTTGAAGCCGCGCGGCGGGTTGGTGAACAGCTCCCTCAGCTCGCGGGAGACCACGTGGGAGACGATGCGGGTGGCCGCAGAGGTGCCGAGCACCTCCTTGGTCTGGCCCTCGAACTGCGGCTCCGGCACCCGGACCGTGACCACGCCGGTCAGGCCCTCGGAGATGTCGCTGTTGGTGACGGGGTCGTCGCCGTTCTTCAGCAGGCGCGTCTCGCGCAGCAGCTCGTTGACCGTGCGCGCCAGGCCGCGCTCGAACCCGGTCAGGTGGGTGCCACCCTTGGGGGTGGAGATCACGTTGACGAACGAGCGGACGGTCGACTCGTAGCCCTTGCCCCAGCGGATCGCCACGTCGACGGTGAGCTCGCGCTGCACCTCGGTGGGCGTCATGTGGCCCTGGTCGTCGAGGACCGGCACGGTCTCGTGGAAGTGGCCCAGGCCCTGCAGCCGCAGCACCTCGCACACGGCCTCGTCGCGGGCCAGGAACTCGGTGAACTCGGAGATGCCGCCGTCGAAGCGGAACTCCTCCTCGGTGCGCTCCTCGTGCCTGCTGTCGAAGACGGCCAGCGTCAGGCCGGGCACCAGGAACGCGGTCTGCCGCAGGCGCACGTGGATCTCGTCGAGCGAGACCTCGGCGTCGGGCAGGAAGATCTGCTTGTCGGCCCAGAAGCGCACACGGGTGCCGGCGACGTACTTGGGGAGCTTGTCGCCGATGCGCAGGCCGGACTTCTTCTTGAACTTCGCGGTGGGCCCGGGGCCGTCGAAGATCCCGGGGACGCCACGGCGGAAGCTGATCTCGTGGACCTTGCCGTCGCGGTCGACCTCGACGTCCACTCGCGAGGACAGGGCGTTGACCACGGAGGCGCCGACGCCGTGCAGACCACCGGACGCGCCGTAGGAGCCGCCGCCGAACTTGCCGCCCGCGTGCAGCTTGGTATAAACCAGCTCGACCCCGGCCAGACCGCTCTTGGGCTCGATGTCGACGGGGATGCCCCGGCCGTTGTCGCGCACCTCGATGGAACCGTCGGCGTAGAGCTCGACCTCGATGCGGTCACAATGACCCGCCAGCGCCTCGTCGACGCCGTTGTCCACGATCTCCCAGAGGCAGTGCATGAGCCCGCGGCTGTCGGTGGACCCGATGTACATACCAGGGCGCTTGCGAACTGCTTCCAGGCCCTCAAGCACCGACAGGTGACGAGCCGTGTAACCCGCCTCCACTAGCGTCACTCCAGCTCCCCTGGTCTAGGCATCGAACACGTGTGCGTAGCTTACCGTTCTTCCCACACGCGCGCGTACAAGCTTGCCATGCCGACACGTTTGCTGTTACCAACCGGCTGATCGTCATTACTTTGGGACACATTCCGCTCTGGGCGTAGAGAGGGGGCGGTTGGGAACGTCCACGTCCGGTTAGATGTTGTTCCAAGTGACTGACGCCAGATCCTCGCTTCGGCGGGGGTGACCCGAAAGGCGATACGTGACTGGAGCTCTCGCCCCCGTTAAGCCGCTGACGGCCCTCGACCGCTGCGACCGCTGCGGCGCCCAGGCCTACATTCGCGCGACCCTGCCTGTGGGTGGGGAGTTGCTGTTCTGCGCCCACCACGGGCGTCAGCACATCGCAGCGCTGCGCGAAAAGGGTGCCGACATCCTGGACGAGTCGGCTCGACTCAGCGAAACCCCTTCAAATGCCCCCAACGACGAGCGCTGACGCAGCGCCTGTCGTGCTGAGATAACCACATATAGCGACAACGCAGAACGGCGACCCCGGCACCGCCCGGGGCCGCCGTTCTGCGTTCAATCACGCTGGTATGCCCGGAGACACGCCGTCATGCACGGAGAACGGGGTTTATCCGAGCGGAACGGCCGGTGCACACGCAGACGCGCGACTTCGCAGGCAGACCGGCCACTTCGCAGGCAGACGCGCGATTTCGCGACAGACGCGCCGCTTCACGGGTAGACGCGCCGCTTCGCAGGCGGACGTGCGACTTCACGGGCAGACGCGCCGCTCGCAGGCAGACGTGCGACTTCACGGGCAGGCACGCCGCTTCACGGGCAGACGCGTGACTTGGCAGGCGGACGCGCGACTCCGCGGGACGCCAGAGCCCCGCAGAGCGGCCGCCGGGACCGATAACGACGCGGTCGTGCCCAGAGCATCGGCCGCGCCCAAAGCGACAGTGGGGCCGGTCAGCGGACCCGGTAGTGGTACCGGTCCACGATCTCGAGTCCCTCACCACGGTAGAGAGCCTGAGCGGCCAGGTTCGGGGCCGTGGTGACCAGGTAGGCGGATTTCGCATCCGCATGCCGCACGAGCGCCCGGATGACCGCACGAGCCAGTCCCCGCCTGCGGGCCTGGGGCAGGGTGGCCATGCAGTAGATCCCAAGGGTGTCACTCTGCGAGGACGCCTCGTCCCCCGACACACCGTACGTGCCGGCCTGGGGCACGGCCCTGCCGACGGCCAGAGCCACGCCGTCCTCCTCGAACGCCGCGTACCAGGCGGGCACCCCGGTGCAGATGCGCTCCGCCTCCTCGAACCCGGTGCCGTAACGACCGTCCACGGCCCACCACGTCTCCAGCCAGCCCTGCCACGGCCGGTCCTCGATCCTCACCTGGTACGGGGGCGGAGGGCCGGCGGGCGAGCCGGCCATGATGACGGTCGGATCGACCAGCTCATAGCCTCTCCGCTCCAGCTCCTCGTCCAGCCCGGGCGTGGCGTTCGGCCCCAGCGAGAAGACGGAACGCACCCCGCGCTCCCCGTAGAAGGCCTCCGCCGCCTCGATCGCCCCGTCCAGGTCGGCGGGCTCGTCCAGAGGGAGTACCGAGTTGGCCCGCTTGGTCACGCCACCGGCGTAACGAAGCACCCATCCGTCGTGAACGCGCTGCTCATAGGCGGGCCAGGCCTCATGGACAAGGAGGTCGAAATTCACCCGCGCAGCCTAGCCGACCTCCGAATACGCCCTCCCTCCTGCCTACCGGGCGCCGGTTGCCGTGGCTGAAGCCTCCTCAGAACGCTTCAACAGCGTGCCGCAGGGCCGGGCGCCGACGCCGGAACTGGACTCGCCGCCATGCCGGGAGCCTGCGCCCGAGGCCGACGATTCAGCGAAGAACATGGCCCAGGGGGCGCCGTTGCGGCGGCCGGCCGTGTCCACCCGGTGAGCGTCACCCTGGACAGAGCCCGGCCATGGTCGGCGGGTGGTGCCCGCTTGGGCCACCGTAAAAGATCGTGACGGGGACGGCGGGAGAGCCTCCGACCAGGAGCAATAAGGTAAGGGGTTGTGCTGATCCTGTTGCCGCCGTCCGAGGGGAAGGCGCCCGAAGGCAGCGGGCCGCCCGTCGGCGAGCTGTCCTTCCCCACCCTCGACAAGGCCCGCAAGCGCGTGCTGAACGCGCTCGTACGGGCCTCCAAGCGCCGCGACGCCCTCGACGTGCTCGGCCTCACACCCGGGCTGGCGGGCGAACTGGTCAAGAACGCCGCCCTCAAGACCGCCTCCACCCTGCCGGCCGCCGATCTCTACACCGGCGTCCTCTACGACAACCTCGGGCTGGGCACCCTCGACGAAGAGGCGCGGAGGCGGGCGGAGGAGTCGGTGCTGATCTTCTCCGGCCTGTGGGGTGTGGTGAGAATCACAGATCTCATCCCGCCGTACCGGCTCTCGATGGGCGTCAATCTCCCGCCTCTCGGCGGGCTGGCCACGTTCTGGCGTCCGTTGATCGCCAAGGAGCTGGACCGGGTGCCGGGACTGGTGGTGGATCTCCGTTCGGCCACGTACGCGAGCGCCTGGCAGCCTGGTGCACGGTCGGTGACGGTACGGGTGTTCCGGGACGGCAAGGTCGTCAGCCACATGGCCAAGGCGACCCGGGGGGAGATCGCCCGAGCCCTTCTGCGGCACGGCACCGCCCCGGACACCCCTGACGAGCTGGCCAAGACCCTCGATGCCCTGGGCTACACCATCGACCTGGCCGAGCCCGCCCGCGCCAACCGCCCCTGGACCCTCGACGTGCACGTCACCGACCCGGCGTAAGGGGTCGCGGGGCGGCTACTGCCCATCGCCCGATCGCCGGGAACCGTTCAGGGGCGGGCCCGCCCTGATGATGCCGCCTCTCGACGGTGACCGTCCGTAGCGACGACCCTCAGGCGGGGATACGTCTCCACGAGCCGTGCCACAACGGGCGTGGGGTGGGGCGATTGGCGTGCGTTGGGGGGTGCTGGGACTGCTGACCGTCGCTGACGCGGGAGCATACATCCGGGCTCGGGCGAGGCGCATGCGCCTGAGCCCGGGCGTGGCGGAGGCACGTTGCGGGCTACGGGCCACGACCGTCGGCGCAGCGCCCCGGGCGTGTCGCACGATCGCGAACTGCCCAGGCGTTTCGCACGATCACCGGCTGCCCGGGCGTGTCGTACGGCCGCGACGCTGGATATACGCGGCGCCAGCGATGCGACCGGGGGCGCCCCGTAGTGCGGTGGAGAGCGACGGGAGCGCGACAGAGCCACCCGTGGTGCAGTGGGGGCGGTGGTGGTAGTGCGACAAGCCGTCGACGCTGCAGCGGCGGTCGCGTAGGGGTACGGCGGCGCGGCGATGGCGCAACTGAGGCGTTGGGGACTGCGAAAAGCCACCGACGGCGCAGCGGCGGTGCCATCGGCCGGTGCGGAGGGGGCGGGGGTGCAGCCGAGGTGCCAACGGTGCGCAAGCGACCATGATCCAGCGGCGGTGCGGGGAGTACGGCAGAACCGTCAGCAGTCTGGCGCGGCGTGCAGCAGGGCCGTCGGCTGGGTGACGGGGTGTGAGACAGGGCCGTCAGTTGGGTGACGGGGCGTGCGGCAGAGCCGTCTGCGGTGTGGCAGACGCGGAGTGGGATGGTGGGTGGGAATGCCGCCGCCCCGCACGGAAAGACCGGGCGGGGCGGGGGATTCGTGCGGGTTAGTCCAAGTAGTCCCGGAGGACCTGGGAGCGCGAGGGGTGGCGCAGCTTGGACATGGTCTTCGACTCGATCTGGCGGATGCGCTCACGGGTGACCCCGTAAACCTTGCCGATCTCGTCCAGCGTCTTCGGCTGCCCGTCGGTGAGACCGAAGCGCATCGAGACGACGCCCGCCTCCCGCTCCGACAACGTGTCGAGAACGGAGTGCAGCTGCTCCTGGAGCAGCGTGAAGCTGACGGCGTCGGCTGGGACGATGGCTTCGGAGTCCTCGATGAGGTCGCCGAACTCGCTGTCGCCCTCCTCACCCAGCGGGGTGTGGAGAGAGATGGGCTCACGGCCGTACTTCTGGACTTCGACGACCTTCTCGGGCGTCATGTCCAGCTCGCGGGCCAGCTCTTCCGGCGTGGGCTCGCGGCCCAGGTCCTGCAGCATCTGCCGCTGGAC
The DNA here is from genome assembly GCF_053587055.1 of Nonomuraea sp. NPDC003707. Classification (NCBI taxonomy): domain Bacteria; kingdom Bacillati; phylum Actinomycetota; class Actinomycetes; order Streptosporangiales; family Streptosporangiaceae; genus Nonomuraea; species Nonomuraea sp. NPDC003707. Next base: position 237,578 of record NZ_JBSFNK010000018.1, on the reverse strand, counting down.
GCGGGCCAGCTTGTTGATCACTTCGACCATGTGGACCGGGATGCGGATGGTCCGCGCCTGGTCTGCCATGGCACGCGTGATCGCCTGCCGGATCCACCACGTGGCGTAGGTGGAGAACTTGTAGCCCTTGGTGTAGTCGAACTTCTCGACGGCCCTGATCAGACCCAGGTTGCCTTCCTGGATCAGGTCGAGGAAGAGCATGCCGCGGCCGGTGTAGCGCTTGGCCAGCGAGACCACGAGCCGGAGGTTGGCCTCCAGCAGGTGGTTCTTGGCCCGGCGACCGTCCTCGGCGATCCACTCCAGCTCGGCCTTGACGTCGACCGGCAGCCCCTCGGTCTCCCCGCCGCCGAGCTGCTCCTCGGCGAACAGGCCCGCCTCGATGCGCTTGGCGAGCTCGACCTCCTGCTCGGCGTTGAGCAGGGGGACCTTGCCGATCTGCTTGAGGTAGTCCTTGACCGGGTCGGCGGTGGCGCCGGCGGCGGCCACCTGGGCGACCGGGGCGTCATCGTCGTCGTCGGACAGGATGAGGACCTCGTCCTCGGTCTTCTGGACCGCGGCGACCTCGGAGGGCTTGGGCTCGGCCTCGGTGTCGTCGTCGGACTCGTCGTCACCTTCCGAGTCGGAGTCCTCGGCCACGATCTCGTCGTCCTCGACGTCGATCTCCTCGAGGTCCTCCAGCTCCACGTCGCCGTCGAGCTCGATGTCCTCGTCGTCGTCGGCGTCGGCCCGGGACTCGGGCTTCGGCTTGGTCTCGGCAGGCCCAGCGCTCTTCGGCTCGGCCTTCTTGGCGGCGGCGGGAGCCGCGGCCTTCTTCGCCGCCGGAGCGGCCTTCTTGGCAGGGGCCGCCTTCTTGGCGGCCGGCTCGGCTTCAGTGGTGCCCACGACCGCGGTCACGGTCTCGGGCTGCTGCTCTTTGGCGGCCGCTGCCGTCTTGGTCTTGACGGGGGCAGCGGTGCGGCGCTTTGCTGGACCACGAGACTTCTTCGGCGCAGCCGAATCCGCGGCGGTCACGACCACGGTCACGCCCTCTTTGCTGAGGTTCCGCAAGAACGCGGCGGCGTGCGACATGGGGATGTCCGCCTCCTCAAAGGCCTGACGGACATCCTCAGACTCGAGGAAACCCTGCGAGCGCCCACGCTCGAGCAGTCGCTGAATGACGGGCTCGTTCAGCTCTTGTGGCTTCGAGCGAGTCGAACTTGCAGGCGACACGAACACCTCTCGAACGAACGCGTGGCGACTATGGACCCAGATGCCCGCTGGGGGGCTGTTGCCTCTCTCGGAGATCGGTGAGGCCGTGCGGACCGCGACGGACCTGCACAGCATTCTGGCACGACCCCGCGCTCCGTACGGCCACCTCCCGGCGGTTGACCTCCACCCTAGGCCGACCGAGACAGTAGTGCGTACGTAAGCGGGGCACTGATACCCGAAAGCAACCGTTATGACTGTTTCATTCAGTCACTCTTCGTGGCTGGCGGGACGTGAATTGCTAGCGCGGTAACGTCATCATCCTGTTCATATCCAGACAACATCCGGTCAACCAGGAAGTCCAGCAACATGTGCGGACTACTCACAACTTCAGGCGGAGCTTCGGTCACAACACTGCAAAGGTCTGCCAATCCGGCATCCAGCCCGCGCTTCCTGTTCTCGACGAGACCGTCGGAGTAGAGCACGGCGGTATGGCCGGGCGGCACCACGAACCGGAACTGCCTGCGGCTGGTCGGCCAGCCTAGCGGAGTGCCGGGCTCGCCGTCGCACAGGATCGCCGTGCCCTGCGGCGAAACCAGGACGGGAGGCGGGTGGCCGGCCAGGGCCAGAGTGCCCTCGCCGGTGACCGGCTCCACGACCATGTACGCCAAAGTCGTGACCTGTTCTTCCTCTTCCGTGGCCTCGAAGACCCGGTCGAGCCCGGTCAGCACGGCCGCGGGCGGCGGGTTGGTCAGCGCCAGCGCCCGCATGGCGTTGCGGATGCGGCCCATGCCCGCCGCGGCCTTGACGCCCTTGCCCATGACGTCGCCGACGACCGCCGCGACCCGCCCGTCCTGCAGGACGAACGCGTCGTACCAGTCGCCGCCGACCTGGACGTGGCGGCTGCCCGAGCGGAAGCGCTGGGCCAGCACCAGACCCTTGATCACGGGCAGGCGGTCGGGCAGCAGGCTGCGCTGCAGCGTCTCGGCGGTGCGGTGCTCACGCTCGAACAGCGTGGCCCGCTCGACCGCCAGCGCGCACTGGCCGGCCAGCGCCTCCAGGAAGACGCCGTCCTCCTGGGAGATCTTCACCGGCCTCGTGAAGGAGAATCGGAGCGCTCCCAGAGCCCTCCCCGCCGCCAGCAGCGGCAGGCCCACCCAGGCCCGCTCGTCGCCGTGGGTGATGAAGCCGGCCAGGATCTCCTCGTCGTCGCCCGCCTCGAGCAGCTGGGCCTTCAGCGACTCGGGCGACTCGGCGAAGACCGGACGGCGGCTGTTGACGGCCATGGTCATCACGTTGGAGTGGGACAGCGGGATCTCGTCACCCGTGATCCCGGAGGCCTCCATGATGCCCTCGCCGTTGATCAGCTTGAGCGCCGCGCGGTCGGGGTCGAGCAGCGCCACGGCCGAGCGGTCGGCGGCCAGGGCCGTGCGGCCCACGTCGATGATGACCTGCACCACCTGCTCGACCGTCAGGGCCTCGGCCAGCTGGGCGGTGGCGCCCTGGAGCCGGGCCGTGCGCAGGGCGGCGGCGCCGAGCTGGTCGGTCAGCCGGCCGCGCATCTCCTCGGCCTCGCGCTGCGGGGTGACGTCGGTGTTGGCGCCGACCCACTCGACGACCCGGCCGTGCCTGATGATCGGCACGGCCCGCACCTCGAAGTGTCGGTAGCCGCTGGCCCGGGTGCGCACGCGGTAGTTCCACTCGAACATGGTGCGCCCGCGCAGCGCCTCCCTCCAGGCCTCCTCGGTCTGCTGGCGCTCCTCGGGATGGACGACCTCCAGCCAGCCGTTGGCGAGGTATTCCTCCAGGCCCTGGCCGGTGATGGCGCGCCACTGGGGAGCGTCCTCGACGACCGCGCCGGTGGGGGAGGTGATCCAGACGAGCTGCGACTGGGCCTCGACGAGCGAGCGGTAGCGCTCCTCGCTGCGGCGCAGCGCCTCCTCGGTCTGGCGGCTCTCGGTCACGTCGAGCCCGACGAGCGCGATCGCGCGCAGCTCGCCCGCCGCCTCGTCGTGGACCGGCGAGAACGACAGCGACCAGTGCCTGGTGTCGCCCTCCGCCGTCCGCACGCGTACGCGGCCCTCGGTGACGGGCGCGTCGGTCTCGATGACGGCCTGCACGGCGTGGGTGATGATCTGACTGAGGTCGGCGGCCAGCACCTCGACCGGCAGCCTGCCGGCCATGCGCTCGGCGGGCACGTTGACGACGTCGCTGAACACGTCGTTGACCCGCTGGATGCGGCCGTCGCCGTCGAAGAACGCGAAGGCGAACTCGGCCTCCGACAACATGCCTTTGAACAGAGCGGAGTCCGAGATGTCCACATCCGACTCCCGGGGACGGGGAACGGAGGTCTCGGCACTCATGGTCCGCACCTCCGTCGCGTGCCAGGGTCTCCCACGCGGCACATCTCCATAACTGTGTATCGGCGTAGCGCAGCTCCGGGCGACCGGATTCTGCAGTACATCATCGGCGATGGGCATGTGTGGACGGAAGCCCCCGTCGCGGCCCGGTCGCCTTTAGGGTCTACGCATCCTGTCAAAGTCGCTCCACATTGCGCAGCAAGATCAGGTTACAGCGCTCGATCGCCGGGGCCGAGACCCCGGCCCCAACTACTTCGCCGCGCGCTTCGCCTCCTGCTTGAAGGCTCGCACTCGGGCCAGGCTGTCGGCGTCGACCACGTCGGCGACCGACCGGCTCGACCCCTCCTCGCCATAGTGTCCGGCCGCTTCCCGCCAGCCCGGCGGCTGGACCTCCAACTGCTTCCCCAGCAATGCCAGAAAAATCTGGGCCTTCTGTTTGCCGTATCCCGGCAGGGCCATCAGTCGTTTCAGCAACTCTTTGCCGTCGGCGGCGTCTGCCCACAGCTTCTCCGGCTGACCGTCGTAGTGCTCGACGAAGTAGGCGGCGAGCTGCTGGACCCGGGCCGCCATGGACTTGGGGTAGCGGTGCACGGCCGGCTTCTCGGCCAGCAGCGCCGCGAACGCCTCCGGGTCGTAGGAGGCGATCTCCCCGGCGGTCAGGTCGTGGCCCAGACGCTGGGAGATCGTATATGGCCCCGTGAACGCCCATTCCATGGGGATCTGCTGGTCGAGCAGCATGCCGACGAGCAGGGCGAGCGGGCTGCGGCCGAGGAGCTCGTCTGCCTCGCTCCGCTGGGCGAGCTGGATGCGCATGGAGACAGCTTCGCACGAATGGGCACCGGGTGAAGTGAACACAACCGCCGCGGAGCCTTGACAGCCGCCCGAGAAAAGGTGAAATGAGAGCGCAAGTCGCCCTGCCGACATTCCTGGGGGTTTGCCCCCTGGTCTCCAGAGGAATCTCACTTCTATGCTCGCTCTGGCCACACGGTTCCTGCGGGAGCCGGTCAGTCTCAGGCTGGCCGAAGAGTTCCTGACCGTGCCCGTGGACACGATCGACCGCTGCGTGGCCGACGTGTGCGCGTGTGCGCAGCATCTCGGCGTCTCGGCGACGCCGGAGATCGTGGAGCGCATCGCTCGCGAGCATCTGCTCGCGATCGTCAACTCAGCGCCTCCGCCCCGAAGTTCCCGGTAGACAAACAAAAGCCCGGAAGTCGAGTTAAGTCCCATCCAGAAGTCCCCGATAACATCGGGGTCACCAGGCCGAGTTCTCCGCACCGTTTGCGCCTGGAATACGAGAGAGTGAGGGTGTGCGCCGACACCGACGAGATCCCCGGGAGAGCACCCCGCCAGACGACGTGTTCAAGGAGATGGTGCAGGCGGCTCGCGAGCTGCTCGCCGTACGCACCCCTCTGGACGCGGAGCTGATGGTCTCCGACATGATCGGGGCCTGGTGGGGCAGGCGGGTCAGGGGCGGCGACGTGGAGCAGGTGCTCGGGGAGGGACTGGTCGACTACGCCGCCAAGGCCGGCACGCCGGCCTCGCTGACGCTGCTCATCTGCCTGGCCTATCTGGGCACGGCCCGCCAGGGCGCCAAGGCCGAGGGCGCGGCGCTGGCCATGATGGAGTCGGGGGTGGCCAGGCCTGGCTGGGCCGACCGGGTGGGCGCGGTCAAGCCGGCGGGCTGTTACGTCTCCCGCGACTCCTACGGCGACCAGGACACGGTGATCTGCACCTTCGCCTACCGCTGGGACGAGGACTCGCTGCCCGTCGACCGGCACGCTCTCGTCATGGTGGTCGACTACAACATGAGCGGCATGGCCCGGGACGCCTGGGTGTCCTCGCAGGTCGACAAGCTGCTGGAGCAGGCCAGGGCCGAGGCGGCGGGCAATCCGCTGCTGCTGTTCGAGGAGATCGAGCCCGAGCAGGCCAGGGCGCTGCTGGAGTCGGCCATGAAGGCCACCAGGGAGCCGAAGACGCCGCCGCCGGTGAGCGACAGCTACAGCGCCTACCACGCCTTCGCCCGCGCCAGGCTCAAGGCGCTGCCTCCCGGGCGCAAGCGGCCTGCGCCGCGGCACACCGAGGCCCCGTACAGCAGGGAGCGGCGGGCCATGCTGGCGGCCGAGTTCCTGGCGTCCGACGCGGCCGAGCACCTGTCCGACCCGTCGGCGGCCTCGCGCTGCGCCGACCACATCATCGACTACGGCTGCGACCAGGACTTCAACCGTCCGCTGCGGGTCAGCCCGACCAAATGTGAAACGTTCCTGCTCGACTGGCTGCCGCGCAAGGTGATGCTGAGCGTGGCCGAGCAGGAGGCGATGCCGCACGTGCTGTCGGCGTGGGTGCGCTTCGCCGCCCACCGCACGGGCCTGCCGGAGCAGGGGCTCAAGGCCACGCTGGACGCGGTGTGGGAGGCGATCGGCAAGTTCCCCGAGGCGTACCGGGACCCGACGTCCTTCGGGCTCGACCGGCCGCTGCTGGAGCGGCTGCTGCCGGACGGCGACCTGTCGGCGCTGGCCAGGCGGGTCTTCGCGTTCCCGTATCTGCAGGGCGTGCACAACGGGATCGAGCTCGACAAGCTCAACCCCGCCGACCAGGCGGACCGGCGTACGCTGCTCGAGATCGACCACGGCGACGCGATCGACCAGGAGCACCTGGCCTGGCACGAGGAGATCGCCACCCGGCTGTGGGAGGGCGACCCGCCGCAGCTGTGGGAGGCCGCGCAGCGCCTGCTCGACCTCGGCCACGACCGCCACGACGTGCTCCACGTGCTGATCGAGATCGCCGAGCGGATCGGCGGCGACCCCGACGAGCTGGCGGCGGCGCTGGACGACATCGCCGACATCCCGGACGAGTTCTAGGAACGGTCCCCGCGACGGACCGCCGGACGCGAACCGCCGTAGAATTTTCTTCTATGGCGATGTACACCCGCTTGACCGAAGGGCGTTACCGGGCCTCCGAGCACACGCAGGGTCCGTGGGACCCGCGCACCCAGCACATGGGCCCGGTCACCGCCCTGATCGTCCACGAGCTGGCCCAGACCGCGCCGCGCCCGGGCCTGGAACTGTCCAAGCTCGTGGTGGACGTGTTCGCCCCCGTGCCCGTGGCCGAGCTGGAGATCGTCACCGACGTGACCCGCGACGGCAAGCGCGTGCAGTGCCTGTCGGCCAGCGTCTCGTCCGGCGGCCGCGAGTACGCCAGGGCGAGCGCCTGGCGCATCCGTACGGCCGACACGCCCGCCTCGCCGGTCCCCGGGCCGCCGGGGCCGGTCCCGCCGCCCTCGGAGGAGGTCGCCGGCTCGTGGCTCGGCTCGGGATTCGGGTACGGCCGCGCGCTCGACTGGCGTTTCGCCGAAGGCGGCCCCACCCGGCCCGGCCCGGCCACGGTCTGGGGCCGGTTCACGGTCCCGCTGGTCGAGGGCGAGGAGTTCACCCCGATGGAGCGCCTGGCCGCCTTCGCCGACAGCGGCAACGGCGTCAGCGCCGCCCTCGGCTTCGACACACACGTGTTCGTGAACGTGGACCTGACCATCTCGCTGTTCCGCGCCCCCGAGGGCGAATGGATCTGCATGGACGCCGCCACGGTCGTCGGCCCATCCGGCAGGGGCCTGACCCGGTCCACCCTGTACGACGGGACAGGTGAAGTCGGCACGGCGATCCAGACGTTGTTCGTCGCACCGAGATAGGCACCGAGATAGCCTCTACTGCCATGGTGATCGACCTCAACGCCGACCTGGGTGAAGGGTTCGGCGTCTGGCGGCTCGGCGACGACCTCGCCCTGCTCGACATCGTCACGAGCGCCAATGTGGCCTGCGGTTTCCACGCGGGCGACCCCGTGACGATCAGACGCACGTGCGCGGCGGCCGTCGACCGCGGGGTGACGATCGGCGCGCAGGTGTCCTACCGCGACCTGGCCCACTTCGGGCGCAGGGAGATGGACACCGAGCCGGAGGAGCTGTGCGCCGAGGTGCTGTACCAGCTCGCGGCCGTCGACGGCATCGCCAAAGCCATGGGCGGCCGGGTCTCGTACATCAAACCGCACGGCGCGCTCTACAACCGGATCTGCCGCGACGAGGTGCAGGCGGCGGCGGTGATCGACGCGGTGGCCGACTACGACCCCTCGCTGCCGGTGCTCACGCTGCCCGGTTCGGTGGTGCACGCGGTGGCGGCCGCCGCGGGCGTCCCGACCGTGAACGAGGCGTTCGCCGACCGCGCGTACACCCCCGAGGGGACGCTGGTGTCGCGCAGGGAGCCGGGCGCGGTCATCCACGACCCCGCCGCGGTGGCCGACCGAGCGTGCCGGATGGCCGTGCACGGCTCCGTGACGGCCATCGACGGCAGTTCTGTCCCGGTTTCGGCACGTTCCATCTGCGTGCACGGCGACACGCCTGACGCCGTCCGGCTGGCGCAGGGAGTGCGGGACGCGTTGCTGGCGGCCGGAGTGGTCCTGCAGGCGTTCGCGTGATCCGGGCGGCCGGGGAGCACGGGCTGCTCGTGGAGACCGGCTCGCTGGAGCTGTCTCACCGGCTGGACGCGGCGCTGCGGGCCGATCTGCCGGCCGGGGTGGTGGAGATCGTGCCGGGGCCGGAGACGGTGCTCGTGGTGGCTCCTGGGGCGGATCAGGCGCGACTGCGGGCCCTTCTGGTGGACGTCGTCGGCCGCGAGCGGGACAGGGCCGGTGCTCGGGCGGCCGAGGGGGAGGTCGTGACGATTCCCGTCGTCTATGACGGGGCGGATCTCGATTCCGTGGCGGCACTGGCCGGGATCCCGGTGGACGAGGTGGTCTCCCGGCACGCGGGGCGGGAGCTGGTGGTGGGCTGGCTGGGGTTCGCCCCGGGGTTCGCCTATCTCACGGGGCTGGATCCGGTGCTGGAGACGCCCAGGCTCGACACGCCGCGCACGTCGGTGCCGGCCGGGTCGGTGGCGGTGGCGGGGCCGTACTCGGCGGTCTACCCGAGCGCCTCGCCGGGCGGGTGGCGGCTGATCGGGCGCACCTCCGTGCGGGTGTGGGACGTGACGGCCGACCCTCCCTCGCTCTTCAGGCCGGGCGTGCGCGTACGGTTCGAACCCACATGATCGAGGTGATGGCGGCGGGGCCGTACGCGACCGTCCAGGATCTGGGGCGGCCGGGCCTCGCCCATCTGGGGGTGCCCCGCTCGGGGGCGGCCGACGCGCCGAGCCTGCGGCTGGCCAACAGGCTCGTGGGCAACCCGGAAGGGCTGGCGGGGATCGAGCTGACGTTCGGCATGGCGCGGCTGCTGTTCCACGACGGGGCGTGGGTGGCGCTGGCGGGCGCGCCCGTGGACAGCGCGGCGGGAATGGGGTCGCCGTACTGGGTCGCGAAGGGCACGGAGCTGCGGCTGGGCATGCCGGACTGGGGGCTGCGCACCTATGTGGCCGTGCGCGGCGGGATCGCGGTGGAGCCGGTGCTCGGCAGTCGCTCCACCGACTCGCTGTCCGGGCTCGGCCCGGAGCCGCTGCGGGCGGGCACGCTGCTGCCCGTCGGGCGGCCCGAAGGCGTGATCTCCGTCGACCTGGCGCCGCCGCCCGGGCCCCGGCCCGCCGTACTGCGGGTGACGCCGGGGCCGCGGGACGACTGGTTCGTGCCGGACGCGCTGGCCGAGCTGTGCGCGCGGCCGTACTCCGTGAGCCAGGACAGCAACCGCGTCGGGGTACGGCTGAGCGGCGCCGAGCTGGTCAGGGCCAAGGAGGGCGAGCTGCCGAGCGAGGGGATGGTCACCGGGGCGATCCAGGTGCCGCCGAGCGGGCAGCCGATCGTCTTCCTCGCCGACCACCCGCCGACGGGCGGCTACCCGGTGATCGGCGTCGTACGCGAGGCGGACCTGCCGGTCGCCGCCCAGCTGCGGCCGGGCGACGAGGTGCGGTTCACAGTTCGACCTGCCCGGTGACGCAGGTCAGTACGGAGCCGCCCACCCACACGTCACCCTCGGCGTCGGTGGAGATGTGCACCCGGCCCGAGAAGCCCAGCACCGTGCCCTGTCTGGCCACGTACGGGGCCTTGGCCCGGCCCGAGCGCAGCAGCCACTGGGCCATGGAGGCGTTGAGGCTGCCCGTCACCGGGTCCTCGATGGTGGAGCCGTGCGCGTGCGTGAACGCCCGCACCTCGAAGTCGTACGGCGCCCCCTCGGGGTAGGGGCCCGCCACGCCCACGTAGTTGGGGACGAGGCCAGGGCGCAGCGCGAGCACGGACTCGGCGTCCGCGAGCAGCACCGCGATCCAGCCGGGGCCGTTGTCGGCCCACTCCATGTCCACGATGTCGGCCCGCCCGATCCCGAGGGACTCGGCGATCCGCCCGGCCAGCGGCTCCTCCACGGGGCCCGACCGCACGAGAGGCGGCGCGTGGAAGGCCGGCCCGTCGCCGGTCCCGCGCACCCGTACCAGCCCGGCCGCGCACTCCTGGACGATCTCGCCCTCCTGGTGCGGCACTCCCCCGGCCTCCAGCCAGGCGTGGCAGGTGCCGAGGGTCGGGTGCCCGGCGAAGGGCAGCTCCACGGACGCGGTGAAGATCCGCACCCGGTAGTCGGCCTCGGGTGTGGTCGGCGGCAGCAGGAAGGTGGTCTCGGCCAGGTTCGTCCAGGTGGCGAACCGCTGCATCTCCTCGGTCGTCAGCCCCTGGCCGTCGAGCACGACCGCGAGCGCGTTCCCGTGGTACGGGGTGGTGGTGAAGACGTCAACCTCGGTGAAAGGGCGCAACATAATTCGGAGTCTCGCAGACAGGTCTTTTCCCGTTAACACGCCACCAGCAGACTGGACGGTGTGGCGGACTTTGATGTTGTGGTCCTGGGTTCCGGGCCAGGTGGACAGAAGGCCGCGATCGCGGCGGCGAAGCTCGGCAAGCGTGTCGCTGTGGTCGAGAAACGACACATGCTCGGCGGCGTGTGCATCAACACGGGGACGATCCCCTCCAAAACCCTCAGGGAGGCCGTCCTCTATCTCACAGGGCTCAACCAGCGGGAGCTGTACGGCGCCAGCTACCGCGTCAAGGACGAGATCACGGTCACCGACCTCGGGATGCGCACCCAGCACGTGATCGGCCGCGAGATCCAGGTGATCCGCAGCCAGCTCGCCCGCAACCACGTGACGGTGCTGCAGGGCACCGGCCGGTTCCTGGACGCGCACACGATCGGGATCACGCACGAGGAGGGCAAGTCCGAGGAGACGAAGATCACCGCCGAGAAGGTCGTGATCGCCACCGGCACCTCGCCCGCCCGTCCCGACAGCGTCGAGTTCGACGACAGGACGATCATCGACTCCGACGCGATCCTGCACCTCGACCGGATCCCCGAGACCCTGGTCGTGGTGGGGGCCGGGGTCATCGGCATCGAGTATGCCTCCATGTTCGCCGCCCTCGGCACCAAGGTGACGGTGATCGAGCGGCGCGAGCGCATGCTGGAGTTCTGCGACCTGGAGATCGTCGAGGCGCTGAAGTACCACCTGCGCGACCTGGCCGTGACGTTCCGCTTCGGGGAGAACGTGGCCGCCGTCGAGCGCCGCCCCGGCGGGGCGCTGACCCTGCTGGAGAGCGGCAAGAAGATCCCCGCCGACTGCGTCATGTACTCGGCCGGGCGCCAGGGCAAGACCGCCGAGCTGTGCCTGGAGGCCGCCGGCCTGGCCGCCGACGCCCGCGGCCGCATCTCGGTGGACTCCAACTACGCCACCGAGGTGCCGCACATCTACGCCGTGGGCGACGTGATCGGCTTCCCCGCGCTGGCGGCCACCTCCATGGAACAGGGGCGGGTGGCCGCGCAGCACGCGTGCGGGGAGCCGGTCGAGGACGCCCGCGAGCTGCCGCCCATCGGGATCTACACCATTCCCGAGATCAGCTTCGTCGGCCGGTCGGAGGACGAGCTGACCCGGGACAAGGTGCCGTTCGAGGTGGGCATCTCGCGGTACCGGGAGCTGGCCAGGGGGCAGATCATCGGCGACTCGTACGGGATGCTCAAGCTCCTCGTCTCCCCCGAGGACCGGCGGCTGCTCGGCGTCCACGTGTTCGGCACGGGGGCGACGGAGCTCGTGCACATCGGGCAGACGGTCATGGGGTGCGGCGGGACGATCGACTACCTGGTCAACGCCGTGTTCAACTATCCGACGCTGGCCGAGTCGTACAAGGTGGCCGCGCTGGACGCGATGAACAAGATGCGGGTGGTCGCCCGCCTCACCGCAGGCATGTGATCACGACAGCGTCCACTTCTGGTTGGCGGCGCCCGTGCAGGTCCAGATCTGCAGCCGGGTGCCGTCGGCGCTGGAGTTGCCGGTGACGTCGGCGCACTTGTTCGCGGCGGGGTTCACCAGGTCGCGGCCCGAGGTGTAGGTCCACTGCTGGTTGGCGCCGCCCGAACACGACCACAGCTGGAGCTTGCTGCCGTCGGCGGTGCCGCGGTCGACCACGTCGAGGCACTTGCCGAGCGCGCGCAGCGTGCCGTCGCCCGGGCGGGTCCACTGCTGGGCGGCGGTGCCGTTGCAGGTGTAGAGCTGCACGGCCGCGCCGTCCGCGCTGCTGCCGCCGGCCACGTCGACGCACTTGCCGCCCAGGCCGGTGATCGCGCCGGCCGGGTTGCCGCCCGGCGTGCCCGACCAGGTGAAGGTCGCGGTGGTACGGGCGGGCAGCGTGTACACGAACGACTGGTTGCCCCAGTTGACCCTGACCGACTGGGCCGAGGTGCCGCCGTTGTGGGCGATCAGGGCCTTGGAGCCGTCGGGGTTGCGCCAGGCGACGTTCTGCACCGTGGAGTTGGCCGTCGAGTCGATCCGGTACGCCCCGGGTCTGACGAACTTGGTGAGGTGGCCGGTCGTGTAGTACTCGATCGTGTAGTCCACCTGGCCGGCGCGCGAGCCGCCCTCCTGGACCGTGATCAGGCCGGTGCAGGTGTCGCAGCCGCCGTTGTGCGGACCCATCTGCTGGTTGAGCGCCAGGCTCCACTTGACCAGGCTGCGGCTCCAGTTGCGGGTGTAGTTCACGATGTCGGCCATGTCCTCGTTGTGCTGGTTGCCGATCCAGGTACCGCCGGAGTGCTCGGTGCTGAACTGGGGCACCGACGGATACTGGTCGTGCACCTGCGAGCCGACCGCCGGGTCGCCGAAGTAGCCGTGCCAGGCGATGCCGCCGAACAGCGGGTCGTTCCGCAGCGCCGAGTCGGCCAGGATGGGGCCGCCGATCTGGCCGTAGTCGCCGTAGTTCCAGTCGTGTACGAGCACCTTCGTGGTGATGCCGGCGGCCCTGAAGGCCGGGTACACGAAGTTCTTGGTCAGCTCGATGAGGCCGGAGGAGTTCCAGTTCATGCCGGGGTAGTTCATGGCGGTCGGGTTGGACGCCTGGCAGCAGTTGGGCTCGTTCTGGACGGAGATGTAGTTCACCGGGACCCCGGCGGCCTGGTAGCTCTGGACGTACTTGACGAAGTACTGGGCGTACATGGCGTAGTACTGCGACTTCAGCCAGCCCATCTGGTCCATCCGGCCGTTGTCCTTCATCCAGCCGGGCGCGCTCCACGGCACGCCCTTGACCCGCAGCTCCGGGTTGAGCTGCTTGGCCTGGACGGTCAGCAGGCGGACGTTGGTGTCGTAGCCGTTGGCGCCGAAGTCGTTGAGGTCACAGCAGGTGTCGTCGAGCGAGACCATGCCGGGGCGCGACAGGTCGGAGGCGCCGATCGGGTTGCGGACGAACGACAGGCCGATCCCGTCCGTGGGCGAGAACAGCTTGCGCATGGTCGCGTCCCGCGTGGCCGCGCTGACGGGGCCGCCGCGCAGCAGGTACGCGGTCGTGTCGGTGATCGACGCGCCGCCGCCCTCGAACTGCTGGTACGTGGCGCCCTCGTTGACGGTGATCGTCTGGTTGGCGCTGCCGCCGGCGGAGCCGAAGGCGATCGGGGTCTGTTGCGCGAGGCCGCGGGTGACGTTCCGGCCTCCGGAGTCCGAGGTGGTGGTGAGCCAGACGTTCACCGTCTCGCCGGCGGCGTACGCCGGGACGGGCACGGCCAGCGCCAGCACGGCCGCGCAGACGAGCGTGAGTATTCGGGACACGGCGTTGTTTCCCTTCCGGGCGGGGGGGTGATGCTTATGTAACAAATGAAACAATAAAGAAACTTTCTTTTAGGTGACCACGGGTCATGGGCAGCGTCAAGGCCCATTTGTGGCGATGAAACAAATGAAACGATCAGGCGGGGCCGGTGGAGCCGCGGACGATCAGCTCGGTCTCGAGCGAGACGTGCAGCGCCTCCACCGTGTGGCGGCTCAGCAGCCGCATCAGCAGCGTGACCGCCATCCGGCCCATCTCCTGCAGGGGCTGGCGCACCGTGGTGAGGGCGGGCGAGGTGGCCCTGCTGACGTCGATGTCGTCGAAGCCCGCCACCGACAGGTCGCCTGGAACGCTCAGCCCGCGCTCGGCCGCCGCCCACAGCGCTCCGACGGCCATCTTGTCGTTGAACGCCACCAGCGCCGTCGGCCGCTCCGGCAGGTCGAGCAGCTCGCAGGCCGCCAGGTAGCCGTACTCGGTGCTCGGCTCCGGCACGCAGCGCAGCAGCTCGGGCTCGGGCAGCACTCCGGCGTCCGCCAGCGAGGCCGTGTAACCCGCCAGCCTGGCCTCGCTCGGCAGCCACTCCACCGGCCCGCCGATGATCCCGACCCGGCGGTGGCCCAGCCCGACCACGTGCGCCATCAGCTTGCGCCCGCCCGCGAAGTGAGCGGCCGAGACCGCCGCGATGTCCTTGGGGGGCGGGGTCCGCGGGTCGATCACCACGAAGGGGAAGCCGCTGTCGCGCAGGCGTACCAGCTCGTCGCCCGGCTCCGGGGGCAGGACGAGGATCGCGCCGGCCACGCCCTGCCTGCCGGGCAGCCCGGCGAGCACCGGGGCGGCCTGGGCGGCCTCGCCCGCGCCGAGGATCATCTGCCTTCCGTGCAGCTCGATGGTCTCCCCCACCGAGGAGACGATGAGCCCGAAATAGTCGGTCAGCACGTACGGGCAGCGCACGTACACGGCACCGGCCGACGGGTCGTGGACCGCGCGCGGCCGCGGCGCCTGATCGCCGAGGCGCCCGACGGCGCGCAGCACCAGCTCCCGGGTGTGCGGGGCGACGTTGGCCTGGCCGTTGAGCACGCGGGAGACCGTGGCGATGGACAGCCCCGTCTCCGCCGCGACGTCACGCACCGTCGCGCGCGCCCTGCCGGACCTGGCCGCCATCCACGCCCCTCGCTCCGCCCTGCCGCCAGAATAGCCGGGCCCGCGCCGCGGCCGGGGCGGCCACCGCCGCGCTCTTACCGCGACTGGTGGTCACCGACGGGCCGAGCGCTGTAGCCGGTCGGCGTGACGTCGGTAGCCAGTATGAACGGCGGAGCCTTGCGTTTCGCTCGAATGTTCTACCCGGCAGCGTTAATCGTCGGTAGTGTGATAGTCACGCTGAGTAATGATAGGGCTATGTGATGGCATAGGACACCGGATCATGCACACGATGCATGCCGCCGGACCGTGGCGAGCAAGCGGGCGACCAGTGTGCCCAGCACCGTCCGGAGCACACGGCTGAGCAACTCCTGCTCAGCCCTTAGGAACGGTACCGGGGGCTCGCTCACGCGACCCCAACGGCACAAGCGCGCGACGGCGGGATGGGTCAGTCGGAGGGTGGGCGGCGGGTGCGGGCGGTGGGTTTCTTGCGGCCGGCGACCAGGGTGTCGCCCGGGGCCGGTGCGGGGTCCTCCGCGCGGCTCGTCTCCCCGCTCTTGGCGCGCGGCCGGGGATGGGGCGCCGTGTCCTCCGTGGCGGCGGTGTCCTTGGGCTCGTCCTGTGCCTCCGGCTCCGGAGCCGGTGATTTGTCGGCTCCCCGGAGTGAGGCGATGACGCGGTCCGCCTCCGTGTCGGCCGCGAACTCGTTCGCCGCCTCCGACTCTCTCCGCCTGATCACCACCATGTGGTCCACCGACACCCGTCCCGCGCCCACCACGGCGAGCAGGAGGGAGGCGGCGCCCAGGAGGATGAGCTCGTTCAGGCTGATGGGGTTGAGCGGCGGGGCCACCACGAAGACCCCCAGCGCCTCGGCGAAGAGGATCAGGCCCGTGACCGAGACGGCCAGGCCCGCGATCAGCAGCGCGCCGCCGATGAGCTCGGTGAGCATGGTCACCGTGGCCCAGGCGCCGGGTGCGGGGGCGCCCTGCGCGAGAAACTTCGCCCCGGTGGCCTTCAGCCCGTCTTCCAGCTTGGTCCAGCCGTTCGCGAAGAAGATGCCGCCCACGCCGACGCGGGCGACTAAAGCAGCAAGATCACGGAGGGCCTGTTTCACGGTAGTTGTCTGCCCTAAACGGGACATGGCACACCTCAATCACGGCTGAGCAGCGTGGCCACCGCGACGGCGGTCAGGCTGAGCAGGACGACGCTCACGACCACGGTCGTGTGCAGGGCGTTCACGAAGGCCCATCGGGCCGCGTCGAGCAGGGCGCCGCCCGCGCTGCCGCCCACCTCGTGCGCGACGTGCGCCGCGCCCGCGAGCGACTGCCTGGCCTTGTCCATGCCGCTGGCGGACACGCCGGGCACGGAGTGCAGGCCGGGGGCGTACACGACGGCGGTGATCGTGCCGAGCACGGCCACTCCCAGGCCGGCGCCCAGTTCGTACGCGGTCTCCTCGATGGCCGCGGCCCCGCCCGCCTGGGACTCCGACGCCGCGGACATGATCGTGTCGGAGGCGGCCAGCAGCGCGACCTGGACCCCGAACCCGATGCCCACGAAGCAGAACGCCAGCATCACGGGATGACCCTCGACGCCCCAGGAGAGCGTGGGGGTGAGGGAGAGCGCGACGAGCCCGAGCCCGCCGCTCATCGTGGTCCGCATGCCGATGCGCGGCAGGATGTGGGCGGCGGCGAGCCCGCCGGAGATGGCCGAGATCACCAGCGGCAACATCCGGATCGCCGCGCGCAGCGGGCTGTCGCCGAGCACGAGCTGCAGGTATTGGGCAAGCATGAGCTGCAGGCCCACCAGCGCGAACACGCCGAGCAGCACGCCGGCCACCCCGGTCGTGAACTCGCGCCGCCGGAACAGCCCGACTTCCAGCAGCGGGTGGCGCAGGCGCGTCTGGCGGCGTACGAACAGGAAGAGCAGCCCCAGCCCGGCCAGGAACACCAGCACCGACGCCCACAGCGGCATCAGGCTGCCCGAGCCCGCCTCCTTCAGCCCGAACGCCAGCGCCAGGATGCCGAGCACCGACAGCACCGCGCTCGCGCCGTCCCATCCCCTGTCCTTGCGCCCCGGCGAGTCCGGCAGCAGGCGGACGGCGGCGGGGATCAGCGCCAGCAGGATCGGCACGTTGATCAGGAAGACGGCGCCCCACCAGATGCCGACGAGCACGCCGCCGATGAGCGGGCCGACGGCCGCGCCGGCCGCCGCCACCGCGCTCCAGACGCCCAGCGCGATGGCGCGCTCGCGCCTGTCGGTGAAGATCTGGCGGATCAGGGACAGCGTGGCCGGCATGATCATCGCTCCGCCGATGCCGAGCAGCGCCCTGGCCAGGATCAGGGTCAGCGGCGTCGGGGCGAACGCGGCCCCGGCCGAGGCCAGGCCGAACAGTACATAGCCGCACAGCACCAGCCGTTTGCGCCCGTACCGGTCGCCGAGCGTGCCGAACATGATCAGCAGCGGCGCGACCACCAGCGAATAGATGTCGATGATCCACAGCAGTTGCACCGCGGACGGCTCCAGCGCGGCAGTGAGCGCGGGCACCGCGATGTGCAGGACGGTCGCGTCGACGGTGATCAGCAGCAGGCTCACGCAGAGCAGCACGAGAATGGACCAGCGGCGGTCCCCGTGCTCCCGATCGGCAGTCCGTACGAGGGGTGCGGCCTGTATGACGGTCATGGGCCTCCTTGCAGGCCGATCCGTTGACAGGGCCCGCACGTGCTCTTTGGTCGGCGGCGGGAGCCCGGCTCGACGCTCGCTCCTCCCGAGCTCCTCCGCCTCGACTCCTCGCACTCCGGCTTGCGTCGCAGCTTAGGGCATGTCCAGCACTTGTCATAGCAGTATCGACTGATCCACAGATGCCCCGTTACCTCTCTAGAGAGATACAGCCATATGTCGGCATCTATCCAGGGTTCGCCCTCGACCCGATCATGGAGACCGTGGGGCGCGACGAAAGTGACAGAAAAGACGATATTTCCGACCGATCCTCACGTGAATGGTGTGACGAGGCCCTGACCAGGCTGAACGCCGGCCGCCCCGAGTCCGCGCTCGACGCCGCCCGCCGCGCGGCCGACCTGGATCCGGGCGCGGAATGGGCGTACCGGCTCATCAGCCTCGCCCACGAACGGCTGGGCCGCGACGCCGACGCGCTGCCTGCCGCCGAGCATGCCGTGGAGCTGGCCCGCGGCTCCTGGCCGGCCCGCCTGCGCCTGGCCGCGATCCTGCGCCGCTCCCCCGGCCGCCGGCGGGAGGCGGTGGAGCACGCCACCCTGGCAGGGAAGTTCGCGCCGGAGCGGCCCGACCCCGAGGTCATGCTGGGCGACCTGGCCCTGCTGGGCGGCGACCACACCGGCGCCGAGCGGTCGTACCGGGCCGCGCTCGCCGCCGACCCCGCCAACCCCCAGGCCCGCATGAACCTCGGCCTGGCCCTGCTGCGCTGGGACCGCCCCCGCCCGCACCACGACCCCGCCTGGCCGGTCGACCCGCGCGAGACGGGCCGGGTCAGGCGGGCGCTCGAGGTCTGGTCCCGCCAGGCCCGCCTGCTGGTCGCGCTCGCCACGCTCGCGATCGCCGGGGCCGCGCTCCTCCTCGACCGGGACACCCAGCTCGGCGGGTTCGCCGTGCTGGTGCTCCTGGCGCCGCTCACGGTCAGGCAGGCGCGGCGGGTGGGGCTGTGGTCGTACGTGCCCGCGATGCTCTGCCGGGATCCCTGGCTCGGCGCGGCGGTGGTGTCGGCGGCCGTGTCGGTGGTCGCGTTCGCCGCCTGGCTGCTGCTGGGAGCGGTGCCGTCCGTTCCGTCCGCGCTCGACCCGGTCTGGGCGGGGCTGGCGGGCATCGTGGTCCTGGGCTGGCCCGCGCTGGCAGCCGTACGGGCCCTGGCCGAGACGTGGCGCGGCCGCCCGCTCCTGGCGCTGGCCGAGACCACGCGCGCCGGGGAGGCCCGGGAGCACGCCCACGCGGCGCAGATCGACCGCACCGCCCGCAGGAACGCCGGCGTCCTGCTCTGGATCCTGCTCGGCAGGACCTGGTCCGTGCTGGTCCCGCTGGTGGGCGGGGCGCTCGCGGTGGAGCCCAGGGCCGCCGTCGCCGCCGTGGCGGTGCCGTACCCGATGGTGCGCGGCTACCTGCGCACCCGTCACCGCGGCGACCGGTGGCTGCCCGCCGCGACCGCGCTCGTCGTCCTGGCCGCGGCCTCCTGCGCGGCGGGCGGGCTGCTGGAGGCCTGGCGGGCCGAGTCGGCGGCGACGTGGGCGTGGCGGCTCGGGCTGGGCGCGCTCGCCGCGGCGATGGCCGTGTTCGGGGCGCGGGCGGCGCGGGCCTGGTGGCGGGGCGGGCCGGGCCCGTGGCGGACCTCCCTGATCATGTGCGACCTGCCCGTGGGCGCCGAGCCGTCCGTCACGCTGGACCCGGAGGTGCGCCAGACCTTCTCGTACGCCCGCAGCATCGTCCTTTCCTACGGCGACGCCCTCGGCCCCCGGGTCGCCGGCGCGGTGGCGACCGTCACCTCCTCGGGCGAGCTCCGGGTGATCACGGAGCTGGAGGCGTGGGACGCCATCGCGGCCGACCCCAGGGTGGCGGTGTTCGCGGCGGACCCGCTGCAGCGGCGGTTCTGGGTGGAGGTACGCGGGATCGCCCTGCCCGACTCCGACGTCCTGCGCGTCACCCCCAAACAAGTGCTCGTCGGCGAATTCCCTGGGCGGCACCAGCGCCGCTAGCTAGAATCTTGTTCTATGCGTATCCTGCGCACGCCAGAAGAGCGCTTCGCCGGCCTGCCCGGCTTCCCCTACGAGCCCCGCTACGCCGAGGTCCCCGACGGCCTGCGGATGGCGTACGTCGAGGCGGGCCCCGCCGACGGCGAGCCCGTCGTGCTCCTGCACGGCGAGCCGAGCTGGTCGTTCCTCTACCGGCACGTCATGCCCGAGCTGGCCGCGGCCGGGCTGCGCGCGATAGCGGTGGACCTCGTCGGGTTCGGCCGCTCGGACAAGCCCGCCGACCAGGCCGAGCACACCTACGCCAGGCACGTCGAGTGGACCCGCGCCCTGCTGTTCGACGCGCTCGGGCTGAGCCGCGTCACCGTCGTCGGCCAGGACTGGGGCGGCCTGATCGGGCTGCGGATCGCCGCCGAGCACCCCGAGAGCGTCGCCAGGATCGTGGCCGCCAACACGGGCTTGCCGACGGGTGACATTCCCATGCCCGAGGTGTGGCACCAGTTCAGGAACGCCGTGCTCAAGGCCCCGGTGCTGGACATCGCCCGGCTCGTCCAGGCCGGCTGCAGGACGGAGTTGCCCGAGGAGGTCCGGGCGGCCTACGACGCGCCGTTCCCCGACGAGTCGTACAAAGCGGGCCCTCGCGTCATGCCGAGCCTCGTCCCGATCACCCCCGATGACCCGGCCGCGCCCGCCAACCGCGCTGCCTGGCAGGTTCTCACGACACTCGAGCGGCCTTTCCTCGTGGCGTTCTCCGACGGAGATCCGATCACCGGGGGCATGGCGCCCATTCTGCTCAAGTCGATCTCGGGCACGTCCGGCCTGCGGCATCCCGTCATCAAGGGCGCCGGGCACTTCCTGCAAGAGGACGCGGGGGCCGAACTCGGGCGACAGATCACCGCTTTCGTGACCTCCACCTAGCGTGTCAGGAGCGCCCAATCGTCGGTCCGGTGCGGTATAACCGGGGGCGGACCGGGGAGGCGTGATGCAGGAGTCCGGCAGGGCCCAGGCCGCGGGGCGGGTCGCGGCGCGGGATCTGTTCGAGAAGGTTCGGCTGCGTTATTACCAGATTCCCCCGGCCGTGCGCCGGGTCCTCTACGTGGTGGTGCTGGTCGCCGTCATGGGCCTGGGGGCGGCGCTCGGGTGGAATCTGCTCAACACCTTCCCCCTCGTCCTGCTGGGGCTCGCGTTCGTCGCGCTGACCATGCGCTTCCCCCGCGCCGCCGCCACCGTGCTGGTGGTCGCGGGCTGGGTCGTGCTGACGCTGCCGATCTTCTCCGGGCTGTTCCCCGCGGGCTCCGGCTCGGTGCACCTGATGGTCGCGCTGGCCCTGCCCGCCGCCGCGGGCGCCCACCTCATCCGCTGGGTGGCGCCGTGGGTGACCACGCTGCTGGCGCTCGCCCCCGCCGGCGTGCTCGCCGTGCCGCTCTCGTTCGTCTCGGCGAACGTGGCGGTCTGGGTGGCGTACGCGGTGGCCGCCGCGGTGCTGGTCTACCGGTTCGTGCTGGCCCGCAGGGTCAAGGCGGAGAGCGCCGCGGCCGAGGAGCAGCAGGTACGCGTCAGGGCGCGCGAAGGCAGGCCCGAGTCCCCGCAGGACAGGCAGGGCGGGCTCCCGCAGATCTCCGTCGAGGAGGCGCTCAGCGAGCTGGAGAGCATGGTCGGCCTGGCCCCCGTCAAGGAGCAGGTGCGCTCGATCGCCGCCTCCATCGAGGCGTCCCGGCTGCGCGCCGAGGCCGGCTACACCACCGAGCGGCCCACCAGGCACTTCGTCTTCCTCGGCCCGCCCGGCACCGGCAAGACCAGCGTCGCCCGCGCGCTCGCCAAGATCTTCTACGCGTTCGGCCTGCTGGAGACCCCCTACGTGGTCGAGGCGCAGCGGGCCGACCTGGTCGGCGAGTTCCTGGGCGCGACCGCGATCAAGACCAACGAGCTGGTCGACCGGGCCCTGGGCGGTGTGCTCTTCATCGACGAGGCGTACGGGCTGGTCAACTCCTCCGACGGGCAGCCCGACAGGTTCGGCGCCGAGGCCGTGCAGACGCTGCTCAAGCGCGCCGAGGACGACCGCGAGCGGCTGATCATCATCCTGGCCGGCTACGAGCAGGAGATGGGCGCGTTCCTGTCCAGCAATCCCGGGCTGGCCAGCCGGTTCGCCACGCGGGTGCGCTTCCCCGGCTACTCCCCCACCGAGCTGGTCGAGGTCACCGGGCTGCTCCAGCGGCGACGGGGCGACACGATGGACGCCGAGACCAGGCGGGGGCTGCTCGGCCTGTTCGAGGACGTGCACCGGCGCGGCCTGGTCGACGAGCTGGGCAACGCCAGGTTCGCGCGCAGCCTGGTCGAGGCCGCCGCGCAGGCCCGTGACGTGCGCGTGGTGGGCGCGGGCGGCACCCCGACCACCGAGGACCTGGTGACCACCACCACGCCCGACGTGACCAAGGCGTTCGAGGAGCTGACCGCGCGCTTCCGCGGCTACGTCGCCACGCCCACGCTGGAGGAGGCGCTGGCCGACCTCGACAGGATGGCGGGCCTCGCGCCCGTCAAGCGGCAGGTCCACGCCATCGCGGCCCAGCTCCAGATGGCGCGCATGCGGCAGGAGCGCGGGCTGCCCACGCCGCCGCAGATGCGGCACTTCGTGTTCGTCGGCCCGCCCGGCACCGGCAAGACCACGGTCGCCAGGGTCATCGGCCGCATCTTCGCCGCGCTCGGCCTGCTGGCCAGGCCCGACGTGGTCGAGGCGCACCGCGCCGACCTGGTCGGCCAGCACCTCGGCGCCACCGCGATCAAGACCAACGAGCTGGTCGACCGGGCCCTGGGCGGCGTGCTCTTCATCGACGAGGCCTACAGCCTGGTCAACCCCGGCTACCAGGGCGGCGACGCGTTCGGCGCCGAGGCCGTGCAGACGCTGCTCAAGCGGGCCGAGGACGACCGCGACCGGCTCGTCATCGTGCTGGCCGGCTACGAGCGCGAGATGGACGCGTTCCTGTCCACCAACCCCGGCCTGGCCAGCCGCTTCAACCAGCGGGTGGGCTTCCCGAGCTACTCGCCGCAGGAGCTGTCCGAGATCGCGGTGCTGCTGGCCGGGAAGGCCGGCGACACCTTCGACGAGGAGGCGCTGCGCGACCTCGACGACGTGTTCGCCTGGGTGTGCGAGGAGCGGCTGATCGACGGGCTCGGCAACGGCCGCTTCGCCAGGTCGCTGTTCGAGCGCGCCGCCATGCGCCGCGACGTGCGGCTGGCCGCCCATGCCTCGCGCGGCGGGTCCGCCAGCTCCGCCGACCTGACGACGATCACGAGCGAGGACGTCCGCACCGCCGTGGACGAGCTTTCCGGACGCTGACCATCTCCGGAGCCGACCATCTTCGGCGGTTCCCTGCGCGCGACCCGTCACATGGTGTAGCAATATAACTACGTGCGGTGCGCGTCGGAGGGGGAGCGCGATGGCGGGGTTTCTGGCCCGCAGGCTGCTCAACTACGCCGTGCTGGTCGTAGTGGCCGCCAGTCTCGCCTACCTTCTGGCTGCCACGGCTCTGAATCCTCGCTCCAACTACGCGGACCGCACGCCAAAACCTCCGCCCGCGGTCGTGGACGCGCAGCTCACGGCGCTCAACCTCAACGACAAGACGCCGCTGTTGCAGCGCTACGCCTCCTGGGCGGGCGGGGTGATGCGCGGCGACTTCGGCAAGTCCGTCGGGGGCGCCCCGGTCAATGAGGATCTCAAGCGGCGCATGGGTGTGACGGCCCGGCTGGTGGTGCTGGGGATGCTGTTCGGGAGCCTGCTCGGGGTGCTGGTGGGCGCCTTCGCGGCGGTCCGGCAGTACGGCTGGTTCGACCGGATCTCGACCGCCCTGTCCTTCGTGGTGCTGGCCGTGCCGGTGGTCGTGCTGGCCAACATGCTGATCCTGGTCGCCGCCTGGGCCAACGAGAACGTGTTCGGCCGCTCGGTGTTCCTGGTCAGCGGCGAGTACACCGACGGGCTGGAGGCCGGGCTCTGGGGGCACGTGGTCGACCGGCTGCAACACCTGATCCTGCCGACGATCTCGCTGTCGGTGGGGCTCGTCGCGGTCTTCAGCCGCTACCAGCGCAACATGATGCTCGACGTGCAGGGCGCCGACTTCGTCCGCACCGCCCTGGCCAAGGGGCTGAGCAGGCGCCGGGCGCTCGTCAAGCACGCGCTGCGGACCGCGCTCATCCCGGTCGTGACCTATTTCGCGTTCACGTTCGGGGCGCTGCTGACGGGGGCGACCTTCACCGAGAAGATCTTCGGCTGGCACGGGCTGGGTGAGCAGCTGATCAACTCCATCTTCAGCAACGACGTCAACACCGTCGCGGCCATCTCCCTTCTCGCCGCCGTCGCCGTGCTGTGCTCCGCGCTGGTCTCCGACCTGCTGCACGCGGCGCTCGACCCGAGAGTGCGGGCGTGATGACGCTTTCCGACGAGGAGCTCGCCGAGGAGCTGACCGACGGCACGGCGGCCACGGCGCCGTCCCGGCTGCGGGTGGTGGCCGGGCGGTTCTTCCGCTCCCGGCAGGGGCGGGTCGGGTTCGCGGTGCTGGCCGCGATGTTCCTGCTGGCGTTCGCGGGGCCGATCTTCTCCAGGTGGACGTACACCGACAAGGACTTCACCGCGTTCATGCAGCCGCCGTCGGCCACCCACTGGTTCGGAACGCTCCAAACCGGTGCCGACGTCTACGCGGTCACGCTGCGCGGCATGCAGAAGTCGCTGGTCGTGGGGCTGCTCGCGGCCCTGATCTCCACAGCGCTGTCGGCCGTGGTGGGCGCGTTCGGGGGCTACTTCCTGGGGTGGACGGACCGGACGCTGAACTGGGTGACCGACCTGCTGCTCGTGCTGCCCGGCTTCCTGATCCTGGCGATCATGTCGCCGCTGTTCGAGGCCGGGCAGTGGCCGCTGTTCGTGGTCATGCTGGCGTTGTTCCTGTGGATGGTCACCTCGAAGATCGTCAGGGGGATGACGATCTCGCTGAAGGAGCGGGAGTTCATCCAGGCCGCCCGCTTCATGGGCGTGTCCCCCGTGCGGATCATCTTCCGCCACGTGATCCCCAACCTGTCGTCGCTGCTGATCGTGGACGCCACGCTCAACGTCAGCAGCGCGATCCTCACCGAGACCTCGCTGTCGTACTTCGGGTTCGGTATCCAGCCGCCCGACGTGTCGTTCGGGACGCTCATCGCCGACGGGTCCAGGACGGCGGTCTACGCGCCGTGGACGTTCTGGTTCGTGGCGGGGTTGCTGGTGGTCACCGTGCTCGCGGTCAACCTCATGGGCGACGCGCTGCGTGACGCGTTCGACCCCTCGACCTCGCGGAGGAGGCGGCGATGAGCCCGGTCCTCGAGGTCACCGACCTCAACGTGTCGTTCGGCGGCGTGCCGGCCGTACGCGGGGTGAGCTACCACGTGGAGCCCGGCGAGGTCCTGGGCATCGTCGGCGAGTCGGGGTCGGGCAAATCGGTCACCTCGGCGGCCGTCATGGGGCTGCTGCCACCGGGGGCGCGCGTCACCGGGTCCGTACGGCTGCACGGCAAGGAGCTGATCGGGGCCCCCGAGCGGGAGCTGACGTCCTTCCGTGGCAAGGCCATCTCGATGGTGTTCCAGGACCCGCTCTCCGCGCTCACCCCCGTCTACCGCGTCGGCGACCAGATCGCCGAGGCGGTGCGCGTGCACCAGCGGGTGAGCAAGGAGACGGCCATGGTCAAGGCCGTCCAGCTGCTGGAGCTCGTGGGCATCCCGCGGCCGGCCGAGCGGGCGCTGGCCTTCCCGCACGAGTTCTCCGGCGGCATGCGGCAGCGCGTGGTGATCGCGATGGCCATCGCCAACGACCCCGACGTGATCATCTGCGACGAGCCGACCACCGCGCTCGACGTCACCATCCAGGCACAGGTGCTGGAGGTGCTGAAGAAGGCGCAGCGGAAGACCGGCGCCGCGATCATCATGATCACGCATGATCTGGGCGTCGTGGCCGGGTTCGCCGACCGGGTGCTGGTCATGTACGCCGGGCGTCCCGTCGAGGTCGGCGACGTGGACGACATCTACTACGGGATGCGGATGCCGTACACGGTGGGCCTGCTCGGCTCGATCCCGCGCGTGGACCGGGGCGCGCGGCAGCCGCTGGCGCCCATCGAGGGCAGCCCGCCCTCCCCCGAGGCGCTGCCGCCGGGGTGCCCGTTCGCGCCGCGCTGCCCGATGAAGATCGACGCCTGCGACGAGGGCGAGCCGCCGCTGTTCGACGTGGGGGCGGGGCACCGGGCGGCCTGCATCCGCTGGCAGGAGGTACGCCCCCGCGAGCCCGTCCTCGTCCCCGTCGAACCGGGACGGCGCGAGCGCGGCGAGCGCACGGTGCTCGAGGTGCACGGCCTGGTCAAGGAATATCCGCTGCTCAAGGGCGCGATCTTCAAGCGCAGGGTGGGCACGGTGCACGCCGTGGCGGGGGTCGGCTTCGACATCCGGCAGGGCGAGACGCTGGGGCTGGTCGGCGAGTCGGGCAGCGGCAAGACGACCACGCTGACGCAGATCCTGGAGCTGGCCGCGCCCCAGAGCGGGCGCATCGTCGTGCTCGGACGCGACACCGCGCGGCTGAGCGGCCCCGAGCGCAAGGCGATCCGGCGCGACATGCAGGTCGTCTTCCAGGATCCGCTGGCCTCGCTCGACCCGCGCATGACGGTGCACGACATCCTGGCCGAGCCGCTGCGTACACACGGGCGGCGGCGCCCCGGGCGGCGCATCGCCGAACTGCTCGCCCTGGTCGGGCTCGACGCCTCCCACGCGGCCCGCTACCCGCAGGACTTCTCGGGCGGCCAGCGGCAGCGCATCGGCATCGCCAGGGCGCTGGCCCTGGAGCCCCGGCTGCTGGTGCTGGACGAGCCGGTCTCCGCGCTGGACGTGTCGATCCAGGCCGGGGTGATCAACCTGCTCGGCTCGCTGAAGGCCCGGCTGGAGCTGTCCTACCTGTTCGTGGCGCACG
This sequence comes from Nonomuraea sp. NPDC003707, assembly GCF_053587055.1. Taxonomy (NCBI): domain Bacteria; kingdom Bacillati; phylum Actinomycetota; class Actinomycetes; order Streptosporangiales; family Streptosporangiaceae; genus Nonomuraea; species Nonomuraea sp. NPDC003707. Next base: position 211,188 of record NZ_JBSFNK010000018.1, on the reverse strand, counting down.
ACCTGGCCGTCGTGCGGCACATCGCCGACCGGGTGGCGGTGATGTATCTCGGCAGGATCGCCGAGATCGGGCAGGTGGACGCCGTGTTCGACGCCCCGGCGCACCCGTACACGCAGGCCCTGCTGTCGGCGATCCCGCTGCCCGATCCGGTACGCGAGCGCGCCCGGGAGCGGATCCTGCTCGAAGGCGACCTGCCCAGCCCGGCCAACCCTCCGACGGGCTGCCGATTCCGCACCAGGTGCCCGAAGTTCCGCGGCGAGCTCACCGACGAACAACGCAGGCTCTGCGTGGACGTCGAGCCCGAGGTGCGTCCGTTGGGCGAGGACCAGGGGGCGGCCTGCCATTACGCCGAGAGGCGCGAAGTCGTATAGACCTCGCTCTGACCAGGAGGAATTCTCTCGATGAAAGCATCACGTCTTGTTGTGGCCGCCGTTGTCACGGGCTCGCTGTGCCTGGCGGGCTGCGGCAAGGGCACGGGGAGCGGGCCGGGCCGGGAGAGCGGCGGTGACGAACGTACGATCAAGGCCTACGACATCAACCCGAAGCCGCGCGACAAGGTCAAGGACGGCGGGACGCTGCGGTGGGGCATCAACGAGTTCCCCGCGCAGTGGAACAGGAACCACGTCGACGGCAACCTGGCCATGGCCGCCGTGGTCAGCAACGCGCTGCTGCCCTCGCCGTTCCATTCCGACGAGAAGGCGGAGATCTCGGTCGACCGCAACTACGTGCTCGACGCCGAGGTGACCGCCCAGCGGCCCAAGCAGGTGGTCACGTACAAGCTGAACCCGAAGGCGAAGTGGTCCGACGGGAAGCCGATCACCTGGGCCGACTACGAGGCCCAGTGGCACGCGCTGAACGGGCGCAATCCGGCCTTCCACATCGCCTCGTCCACCGGCTACCAGGACATCGAGAAGGTGGCGCGGGGGAAGGACGACTTCGAGGTGGTGGTGACGTTCGACAAGCCGTTCGGGGACTGGCAGGCGCTGTTCGGGCCGCTGCTGCCCGCCGCCACCAACCGGACGCCCGAGGCCTTCGACAACGCCTGGCTGAACAAGATCCCGATGACGGCCGGCCCGTTCAGGTTCGGGGGGTTCGACCAGACGGCGAAGACGATCACGATCGTGCGGGACGACTCGTGGTGGGGGAACCGGGCGAAGCTCGACAAGATCATCTATCGGTCGTCGGAGCAGGACTCGCTGATCTCGGCGTTCAGCAACGGGGAGCTCGACCTCATCGACGTGGGACCGTCGGCGCCCGACTACGCGCGGGCGAAGGGCACGCCTGGGGCGCAGGTGCGGCAGGCGGCTGGCCCCGATTTCCGGCATTTCACCTTTAACGGGTCCAGCGAGCTGCTCAAGGACCGCAACGTCCGGCAGGCCGTCCAGCTGGGCATCAGCCGCCAGGCCATCGCGCAGTCGGACCTGCAGGGCCTGGACTGGCCGATCGCCCTGCTGAACAACCACTTCTTCATGAACACCCAGGAGGGCTACCAGGACAACGCCGGGAAGCTCGGGGCGTACGACCCCGGCCAGGCGCGGCGGCTCCTGGACGCGGCCGGGTGGAAGCTGAGCGGCTCGTTCAGGCAGAAGAACGGCAAGGTGCTCGAGCTGCGGTTCGTGGTGCCGTCGGGGGTTCAGATCAGCAAGGCGGAGGGGGAGCTGGCGCAGACCATGCTCGCCCAGATCGGCGTGAAGCTGACCATTCAGGCCGTGCCCAGCGATGACTTCTTCACCAAGTACGTCATCCCCGGCAACTTCGACATCACGCCCTTCGCATACATCGGGACGCCTTTCCCGGTTTCCAGCAGTTTCGGGATTTATGCCAATTCCGCCGATGGCAAGACCTGGAACGCGAACTTCGGCCGTACCGGCTCGCCCGCCATCGACCAGGCCATGAACCGCGCCGCCCAGAGCCTCGACCCGGTGCGGGCGCGCGCGGCGGCCAACGAGGCGGATGCGCTGATCTGGCAGGAGGTCAACGTCCTGCCGCTCTACCAGCGCCCGCAGAACGTCGCCGCCCGCCAGACGCTGGCCAACGTGGGGGCCCGCGGCTTCTACGACCTCCGCTACGAGGACATCGGCTTCACCGGCTGACCGTTCGGAAGTGTCGGCGGCCGGGTGTAGAAGTGGACGCGTGACTACCAAGCTGACCTGGCCGCAGATCCTGGCCTGGCGCCTGCGCAGACAGTTCGTGAGCGAGCCGGACGCGCCCGACCCCGTGGCGGTGGCCCGGCGGCTGTGCGGCGTCCAGGCACAGGTCGCCTCCTCGGCTCAGCTCGCGGTGGCGGTCCGGAGCGACAAGCCCGACCCGGGCGGCATCGACCAGGCCCTGTGGAGCGACCGCACGCTGGTCAAGACGTGGATCATGCGGGGTACCCTCCACCTCCTCCCCGCCGACGAGCTGGCCGACTTCTGCGCGGCCCTGGGCACGTTGCGCTTCTGGGAGAAGGGCTCGTGGCAGCGCGGCCACGGGGTCACCGCCGACGAGATCGCGGCGATCATCGACGCGGTCCCCCGCGCCCTGCGCGACGGGACGCCGAGTGGGCCGGCGCTGACCAGGGAGGAGCTGGTCGACGCCGTGGTGACGGTGACCGGGGACGCTCATCTGCGGGAGGCGCTCACGTCCGGCTGGGGCGCCCTGCTCAAGCCGCTGAGCCGCCTGGGCGAGCTCTGCTACGGCCCGCCCCGCGACGGCAGGGTCACCTTCACCTCCCCGAGCACCTGGCTCGCCGGATGGCCCGCCGCGCTGCCGCCGTACGAGGAGGCCGGCGTACGGGTGGCGCGCGCGTTCCTGGGGGCGCACGGGCCGGCGACGCCGGAGATGTTCGACACGTGGCTGTTCGGCGGCGTGGCGAAGAAGACGGTGCTGAAGGGATGGTTCCGCGACCTGGCGCCCGAGCTGACCGAGGTGGAGACCGACGACGGCCAGAGCCTGCTGGCCCTGACCGAGCACCTCGACGACCTCGCCGCCACCGGCCCGTCGGCCGAGGTCCACCTGCTGCCGGGCTTCGACCAGTACATCCTCGGCGCCCCACGCGGCCTCGCCCCGCTGATCCCGCCGCCCCTCAAGCCCAAGGTGAGCCGTCAGGCGGGGTGGATCTCCCCCGTGGTCGTCCACGAGGGGCGGGTCGCGGGGGTCTGGGAGGCCAGGAACGGCCACATCACCGTCGACCTCGCCACCCCGCTCCCCCCGGGCCCTCTTGAGGAGGCCATCACCCGCATCCGCACCCTGCTCCCGTAACCCGCCCGCGCCCGGGGGCGGGGTGGGTCAGCGGCCGGTGGTGGCCATGATGCGGTCGACGAGGCCCTGGCTGCCTTCCTCGCGCGCACAATGCGCACAGCAGTACCAGTGCTCGCCCGACTGCACCCCATGCCCGATGACCTTGGTGCCACAGTGCTCGCAGATGGGCGCCATCGCCTCGATCGCACACTGGAAGCAGTCGAAGGTGTGCACAGCTCCCTGCGCATGCACCTCGAACGCCATGTCGTAGTCATTTCCGCAGGTCTCGCAGACAGCCATGGTGATCCCTCCTACAGTCCATTCCGCCGGGGGGATACCCGGTTCTATGGCCTCTCTTCCTCAAAGGACCACCAATTTCCCCAAACGTCCCTCGAAATCGCTCAGGACCGGGCGAAGCGGGCCACCAATGGCAAGCCCAGGAGGCCGAGGAGGGCCACGGCTGAGGGCAGGCCGAGCCATCCACTCAGAGCCGCGACGAGCAGCGGGCTGATCACGAATCCCGCGTACGAGATCGTCGACACCCCCCACACCAGCGTTCCGCTCGGGTCGTCGGCGGCGGCCCGGCTGAGGAGGGCGGGCACCAGCGGGCCCAGCGCCAGCCCGGTCACCGCGAAGCCCGCCATCGAGGCGAGCACGGTGCCGCCCAGCCCCGCCAGGGCGATGCCGGCGCCGCCGCCCACCCCCGCCACCAGGTACAACGTCCGCAGCGGCACCCGAGGCAGCGCCTGCACGATGAGGCGCCCGGCCGTCAGCGCCGCCATGTAGACGGACGGCGCGGCGCTCGACACCAGGGGCGTGGCCCCACGGTGCTCCTCCAGCAGCAGCACCGACCACTGCTCGACCGAGTTCTCGATGACCAGGACGCAGGCCGCCAGCGCCCCCACCACGACCGCGGCGCCCCACAGGGCGCGCCTGTCCGGGCCGCCGGACGAGGCGGACGTTCCCTCGCCCGCGGGCAGCGCCAGCACTGTCAGGGACGTGGCGATCACGATCACGGCGATGATCACGATGACCGTGCCGACGCTCAGACCCAGGGATCGGGCCAGGCCGGTGGCGGGAGACGCCGCTATGACGGCGACCGGGAAGGCCGCGTGGACGGGCTGGAAGAGGCGGCGGCCGGTCTCGCGCTCGGCGCGCCCCGTGGCCAGGTTCAGGGCGATGTCGAGCGCCCCGCTGGTCGCCCCGACGAGCAGCAGCGACAGCGCGAGCTGCCAGGGTGTGGCCACCAGCCCGATCCCGGCCACGCTGAGCCCGAACAATGCCGTCGTCACCAGCAGGGCGGTCCGCTCGCGCCCCCGCACCAGCCGCCCGGTCAGCGCCATCGCGGGCAGGGCCCCCACGGGTACGGCGCTCAGCGCGAGTCCCAGGTCCCCCGCCGAGATGCCCAGCTCCAGCTTGATGGCAGGCAGGAGGGCCGACCAGGAGCCCCAGAACACGGCCCAGGCCGCGCACACCGCAATAAGCGGCATTTACCACAACCCCTTGATATTTCGGTCAAGGCACAGTAAAGATCGACGTTGTCCTTATTACCCCTGCCGAAGGGAAGCTCGTGCTCACCCGAACGGTCATCGCGACGGCCTTGGTCGCGGCCGGGATCGTCGCCACCCCCTCCTCCGCGTACGCGGCCACGGCCCGCTTCACCCCCGAGCGGGTCTGCGGCCCCGGCTTCCATCGTGTCAAGGACGGCCAGCGGGCGATGAAGACCCGCGAGGGCGCGGTGCTGGGGCAGGTGTACCTGATGTACAACAAGCGGAGCGGCAAGAACTGCGTGACCGCCATCAAGAGCGCGTACACGGGCACGCGCACGGTCACCGGCGCCTACCTGGAGGTCAGGGGCGGCGGCCGGGCGGAAGACGTGCAGAAGTACCGCTTCTACGCCGAGACCGGCCACATCGACGGCAAGTGGAAGTGCGTGAAGTACGCCGGCTGGACCCGCGACCCGGACAACCGCGTCGAGGCCTGGGGCGGCCGCAAGACCTGGGGCAACTGCAAGGGCTGAGGTCCCTGGAGGGCGGCGTCCCGTCAGGGGCAGACGTTCTGGTACGGCACGCCGCCCAGGTACCGGGCCCACTCGTCGGCCGACAGCGAACGCCCGGCCCGCGCGCACACCTCCTGCGCGACCCGTTCACTCCGAACGGGAATCGCGTGCAGGGCCTCGGACGTCCCGGCGTACAACGTGCCCCCGTCCGCGCTGAACGCCAGCGACGCCGGGCCGTCCAGCAACGAGTAGGACCCGCCGAGCCGGCGCCTGGCCTCGACGTCCCAGAGCTGCAGCGCACCCTTCTCCGTGGCGGAGGCCAGGATCTTGCCGTCGGGTGAGAAGGCCAGCAGGAGGAGCTCGTCGGCGGCCCGGGGCAGGGCGGGGCTCAGCCGGGTCGGCCCGTCCACCGACCACAGCCCGATCCGCCCGGTGGCCGCCTCGTTCACGGCCATGAGCCCGGTCCGGCTGAACTCGATCGCGTTCGTGGCCCCGAACCCGGCCCCCACGGGCTTGCCGGTGCGCAGGTCGACGAACCTGCCGCCGAGCAGCGACGCGTACGCCGTGCCGCCCGGGAGCAAGGGCCCGCCCTGGTACCTGGTGTCGGTCGAGCTCAGCACGCGGCCGTCGGCGGCGTCGAGCACCACCTCCTTGGCCACCGGGTTCTGGGAGAACACGACGTTCGTCACCAGCCGCCGCCCGTCCCGGGTGAAGTGCACGTCGGTGACGGCGCCGGCCGGCTTGGACACTCGCGTCGACCAGAGCTTCGCGAGGGTCCGCACGTCCCAGAGCGCGATGGTGCCGTTGGCGTCCGAGACGGCCAGCCTCGTTCCGTGGAACTCCTCGGGCTCCCCGTCGTCATCGCCGACGGGAAGGCTGCCGGTCTCCTTGCCCGCGCGCACGTCCCAGATCCGAAGCCGCTTTCCGGCTTGGAGCGCCGCCCACCGGCCGTCCGGGCTGAGGAAGGCCGAGCCCGGCGTCTCCGTCACGTGCGTACGCGACCGCAGGTCCAGGCTGACGACGGCGTCGTCCACGACGTACCGCAGCGTCCTGCCGTCGGGGTCGAAGGCGACGTCCGTCAGCTCGCCCTCGGCGCGGTAGCCGAGTGCCGCCCGCCGGGTGCGGAGATCCCAGACCTGCACGTCTCTGCCGTGGAAGGCCGCGAGGTGGCGGCCGTCCGGGCTGAAGCGCAGCTTGCTCTCGGATCCGCAGACCTCGCAGGTCAGCGTCTCGCCGAAGGCCCGGCCCGAGGCGACGTCCACGAGTGCGACGTCGGTCCCGTTGCCGCAGGCGAGTGTCCTGCCGTCCTGACTGAACGCCGCCAGGTCGGGATGCGTCACGCAGGCGCGGAAGGGCCGCTCGGCCCGCCAGCCCGGCAGCGAGCGCTGGTCGAAGCGGCCTCCCGGCAGCAGCAGGTGCCTGCCCGAGGGGTCCACGAGCGGATCGTTCACCGCCACCTCGCCGCGCTGTTCGAAGACGCCCTTCCCGAACCGCCTGCCGGTGGACACGTCGAGCAGGTAATAGATCTCCTGCCTGGCGTACATCAGCGTGAGCGTGGTCTCGTGCTCGCCGAACACGGCGGTGTAGACGCCCTCAAACGCCGGTGGAATGCGCCGTTCGAGGAGTTTCCTGCCGGTCTTCAGGTCCCAGACACCCAGCTCCTCCGTGGAGGTCTCGGCCAGCAGCCGGCCGCTGCGGCTCAGCGCGGGCGTGCCGGTGATCGTCCCGTTCACCTTCATCTCGGGCCAGCTCGCCGTGCGCTCGTGGGTGCGCACGTCGTACACGTTGACCCCGCCCTCGCTGGCGCTGACCAGCGTGCGGCCGTCGCGGCTGAGCAGCCGCTCGGCCGAGCCCTTGACCGGCGGCTCGCGGAAGACGGCGGCCTCCTGCTGCTGCAGTGAGGCGATCAGGCTGGAGCGGGCCTCCGGCTGTGCCGGCGAGACCCGCCAGGCCGCCACGCTGAGCAGCATCGCCAGGGCCGGGTCGGCGGTACGCATGCGGTCGGCCTCGGCGGCCACCTGCTTGGCGGCGAGGATGTCGCGCTGGCGGGCGGTCTCCTGGCGCTGCCGGACCGCCAGCCCGCCGGCCACCAGCGCCACCACGAGCAGCAGGGCCAGCGTGACCGTGGTCAGCGTCCGGCGTCTGGCCCGGCGCCTGGTCAGGTCGGTGCCGGCGCGTAGGAAGTCGCGTTCGAGCGGGGTCAGCGTGACGTGGCGGCGTCCGGTGGCGGCCCAGCTCAGCGCCTGTTCCAGGCGGCTGCCCTGGAACGCGTCGGCGTCGCGGCGGCCGTTGCCCGCCCAGTGCCGGGCCGCGGCGTTGACGGTGTTCAGCAGGGCCAGGCCGTCGCGGTCGGCGTCCACCCACATGCGCAGCCTCGGCCAGGCGCGCAGCAGGCCGGGACGCGACAGCGCCACCGAGCCATTCCCATCGGCGATCACGTACGAGAACGCCTCCAGCACCCGCTTGACCGCCGCCGACTCGCGCTCGGACCGCCCGCCGAACAGCTCCTCGTACCCGGCCGTCCGCCCCTCCTCGTGCCCGTCCCCGTCCACGGCCACCAGGCGCAGGAACACCTCGGCCGCGACCTCCCGCTCCTCGGGAGCCAGCGACTCGTAGGCGTCCTCCGCGATCGTGCCGAGCGCGGGATCGGCGTGGCCGGGACCGTGCACGTCCCGGGCGGTCCGGCTGCCGGCCGCCAGCAGCCCCCTGATGTCGGAGCCGGTCCCGCTGACCAGCGCGAGCAGCAGGTCGTGGGCCGCGGGCCGGGCCGCCGGGTCCTTGTCGATGGCGGCTTCGACCAGCGCGGCCAGCCGCGGGGGCAGCGCGCTCAGGTCGGGCCGGTGCGAGAGCACCCGGTGCATGACGCCGCCCAGGTTCTCGGCGCCGAACGGCTCGTGCCCGGTCGCGGCGAACACCATGACCGCGCCCCACGCGAACACGTCGGCCGGGGCGCCCGCCCGCTGCCCCGTGAACACCTCGGGCGCCATGTACGCCGGCGTCCCCGACACCTCGCCGGTCTTGGTGAGCGACATGTCGATCGTGCGCGCGATGCCGAAGTCGATCACGCGTGGGCCGTCGGGTCCGAGCAGCACATTGTCCGGTTTGAGGTCGCGGTGCACGACCCCGGCGTCGTGGATCGCGGTCAGCGCCGTCGCCACCGCCGTGGCCAGCCGGTGCAGGTCGTCGCCGCCGAACCGGCGCCCGTCCCGCACGGCCGCGCCCAGGCTCGGCCCCGGCACGTACTCCGAGACCAGGTACGGCTTGCTCCCCTCCAGGTCGGTGGCCAGCACGCGAGCCGTGCAGAACGACGACACCCGCCCCGCCGCCGTGGCCTCCTTGGCGAACCGGTCGCGGATCGCGCGGTCGCCGTTCGCGTGCAGCACCTTGACCGCGACCCGGCTGCCGCCGGCGTCGTAGGCGTCGTACACGACCCCCTGCCCGCCCGAGCCCAGCCGCCCCGCCAGCCAGTAATCCCCGATGCGCTGGGGATCCCCCGTTCTCAGCGCCTCCATGGCGGGTTAGATGGCACTTTCTTCGCGGAAGTTGTCACAACTGGGCGGCCCATCCCGTCCTCCTACAAACGAACTGAGGAGAGACACATGACCCAGCGGATCAACGTCGCACAGCAGGTTCCGCAGGCGTACCACCACTTCCTGGCCGTGGAGAAGCTGCTGCACGAGAGCGAGCTGCCGACCACCACCCTCGGGCTGGTCAAGTTGCGCGCCAGCCAGATCAACGGCTGCGGCTACTGCGTGGACATGCACAGCCGCGACCTGAAGAAGGCCGGTGAGAGCGATGAGCGCCTCTGGTCGGTGGCCGCCTGGCGGGAGGCGACCGTCTACACGCCGGCCGAGCGGGCCGCGCTCGCGCTGGCTGAGGAGGCGACCAGGCTGGCCGACGGCGCGGGTGTGCCGGACGCGGTCTGGGAGGAGGCCGCGAAGCACTACAGCGAGAAGCAGCTGGGACTGCTCATCGTGGCGCTGGCCATGATCAACGCATGGAACCGGATCGGTGTCACGGCCCGGCTCACGCCCGGAGCATGACATTCGTAGAAATGCATTGAGAGAGCCGGTGGTGGCCCGTTAGGTTGGCGCGCATGGCGGGTGACAGGCGTCCGTCATGCCACCGGCCGGCGGCGCGGACACGCGCTTCCGAAGGGGGAGGCCATGAAACGCGTCAGAGTCACGAAGTCGACGACCAAGCGGCCCACGAAGCCGGCTCTGGAGCTGGACCTGCGGACCCCGGCGGGCCGCACACTCCCCTACTGACGTGCTCTCTTTACGCCGTATTTATCGGTCCTTCGGTAGATAACTAGGTAACAAAGTCATCACGGGGGGCTCACGATGAAGAGGCTTGTGGTGGTGCCGCCACACATCGCCAGGCACAAGGTCCGCGAGATTCCTTCGGCCGACCGCCGCAAGCAGCCCGCCGATCCCAAGGTGATCGACCTGCGGGCCTACAGCGGCCGCAACGTCATCCGTTTCCCGGGCGGTCCGACCTCCGCCGCCTGAAACGCCTTGAAAGCACCGCCGCCCGGCCCGGGGCCGAGCGGCGGGCTCCGAGGTCAGCCGTAGAGGCGCTCGGCGTAGGTCTTGCCGTAGTAGCTCTCGAGCTGTTCGAGGCTTTCCTCCACTTTCTGCACGTCCTTGACGAGCCGCGCGTGGGAGGGCAGGACCTCGGGCTCCCAGCTGTCCGGCTTCCACAGCGAGGAGCGCAGGAACGCCTTGGCGCAGTGGAAGAAGATCTGCTCGATCTCCACCACGAGCGCGAGGTGCGGGCGGTGGCCCTTCACGATCATCTCGTCGAAGAACGGGGCCTCGCGGATGAGCCTGGCCCGGCCGTTGATGCGCAGGGTCTCGTTGCGGCCGGGGATCAGGAAGATGAGCCCGACGTGCGGGTTCGTCAGGACGTTGAGGAATCCGTCGGCCCTGCGGTTGCCCGGCCGGTCCGGGATGGCGATCGTGGTGTCGTCGATGACGTGAACGAACCCGGCGGGGTCACCCTTGGGCGAGACGTCGCAGGCGCCCGCGTCGTCCGACGTGGCGATCAGGCAGAACGGGGAGGCCGCCAGCCACTCCCGGTCACGCTCGTGCAGCCGTACGCGCTCCTTGGTCGCCGCCCTCGGCATGACCTCGCCGAGCAATTCGCGTAGCTCAGTCTCGGACCCGATCTCCACCCAGCTCATCTGCTCTCCCTTCGAGGGTTCACCCCATTTTGCCAGGGAGCGTCCGGGTCACCAGCGGCGGGCGTTCGCCATCATGCCCAGGTGCGCGTCGCGTTCCACGGCGAAGCGGACCGGGTCCATGCCCTGGCGCTCGGCCCGCAGGTGCAGCATGGTCAGCTCGGTCGCCGCCTGCTGGTAGTCGCCCATGGCCCGGCCGAGCCCGGCGCCCCTGGCCCACTTGCGGGCCGCCTTGCGGCCGGACAGCGTGCTGAGCATCCTGACGTCGGCCTCCGTGATCAGCCCGGTCTGCTGGTAACCGGGCAGGTAGACGCCCATCCTGGTGACGAGCTGACGGCGTTCGATGACGGTCACGGTGATCAGCAGGATGAGCGCCCCCATGATCACGAGGTACGCGGCGGCCACCCAGGCCAGGGAGCCCGTGGTGGCGGAGCCGTTCCAGAGGCCGTGCAGGAAGACCGCGCCCAGGTAGCCGAGCGGGATCGCGGCGAACCTGGCCGCGGTGCGCCTGGTCAGGGCGTAGGCGACACCGAGGCCGATCATGGAGGTGTAGATGGGGTGGCCGAGCGGGTCGATGAGGCCCCTGATCACGAACAGTTGCAGCGCCCCGCCGGCCCCGTCCTCGTTGTACGCGAGCAGGTAGTAGCCGACGTTCTCCACGGCCGCGAAGCCCAGGCCGGCCATGGAGGCGTACACGATGCCGTCGGTCAGCCCGTCGATCTCCTGCCGCCTGCGCAGGAGCAGCAGCAGCGCCGAGCCCTTGAGCGCCTCCTCGATCACGGGGGCCAGCAGGACGGTGCCCACGTCGTCGACGACCGCCTCGCCGAACCCGGCCCTGGTGAACAGCGCCTCCCCCACGAACGACAGCGCGACGCCCAGCACGATCGCCACCCCAGCGCCCCACGCGAAGGCGAACGCCAGGTTCAGCTTCGGCTCGGGCTCCAGCCTGTCGAGCGAGAGCACGGCCGCCAGCAGCACCGGCAGCGGCGCCACGCCCAGCAGCGCGGACAGCCCGAATCCCACGGGCCCGCCCGACAGCAGCATGACGGTCAGCACGATCAACGCCAGGGCGCTGGAGACGACCAGGCCGATCAAGAGGGCCTTGCTGGGACGCTGGACTGGCATCGTGGTGCCTCCCTTTCGCTGGTCCGACCACTATGCTCGGCCCGCATCTACAGCCGCTTAACGGTCACTTGATTCGCGGTAGTACGGATCCGCCACGACGGCCTCGCCGTCGGCGTAGGTGTACACCTCCCGGCCGGAGACGAACACCCGCAGCGCCCGGCTCATGACGTCCAGCGGGTCCCCCGACCAGATCACGACGTCGCCGTCGAGCCCGGGTCGGAGCGCGCCCACCCGGTCGTCGATCCCCATGATCCGGGCCGGGTTCAGGGTGATCGAGCGCAGCGCCTCGGCCGGGTCCAGGCCCTCCTTGACCGCCAGCGTGGCCTGGTGGACGAGGAAGTGGATCGGCACGACGGGATGGTCGGTGGTGATGGCCAGCCGCACGCCCGCCCGGGCCAGGATGCCCGGGTTGCGCAGCGAGCGCCGGCGCAGCTCGACCTTCGACCGGCTGGTGAAGAGGGGGCCGATGATGACGGGGACGTCCCGGTCGGCCAGGGTGTCGGCCAGCAGGTGGCCGTCGGTGCCGTGGTTGATGATCAGCCGGTAGCCGAACTCGTCCGCCAGCCTGAGCGCGGTGGAGATGTCGTCGGCCCGGTGCGTGTGCTGGCACCAGGGCAGCTCGCCGTCCAGCACGCGGACCAGGATCTCCAGCGTGCCGTCCCGGTCGAACGGCTTGCCCTCGTCGGCGGCCGCCGCCCGCCTGGCCTTGTAGTCCTGCGCCTTCATGAACGCGTCCCGGATCACGGCGGCCACGCCCTGCCGGGTGGACGGCAGCTTCTTCTGGTCGCCGTACACGCGCTTGGGGTTCTCACCTAGCGCGCTCTTGACGCTGGCCGGCTCCTTGACCAGCATCTCGTCCACGGACCTGCCCCAGCACTTGATCGCGACCGTCTGGCCGCCGATCGGGTTGCCGGAGCCCGGCTTGATCACCGCGGTCGTCACGCCGCCGGACAGCGCGTCGGCGAAGGCCAGGTCGGCGGGGTTGATGGCGTCGAGGGCGCGCAGGCGGGCGCCGTTCGGGTCGGTCATCTCGTTGGTGTCCTGACCGGCCCAGCCCTCGGCCTCCTCGTACACGCCGAGGTGCCCGTGGGCCTCGACGAAGCCGGGCAGCACCCAGCCGCCGGCGGCGTCCACGACGGGGGTCCCCTCGGGCACGGCCACGTCCCGGCCGACGGCGGTGATCTTCCCGTCCTGGACGAGTACGGTGCCGCCGTCGATGGGGTCGCCGTCGATCGGCACAACGTATCCGCTGGTAATAGCAAAATTCATGACTCGTAACCTACCGGTGGGCGGGTCGCCGAGCCCGTGCACACTGGGTCCTCCAGGGCCAGGCGACATGGGGATAGGCTGACATTTCAGGATTTGCACGAGGGAGAGGATGCATGTCGCAAACGTACGGGCCAGGCGCGGGCCCGGCCCCCCAGTCCCTCGCCGACGAGGAGCTCTCGCAGCTGCTGGCCGGGCAGCGCTTCGGCGCGCTGGCGACGAACAAGAGCAGCGGCCACCCTCACCTGTCCACCGTCCTGTACACCTGGGACCCCGACCAGCGCGTGGTGCGGATCTCCACGATCGCCGACCGGCTCAAGGTCCGCCAGCTCCACAAGGACCCGCGCTGCGCCCTCTACGTGGCCAGCGACGACTTCTGGTCCTACGCCGTCGCCGAGGGCCAGGCGGAGCTGTCGCCGGTGAGCGCCGAGCCGGGCGACGAGGTGGGCATGGAGCTCCTCGCCATGCAGCAGCACATGGACGACCCGTACGCCTTCCTGCGGCAGATGGTCGAGGACCGGCGGCTGGTGATCAGGATCCGCGTCTCGCGTTTGTACGGGACCGCGCTGCCCGTTTCGTGACGACGGCGCGGTGGCGGTTGTAGGCCACCGACGCGATCACGACGAGGACGAGCCCCAGGTCGATGCCCGCCGACCAGCGCATGGCAGTGACGTGGTGCCCCCCTTCCGCCGCCGCGAAGAAGACCGCGCCGATCACCGCCACGCCGCCCGCGCCCGCGAACTGCTGCGCCGTGCTGAGGATGCCCGACCCGATGCCGGCCTGGTGCGGGGCGACCTCCACCAGCGCCGCGCCGATGAGCTGCGGCAGGACCAGCCCGTTGCCCGTGCCGACGAGCATGAGCGCGGCCATGATGTACGGCAGGCCCAGCCCGGCCCCGACCACCATCAGGGCCAGTCCGAGCCCGATGATCACGCCGCCGATCACGACGACGATCAGCCCGTACCTTCTGACCAGTCGCGTCCCCAGGATCGACGTGACCGAGAACAGCACCCCCATCGGCGCGAACGCCAGCCCCGCCTGGAAGGCCGTCAGCCCCAGCCCGCCCTGCAGCAGCAGCGTCAGCGTGAACATGAACGAGGCGAAGTACGCCATGAACGCGACAATCGAGCCCACACCCGCCAGGTAGGAGTGGACCTTGAGCAGCGCCAGGTCGAGCACCGGCTGCCCGCCGCGCGCCCCGAGCGCCTGCTGCCACCACCAGGTCAGCACGAACACGGGCACCGCGGCCCCCATGCTGATCCACGACCAGACGGGCCAGCCCAGGCTGTTACCCAGACCGAGCGGCACCAGCACCAGAGCCAGCCCGACGGCCAGGCCCGCCGCGCCCGGCACGTCGAGCCTGGCCCGCCGGGCGGTCTCGACCTCGGGCAGCAGCCAGATGGCCAGCGGCACCACGATCAGGCCGACGGGCAGGTTGATCAGGAAGATGACCCGCCAGCCGAGCCCCAGCGTGTCGGCGGTCAGCAGCAGGCCGCCGAGCACCTGGCCCGCGATCGAGCCCAGGCCGCCCGCGACGCCGTACCAGCCGAGGGCGTGCGCCCGCTCCGACGGCGAGTAGGCCGCGGAGATCGTGGCCAGCACCTGCGGCACCATCGCCGCGCCCGCCAGGCCCTGGAGCAGGCGGGCGGCCACGAGCTGGACCGGGTTCACAGCCATCCCGCACAGCACGGACGCGATCGTGAACGCGACAACGCCCCAGATGAACAGCCGCCGGTAACCGTAGCGGTCGCCGAGCCGGCCTCCGGTGATCATGCCGGCCGCGTAGGTGAAGGCGTACCCGCCCACGATCAGCTCGAGGGCGGCCGGGCCCGCGTGCAGGTCGCGTTCGATAGAGGGAGCGGCCACGTTGACCACGAAGAAGTCGAACTGGGCCATGAACCAGGCCGCCAGGAGTACGGCCAGCATCCCACCATGCTTCACGACATTCAGGCTAGAACTCCATGATTCGCTCCTCCGGCACGGGGGTCGCGTGTCGAATGCTCATCGGTCGGGCACCGGGCCGTTACTCTGCCATCAACCTGCAGTCATGAGATCTTGTCACCGTCGAGTCGACTGTCTCTCCCCACCCGAGGAGACCCATGTTCAGGCGACTCGCCGTCATGATCGCGATCTCGTCCACCCTCCTGACGACCCCTGCCGAGGCGGCCACCGCCGTCGTCAACGTCGCGCACCGGGGCGCCTCCGCGTACGCGCCCGAGAACACCATCGCCGCCTTCGAGCTGGCCGACAAGCAGCGGGCCGACGTGTTCGAGCTCGACGTCCAGGAGACCAAGGACCACGAACTGGTCCTGATGCACGACACGACCCTGGCCCGCACCACCGACGTCGAGCGGGTCTTCCCCGGTCATGCGCCGTGGCGCGTCGGAGATCTCACGCTCGACCAGATCCGCAAGCTGGACGCCGGCTCGTGGTTCTCCGACGAGTACGAGGACGAGCGGGTGCCCACGCTCGACGAGACGCTCAGCGAGATGAGCGGCTCGGGGCTGGACCTGCTGCTGGAGATCAAGGCTCCGGAGCTCTACCCCGGCATCGAGGCCCGCGTGGCCGCCGAGCTGCGCCGCCATCCCGGCTGGCTGGCGGAGGGGCGGCTGGTGGTGCAGTCGTTCAGCTGGGCGTCGATGCGGACCTTCCACCGCCTGCTGCCCGACGTGCCGATCGGGCTGCTCGGCACGCCGTCCAGCGCCGACCTGCCGGGGCTGGCCAAGTTCGCCGACCAGATCAACCCGCCGTACACCTCGTTGTCGGCCTCGTACGTACGGCGCGTGCACGCCCTCGGCATGCAGGTGCTCGCCTGGACGGTGGACAACCCGGACACCATGCGGCGGATGCTGGACTACCAGGTGGACGGCATCATCACCAACAAGCCGGACGTCCTGGACGAGCTACTGAGCGACTGAGACGGCGAGCACGGCCTGCGCGAGCGCTACCAGGACCGCATCCACCCCTGTGAAGCGGTCCCCCACTGAGACACTTGGCCCGGTCATCGACCGGCCTCCCTCACGCCCAGCACACAGGCTCTCCCCACGCTCAGGTGGCGAGCCGAATTCCCTCGGGAGGACCCGCGCCGGGATCCACCCCCGAGACGACGGGGCGGAGGCGAGCCGAATCCGCTCGCCCCCGCCCCGGTCAACCGATCTCGCGACTAGCTGCAGCCGCTGGTGGAGCCGCAGCCCTCACAGACGTAGCAGCTCCCCGCCGGCCGCATCTTGGTGCCGCAGGTCATGCAGAGCGGCGCGTCGGCCGTGAAGCGCTGGTGGCTCTCCAGCGTCAGCTCCTTGACCGCCGGCGACTGCTCGGCGACCTCCGCCTTCGGCTTCTCCTCGATGGGCGCCGACTGGGCCAGCGCCTCGCGGTCCACCGTCTCCTGCAGCGCCGCCGGGTCCTCGCCGCGCTGCTGCGCGGCGCGCTCGGCCGCCGAGAAGATGCCCAGGGCCGCCCGCTCGTCGTAGGGCAGGTGGTCGAGGGCCAGGCGGCGGAAGATGTAGTCCATCACCGACGTCGCCATCCGGATGTCCGGGTCGTCCGTCATCCCGGCCGGCTCGAACCGCATGTTGACGAACTTGCTCATGTACGTCTCGAGCGGCACGCCGTACTGCAGGCCGATGGAGATCGCGACGGAGAAGGCGTCCATGACGCCCGCCAGCGTCGAGCCCTGCTTGGACATCTTGAGGAAGACCTCGCCGAGCCCGTCGTCAGGGTAGGACGAAGCGGTCATGTAGCCCTTGGCACCGCCCACCGTGAAGCGGGTGGTCATGCTCGGCCGCTGGTTGGGCATGCGCCGCCGGGTCGGCCGGTTGACCTCGATGACCTTGACCTCGGGCTCCGCCTTGGCAGCTTCGTCCTTCTTGGCGGCCTCGTCCTTCTTGGCGCCGTTGCCGGCCGACAGCGGCTGGCCGACCTTGCAGTTGTCGCGGTAGACGGCCAGGGCCTTGAGCCCCAGCTTCCAGCCCTCCTGGTAGACCTGCTCGATGTCGTCGATCGTGGCCGACTCGGGCAGGTTGACCGTCTTGGAGATGGCCCCCGACAGGAACGGCTGCGTGGCCGCCATCATGCGCACGTGGCCCATCGGCGCGATCGCCCGCTCGCCCATCGCGCAGTCGAACACCTCATAGTGCTCCTGGCGCAGGCCGGGCGCGTCGACGACGTGGCTGTGCTCGCCGATGTACTCGACGATGGCCTCGATCTGCTCCTGCTGGTAGCCGAGCTGCTTGAGCGCCCGCGGGATCGTCTGGTTGACGATCTGCATGGAGCCGCCGCCGACGAGCTTCTTGAACTTGACCAGCGCCAGGTCCGGCTCGATGCCGGTGGTGTCGCAGTCCATCATCAGGCCGATGGTGCCCGTGGGGGCCAGCAGGCTGGCCTGGGCGTTGCGGTAGCCGTTCTTCTCGCCGAGCTTGAGGCACTCCGACCACTGGCGGGACGCCTCGGAGTGGATCTTCGCGTCCATGGAGCCGACGGTGCGCAGGTCGTCGTTGGCCGCCGCGTGCTTGCGCATGACGCGCTTGTGCGGCTCGGCGTTCCGGGCATATCCGTCGTACGGGCCGACCACCGCGGCCAGCTCGGCGCTGCGGCGGTAGGACACGCCGGTCATCAGCGACGTGATCGCCCCCGCCACGGCGCGGCCGCCGTCGGAGTCGTAGGCGTGGCCCGTCGCCATGAGCAGCGCGCCGAGGTTGGCGTAGCCGATGCCGAGCTGACGGTACGCCCGCGAGGTCTCGCCGATCTTCTCGGTCGGGAAGTCCGCGAACGTGATCGAGATGTCCATCGCGGTGATGATCAGCTCGGTCAGCTTGACGAAGTTGGGGACGTCGAAGGTGTTGTCGTCCTTCAGGAACTTCAGCAGGTTGATGCTGGCCAGGTTGCAGGAGGAGTTGTCCAGGTGGACGTACTCGGAGCACGGGTTGCTGGCCGTGATCCGCCCCGTCTCGGGGGCGGTGTGCCAGTTGTTGATCGTGTCGTCGTACTGCACGCCCGGGTCGGCGCACTCCCAGGCGGCCTTGGCCATCTTGCGGAAGAGCTCCCGGGCGTCGACCGTCTCGATGACCTCGCCGGTCAGGCGGGCACGAAGGCCGAACTTCTCGCCCTTGTCCACCGCGCGCATGAACTCGTCGGAGACGCGCACGGAGTTGTTGGCGTTCTGGTACTGGACGGAGACGATGTCCTTGCCACCCAGGTCCATGTCGAAACCGGCGTCACGCAGCGCGCGGACCTTGTCCTCTTCGCGCGCCTTGGTCTCGATGAACTCCTCGATGTCGGGGTGATCGACGTCGAGCACGACCATCTTGGCCGCCCGGCGGGTGGCGCCGCCGGACTTGATCGTCCCCGCGGACGCGTCCGCGCCGCGCATGAAGCTCACCGGGCCGCTGGCCGTGCCGCCGCTCGACAGCAGCTCCTTCGAGGAACGGATGCGGGACAGGTTGACACCCGAGCCCGAGCCGCCCTTGAAGATCACACCCTCTTCCTTGTACCACTCGAGGATCGACTCCATCTGGTCGTCCACCGAGAGGATGAAGCAGGCGCTCACCTGCTGGGGCGACTTGGTGCCCACGTTGAACCAGACCGGCGAGTTGAACGCGAACACCTGGTGCGCCAGCGCGTGCTTGAGCTCGTGATCGAAGATCTCGGCGTCCTCGTCACTGGCGAAGTAGCCGTGCTCGATCCCCGTCTTGGTGTAGACGCCGACGACCCGGTCGATCAGCTGCTTCAGACTCCACTCGCGCTGCGGAGTGCCCACGGCGCCGCGGAAGTACTTGGTCGTCACGATGTTGGCCGCGTTGACCGACCAGAACTCGGGAAACTCGACGCCCCGCTGCTCAAAATTGATCGAGCCGTCGCGCCAGTTCGTCATGACGACGTCGCGGCGCTCCCACTGGATCTCGTCATACGGGTGCACGCCGGGCTTGGTGAAGATCCGCTTCATCTTCAGCCCCTTACGCGGACGCTTCCCCCCGCGCGCGACTGAACCGCTGGCCGTCTCCGTCATGACTCCCCCTTCTCCGCCTTCAACTGTGAGATCTCGGCCTCGAAGTCCGCCAGGCTCTCGAAACCGCGATATACCGATGCGAACCGCAGGTAGGCCACCTCGTCGAGGTCCCGCAACGGGCCCAGGATGGCCAACCCCACCTCGTTGGAGGGGATCTCGGCCGCGCCCTTGGCCCTGATGGCCTCCTCCACCCGCTGCCCGAGCTGCGCCAGCGAATCCTCGCCCACCGGTCTGCCCTGACAGGCCCGCCGCACGCCCGCGACGACCTTGTCCCTCGAGAACGGCTCTGTCACTCCGCTGCGCTTGCTCACCATCAGCAGTACGGTCTCCTGCGTGGTGAACCTGCGCCCGCACTCGGGACAGGTGCGGCGCCGCCTGATGGCCGCGCCGTCATCCGTGGAGCGGCTGTCGATGACCCTCGTGTCAGGGTGGCGACAGAACGGACAGTGCACGCTTTCGCCTCCCAGACCTGCGGCCACCACACGCCGCGAAACCGCCGTCGAGGGACGCTCGCGCACGCTCCACGGCTAGCCATGGAGCGGTACATAAAACACAAGGTGTGGTGAACTACATCGGTGTAACTACTAGATGTTGTGGTCCAACCGTAGAAGCGAGCGACCATGAACGCAAGTTGAGCAAGCCCATCGAACCGAAGTCGCTGATCAGCCCGCCGTCACCGGCGGAGCTTGGGCGTGTCGCCCGTCGAGGTGATCTTTGTGCTGCTGGAGGCGTCACACGAGTTGCTTACGCGCCCCTTCGTGAACAAACCTCACAACGGTACCCAACCCCCAAACCTTCCCCCACCAGCCCCACCACCGCACCCCCCGAACCACCTCACAACCGGACAGCCTCGCAACGCCAACGGCCCCACGGGCGACCGGACCCACGACCCGCCGACAGCCCCACGGGCGACCGGTCCCACGACCCGACCCGACCCCTGCCTCCAGGCAACTCCGCACCCCATGCGACACACCGCCGGCCAGTCACACCCGAGCAGCCTGCCGACGCGCGCTCCCACGCGTGGCCTCGTGGTCCGCACGGACTCGCGGCCCGGACGTACTCGCAGCCCGGACGTACTCGCGGGTTCGAGCGGACTCGCAACTCAAGTAGACCAGCGCCTCGATCGCAATCACCGTCCGAGCGGACTGGCGACCCCAGCAGACTCCCAGGCCGAGCGCGCTGACAACCCGAGCGGACCAGCGGCCCGAGCGTACTCACGGTTCGAGCAGCCTGGCGGCCCCAGCGGACTCGCAGCCCGCGCAGACTCACAGCCCGAAGCGGGGTTGCGGCCCGGGCGGACCGGCAGCCTCGGCGGACCGGCGGGCCGGCCGAGCTGGTGGCCTGGGCTGACTTGCGAGCCGAGCGAACTCACAGCTCGGGCGGACCGGCGGGCCGGACGCACCCGCGGGTTGGGCGGTCAGTGTAAGGCGGCGGTGTTGCTCGGGACGTACAGGCGGGTGCCCGGGCGAATGGGGGAGTCGGACAGGCCGTTGAGGCGCTTGATCTCCTCCACCACAGGGCCGGGATCGTCCCCCTGGGAGAGCGCCTCCCCGATGGCCCAGAGCGTGTCACCCTCGCGCACCTCCACCCACGGCAACCCCGCATGGCCGGTCACGACGACCTGCACCGCCGCCTGCCCCACCGCACGCGTACCGAGCCAGAACCCGCCGAGCGACAGCAACGCCACGGCGACCACCAGCACGACCCGCCCGCGCCGGGTCAGCCGCAACGGCGGAGCGGACCGCCGACGCACGCGCGCCAACGCCCGCCGCGCGCGCCACCTCGCCACCCGACGGCCCCACCGGCGAGATCCCCACCGCCCGCCACCTGTGCCACGCCGAGATCGGCCGGCCCGGACGACGCCTCCCCGCGCAGCCCGGTCATCCCCGCCGGCACCCCGGACACCCCCACTCCGAGCACCACGAACGCCTCCCCCAGCACCCTGGGCGGCACGACGACCGCCGCGAGCGCCCTTTCCAGCACCTCGGCCATCACCCCCGGGACCGAAGTCCTTTCCCCCAGCGCTTCGGATGCCGCCCCTGGGGCCAAGGATCTTTCCCACGGCTTTCCGGACGCCACCCCTGGAGCCAAGGGCCTTTCCCACGGCTCTCCGGGCGGGACCCCGGGGACTGCGCGCGCCTTCCCCAGTGCTCCGGGCCAGGCCCCGGGCACCGCGAACGCCTTCCCCGGAGCCCCGGACACCACCCCCGAGACCCAGAACCTCTCCCCCAGCACCCCGAGCACCGTCCACGTCTCTCCCCGCGATCTGCGCGGGGCGCCGACTGCCGCGCGTGCCACCCTCGGCGGACTGGACGCCACCTCGAGGGCCGACGGCGCCTCCCGCTTCTCTCGTCCCGGAGTTTCCTGGTCCGCGCGCCCGCGACCGCGCGTCGCCCGCAGGGGCACGTGCGCCCCGATCGTTCACCCTCGTCCCCCGCCCAGCGTCGGCACCCCCGCCCGAGCGCCGTTGGTCTCTGTCTGCGCCGGATCTCCGGCCGGCCGCCGTTTCGTCGCCCTCGTCCGCACGGGCTCCTCCCCTGCCCGGCGGTACGGTGGCGTCCGCGTCGGAACCCGGACGCGGCGGCGGCACCAATCGCAAATGGGGCCTTCCACCATGAGCCGTGCGGGGCCCCAACCTCTTCCCCGAATTCCCGCGGGAACCGGCCTCAGTCCGCGTATTGTCTCCCCGTCGATCGTTACCCTGCGTGGCGTCGGCGATGAGTGTGAGTCGTTTGGCGTCTTGGCTGGTCGTGTCGGTATTTGTGGGCGTTCGCATGGTTGACCTCCTGCCGTGCGGCCCGAGGAAAAGGCCAAATAAAGATCAGCAAATCGAACACGGTGTCGATCGAACTCCCGTACGATGTTGTACACCACGCTGGCGACAATTTCGAGGAAGACTCGAACAATTGTTTGAAGATGATCTTCAACAGCGATACGGTCGCTGTGTGCGACATTGGGACCACAGACCGGGAGGTGCGCCGGTGAGGCGGGCCGCCAGGCGAGGAGGAAGAGCATGAGCGAGCAGGATGGCGCAAACGGGGTCAGCGACCTCGCGGTGCGCCGGCGCGACTCTCTGGGCCTGACGCCCAGGCAGCGCAAGATCCTTGAAGTCATCCGCGACTCGGTGCAGCAGCGCGGCTATCCGCCCTCCATGCGCGAGATCGGCGAGGCGGTCCAGCTGACCAGCACGTCGAGCGTGTCGCACCAGTTGACGGCGCTTCAGCGCAAGGGTTACCTGCGTCGCGACCCGCACCGGCCGCGCGCGCTCGAAGTGCGCCTCCCGGGCGAGCCCGTGCTGTGGGTGGACCCTGACGCGACCGACGAAGAGCCCACGATCAACCGCCCCACGGCCGCCTATGTCCCGCTCGTCGGCCGCATCGCCGCCGGTGGTCCGATCCTGGCCGAGGAGAGCGTGGAAGACGTCTTCGCGCTGCCCAAGCAGCTCGTCGGCGAGGGCACCCTGTTCCTCCTGCAGGTCGCCGGTGACTCGATGATCGAGGCCGCCATCGCCGACGGCGACTGGGTGGTCGTCCGCCAGCAGCCCGTGGCGGAGAGCGGCGACATCGTGGCCGCCATGATCGAGGGTGAGGCCACCGTCAAGACCTTCAAGCGCAAGGACGGCCATGTCTGGCTCGTCCCCCACAACCCCAACTACGAGCCCATCCCCGGCGACGAGGCCAGCGTCCTGGGCAAGGTCGTGGCGGTCCTGCGCCGCCTCTAGCAGCGGTCAGGGCCCGAAAGGGTCTCGGGCGCGCGTCCAACCGCTCGCGCCGCGTTCCGGCGCGCGCCGAAACACACCTGTTCATGGGGTACGTACGGCTCCAACTCCACCTCGCCCTCGGGCCGAAGCCCCGTCACCGGACATCCGGACCGGCGAGGGACGCCATGCCCCTGGGAGCTGAGCCGTCCGGGGAGCGCCATCCAGTCCCATGTTGTCGGTCGCGGCGCTCAAGGCCACCCAACGCCGACATCGCACCGTATCGCCACCCCGCCATCGGACATTGGCACCAAACTCGGTCTCAGCATCGCACCGTCTCGCCACCCGGCTATCGGGCACTCGCGCAGAACTCGGTCTCGGTCTCGTCGTCGCCCCGTTTCGCCGCCACCCCATCCTTCGCCACACCCGCAGTACCCGGACGTCGCCGCACCGGCCCGCTCACTCCTGCACGAAGCTCACGCTGCCCTTGAAGGCGCTCGACCCGTCGTTCTGCTCGACCCTCGAGTCGCGGCCCGCGTGCGGCACCGACTGAAGGTCTGGGGGCTTCTAACGGGCCGCGTACAGCTCGTGCGCGGCCATGATCGCCTGGTCGGCGAAGGCGAGCACGTCGCGCCGCCGTTCGAACGGCGAGCCGTACAGGGACTTGCGGGGGGTGCCGAAGTGCTCGCTCAGCCCGCTGACCGCGCCCGAGAGCGTCGGCAGCGCGGTCTCGTCCTCCTCGCGCAGGCGTAGCGCCTCGTTCACCACGCGGTGCCAGCGCTCGGGGAACACCGCCAACGCGTACTGCCCGGCCCTCGACTTGGAGGTGATCTCGCCGGTCGCCAGCGTGTAGTGGAGCCGGGCGACGCCCGTGACGACCCAGACCGTGTTGTAGCCGCCGAGACAGGCCAGCCCCCAGGGCGAGGCCAGGTGGGAGGCCCTGGCCACCAGGCGGCGCCAGTACCGGTCGAGGTTGCCGTCGGTCCAGGCCGCGAGGGCGGCTGGATCGTGCCAGATATCGAGCTCGTCCGGCTTGGGGCCGCGGCAGGTCAGGCCGTTCTGGGCCAGCGTGTGCCAGGTGACCGGGTTGAGGCCGCCCCGTGGGTTGATCTTCCCCGCGTGTGCCCGGGGACGTGTCCCCAGCTCGGCGGGGTCCCGGCCGAGGTCGTCCCACGTGAGGTAGCAGCCCTCGAACGGGTACGCGCCCAACCGGGCGTGAATGCGCTCCACCACCCCGAACGGCGCCTCCGAGGCCGTCACCGCGACGAAGTCCACGTCGCTCGCGCCGGGCCGGTAGTCGCCCAGCGCCGCCGAGCCCTCCAGATAGAGACCCTCCACGAGCCCGGGAGCCTCCGCGTCGGCCACCGACAGGTAGGTCTCGACAATGGCATCGACCTTGGGGTTAGACATCATCGCCGTCCAGCCTCCCATAAGCGGCCTCGCCACCTCATCACAATCAATAATC
This sequence comes from Nonomuraea sp. NPDC003707, assembly GCF_053587055.1. Classification (NCBI taxonomy): domain Bacteria; kingdom Bacillati; phylum Actinomycetota; class Actinomycetes; order Streptosporangiales; family Streptosporangiaceae; genus Nonomuraea; species Nonomuraea sp. NPDC003707. The sequence continues at coordinate 187,231 of NZ_JBSFNK010000018.1, read as the reverse complement.
CTAGAATTGCCGCGTGAATGAGGCATATACCCCTGAAGACCTCAAGACATCCCACGATGGCATCAAGTGGTCAGAAGTCCCGCCGGGCGTCATCCCCGCCTGGGTCGCCGACATGGACCTGTCCACCGCTCCCGAGGTGATCGAGGCACTGCGGCGGCGGGCCGCCGGCGATCTGGGCTACCCGACCTGGCTCGAACTGCCCTCAGCCGGGCCGCTGGCCGAGGCGTTCGCCGAACGCATGGCGAACCGGTACGGCTGGCAGGCCGACCCCTCGCTCGTACGCTCGTTCAACGACCTCAACCAGGCGCTCCAGGTCCTCCTCCAGGTCTGGACCCGGCCGGGCGACGGGGTCGCGTTGCACACCCCGGCCTACCATCCGTTCCTGGAGACGCTGAAGGTCATGGAACGGCCCCTTCATCCGATCCAGTTGGAGCCCGACGGGGACGCGTGGCGCTTCGAGGTGCCCGACCTGTCGGGCTGCCGGGTGCTCCTGCTGGTCAACCCGCACAACCCGACCGGCCGCTCGTTCACCCGCGAGGAGCTGACGAAGCTGGCCGAGCACGTCGAACGCCACGACCTGCTGGTCATCGCGGACGAGATCCACGCGGACCTCACGTTCGAGCCGCACCAGCACATCCCGTTCGCCACGATCCTCCCCGAACGCACCGTCACGCTCACGTCCGCCACGAAGGCGTTCAACCTGGGCGGCATCCGCTGCTCGGTGGCCCACCTGGGACACGCGGGCGTCCGCAAGGCCCTGGAGGCGCAGCCGCCCTTCGTGTACGGCTCGGCGAACCTCTTCGGCGTGGAGGCCACCGTGGCGGCGTGGCGGCACGGGGACGCCTGGCTGGAGTCGACCCGCGCCCTGCTGGACCGCAACCGCCGCATCATCGCCTCCCGGCTGCCGGCGTCGGTCGGCTATCGGGTTCCGCAGGCCACGTACCTGGCGTGGCTGAACATGGGGCGGCCGGGAATGGCGGAGGTGTACGAGCGGGAGGCCAGGGTGCGGCTGATCGACGGCGCGGTCTTCGGGCCTGGCGGCGAGCATTACGTCCGGCTGAACTTCGCCACCACGGAGGCGATCCTGGCCGAGATCCTCGACCGGCTGACCCAGATGCCCTGACCCTGGTTTTCCCAAGGGGCGTGGCGGGATCCCCACGACACTCCTGCCACGCCGCCCGGCTGGGTGGTGATGGACCCGCGCACCAGACGACGGGGCGCCAGGCAGGCGCCCGTCCCACTGGGCGCGCGAATGGCGCGGCGCACGAGGTGGCGCGGCGTTGGCGGCGCAGCGTTGGCGGCGCGGCGTTGGCGGCGCGGCGTTGGCGGCGCGGCGTTGGCGGCGCGGCGTTGGCGGCGTTAGTGCGGAGGTCGGCAGGGGTGTGGCCCGGTACCGGAGGTGGCGGAGCGGCGGGAACGCTCGGGGCGCGGCACGTCGGTGTGGACATGAGGCGCAGGGGGGTGGACCCGACGGCGAGGCTGGCGGCCAGGTGGCGAATGGGGGGTGAGTGGGCAGAGGCCCCGACGGCGAGGCCGGGTGCCGGTCGGGGCGGTGGGTGAGGCGGTGAGTGGGGGGTTACCGCAGCGAGGTTACTGCAGCGGCGGGAGGTCCGGCGGCGTGGCGGATGGGTGTTCTTCGAGGGCGGCCAGCGCCAGCTCGATCGCCTTCTCGAGCTGCGGATCCCGCCCCGCCACCCGGTCCTGCGGCGTGATCACCACCTCGATGTCCGGCTCCACCCCGTAGTTCTCCACGCCCCAGCCGTGCCCTTCGAGCCAGAACGAGTACCGCGGCTGCGTGACCCGCGTCCCGTCGACGAGCGAGTACCGGGAGTCGATGCCGATCACCCCGCCCCAGGTCCGCGTCCCCACCAGCGGGCCGATGCCGCGGATCTTGATCCCGGCGCTGACGATGTCCCCGTCCGAGCCCGCGAACTCGTCGGTGATCGTCACGATCGGCCCCCGGGGCGAGTCCTCCGGGTAGCGCATCGGCTCGTAGCCGCGTGCCCGCGCCCACCCCGTGACCTTGCGGGACAGCTTCTCCAGCACGAGCTCCGACAGGTGCCCGCCGCCGTTCTCGCGCACGTCCACGACCAGCCCGTCGAAGGCCATCTCGGTACGCAGGTCGCGGTGGAACTGCGCCCACCCCGTCGCCACCATGTCGGGCACGTGCAGGTATCCGAGCCTGCCGGCGGAGGCCTCCCGGACGCGGGCACGGCGGCTCTCCACCCAGTCGTGGTAGCGCAGCCGGGTGTCCTCCGCGATCGGGCTGACCACGACCCGGCGGGTGTCCCCACCGGCGGCCGGCCGTACGGTCAGCTCAGTGGGCTGGTCGGCGGTGCCCGCCAGGAGGGCCAGCGGACCGCGTACCGGATCCACGGGACGCCCGCCCACCGCGACGATCGCGTCGCCGGAACGGACGGCCACCCCGGGCGCGAGCAGCGGGGAGCGTGCGTCGTGGTCGGAGGACTCGCCGGGCAGGATGCGTACGACCCGCCACACGCCGTCGTCGTCCCTGGCGAGGTCCGCGCCCAGGAGCCCCTGGCGGCGGCGCGGGTCGACGCCGGCGCCGTTGGCGCTCGCATACGCGTGGGAGGTGCCCAGCTCGCCCTGCGTCTCCCAGAGCAGGTCGATCAGCTCGGAGTGAGCGCCGATGCGTCCAACCAGGGGCTCGTAGCGGTCGAGCACGCCCTGCCAGTCGACGCCGTTCATGTCCTCGCGCCAGAAGTGGTCGCGCATGAGGCGGCCGGCCTCGCGGAAGCCCTGCCGCCACTCGGCGATCGGGTCGATCTCCACGGCGATCCGGTCGAGGTCGATGGAGACGACCTCGTCGCCCTCGGTGGCGGCGCGGGTCTGCAGGCCGTTCTTGCCGTTGGTGACGAGCCTGCCGCCGTCGCCGCTGACCTCGAACGCACGCACCTCCTTGCCCAGCTCGGACTTGGCGCGCTTCTTGAGGTCGTAGCGTTCGAGCACGATCTCGGTGACCGGCTCGGTGCCGTCGCCGAGCTGCCCCGCGAGGGGGTGGCGCAGCCAGAGCAGGGCGTCCTTGGCGGTACGCAGGTTGCCGTAGCGGCCCGCAGGCACCGGCACCGGCACCACGCGCGAGGGGAGCCCCTCGGGATCGACCTCGGTACGCGGTGCGGCGTCGTCCTTCTTGTCGTCCTTGGCGGGCTTGTCGTCCTCGCCGTTGAACCCGCGTCCCTGCAAGGAGGGGTCGAACGGCGACGGCGTGGTGGCCTGCAGGGGCACGATGTACGGCTTGCACCCACCATGGAAGGACATGTCGAAGACGTGCGCGTCGTACACCGGGTCGAAGGTCCGCACCGACAGGAACGCCAGGTGCTTCCCGTCCTTGGTGAACATCGGGTCGAAGTCGGAGAACCGCACCGACGTCACGTCGATCACCGACGTCCCGTCGACCCGCCCCATCTTGATCTGCGACAGCGGCTCGTGGTGCGGGTGCACCCAGGCCAGCCACCCCGAGTCGGGCGAGAACGTGAGCCCGCTGACGTCTCCCTGCGTGGTCCGGTCGAGCTGCCGGATATTTCCGGACTCGACGTCGACGACCAGCAGCCGACCGTCATGCGCGGCGACCGCCACGTGCTTGCCGTCGGGCGAGACCGTCAGTTCGAGCACCCGCCCGAGCTCCCCGGTGGCCAGCGTCCTGACCTCGCCGCCCGGCGTGCCGATCTCCAGCCCGTCCTCGCCGCTGGCGTCCGACACCCAGACGGCCCGGCCGTCCGCGTCGAGCACCTGCGGCAGCCGTACGCGGACACCCGGCTGCGCCCGCAGCACGCCCGCGGGCCCGTCGCGGTGGGTCACCCAGTGGGCGGTGCCGCGGATCTCCACGGCGCTGGCCCGCCCGCTCGCGTCCGGCGAGAACGCGCCGACCCGCAGCGGCGCGGGGCGCTTGGCCCGCCCCGGCCGCGGCCCGCCCAGCGTCACGTCCAGCCGGTACGGCTCCGCGTCCAGGCTCTCCAGCAGCCAAAGGTCCCCGGCGTGGCCGTAGATGACCCGCTCCCCGTCGCCGGCGGCGTGGCGGGCGTAGAACTCCTGGTGATCGCTGTGCCTGCGCAGGTCGGACCCGTCGGGCAGGGCGGAGTAGACGTTGCCGACGCCGTCGACGTCGGACAGGAAGACGAGCCGGTCCCCCACCCAGTTGACCGCCCAGTACTGCGCGGTGCTGTCGGCGAACAGTCGGGCGAACTCCCCGTCGCCCTCCGCGTCGACCCAGATCTTGCCGGCCGTGCCGCCCCGGTACCGCTTCCATTGCGACGGCTCGCGCCACATCGGCGACACGGTGGCCACCCGCGCGCCGCTGACGGCCACGTCGCTGACCCACCCGTACGGCAGGCGCGTGGCGGGGCCGCCGTCGAGTGGCACCGCGTACGCCCAGGTCCGGCCCCGCTCGCTCTGCCCGGCCGCGGTGACCGCCAGCACGTCGCCCTCGCCCGTCCAGCCGCGTACGCCGGTCGTGGCGCTACCCCAGTAGGTCAGCCGCTCGCCCTCGGGGCCGTCGATCCCGGCCGCGAACACCTCCGGCGCGCCCTCCTTGCCGCCCGTCCACGCGATGCGCGTGCCGTCGGGCGAGAATCTCGGGTGCGACACCGGGACGCGGTCGGCGGTGAACCGCCAGGCCCTGCCTCCGGACAGGGGAGCCAGCCAGACATCGTCGTCTGCGACGAAGGTGACCATGTCACCGTGGATATGCGGGTATCTGAGGTATGCGCCATTTGTCACATGTGCAGATTAATGCCAGATGCCAAGGTCAGCCCAAGAATTCTCCCTCGAACGGGCCCACCACGTCCCGCGAACTGTCAAGTAGGGGATGTGCCTGAAATGCCGGGAAGAGGGTGGACTATGAAGTTTTGCGCCCGTCCACACCAGCTCCCGTCCCGCCTGGCGGCCGCGGCCGTCATCCTCAACTCCGGGCTCAGCAAGGTCCACGCCGACGAGCAGACCGCGGCGGGCCTGCACGGCATGGCCGCGAACACGTACCCGTTCCTGCGTGACATGGACCCGGTGGCCTTCACCAGGCTGCTCTCCAGAAGCGAGATCGCGATCGGGACCGCGCTGCTCGTGCCGATCGTGCCGTCGCTGGTGGCGGGGGCCGCTCTGACCGGGTTCGCGGCGGGGCTGGTCGGCCTGTATCTCAGGACGCCGGGGATGCGGCAGGAGGGCAGCCTGCGCCCGTCCGAGCAGGGCATCGGGCTGGTCAAGGACATCTGGCTGCTCGGCATCGGCATAGGGCTGGTACTGGAGGAACTCCAGTCCACCGACTAAGTCCGACAAACCCGGGTACGCGGCACCATATGGTACAAATCGGCTACACCTTGATGTCCGAGCAGACCCCCGCGCGGGAGCTGGTCGATCACGCCGCGGTGGCCGAGCGGATCGGCTTCGACTACGCGGTCATCTCCGATCACTACTTCCCGTGGATCGAGGAGATGGGGCACTCGCCGTACTGCTGGTCCGTGCTCGGCGCGGCGGCCCAGGTCACCCGGCGCCTGCCGCTCATGACGTACGTGACCTGCCCCATCATGCGCTACCACCCGGCCGTGGTGGCCCAGAAGGCGGCGACCATGGGTGTGCTGAGCGAGGGCAGGTTCACGCTGGGCCTCGGGGCGGGCGAGAACCTGAACGAGCACGTCATCGGCGAGGGCTGGCCACCCGTGGACACCCGGCACCGGATGTTCGCCGAGGCGATCCGGATCATCAAGCTGCTGTTCGGCGGCGACTACGTCACGTACCAGGGCGAGTTCTACGACGTCGACTCGGCCAAGCTCTACGACCTGCCGGAGCGGCCGGTCCCGCTCGCCATCGCCGCCTCGGGCGGCCAGTCCGCGGAGATCGCCGCCGAGTACGGCGACGTGCTGGTGGTCAACGAACCGCTGCCGGACGTGGTCAGGCAGTTCAACGCCGCGGGCGGGCACGGCAGGCCCGTGTACGGGCAGCTGCCCATCGCGTACGACACCGATCCCGAGGCCGCCAGGGATCGGGCACACCGCCTGTGGCGCTGGGCGGCCGCCGGCGGTTGGAAGGTCATGGCCGAGCTGCCCGGTCCGGTGAACTTCGCCGCCGCGACCGGCACCGTACGCCCCGAGGACGTGGCCCAGAGCGTGCCGTGCGGGAACGACGTGGACGCGGTCGTGCAGGGCGCCAGGCAGTTCGCCGACGCCGGGTACACCCATGTCGCGCTCGTCCAGATCGGGCACGACCAGCAGCAGCCCTTCTTCGACTGGGCGGAGAAGGAGCTGCTGCCGGCCCTGCGCGAGCTATGAGTTACGGGACGATGTTGACCAGCTTGGGCGCCCGGACGATCACCTTGCGGGGCGAGTTCGTCAGGTACGGGGCGACCTTCTCCGAGGCCAGCGCCAGCTGGCGCAGCTCGTCCTCGGTGATGTCCGGCGAGACCTCCAGCCGGTCGCGCACCTTGCCCGCCACCTGCACCACGCAGGTGACCGACTCCTGCACCAGCAGCGCGGGCTCGGCCACCGGCCACCCGGCGAAGGCGACGGCGCCGGTGCGGCCCAGCCGCTCCCAGCCCTCCTCGGAGGTGTACGGGGCCACCAGCGACAGCATGATCGCCAGCGTCTCCGCGGCCTCGCGCACCGCCGGGTCACCGGCGCCGGGGCCGACGTCGATGGCCTTGCGCGTGGCCGAGGTCAGCTCCATCATGCGCGCCACCGCGACGTTGAAGCGGTAGGACTCGACCAGCTTGGTGACCTCGTCGATCGTGCGGTGGGTGACCTTGCGCAGCTCCACGTCGCCGCCCTCGAACGCCACGCCGGGCGCGCTGTCCACCTCGGACATGACGCGCAGCGCGCGGGCCAGGAACTTCAGCGACGCCGCCGGCGAGAGGTCGGCCCAGTCGATGTCGTCCTCGGGCGGCCCGGCGAAGACCATGGTCAGGCGCACGGCGTCGACGCCGAAGTCGTCGATCTGCTGCCCCAGATCGACGCCGTTGCCCAGGGACTTGGACATGGCCTTGCCGCCGTTGATCACCTGGCCCTGGTTCAGCATGCGCCGGAACGGCTCGGTGAAGTCGACCATGCCCATGTCGTGCAGGACCTTGGTGAAGAACCGCGAGTAGAGCAGGTGCAGCACCGCGTGCTCGATGCCGCCGACGTACTGGTCGATCGGGCCCCACTTGCGCACCCGCTCGACGTCGAACGGGCCCTCGGTGTAGCCGGGCGAGCAGTAACGCAGGTAGTACCACGACGAGTCGACGAACGTGTCCATCGTGTCGGTGTCGCGCTTGGCCGCACCGCCGCACTTGGGGCACTCGACGTTGACCCACTCGGTGGCGCTGGCCAGCGGGGAGACGCCCTTGGGGGCCAGTGCCTCGCCGCGCATGTCGGGCAGCGTGACCGGCAGCTGCTCGTCGGGGACGGGCACCTCGCCGCAGTCGCCGCAGTGGATGATCGGGATCGGGGTGCCCCAGAACCGCTGGCGGGACAGCAGCCAGTCGCGCAGCCGGTAGTTGACCGCGCCCGTGCCCCTGCCCTCGCGCTCCAGGATCTCGATGATCTTGGAGATGGCCTCGACCTTGGTCAGGCCGTCGAGCGGCCCGGAGTTGACCAGCGTGCCCTCGCCCGGCGTGGCCTCGCCGGTCTCGCCCGGGTCCGCCAGGCCGGTGTGCACGACGACCTTCACCGGCAGCTCGAACCTCACCGCGAAGTCCAGGTCGCGCTGGTCGTGGGCGGGCACGGCCATGATGGCGCCGTGGCCGTAGTCGGACAGCACGTAGTCGGCCGCCCAGACCGGGATGCGCTCGCCGTTGACCGGGTTGACCGCGTAGCGGCCCAGGAAGACGCCGGTCTTCTCCTTGTCGGTGGACAGCCGCTCGATGTCGCTCAGCTTGGCGACCTCGGCGCGGTAGGCCTCGAACTCGGCGCGGTGCTCGTCGGTGACGATCTCGTCGGCCAGCTTGGCGTCCACGGCGACCACGAAGAAGGTGGCGCCGAACAGCGTGTCGGGCCGCGTGGTGTAGACGTGGACCGGCTCCTCGCGGCCCTCGATCTCGAACAGCACGTCGGCGCCCTCGGAGCGGCCGATCCAGTTGCGCTGCATGGTCAGCAGCCGCTCGGACCAGCCCTCCTGCAGCTGGTCCATGTCGTCCAGCAGGCGCTGCGCGTAGTCAGTGATCTTGAAGTACCACTGCGTCAGCTCGCGGCGGACGACGTCGGCGCCGCAGCGCTCGCACTTGCCGGCCACGACCTGCTCGTTGGCCAGCACGGTCTGGTCGTTGGGGCACCAGTTGACCAGGCCGCCCTTGCGGTAGGCCAGGCCGCGCTCGAAGAACCGGTTGAACAGCCACTGGTTCCAGCGGTAGTAGTCGGGGTCGCTGGTGTGCAGACGGCGCGACCAGTCGAAGGACAGCGCGTAGCGCTTGAACGAGGTGACCTGCGTCTCGATGTTGGCGTAGGTCCACTCGGCCGGGTGGGCGTTCCGCTTGATCGCGGCGTTCTCCGCCGGCAGGCCGAAGGAGTCCCACCCGATCGGGTGCATGACGTTGTAACCCTGCTGGTACCAGTAACGAGCGACCACGTCGCCCAGCCCGAAGGCCTCGGCGTGCCCCATGTGCAGGTCGCCGGACGGGTAGGGGAACATGTCGAGCATGTAGCGGCGCTCGCGCGGGTCAGCCGGGTCTTCGCTCGCCCGGTAGGGTTCCTGCTCCTCCCACCGCTGCTGCCACTTGGCCTGCAGCGCCTGCGGATCGTACTCACTCACGGCTACTGTCCTTCTGGCTTGATTCGGACCCCATAAGAAAACCCCCCGTGCACACAACGAGGGGTAGCCGCGACGGCGAGAATCTTCAGGGCCGTCGCGGCCCGCTAAGAAGCAGGGTCGCGGAACGCATGTGTCAAGCCTAGCGCACGTCTTCGGCTGAATGCAGATACTCGATCGAGGTCCGCAGGCACAATGGACCCTTCAGGTCCAGCGAGACCTGATGGTGATGTATCCGTTGTGACCTCATTCGTCCCCTATGAATACCCTTGTCACCGTGGTGTACCCAGCTGAGCCCGAGCGACCGGAGGCAGGCCTGCCCATGCAGGACCCGCCGACGGATCCGCACGGCTTCGCTCGTTTCGCTGCGGAACCACCTGTATCTCCTGGAAAATCCCATGAGATCATGCCTGGTACGTCAAATCCGGATATAACGGGCTATCCGGACAGATACTCGGGAGGGCCGGCAGCAATGGCAACGGAGAATTCCGGACCACACCTGCCACCGTCCTGGCCAGACGCACCGCGCCGCGACGCGCCCGGCTCCCCCGCAACGGAGGTCCCCATGTCCTGGCCCGAGGCCCCGAGGTCCGCTCAGCAGGACCCGGCGTGGCCCGAGCCGCCGCGCACGGACGACTCCTGGCCGGAGCCACCCCGCAGGTCCCGCCCCGAGCCCGCCCGTTCCGAGGCCGGGGGCCCGCAGTCGTGGCCGGACCTGCCGCCCCAGGGCGCCACCGGACCCTCCTGGCCGGCCCCGCCGGCCCGCGACGCCACCGGCCCCTCCTGGCCCGAGCCCTCCCCGCAGGGCGCCTCCGGCCCTTCCTCCTGGCCGGACGTGCCGCCCACGAGCGCGGCGGGCCCATCCTCCTGGCCCGACTCGTCGCCGCAGAGCGCCGGACCGTCCTCCTGGCCGGAGGCGTCCCCGCAGAGCGCGCCGACCGCCTGGCCCGACTCTCCTCCGCAGAACGGCCCCTCCTCCTGGTCCGACTCCCCGCCGCAGAACGGCCCGTCCTCGTGGCCGGATGCCGCACCGCAGGGCGGGCGGTCCTCCCGGCCCGACCTTCCGCTCCCCGGCGGACCGTCGCCGCTCCCGGGCGGGCCGTCCTCGCTCCCCGGCGGGCCGTCCTCATGGCCGGACGGGCCTCAGCAGGGCAGCGCCGGTCCGGCCTCCTGGTCCGAGGCTCCGGCGCGGGGCGGCTCGGAGTTCCCCCCGCGAGGCGGGGAGCGCCCGGTGCCGGACCCGATCCCCGCGTGGGAGCAGCCGCCGGACCCGATCCCGGCGTGGGAACAGCCGCCCCCGGCCGCCGGCTCCTGGTCGAACCTCTCCTCCCCCGCCCCCTGGCCCCCCGCCGAGCGGGACAACGCCGGCTCCCCGGAGCAGGCGACGGCCATGTACCAGGTCGACGACCTTCCGCAGGGCGCGCACGCGCCGCCCCGGCATGCACACCCTTCCGAAGAGCGGACGATGACGTACGCCCAGCACACGGAGAACCTGCTCAACGACCGCGCCACCCCCTCCCCCACCATGGACTCATCGAACATCAGCGCCACACCCCCCGCCGAGGACACCGGCGCCCCGCGCCCCGGCTCGAACCTGAACCGCGACCCCTCGGACCCCGACCGCCCGTTCGTGACCGCAGGCCAGATCAGCGGCTCCCGCACACCGCCGCCGGAGCGCCAGCAGGAGCTCTGGAACACCGTCTTCGGCGACGACTACCAGGCCATGGGCGACGAGGACTCCCTGGAGGAGGAGAGTCAGGGCAGGCCCATCTGGATCTACGCGCTCGGCGGCTCCGTGGCGATCGCGCTGGTCGCGGCGCTGCTGTGGGCGTTCCTCGCCGGCCCGCTGGCCGGTGACGACCCGGCGGCCTCCAACACCGTGGCCGAGAAGCCCACGACCCCGCAGAAGCCGAGCTCCACGAGGACCTCGACCACGATCGGCGCGCTGCCGAAGTACCCGGGCAAGGCCGCCCCGGTCCTCGGCAGGGTGCCCGACGCCGCCGCCGGGATCTCCCTCCCGCGCCTGGGCGGCACGTGGCGGCTGGACACGCGTACCACCGTCAAGGCCACGTACAACTACGACACCCGCCAGTTCGTCCCGATCACGCAGGACACGAGCGCCCAGCTCATGTCGGGCCCGCTGCCGCAGAAGCTGGCCTCGTACTACGAGAAGGACAACCTGGAGCCGGTCATCAAGCAGGTGGTGCTGGACGCGCGCAAGCGCTTCTTCCCCACCGGCAACAAGGTCCGCAAGATCGCCCAGCAGCCGATCAAGGTGGGCGACAACACGGGACGGCTGATCGCGTACTCGCTGACGTCGGAGACCGAGAAGGCCACGATCGTGACGATGGCCGTCAACACCGGCGGCAACCTCCCGGCCATCGTCTACATGTCGATCCCGGCGGACAGCAAGCAGCTCCTGCCCGACATCCGCACGGTCATGAACCAGCTGAGGATCGGCGCCCAGGGCTGATCAGAAGTCGCACTCCATGTGCTTGATCCCGTTGATGAACATGGAGTGCAGCCGGTCGGGACGGCCGCCCTCGATGCGCGGCACGCGGCGCAGCAGCTCGCGGAACATCACCGTGATCTCCCGCCGGGCCAGGTGCGCGCCCAGGCAGAAGTGGGGCCCGGGCCCACCGAAGCCGACGTGCGGGTTGGGCTGCCGGGTGATGTCGAAGCGGTGCGGGTCGGCGAACACGCTCTCGTCCCTGTTCGCCGACCAGTAGAACAGGACCGCCTTCTCGCCCTTGCGGTAGAGGTGCCCGTTCATCTCGTGGTCCCTGGTGACCTTGCGGCGCATGAAGTTCACCGGGGAGGCCAGCCGGACGATCTCCTCCACCGCGCCGGGCGCGTGCCCGTCGATGTCCTCCAGCCAGAGCGCGCGCTGGTCGGGGTTGTTGGTGAGCAGGCGCAGCCCGTACGAGATGGCGTTCCTGGTGGTCTCGTTGCCCGCCACCACCAGCAGGATGAAGAACGACCCCAGCTCCTGCATCGTCAGCCGCTCGCCGTCGATGTTGGCGTTGACCAGGGACGACGTCAGGTCGTCCGTGGGGTTCTCGGCGCGGTGGGCGGCGAGGTCCTGCACGAGCTGCTGGAGCTCCATGCCGGCGGTGAGCAGGCGCTCGGCGAGCTGGGTGAGGTCGGCGCCGCCGTATTCGGGGTCGAAGCCGCCGAGGATGACGTTCGAGTGCTCGAAGACGAACCGGTAGTCCCGCTCGGGGATGCCCATCATGTCGCAGATGATCTTCAGGGGGAGGCGCGCGGCGACCTCGGTGACGAAGTCGCAGCCCGGCCCCTTCGCCAGCAGGTCGTCCACGATGCCGGCGGCCGCCGCCTCCACGTCCGCCTCGAACTGCTTGATCATCTTGGGCGTGAACGCGCGCGAGACGATCCTGCGCAGTCTCGCGTGGCGCGGGTCGTCCATGTTGATCATCGAGCCGAAGTACTCGGCGAACTCGGCGGGCATGTCGGGGATGTTCGTCGCGCCGCCGTCGCCCGAGCAGAAGACCTCGGGGTTGCGGCTGGCCTCGAGGATGTCGGCGTGCTTGACGAGGGCGTGGTAGCCGGGGCCCCTGGGCGCGAAGTCGATCTCCATCTCCTGGAAGAAGGCGGGGGTCCGCAGCGCGCGCAGCCGCTCGAACGCCTCCTCGCGCTCGCTCATGGGCCTGGCCCAGAAGTCGCGATCAGACAGATCGAAGTCAAGGACGCTCATAAGGCCATCTTTTGTGAAAGCAACCACTTACGTCAATGTGCTCATGGCCCGGAAAACCAGTGGCTCCCGGTGGCGGGCGGGCTCTAGGGTGGCGCGCATGACGTTCTTCTTCCACCTCCGGTAGCGATCCGCCGGCGGGTCGCGGACGACCCCACCGCCGGCGATGCGGGACGGCTGAGCGAGCGCCGTCCCGGGTCGCGACGTGGGAGAAGGACACGTGCATACCTTTGCCGTGGCCAGGGCGGTGCATGGCATCGAGCCCCTGGTGGCCACGGAGATTCGACGTTCCCGGCTGGGCGTGGTGCACGGGGTGCGCCATCGCGAGGTGTGGTTCGAGGCCGCGCCTGGGGCCGACCTGACGGGCCTGCGGACCGCGGACGACGTGCTGCTGGCCGCCGCCGTGGTGGACGGGATCGGCCACGGCCGCTCCGCGCTGCGCAGGCTGGCCCTCGCGGCCCGCTCCGTGAGCGTGGGAGGGCTGACGGGTAGCGGGGTGGAGGTGTCGGCGTCGTTCGTCGGGCGGCGCAACTACACCCGGTTCGAGATCGAGGACGCGGTCGGGGCCGAGCTGGCGCGGCCGCTGCGGCTGCCGTACCACTCCAGGAGGGACGGCGCGCGGCCGCCGCGGGACGCGATGTCGTGGCGGGTCACGATCGAGGGCGACCGGGCGCTCATCGCGCTGCGGCTGGCGGACCGGCCGCTGCACCGGCGGGCGTACAAGACGGACTCGATCCGGGGCACGCTGCACCCGCCGGTGGCCGCCGCCATGGCGGCGCTGGCCCGCCTCGGGGGCGCGGGGACGGTGCTCGACCCGTGCTGCGGCGCGGGCACGACGCTCATCGAGGCCCACGCGCTGGCCCCCAGGGCGCGTCTCCTGGGCTTCGACCACGACCCGGCCGCACTCCGCGCCGCGACCGCCAACGCACGGGCCGGGGGCGCAGCAAGCGCCGGGCTCGGGGGCGGGGCGGCGTTCGGGTGGGGGGTGGCGGACGGCGGGCGGATCCCGCTGGCCGACGGGAGCGTGGACCGGGTGCTGGTGAACCCGCCCTGGGGGCGTCAGGTGCCGCCCCGCGGGCTGCTCGCGCGGGACCTCGGCCCGCTCTGGCGGGAGGTCCATCGGGTGCTGGCCGACGACGGGCTCGCCGTGGCGCTGGTGCACGACGGGATCCCGCGCGGGTTCGCGCTGGAGGAGGCGGTCCGGGTCAGCCTCTCGGGGCAGCATCCGGAGATCGCGGTCCTCAGGAAAGAGGCGGGCCGCGTCAGGAGGTGAACCCCCGCGGGCGGACCTGGGTCATCTCGGCCGCGGACGGCGAGCCGAGCCAGTCCAGGATCAGCCGGTTGACCTCGGCCGGGCGCTCCAGGTGGAGGAAGTGCCCGGCTCCCGCCACCAGCTCGGCCCGCGACCCCGGGGGCAGGTGGCTCATCGCGTTCTTGGCCAGCTCGGCGCTCAGGCATCCGTCCTGGGCGCCGTGCAGGAACAGGACGGGGGCGGTGATCCCGCCCTCCAGGGCCGGGTAGCGGCCGGACGGAGGCGTGGTGCCGAGCATGGCCCGGTAGTAGCCGAGGGCCGCGCTCAGGTTGGCGGGCTGGCCGATGCTGCGCCGCACGAACTCCAGGTCCTCGCGCGCGTCGTAGCCGGGCGACCAGTCGCGCCAGAGGCCCTCGAGGAAGCCGGGGCTCGCGGCGGCCGCCTCGCCCACGGCCGTCTGGAAGAGGAAGACGTAGAACGACCGCTTGAGCTGCTCGTACTCCAGGAATCCGGCGCCGAGCGAGCCGGGCGGCGGCACCGCGAGCGTGACGGCGCGCCGGAAACGTCCTGCCAGGTGGTACACGGGGAAGGCGCCCCAGTCGTGCCCGATGACGACCGCGTCCTCGTCGCCCCCGAGCTCCTCGTGCAGCGCGCGGACGTCGGCGACCAGCGCGGCGTCCTCGTACGCGCCGTCGGCGGGCACCTCGGTGGGCGCGTATCCCCGCATGAACGGCGCGACCGCGCGGTAGCCGCGCTGGGCCAGCGCGGGCATCAGGTGCCGCCAGGTGTGCGCGGAGTCGGGGAAGCCGTGCAGGCACAGCGCCAGCGGCCCCTCACCCAACGACAGATACGCGAACTCCACCCCGTTGGCGTGGATAGTCCTGATCTCCATGACTGCGAAACCTAGCATTCGGCCCGCCTCAGGAGTACCACTACTCGAAGGGGGCTACCTCACAGAGGAGAACTCATGCGGCGGGGATGGGTGCTCGCGCTCGCGTCATTGACCATCGTGCTCGTCGTGGTGGACCTGACCGCCGTGACGATCGCGCTCCCCGACATCCGCTCCGGCCTGGGGGCGAGCCTGCCCGAGGTGCAGTGGGTGGTGGACGCGTACGCGCTCACGCTGGCCGCGGTCCTGTTACCCGCCGGGGTCCTGGCCGACCGCTACGGCAGGCGCCGGCTGCTGACGATCGGGGTCTCGGTCTTCACCCTGGCCTCGCTGGCCTGCGCCCTGGCCCCGACGGCGCCCCTGCTCGACCTGGCCAGGGGCGTGCAGGGCCTGGGCGCGTCGGCGCTGTACGGGACCACGACACCGTTGATCGCCTCCGTCTACCCCGAGGGGCCGGAGCGGGGCAAGGCGCTCGGGATCTTCAGCGCGGTCTCCGGCCTGGCCATGACGCTGGGCCCGGTCGTGGGCGGGGCGCTGACGGGGGTGTTCGGCTGGCGGGCGATCTTCCTGATCAACCTGCCGATCGGCGCGTTCGTGCTGGTGGCGCTGCGGCAGCGGGTGGCGGAGTCGCGCGGCAGGGGCCATCTCGACCCGGCGGGGATCGTGCTGGTCGCGGCGGCGCTGTTCGCGATCATCCCGGCGCTCATCCACGACCTCCCGTGGCTGCTGGTGGCGGGGCTGGTCCTGCTGGCGGCGTTCGTGGTCGTGGAGCGGCGCTCGGCCGAGCCGATGATCGACTTCGGGCTCTTCAGGAACGGGGTGTTCGCGGTCGGCTCGGGAACGACGCTGCTCATGCTGGCGGCGCTGCTGGGCGCGTTCACGTACCTCACCCTGTACGTGCAGGGCGAGCTGCACACCAGCCCCGTCGAGGCGGGCACGCGTTTCCTGGCCTTCAGCGCGGCGGCCGTCATCGGGCCCGTCGCGATCGGCCGGGTGCTGCACCGGTGGCCGATGGGCGTGCTCATCGCCGCCGGCCCGGCGCTGATCGCGGTCGCGCTGCTGGTCATGAGCGTCCCCGCGGCCGACCCGTGGACGCCGATCATGTTCGGGCTGTTCCTCGGCGGCCTGGGCCTGGGCGCCGGGAACGTCGTCGCCAACCAGGTCGGCCTGACCGCGCCGATGGACCGGGTGGGCATGGCCACCGGCGTCGTGAACACGGTCAAGCAGGTCGGCACGGCCGTGGGCGTGGCCGGGCTGGCGGCGCCGTACCGGGCGGGGGTCACCTCGATGTTGCTGGTGGCGGCCGGGCTGGCGCTGGCCGGAGCGCTGCTGCCGGTGGCGCTGCTCCGGCGCGCAGGTCAGAAGGTGTAGCTCATGTGCTTGATGCCGTTGATGAAGTTGGACAGCAGGTGGTCGGGCTCGCCCACGGCCTTGATGTGCGGCACGCGGGTGAACAGCTCGCGGAACATCACGGTCATCTCCCTGCGCGCCAGGTGCGCGCCCAGGCAGTAGTGCGGCCCGGGCCCGCCGAAGCCGACGTGCGGGTTGGGGTCGCGGGTGATGTCGAAGGTGTCGGGGTCGGCGAAGACGGCCTCGTCGCGGTTGGCGGAGTTGTAGAAGAGCAGCACCTTGTCGCCCTTCCTGTACCGCATGCCGTTCATCTCGTGGTCCCGCGTCAGCGTGCGGCGGAACTGGATCACCGGCGTGGCGTAGCGGATGATCTCGTCGCACGCGGTGACGATGTGGCCGTCGAAGTTGTTCAGCAGGATCGCGCGCTGGTGGGGGTGCTCGGTGAAGAGCCTGAGGCCGTGCGCGATGGCGTTGCGGGTGGTCTCGCTGCCCGCCACCACGAGCAGGATGAAGAACGACCCGAGCTGCTGCGGGCTGAGCCGCTCCTCGCCGTTGACCAGCAGGCTGACCAGGTCGCCCGTGGGACGCTTGCGCCGCTCGTCACCGAGGCGGGCGGCCAGCCGGTTGAGGGAGTAGCCGGCGCGCAGCAGCTTGCCCAGGCCCTTGGCGACGTTGCGGCGGGTGAGCTCGGTGCCGACGCCGGTGTACTCGGGGTCGGCGTTGCCCAGGATGACGTTGGTCTGCTGCAGCACCATGTCATGGAACTCGGCCGGGATCCCCATCATGTCGCAGATGACCCGTACGGGGAGCTTGGCGGCCACCTGCGCGACGAAGTCGCCCGGCCCCTGCTCGATCGCGTCGTCCACGATCTCGGCGGCGGCCCTGGCGAGGTCCTCCTCCATCTTCGCCAGGATGCGCGGCGTGAACGCCCTGGAGACGATCCGCCGTAACTGCGCGTGCTTCGGGTCGTCCATGTTGATCATGGAGCCGAAGTACACGCTCAGCCAGCGGGGCATGTCGGGGATGCTGTTGGAGCAGGGCTCGCTGCTGAACACGGCCGCGTTCCTGCTGGCCTCGGTCACGTCGGCGTGGCGCACCAGGGCGTAGAAGCCGGGGCCGCCGCCGATGAACGGCAGGATCTGCTCCCGCATGAAGACCGGGCGGTCCATCTGTCTCAGCCTGCGAAAGGCCTCATTGCGCTCGGACTGCGGCAGGCCCCAGAACGGGATCTGCGACAGGTCCAGGTCAGCGGACAGTGTCATATCACACAAGCCTTCTGCAAGTGCCCACTTACGTCAAGGGGCACTTACCGGTGCTTCCCGATCAGATCGGCTGCCTTTTCGCCGATCATGATAGCCGGGGCATGGGTGTGGCCGCGGTTCAACGTCGGCATCACCGACACGTCGACGACCCTGAGCCCTTCGACCCCGCGTACGCGCAGGAAGGGGTCGACCACGGAGGCGTCGTCCGTCCCCATGCGACAGGTGCCGACCGGGTGGTAGAGCGTCTCGCCGCGCTCGCGCACCCACCGCGCGAGCTCCTCGTCGCTCTCCGGCGCCCAGTACGGCGCCATCGGCCCGCCCGCCCACGGCTTCATCGCGGCCGTGGCGAAGACCTGCTTGGCCGTCTTCAGCCCCGCGACCAGGCGTTTGACATCGGCCTCCGCGCTCAGGTAGCCGGGGTCGATGACCACGTCCCGGCCGTTGAGCCCGACCCTGCCACGGCTCTCCGGCTGCAGCAGCACGACGCCGACGGTGAGCCCGTGGCCGGTCGGCGGGGTGAGGCCGTGGTCGACGAACGGCCCGGGCGCGAAGATCAGCTCGATGTCGGGGGCGGGCTCCTCGGCCGAGGTCCTGATGAACGCGACCGCCTCGCCCACGTTCGTGGTGAGCATGCCGGAGCGCAGCACGATGTAACGCAGCAGGTTGCTGATCGACTCGGCCTTGGTCAGCGTCACCGGCTGCTTGCACTCGACGTACACACCGCTCGAAAGGTGGTCCTGGAGGTTCTTGCCGACCTCGGGCAGCTCGTGCACGACCGTGACCCCGGCGTCGCGCAGCTCGTCGGGGGCGCCCACCCCGGAGCGCATCAGCAGGTACGGGGACCCGATCGCGCCCGCGGACAGGATGACCTCACCCTTGGCCCTGACCTGGGCCCCGCCGCTGTGCTCGATGCCGATCGCGCGCCTGCCCTCGAACACCACCCGGTCCACGGTGGCCCCGGTGATCACGTGAAGGTTGGGCCGGCCCTTGGCCGGGCGCAGGTAGGCGTCGGCCGAGCTCCACCGGCGGCCCCGGTTCTGGGTGACGGGAGTGGGGCTGTAGCCCTCGTTGGAGGGGCCGTTCAGCTCCTTGAGCCGGGTGAGCCCGAGCTCCTCGCACGCCTTGAGGAAGGCGGCGGTGGTGACGTTGGGGCTGCGCAGCTCGGAGATGTAGAGGGGCCCGGAGGTGCCGTAGACGCCGCCCTCGTTGCTGCCGACGCGGTGCTCGGCCCTGGTGAAGTACGGCAGGACCTCGCCGTACGACCAGCCGGGGACGCCCCACTGGTCGTAGTCGCGTTCGCAGCCGCGTACCCACATCTGGGCGTTGAGCGAGGACGAGCCGCCGATCACGCGGCCGCGGGGCCAGTAGAGCTCGCGGCCCGACATCTCTCCCTGTTTGGCCGTGGTGTAGTTCCAGTCGTAGTCGGTCTTGAACAGCTTGGCGAAGCCCGCGGGCATGCGGATCTCCAGCTTGTCGTCCTGGCCACCCGCCTCGACCAGCGCGACCGTCACGCCGGGATCGGCCGAGAGCCTGTTGGCCAGCACACACCCGGCGGATCCCGCCCCGACGATCACGTAGTCGTACTCCATGGCTCCTCCAAGTAACTTGTTACTTGCTTACTCCAGGCCGGGCGGCACGTCCATACGCAGTTGTGACCTCCGTTACCTACCGGTCGGTATGGCCTGCTGCGAGGATGGCGCCCAAGCCCCGGCTTTGAGGAGGAAGGCGTCATGCTCAACCTGTCGACCGTCCTGGAGGACAGCGCCAGGAACACCCCTGACGGCACCGCCATCGTCTTCGGCGACATGCGGCTGCCGTACTCCATGATCGACACCATAGCCAACCAGGTCGCGAACCTCCTGGTCGCCCGCGGTGTCGGCAAGGGGGACAAGGTGGCGCTGGCGTGCCCCAACCTGCCGTATTTCCCGTTCGTCTACTTCGGCATCCTGAAGGCCGGCGCCACGGTGGTGCCGCTCAACGTGCTGCTGCAGTCGCGGGAGATCACCTACCATCTCGGCGACAGCGACGCCAAGGCCTTCTTCTGCTTCGAGGGCACCCCCGAGCTGCCGCTGGGCGAGCGCGGCAAGGCGGGCTTCGAGGCCGCGGAGGGCTGCGAGCACTTCTTCGTGCTGCCCGCGACCCCGCTCGCGACCGAGTCCGAGTACGGCGAGTCGGTCTGGGCGGCGCTGGGCGGCATGGCGGGCGAGTTCGAGACCGTGCAGACGTCGCCGGACGACACCGCGGTGATCCTCTACACCTCGGGCACCACGGGCCAGCCCAAGGGCGCCGAGCTCAGCCACCAGAACATGCTGCTGAACGCCATGGTCAGCGACAAGATGTTCCCCCGCTCCGACGAGGGCGACACGTACCTGGCGGTCCTGCCGCTGTTCCACTCCTTCGGCCAGACCGTGGTCATGAACACCGGCTTCCTGCGCGGCGCCACCGTCGTGCTGCTGCCGCGCTTCGATCCGGGCGACGCGCTGGCGCTCATGGCCAAGGAGGGCGTCACGTTCTTCGCCGGGGTGCCGACGATGTACTGGGGCATGCTCACCAAGATCCACGCGGACGGCGTGGAGGTGCCCGGCTCCCTGCGCGTCGCCGTCGCGGGCGGCGCGTCCTCGCCCGTGGAGGTGCTCAAGGACTTCGAGCGCACCTTCGGCATCGGCATTCTGGAAGGGTACGGCCTGTCGGAGACGTCGCCGGTGGCCAGCTTCAACCAGCTCGGCCGTCCCACCAAGCCCGGCACCATCGGCACCCCGATCTGGGGCGTGGAGATGAAGCTGGTCGACGGCGACTGGAAGACCGTCGAGGGCGAGGGCCCCGGCGAGATCGCCATCCGCGGCCACAACATCATGAAGGGCTACTACGGCCGCCCGGAGGCGACGGCCGAGGTGATGAACGACGGCTGGTTCCGCACCGGTGACATCGCCACCCGTGACGCGGACGGCTACTATTCCATCATCGACCGGGCCAAGGACATGATCATCCGTGGCGGCTTCAACGTCTATCCGCGGGAGCTCGAAGAGGTCCTGATGACCCACGAGGCCGTGTCGCTGGCCGCCGTGGTGGGGGTCGCGCACGAGTCCCACGGCGAGGAGATCAAGGCGTACGTCATCCCCGCGCCGGGCTCTGCGATCACCGAGGACGAGCTGATCGCCTGGGCCAAGGACAACATGGCGGCCTACAAGTACCCCCGGATGGTCGAGTTCCGCGACTCCCTGCCGATGACGGCCACGGGCAAGATCCTCAAGCGCGAGCTGCGGTAACCGGTCGACTCCTTTCCCTCAGGCGCGGGCACTCTGCCCGCGCCTTTCTCTTTTGTGGAGGTCTCGTGGCGGACGGGTACGTCGTCATCACCGGAGGGCCGGGCGCCGGGAAGAGCACCCTGGTCGAGCACCTCGCCTCGCTGGGGTTCCGGGTGCAGCCGGAGGCCGGGCGGGCGATCATCCGGGACCAGGTGGCGATCTCGGGGCCGGCGCTGCCGTGGCTGGACCCGGAGCTGTTCGCCGAGCTGATGCTGGCGTGGGACCTGCGGTCCTACCACGCCGCCTCGGGGACGGGGCCCGTGGTCTTCGATCGGGGGCTGGTCGACACGATCGGATATCTGCGCATGCTGGGACGTAGGGTGCCGCGGCACCTGCACAACGCGGCGCGGACGTACCGCTATCACCGGCGCGTGTTCGCCGCGCCGCCGTGGCCGGAGATCTACGAGCACGACAGCGAGCGGAGGCAGAGCCTCGGGGAGGCCGACCGGACGTACGACGCGGTCGTGCGGGCCTACGCCGACTACGGCTACTCGGTGGTCACGCTGCCGCGGGCGCCGGTCGAGGAGCGGGCCGCGTTCCTCATCCGCGAGGCCGACTGGCCGGCACGTACGTGAACGACACCGCCTCCATCAGCGGCCGGCGCCGGGTGTTGTGGAAGGACGCGATGCGCCACCTGCCGTCGGCCTCGCGGACCAGCGTGTACGTCTGCACCTTGGCCAGCTTGGCGGGTCGCTTCTTGGCCACGTCTCCTCTGCCGGTGACCACGGCGGCGCCGGGACCGTAGAAGCGCACCTCCGTGATCTCGTTGAACATCTTCGTGCCCTTGAGCACCGTGTCGAAGAGGGCCTGGTGACCGGCGGCCAGGTCGTCGCGGCCGTGATAGACGGTGCCGACGAAGGTCGTGTAGCTGGCGTCCTCCGTGAAGCACGCCCCGTACGCGATGCCGTCGCCGCGGTCCCAGGCGCCCTCCAGCTCGGTGAACAGGTTCTGGATCTCGCTGGTGATCATTTCCGCTCCCTCTGATATTATTTGCGCTAGTTAAATCTCTGCTCTCATGCAGATATCAACTTAAGGAAGAGGAGTTGGGCTTGTCAACCGACCCGAGCGCCGTCTTCCGGCGCTACCTGAGCGCGATGGTGCTCAACAGCCTGGCCGCCGCCGAGGCCGCCGGGCTCAACGCCACCGACTACTACGCGCTCAACCTGCTCGACCTCACCGGCCCGCTCACCTCCGGCGAGCTGGCCGCCCAGACAGGGCTGACCACCGGCGCCACGACGCGGCTCATCGACCGGCTGGAGCAGGGCGGGTACGCACGCCGCGCGCCGGACCCAGCGGACCGGCGCAAGGTGATGGTCGAGTCGGTTGGCCGGCCGGAACGGCTCGAGGAGGTGCTGGCGGGGACCAGGGCCCGGCTGGCCGAGCTGCTGCAGGGCTATCCGGAGGCGGAGCGGGCCACGTTGTTCGACTACTTCGAGCGGGCCGCGACGGCGTACCGGTCTGCCACCGACGAGCTCATCGCGGCGCGGGACGCATGACCCGACGCCTGGCCCTCTTCGACCTGGACAACACGCTGATCGACCGGCTGGCCGCCTTCGAGCTGTGGGCCGCCGAGTTCGCCGCCGGGCGAGGGCTCGGCGAGAGGGCGGCGGCGTGGATGGTGGCGACCGACGCGGACGGGTCCCTGCCCATGGACGCGTTCTTCGGGCTGGTACGCGAGCGGTTCGGGCTGGCCGAGCCGGCCGACGAGCTGTGGGCGGCGTACCGGGCCCGGCTGCCGCACCTGGTCCGCTGCCCCGGCGAGGTGCTCGACGGGCTCGACCGGCTTCGGGCGGCCGGATGGGCGGTGGGCATCGCGACGAACGGGATGGCCGACAACCAGACCGGCAAGATCGAGCGTACGGGGCTCGCGACCCGCGTGGACGGCTGGGCGATCTCCGGGGCGGAAGGCGTGCGGAAGCCCGACATACGGCTGTTCGAGATCGCCGCCCGGAGATGCGGCGCGTCGCTGGAATCGGGCGGCTGGGTCATCGGCGACGACCCCGAGAAGGACGTCGAGGGCGGCCGCCGGGCGGGGCTGCGGACGATCTGGATCGACCGGGGAGTCACCGGCGGGGTCATGGCCGATCACACGGTGACCGACGCGCTCTCCGCCATCGAGCTGCTAATCGAGCTGAATTGAACCGCCCGGATCGATAGCGTGGCCGGATGCGGGACAGGCCGGATGCTTTCGACGAGGGGTTGCTGCTGCCCGCGCTCGGCGCGTGGGGCATCGGGGCGCGCACGCTGGACTACGCGCCGGTCGGCTTCGGCGACTACCACTGGGTCGCGGACGGGCGCTGGTTCATCACGGTCGCGGACGTGCGGCGGCGCGGCTTCGACGGGCTCGGGCTGGCCATGGACACGGCCGCCGCGCTGCGGGCCGAGGCGGGGCTCGACTTCGTGGTGGCGCCGCTGCGCACCGCCGACGGCGCGACGCTCCTGCGGCTCGACCGCCACCGGTGGGCGATGAGCGTCTTTCCCTACGCGAACGGTCTCGCCGGCGAGTTCGGCGAGGAGCAGCCGGCCGGAGACCGCGCCGCGATCATCGACCTGCTCGCCGCCCTCCACGCCACGCCACCGCCCCTGTCCACTCCCCCGCGCCCCCTGGAGCTCTCGGGCCGGGCCGTCCTGGAGCAGGCGCTCCAGGACACGCGCCGGCCCTGGCCGGGCGGCCCGTACGCGGAGCCCGCCAGGGAGGTGATCGCCGACCACGCCGGGGTGCTGCGCCGCAGGCTCGCTGAGTTCGACCGGACGGCGGCCGGCGCCGGCGAGCCCGTCGTGACGCACGGCGAGCCGCACCCGGGCAACCTGCTGCGGTCCGGCGAGCGGTGGCTGCTGGTCGACTGGGACACGGTGGGGCTGGCGGTGCCCGAACGCGACCTGTGGCTGGTCGCCAGGGACGCCGACGACCTGGCCCGCTACGCCGACGCCACCGGCCGCACGCCCGACCCGGCGGCGCTGGAGCTCTACCGGTTGCGGTGGGCCCTGGACGACGTGGCCGAGTTCGTGGAGTGGTTCCGCTCGCCGCACGGGCGCACGCCGGACGCCGAAGAGAGCTGGGACGCCCTGACGGGCACCCTCAAGACGCTGGCCTCCTAGGGTGACGGCCGGGCGATCCACCACGCACGACATCGAGATCCGCGACGACATCGTGATCAAGCGATACCGCTCGTGGGAGCGTGGCGAACACCGCCGCGAGTGGGCCGCCCTCAACGTGCTCGCCGAGCACGCCCCCGGTCTCGCGCCCGCTCCCGTGCGCGCCGACCTCGACGGATCGCCGCCCACGGTGGTCATGAGCCGCCTGCCCGGCACCCCGCTCCGCGGCCTCCCCACCGGCCCCGAGCAGGTCCGCGCCCTCGCCACCGCCCTCACCCACCTCCACCACGCCATCTCCGAAGCAGACCCCCTCGACTCCACCTCCCGGCACTCCCCCGACCCCACCCCCCGGCACCCGCTCGAACCCGTGCTCAAGCCTGCCGCCTGGCACCCGGCCGCGGCCGTCGCGCACGTGCGCGCCCTCGCCGCCGCCCACCCCGACCTGGGCGACTCCCCCGGCGCCCGTCGGGCCTTCACCCTCGGGACGGCCTGGCTGTCCGACCCGTCCCTCGACCGGCTGCCGGTCAACCCGTTCCCGCCCGTGCTCGGCATGGCCGACGGCAACCTCGCCAACTACCTCTGGGACCCTGACACCGCCCGCGTCCACATCATCGACTGGGAGGACTCCGGCCTCGCCGACCGTGCCTTCGAACTCGCCGAGGTCGCCGAGCACATCTCCCACGTCGACGGCGACCTGGACAGCGACCTCCTCCTGGCCCACCTCGACCTGGCACCGGCGGAGGCGGTCCGCGTACACGAATTCCGGCGGCTGCTCGCGCTCGGCTGGCTCCTCATGCTCGGCCCCGACGGCCCCGCCACCCCCCGCAATCCCCCCGGCACCCTCGACCGTCAGGCCGAACGCGTGCTCGCCCTCCTGGATTCGTGAATCTTACTCTTGCTTCAATGCATACTGTAGCCATATGGTCACCCTTAGCAATGACGTTCGCCAAAGGAGATCACGTGGGCAGGCACGCCAAGCCCCATAGTCCCAAGGACGAGCTACCAGAGCCCCAAGAGGACTCCACCGAGGACGAAATCCACACCAGTCGCGGAAAACACGCCAAGGACCGGCAGCCGTCACAGTAGACGCGCACCGCCCCCCATCAGGGGACGGTGCGCCGCCGCTGACTTGCATAAACTGCACCTTGCAGTTTATGAAACAACCGCCACCCGTCCTGCTCCCGTTGTTGCGATCCCCCTTCCATGGCGAGCTGCCGGCCTGGCTGTTCCTGCATCCGGGCGAGGAGTATTCCCAGGTCGAGCTGGCCACGAGGTTCAAGGTCTCACCCTCGACCGTGACCCGGGAGATCGATCGCCTGGCCGCGGCAGGCTTGGTGGGCACTCGGAGAGCAGGCAACATGCGGATGGTCAGCGCCGACACGAACGTGGTCGTGGCCCGCCCGCTGACCGAGTTGCTCGCCTTGACCTACGGCCCGGTGGCCGTGCTCGGCGAGCAGCTTTCCGGCATCGCCGGCATCGAGGAGGCCTGCATTTACGGCTCCTGGGCCGCACGCTGCTCCGGCGAGCCGGGCAGGGTGCCGAACGACGTGGACGTCCTCGTCGTCGGCACCGCGGACGAGGACGAGCTTTACGACGCCGCCAGAGCCGCGGAGCGGCAGCTCGGCCGCGAGGTGAACATTCGCCGGCTGAGTCGCGAGGACTGGGACTCCCCGGAGGGGGATCCTTTTCTGGAGACGGTCAAGGCCCGGCCGCTCGTACGCCTCACGATCGACAAGGGTGCGGATCAATGAGGCTCGACCAGGCCGGGAGGCACGTGGCGACGGCCCGTCCGGCGTTGGAGCAGGATTCGATCGGGGCGCCACTGGGCAAGAGCCTGCGGCCGTTCGGTGCTCGACGAAATGCAACCCTTCTGACGGGCGGACGAGACCCTGATCGCCACGGATCAGCAGCGTGGCCGTCTTGATGCCGTGCGGCCGTCCGCGAGGCTGAGCCTCCACCGTTCACGTGGTCCTCGACGTGGCCGGCATCCAGACCGGCAACCAGCACCGCGATGACCACCTGCGCACCGGCGACTTCCTGGACGCCGCCGCGCAGCCGTACATCACCTTCGACGCCACCGACGTCAAGCACCTCGGCGGCGACAGGTTCGAGGTCACCGGCGAGCTGACCATCCGCGGCGTGACCCGGCAGGTCACCGTCCCCCTCGACTACACCGGCACCGCGATCGACGCCCAGGGCCTGACCCGGGTCGGCTTCGAGGGCAGCACGGTGATCAACCGCAAGGACTTCGGCATCACGTACAACGCGGTTCTGGAGACGGGCGGCGTGATGATCTCCGAGAGGGTCACGCTCGAGTTCGACCTGTCCGCCGTCAAGGCCGCCTGATCACCGCACGTCGCCACCCCGGCGCCACGCCCGCAGTACCAGCACGAGTCCGGCCGTGTAGGCGAGGGCGTACCAGAGGGGCAGCGGGGCCCCGGTCGCCGCGGCGGCGAGGCTGACGGCGCCGACCAGGGCCAGCAGTGTCGCGGCCACGGCCTGCTCCGCGACGGCCGTGGCCGCCACCGCGAGCCCGCCGAGCACACCCACGGCGGCGAGCAGGTCGGCGACCAGCCAGATGTCCAGCAGTCCCGCCTCCGTGACCAGACGCAGCAAAGGCATCGGGAGCGACGGCGTCCAGATCCACGTCGGGCCGCCGCCGGCCAGGTTCGCGACGGTCGGGATCGCGACGAGCACCAGCAGGACGCCTGCCGGAGACCTCAACGAAGGTTGGCCAGCCGGTAGCCGTCGCCGGACCTCCACAGCAGCCAGTCGCCTGCCGCCAGGACGACGTCCGGGCTCTTGTACCGCCGGCCGGTGACCGGATCGAGCACGAACGAGGTGGCCCCGGTGTTGTAGGTGATGATCCGGTTGCCCGCCGTCATCCAGGGCGAGACGCCCTTCTTCGGCGTCGGAACTCCGGGCAGCACCGACACGGCCCCCCAGGTGTCGCGCGGCGTCCACCGCAGCGTGTCGCCGGCCACCCAGGCGAACCACTTCCCGGACGCCGCCGCGTACCACTTCTGGTCCGGATCGCCCATCCTCTGTGCGCGGACGCCGTCGGGCAGCGGATGCTCGGCTGTCACCTTGCCGGTCTCGACGTCGACGATGCGAAGCACCTTGTCGTTCGCCCGCTCGGCGGTGAACAGGTCGGGGTAGGAGAACGCCACCGCCGACCCGCTCGCCGGGTCCCCGGACTTGACGACCGTACCCACCTGCGCACATCCCTTGGCCATCCAGGGCTGCCGCATGACGTCGTTGCCGACGACCACGCCGCCGTCCACCCAGACCCTCCCCCGTGGGTCCGTGCCCTGCGGGCTGATCGTGCGCGTGGTCCCGTCCGCCGTGCGGCACCGCTGGTCGGCCGCCGAGCCGTTCAACTCCGTCCAGGTACGGAAGTCCGCGGCCGTCCCCAGCCCCGACCGAGACCGGAAGCCGAGTTCCTCGGGCGTGCCGCCGCCGGCGTCCACCTCCGCCACCTGTCCGTCGGGCGTCGCGCCCAGGACCGTCCCGTCGCTGCCCAGCGCCGCGGGCACGAACGGCCGGCCTTGCGCCGTGCGGCCCTCGACGTCCACGACGCTCGTCACGTTCATGAACTGACGCAGGGCCTGTTCGAGGCGGACCCCGGCGGGGAGGCTGACGTCAGCCTGGTCCGGGGTGGCCGTCACGGTCTTGGTCACGGTGGGCTCGGGCCGGCTGGACGCCGTCACGGTCGGCTCGGAAGGTGCGGTCGAGGCGGGGGTCGGGCTCAAGTTCGCCGTGGTCGCCGCGTCGCCGTTCCCGCCGCGTACGGCCAGGGGCACGCCCACCAGCACCGCCGTCGCCCCCGCCGCTACAGCGAGCGCCAAGGCCCGCTTGTTCCTGCGGCGCGTGGCCACGGCCCGGTGGATCCGATCGGCCAGGCCGGGCGGCGGATCGTCCGGGGAAGGCTCGCTGAGCAGCGCGGCGAGACGGCGTTCCAGGTCATCCATGCTCGATCTCCTCGGTCTTGACGGCCTCACGCAGCCGGGCGAGCCCCCGTGACGCCTGGCTCTTGACGGTCCCGCGGCTGCAGCCGAGCAGCCGGGCGATCTCCTCGTCGCCGCGTTCCTCGACGTAACGCAGCACCAGTACGGCTCGCATGCGCGGAGGCAGCTCGGCGATCCTGGCGCGGAGGCCGTCGTCCAGCAGGCGTTCCAGCCCCGCGTCCTCTGTCGCGGGCTCGGGCGGATCCGGCACGCTCACCTCACGCTTCGGCCGCCGCCAGCGGTTGGCCATGATGCGGACCATGGCCGTGCGGACGTACCCCTCCGGGTCGTCCTTGCGCCTGATCGCGCTCCACCGCAGGCCGGTACGGGTCAGCGCTTCCTGCACCAGGTCCTCGGCGTCATGCCTGTTCTGGGTCAGGACCATGGCGTAGCGATAGAGCGCCGGCAGCCGCTGCTCCGCGAATCTCTCAAATGTCGGGTCGTCCACTCCTACCTCCGGCATCCAAGGACACTTCAGTCGGCCGGATGGTTGAGTGACGACAGAAAAATGCCGCGGACAGCACTCGGGCCGGGAGCCTCACCAGGTGTTGCGGACCTTGGCCATGATGAACGGCGACAGTGGGGTCGTCACTGCCTGGCGGTTTCGGTCGTCTCCTTGATGTGCGCGTTCCGCAGCAGGATCAGCTTGGTCATGTAACGCCGCAGGACGAGAGCATCGGTGAGAGTACCCAGTGGCCCGGCGGGCGCGGCGAAGTCGACGATGTCTTTCATGAGGGTCGCCTCGACGCCGCTGTCGCCGTCGCGTGCCGGTTCGAAGGCGTGCGCGTGGCGCCAATACCGGAACGGGCCGCTCACCTGTTCGTCGACGAAGTACGACGGGCGGATGTGGGCGCTGATCGTCGAGGTCAGGTGCCAGGTGAAGCCGAAGTGCCGCGCTCGCCACGTGACCTGGTCGCCCAGGGAGAGCTGTCCGGAAGTGACCCCTGCGACCGCTTGCTCGCGCGAGCCGCGCATGGAGGAGGCGTGCAGCTCGACCGACAAGGACGCATCGAAGACGACCGGCGGCGGTGCGAGGACCAGGGTGGCCACCTCGAAACGGGACATGCGCGGATCTTAGCCATCAGGTGAAAGGCGTCACCGTGCGAGTACGGCACTCTGGTGCTCGGTCCGGGCCCGGCACGTCCTCCTCCGGGCGGAACTCGCGAACGGGGTCCCTGCCGGTGCCGTCCCGCTCCGAGGACAGGGCGTCACCCGGAGACGTCTCACGGTGGAGGTTCTTCCTACTCGGGGGGAGGATCCTCCGCTTTGGAGGAGAAATGGCACCCCATGCCATGCCGATCATTTGAGAGGAACCTTCGCCCGTCGAGCACACCACCTCGCCCGCCGAACCTCTGGACGGTTCCGACGTTCCCAGCGGAATGACGACCACGATCGGAAGCTCCAAGACTGAAAGGCCGGCAGCCAAGCCCGCGCAGGGACGTATCCCCAGGAGTTGCATGATCGGGCCGTGAAGATGGTGTTCGGCTTATGCCGCGTGAGTGTCGGTGCCGCGCAGGATGTACAGGTCATCGCCGAACACGGCCGAGATCTGGAGTTGCCCGCCGAGAGCCTGTACGTAGCGGGCGATGGCCTCCACGGTGGACACCTCACCGCGTTCGATCTGGGAGACCCGGCTCTTGGTCACACCCATCAGGTCAGCGACCTCAGTCTGTGACAGGCCCAGGCTCTTGCGCCGTTCGGCCAGCCGGTAGCCGTCGATGTAGGCCTGATTACGCCGCCGGGCCCCAGCCACGGCCTCCTCGCCGCCGGAGGTGGCCACGATGTCGGCTCGGACGTCGCTCCACTTGGGAAAGTTCGTCATCGGTCCTTCTCTTCCGCCTCGCGTTCGGCCAGGTACTTCGCATACAGCTCTTCGGCGTGGGGGATGGTCCGCCGATACCAGTCCGACCAGTCACCGGACTTGTCTCCGCCGACCAACAAGATCGCCGACCGCCACGGATCGAACACGAACAAGATCCGGATCTCGGAGCGACCTGCCGAGCCAGGACGTAGTTCCTTCAGGTTGTGCACCTGGGAGCCCTCTAATTTGTCGACCAGCGGACGGCCCAGGCTCGGACCGGCCTCTGCCAGTCGGTCGACGGCATCGACGACCTGCACCCGGGATCGCTTGAACAATTATGGCTGCCGGTCGCCGGATTCGGCGGTGACCCCCCCGCTGAGCTGACAGGCGACCAAGCCTGCGCGGCAAGCGGGCCAGGGTGGAGGCACGTTGTCTCGCGCCCGAACCTCATTCATCCGGCGTCGCACCTGGCCGACAAGTCAATGGACCCGGTAACCGCGAAACCCGCCGGCGCTCCGGCGAGCGCAGCGAGCGGGGGTTTGCGGGGGATCGAAAGGGGGCGGCAGCCCCCCTTGGGAGGCGCTGGCTGAGCGCTCGCATGGCGCGTAGCGCCTCCCAAGGCGAAGGCCGTGTTTCAGGGCCAGTCGAGGGCCGGGCGGAGGGGGATGCTGGAGCGGCCGTTCTTGTCGAGCTTGACGCCCAGCACCTGGTGCAGCTGGACCTTGTTGCGCTCGAAGCCCACGATGCAGCCCGCCATGTACAGGGCCCACACCCGGGCCGTGCCCATGCCGACCTCCTCGACCGCGTCCGACCAGTTGGCGTCGAGGTTGTCGCACCAGTGGCGCAGCGTCTTGGCGTAGTGCTCGCGCAGGTTCTCCTCGTGGCGGATCTCGAAGCCGGTGTCCTCCATCTGCCTGACCAGCCAGCCGACCGACTCCAGCTCGCCGTCGGGGAAGACGTACCGGTTGATGAAGCCGCCCTTGTTGAACGTCTTCTCCTTGCCGGTCGGCCGAGTGATGCAGTGGTTGAGGATCCGGCCGCCCGGCTTGAGCTTGCCGTACAGGAAGTCGAAGTACGACGGGACGTTGTCCTTGCCGATGTGCTCGGTGAGGCCGATCGAGCTGACCGCGTCGAAGTTCGACTCCTTGACATCGCGGTAGTCCATGAAGCGGACCTCCGCCAGGTCCTGCAGGCCCGCGTCCGCGATGGCCTTCTGGGCCCATTCGGCCTGCTGGCGGCTCAGCGTCACGCCGAGGGCCTTGACGCCGTAGTGCTTGGCGGCGTGCATGACCATCCCGCCCCAGCCGCAGCCGACGTCCAGCAGGCGCATGCCCGGCTTGAGGTCGAGCTTGCGGGCCACCAGGTCGAACTTGGCGTACTGGGCCTCCTCGAGCGTCGACTCCTCCGAGGGGAAGACGGCGCACGTGTACGCCATGGACGGCCCCAGGACCCACTCGTAGAAGCGGTTGGAGACGTCGTAGTGGTGGTGAATGGCCTCGGCGTCACGCTGCTTGGCGTGACGGGAGCCCAGCCTGGCCAGGGCGCTCTGCCGCATCTCCTGTGGTGGTGGTGGCACCCGCATGAGGAGTGGTTTGACGCCCAGGGCGCGGACGGCGGCGATCTTCTCTTGGGTGGTCAGGTCGTTGGTGGTGATGTTCCACATGCGGTCGAGCAGTGCGTACATGTCGCCGTGTACGTCGATGTGGCCGGAGATGTACGCCCTTGCCAGGCCCAGCTCGCCGGGCGCCTGCGCCAGATAGGCGACCGCGATCGGCGACTTGACCTCGATGCTCAGGTCGGACCCGTCCGGACCTGCCTTGCTGCCGTCGTACGCCTGGAACGCGACGTTCGCTTCCGAGCCGACGATTTTCTCAAAGATGGTTGCCAGCGCCACAGCTCACCTTCCCGCTACACATTTTTCGTAGAGGTCAAGCAGGCGACCGTTCGGATCGTATTCCCGCTTGACAGGCCAGTAGGCGTCGCCGTTGTACAGCTGCCAGAACTGCTCGCGCGCGTAGAACGAGGTCGAGTAGAGCGACTTGTGACCGTCGAGCTCGTGCACTTCGCGCTCGATCAGCCGGTTGTAGTAGCCGTCGAACTGCCCCCGCGGCAACGGCACCATGCCCCAGAATCCGAAGTTGACGTAGAGCCTGCCCGGCTCCAGTGGGTAGAGCGGCCAGCGCGAATTCGAGCGCAGCGGGCACATCCACACCGGTGTCATGCCCACCTTGTCGTGGAAGAACTCCAGGAACTCCGCCCCCCGCTCGACCGGAGCCTCGACGTCCTGGATCACGGACTCCTGCACGGGCTGGTCGCGCCACCTGTCGATGCGGGCGGTGACCCCGTACTTCCTGTCCAGCGCCACGAGGCGGCGGTAGACGTCGGAACGCATCCAGCGGCGCGGCATGAGGGAGCGCACGACGGGCTGCTGCACGCCGAACGCCCGCGAGCACCAGAACCAGTCGGTGTCCCAGCGCCACAGGTAGTCGCGCACGGTCAGCCAGTCGCGGTTGCGCTGCCTGATCGACTGGTAGTAGATGCGCATCCCCGTGTAGTCCGAGGCATAAGGGGCACGCTCGGCGAACCGGCCGACCGTGATGTACATCTCCCCCGGGTTGAAGTAGACGCCGTCGACGAAGTCGACGCTCTCCCCGTCGTGCACCATGCTGTCGCAGATCTCCTGCAGGGCCAGCATGCACTTGGCCGCGTCCGTGAACTTGACGTGCGTGAGATGCACGTACGGATGGACCTTGCGGAGCTTGATCCGGATGCGCAGCGCGTAGCCCAGCGTGCCGTAGGAGTTGGGGAACGCGCGGAAGAGCTCCCGGTGCTCGTTGTCGCCGCGGGCCACGACGACGCGCCCGTCACCGGTGAGGATCTCGAGCTCCTCCACCGACTCGTGCGGCAGGCCGTCCCGGAAGCTCGTGGACTCGATGCCGAGCCCGGTCACGGCGCCACCCAGCGTGATCGTCTTGAGCTGCGGCACCACGTACGGCATGAGCCCGTACGGCAAGGTGGCGTCCACCAGGTGCTCGTACGTCGTCATGCCCTGGACCTCGGCCGTCATGGTCTCGGGGTCGACGCTGATGACCTCGTCGAGATCCCTCGCCGAGAGCTTGGCCGTCCTGCCGCCGTCGCGGAACCTGAAGAGGTTGGACGTGGACTTGGCCAGGCGCGGGGCGGCACCGCCCGGGATCTCGGCGTACGACTGCCGGATCTGCTCTACTGCCCGTTGGTGTGTCGACATCTTCGTCGGCACGGCAAGCACCCCCTTGAGCTGGTAGAGATCGTCCGTAAGACGGTATCTCCCGTGAGCGACCTCGAATAGACCGGGGTCGTTAAAGACACGAAAACTGTTCATAGTGACAGGTGAAATGCCTACTTGGTAGGCGATTGCGTAAACTTTCTAAAGATCACGGAGCTTACGCCGTTAAGCACGTTATGCACCTCGCGGCCCTCGACGGCGGCGGTGAGGTTGTCCAGAGTCGCCGTGAGCAGACGGCCTGTGGCCTCGGGCGTGACCCCCGCGACATGCGGCGACAGCAGGACGTTCGGGAGGTCCCTCAGCGGGTCGTCAAGCGGCAGCGGCTCCACGTCGAACACGTCGAGCGCCGCACCGCCCAGACGCCCCTCGCGCAGGGCCGTGACGAGCGCCTGCTGGTCCACGACGCCACCCCGCGCGGCGTTGACGAGCAGGGCGCCCTGCTTCATGCGGCCGGGGTCGACGAGGCCGCGGGTCTCGTCGGACAGCGCGATCACCACGACGAGCACGTCACTGGAGGAGATCAGCTCCGGCAGGTCCGCGAAGCCGGGGTCCGCGCGGGACGTGCGGGTCCAGTAGGAGACGTGGCAGCCGAGAGCGCGGAACATCTCCGCGCAGGTGGCGCCGATCGGGCCGTACCCGACGATGCCGACGCGGCGCCCGCGCAGCTCGTACGGCTGCAGGCCCTGCTGCGGCCATTCACCCGCGCGTACGGCGGCGTCGGCGGCGGTCAGCTTGCGCGACAGCGAGAACGTGGCCGCCAGGCACCACTCCGAGACCGCCACCGCGCTGACGCCCGGCGTGTTGGCCAGCGGCACCCCGGCCGCCGCCAGGGCGTCGAGGTCGTGGCCGTCCACGCCCACGGACGGCTGCTGCACGAACGCCAGCAGGGGCGCGGCCTTGACCGCCTCGGCGTCCATCGCGAGCGTGCCCGTCCAGTCGCCGAGCACGATCTCCGCCTCCGGCAGCGCGGCCAGGAGCGCGTCCCTGTCGCGGGCGGCCGGCACACGTACGGTCACCTGGTCGCCCAGCGGGGCGAGCAGGTGGCGCAGGAGCTCTTCGGGGAGCGGGGGCAGAGCGAGCAGGTTCCAGGGGCTCATGCCCCCACAGTAAAGCTGCTGATCACCTGCCGCATCAGTCCTCTGTTACGCATCCACTGGGCCTCGTCGACCGTCCAGGACAGGACGTACGCCGTGTCGCCGATCGCGACGGCGCGGCGGATCTCGTGGTACCGGGTGCCCGGCGTGGCCCACGGGGCGTCGCCCCCGGTGCCCGCGGTCCAGGAGAACTCCCACTCCACGGCCTTCGTACCCTGGTGCACGACCACCCTGCGACCGCGGTTGACGACGTTCTGGGCGTTCTGGGCGACGGTCTCCTGCGCGTCGCGCATGATCTGGTGCGGGTCGACGACGGAGTAGACGGCCTCCACCCCGAGATGCGCGTTCCGGTCCCGGCGCGTCCACTCCGTGTAGGCCTCTTTGAGAGCTCCGCGCCAGCCGGTGGGCCGCATGATGGACCAGCCGTCACGCGACCTCCACATGCGCGTGATCGGGACGGCCCTGGTCACGCTGGGCGTCGGAGTGGGTGTCGTGCTCGGCTCAGGCGTGTCCGTGGCCGCCGGCGTGAGCGGGCGGGTCGCGGCGGCCGGCTGAGCGGTCTGCCGCGGGGCGCCCTCCGCCGGGGGCGCGAGCTGGAAGTACGCCACCGAGCCGCCCACGATCACCAGGACCGCCGCCGCGGCCGCCGCGAGCACGGCACGGCCCCGGCCGCCGCCGGGTTTCCGCTCCGGCACGTCCCGGTCGGCGCTCGCGGGCCTGGCCGTGAGGATGTCCTGGAGCAGCCGCTCGGCCTCCGCGGCGTCGACCCGCTGCTCCGGCTCCTTCTTCAGCAGCCCGCGCAGGACCGGATGCATGATCGGCGGGATCCTGCGGTAGTCGGGCTCCTCGCTGAGCAGCGCGTTGAGCGTCGACATGGGGTCGCCCCGCTCGAACGGCGAGCGGCCCACCATGCACGCGTACAGCGTGGCGCCGAGCGACCACAGGTCGGAGGCCGGTCCCGCGTGCTCGGCGCGGACCCGCTCGGGAGCGAGGAAGCTCGGCGAGCCGGTGACCATGCCGGTCTTGGTGAGCGACGGGTCGCCCTCGGCGGTGGCGATGCCGAAGTCCATGAGCACGGCCCGGCCGTCCTCGGCCATCAGGATGTTGCTCGGCTTGACGTCGCGGTGCAGGATGCCCACCTCGTGGGCGGTCCGCAGCGCCGACAGCACCTGCCGGCCCAGCTCGGCCGCCTCCCGCACCGGGAGCGCGCCGGAGGTGAGCACGACCTCCTCGACCGTGGGGTGGCGCAGCAGCTCCATCACGATCCACGGACGGCCGCCCTCCTCGACGACGTCGTAGATCGCGACGACTGACGGATGGCTCAGCTTGGCCGCGGTGCGGGCCTCACGGGCGGTCCGCAAAAGCTGGCGCTCCTGCTCGCCCGGCGACAGCCCGTCGGGCAGCAGCACCTCCTTTATGGCGACCTGCCGGTTGAGCAGGGTGTCCTGCCCTTCCCAGACCACGCCCATGCCCCCGCGGCCCAGTTCGCGTACTAACTGGTAGCGGGCCGCGATGAGCCGGTTGCTATCCGAAACCATGTCCTACCCCTGTTGACCACCCGAACACAGTGGGCAAGTTTCCCATACCTCCCACCTCTTCGCCGGAAGGTCGCGAAGGCCGCTTGCGATAGATCACCGAATGTTGTTCTACTGGGGAGATGCCTGAAGTTCACAACGGCCCGCTCGCCGGGGTACGCGTACTCGAGCTCGCAGGGCTCGCACCTGGGCCGTTCGCCGGGATGATGCTGGCCGACCACGGCGCCGAGGTGCTGCGCGTGGACCGGGTCAAGGCGGTCTCCGACCGGCCGCGCGGCGATGTCATGGATCGCGGGAAGCGCACGATCGGGCTGGACCTGAAGTCCCCCGAGGGCGTGGCCGCATTCAAGGAGCTGGCGCGGCACGCCGACGTCGTGATCGAGGTGTTCCGCCCGGGAGTGGCCGAGCGGCTCGGCATCGGCCCCGACGACCTCCACGCGGTGAACGAGCGGCTGATCTACGGCCGGATGACCGGCTGGGGCCAGGACGGGCCGCTCGCGTCCACGGCCGGCCACGACATCGACTACGTCGCGATCTCCGGTGTCCTGTCGATGCTGGGGCGCGAGGGCGGCCGGCCGACCCCGCCGATCAACATCCTCGGCGACTTCGCCGGCGGCGGGCTGATGCTGGCGTACGGGGTGCTGCTGGCCCTGTTCGAGCGGGAGCGCACGGGCAAGGGGCGGGTGATCGACGCGGCCATGGTGGACGGGGCGTCGATCCTGTTCTCGATGTTCTACCAGGCGGCGCAGAGCGGCTACTGGGGGCCGCGCGGCACGAACCTGCTCGACACCGGCGCCCCGCAGTACGACACGTACGAGACGGCCGACGGCGAGTTCGTGGCCGTGGGCTCGCTGGAGCCGCAGTTCTGGGACGCGATGGTGAGCCTGATGGGGCTGGCCGACCTGCCCGACAGGAACGACAGGACGCAGTGGCCCGCGCTGAAGGCCCGCCTGGCCGAGGAGTTCAGGAAGCGCACGCGGGCCGAGTGGGAGGCGCTCTTCGAGGGCTCGGACGCGTGCGTCTCGCCCGTCCTGTCCATGGCCGAGGCCCCCCACCACCCGCACAACACGGCCCGGGGCTCCTTCGTCGAGGTCGGCGGCGTCACCCAGCCGATGCCCGCGCCCCGCCTGCTCGGCGCGCCCCGGCCGGACCTCTCCCCCGCCACCCGCCTCAGCGACCTTTCGGAGTGGGGGCTGTCTCAGGAGGAGGCGGACAAACTTCGCGACCAGGGGGTGCTCGCGTAGTCCTTCAGCACGATCGAGTCGTGCAGCCGCACGCCCTTGCTGCTGATCTTGGCGGCCGCCGTGGTGAGCGCGACCGGCAGGTGGTTGATCAGCCGCACCGTCGCGGCCAGCGCCCAGAGGTCGAACCGGCTGCCGGGGACGATCTTCTTGGCCGCGTTGATGGCGAACGTACGGCTGCGGCGCACGTAATCGCCTATCTCGGCCTCATAGGCGGGGAAGGCCCGCGTGTGGTCGCCGCCGTAGGTCGCGAGCTCGCCCGCCAGGATGTACGCCCCGACGACCGCCAGGCTCGTGCTCCCGCCGACGGCCGGACCGGGGCAGTACCCGGCGTCGCCCACGAGCGTCACCCGGCCGCGTGACCAGGTGTCCATGCGGAGCTGCGTGATCGAGTCGAAGTAGAAGGCCGGCGTGCGGTCCAGCTCCTCCAGCAGCCGCGGCACCTCCCAGCCCATCCCCTCGAAGTGCTCGCGCAGCAGCTCCTTCTGCCGGGGGACGTCGCGGTGATGGTAGTCGAGCTGCCGCGGCGTCCTGAACAGGAACAACGCCCGCGCGTCGCCCATGTCCACGGTGCCGATCCCGGCCATCCGGCCCGCCCCCGCGATGACCTCCGTC
The DNA here is from genome assembly GCF_053587055.1 of Nonomuraea sp. NPDC003707. NCBI lineage: Bacteria > Bacillati > Actinomycetota > Actinomycetes > Streptosporangiales > Streptosporangiaceae > Nonomuraea > Nonomuraea sp. NPDC003707. The sequence goes on along the minus strand of NZ_JBSFNK010000018.1, from coordinate 150,080 downwards.
CGGCCGTCGAGCCCGAGGTAGTTGGGCACCGAGACGACGGCCAGATAGGCGCCGATCCACGTGGCGTAGTCCGACTCCGGGCCGAAGACCAGGCGGCGGACGTTCGAGTGCAGGCCGTCGGCGCCGATGACCAGGTCGAACGTGTCCGTCCTGCCGCTGTCGAAGGTGACCTCGCCGTCGTCGGAGATCGAGGCGATGGAGTCGCCGAAGACGTAGTCGACGTCGTCCCTGGTGGCGTCGTAGATGATCTCGCTCAGGTCGTCGCGCATGATCTCGACGTGCCGGTCGGAGACGGCGCTCATCACGCGGCGCAGCTCCAGCTCGATGGGCCGCGACTCGCCCTCCCGGTGCATCGTGAGCCGCTCGATGCCGGTCTTCTTCGCCATGACCTGCTCCAGCAGGCCCATCTTCTCGACGATGTCCATCGCCGGCCTGAACAGGTCGACGGCGTGGCCCCCGGTCTTCCTGAGCGCCGGGGCCCGTTCCACGACGGTGACGGTGGAGCCGTACCTGGTGAGCCAGTACGCGAGAGCCGGGCCCGCGACGCTCGCTCCCGAGATGAGGATCCGCATGACCGCCTCCTTACTTAACGATAGGTAAGTGCCAGGCTAGCAGCTTACTTAACGATAGGTAAGGGGTATTCTTCAGCCATGCCCAGTGACACGAGGACGCGCATCCAGGAGGTGGCCCGCGAGCTGTTCGTCTCCCAGGGCGTTCAGAACACGAGCCTGCGCCAGATCTCAGACCGCCTGGGCATCACCAAGCCCGCGCTCTACTACCACTTCGCCTCGCGCGACGACCTCGTCCGCAGCATCGTGCAGCCGATGGTGGAGGACATCGAGCGGTTCGTCGCGACGCGTCAGCCCGGCGACGCCCGGCAACTGCTCGACGACTACTTCGAGCTGATCTGGCGGCACCGCGAGGTGACCATGATGATGGTGCGGGAGCTGTCCGTGCTGGGCTTCCTCGACCTGGGCACCCGCATGTTCGACTGGCGGCGGCGGATCATCACGCTGCTGCTGGGCCCGGAGCTCACACAGGCGCAGCACATCCGGGCGACGGTGGCGCTGGGCGGCATGTCCGACTGCTCGGTGGAATACGCGAACCTGCCGGTCGAAGAGGTCAAGCCGGCGGCCGTCGAGGCGGCGGCCGCCGCGCTCGGTCTCTAGATGGCCAGGTAGAGGTCCACGCCGTCCGGGTGGTGGACCTCGAGGTCAGTGGTGAACGCGCGGGACGGCGTACCCCCTGACTCGGTGTGCTTCCACACCTGCTGCCACATGTCGACGAGGGCCTGCGGCATCGGGCCGCGGACCTCCACCCGCAGCGACGGGACCGCCGGCACGCGCACGGCCACCATGCCCTCCGGCAGCCGCGGCACGGTGCGCACGCCGGTGCCGACGATCTGCGTGTACGCGCCGTGATGGTCGCTCTCGTAGTCGGTCAGCACCGCGTACAGGTTCTCGTCCACGCGCCCCGGCACGTGCGCGAAAGCCCCCGGAGCGCCGGCCCGCTGCCAAAGTACGGGCAGCTTCGCCCGCGACGGATCCATCTCGTCTGCATTCGTGGTGCGTACGGCGAGGCCGACCACGATCAATTCGCCCCGTTCGGTGACGTCCACAGGGCCCTCCCTCCCCCAAAAGTGTCCCGGCCGATCATAAGCCCCATCCAACGGGGGAAACCCCTCAATGGGCTGTCACCGCATAAGATGAATGAACGTGAAGTTTCTCAACGACCTCGAGCCTCATTACGACCTGACCTATAGCGACGTGTTCATGGTGCCGTCGCGATCCGCGGTCGGTTCGCGGCTCGCAGTCGATCTGTCGACGAACGACGGCACGGGCACCACCATTCCCGTCGTCGTGGCGAACATGACCGCGGTCGCCGGCCGGCGCATGGCCGAGACCGTGGCACGGCGGGGCGGCATCGCCGTGATCCCGCAGGACATTCCGCAGGACGTCGTGACCGACGTCGTCGACTGGGTCAAGAAGCGCGACCTCGTCCACGACACGCCGCTCACGCTCACCCCCCACGACACCGTCGGCGAGGCGCTGCAGCTGCTGCCCAAGCGGGCGCACGACGCGATCATCGTGGTCGACTGGGACAACCGGCCGGTCGGGGTCGTGACCGACGCCGACTGCCAGGGCGTCGACATGTACACCCAGCTCTCACAGGTCATGTCGAGCGAGCTGCTGACGCTGCCCGCCGGGCTGGACCCGCGCACGGCCTTCGAACGGCTGCACGGCGGCCGCCACCGGCTGGCCCCCGTCGTCGATCCCGGCGGGCGGCTGGTCGGCATCCTCACCCGCCTCGGCGCGCTGCGCGCCACCCTCTACCAGCCCGCGATCGACGCGCAGGAACGGCTGCGCATCGCGGCCGCGGTCGGGGTGAACGGCGACGTGGCCGCCAAGGCCAAGGAGCTGCTCGACGCCGGGATCGACTGCCTGGTCGTGGACACCGCGCACGGCCACCAGGAGAAGATGATCTCGGCCCTGCGCGCCGTCAAGGCCCTCGACCCCGGCGTGCCCGTCGTGGCGGGCAACGTGGTGACGGCCGAGGGCGTGCGCGACCTGGTGAACGCCGGGGCCGACATCCTCAAGGTCGGGGTCGGGCCCGGCGCCATGTGCACCACGCGGATGATGACCGGGGTGGGCCGGCCGCAGTTCTCCGCCGTGCTGGAGTGCTCGGCGGAGGCCCGGCGGCTGGGCCGGCACGTGTGGGCGGACGGCGGGGTACGCCATCCGCGCGACGTGGCGCTGGCGCTGGCCGCGGGGGCGTCGAACGTGATGATCGGCTCATGGTTCGCGGGGACGTACGAGTCGCCCGGCGACACCCACACCGATGCGAACGGGCGCAAGTACAAGGAGAACTTCGGCATGGCCTCCGCGCGGGCCGTGCGCCTGCGGACGGCCGACGACTCGGCGTTCGAGCGGGCCAGGAAGGCTCTGTTCGAGGAGGGCATCTCGACCTCCCGCATGTATCTGGACCCGAAGCGGCCGAGCGTGGAGGACCAGATCGACGGCATCGTGGCGGGGCTGCGGTCGGCGTGCACGTACGCGGGGGCGTCGAACCTGGAGGAGTTCCACGCGCAGGCCGTGGTCGGGATCCAGAGCTCGTCCGGGTACGCCGAGGGGATGCCGCTGCACCAGAGCTGGTGACTTGTGCGTTCTTCTTCGGCTGTTTCAGCTTCCGCTGTTTCAGCTTCGGCTGTTTCAGCTTCGGCTGTTTCAGCTTCGGCGCCAGCCGCCGGCGGCGTGGATGCCGCCGTCCACGTGCAACGTCGCCCCCGTGACGAACCTGGCCAGGTCGCTGGCCAGGAACACGGCCGCGCCGGCGGCCTCCTCCGGGCCGCCCAGCCGGCCGAGCGGCGGGACGCGTACCGGCTCGTAGGGCAGGGGGCGGGCCAGCATGCGCTCACGCACGCCCGACTCGCCCTCGGTCCGCAGCGCGTCGGGCGCGATCGCGTTCACCCGGATGCCCCTGGGAGCCAGCTCCAGGGCGAGCGTCTTCGTCAGGCTCTCCAGAGCGGCCTTCATCGCCGCGTACACCGCGAACCCAGGGGCCGCCTGGTGGGCCTCGCTCGAGGTCACGTTGATGATCGACGCGCCCGGCGACATCATCGGCAGCAACCGCCTGATCATGCCGGTGACCTGCGTGAAGTTCTCCTCGACGAGGATCTGCTCGCCGCGGGGCGAGGTGTCGGCGAACGCCGCGTGGAAGGTGCCGCCCGCGTTGTTGACCAGGATGTCCACCCGGCCCCACCGCTCACGAATGGCCTGGGCGAAGATCTCCACCGCCACGTGATCGCGTACGTCGAGTTTCATCGCCAGCTCGGCCCGCGGCTTGTCGCGGTCGCACACCGCGACATGAGCGCCGAACGCGGCGAACGTCTCCGCGATCGCCAGCCCGATGCCCCTGGCCGCCCCGGTGACCACGGCGACGCGCCCGGTGAGCAGGATCCCATCCGGAGAAAGGGCGGTCATGAACGATGACGATATCCCGACCGCATAGAGTCGTCGGGTCTCATTGTCAGCAATCATCAACAGGAGCACTTCGTGGCACTCGAAAAGCCCGAGATCGACTTTCCCGAGGGCAACCCGCCCGCCGACCTGGAGATCGTCGACCTGACCGTGGGCGACGGCCCGGAGGCCAAGCCCGGCCACAGCGTACGCGTCCACTACGTGGGCGTGGCCTTCTCGACCGGTGAGGAGTTCGACGCGTCGTGGAACCGCGGCGACGCGTTCGAGTTCCCGCTCGGCGCGGGCCGCGTCATCGCGGGCTGGGACCAGGGGGTCGCGGGCATGAAGGTCGGCGGGCGGCGCAAGCTCGTCATCCCGCCGCATCTCGGTTACGGCAGCCGGGGGGCCGGCGCGCGCATCAAGCCGAACGAGACGCTCATCTTCGTCGTCGACCTGCTCGGCGTCAGCTAGCACCTCCCGGGGCGGGCCACCCAACCCAAAACGGCCCGCCCCACCCCTTCCCTCCCGACACCCCACCCGTTTCCAGCCCGACACCCCACCCCTTTCCAGCCCGACACCCCACCCCTTTCCAGACTCCACATTCCTCCCCACGCCGCCCGCCCGAACCCGACGCCCCCACACCACCCGTCCCACCCTCTCGGGCCTGACGCCCTTCCCCACGCCGCCCGCCCGCCCGGACGCGACGTCCCCACACCACTCACTCCACCCCGTAAGAGCCCGACGCCTCCACACCCACCCACCCCACCCCCTCCGGACCCGACGCTCCTCCTCACACTGGCCGCCCGCCCGGACCCGACGCCGCCACACCAGCACCCCCGTCGCTTCCGGACCCGCGCCCCCATGTCCTCCCGCCTCGCGCCTCCGGACCGACGCCCCCACACGTCCTGCGCCGCCTGTCCAAACCGACGCGCCCACGCGCCCTGCGCCGCTGTTCCGGACCGACGCCCCCGCTCCCTCCCCCCTCCTTCCCGACCGACGTCCCCGACGCGCCTTGCCCCGCCTTGCCCCGATACGCCAGCCCACCCCGCTACGGCGATCGCCCATTCAACGCGACAGCCGCCCTGGCGCATGTACCGCCGTGGCACCGCATCACCCTCGCCCCCCGAAACGAGAGGCCCCGCCCGCGCACCCGAGTGCCCCCGCCTGAGAAGCCCCAAATAAGGGCCCTATACGCGACACCCATCTACGAAACCCGCGCGATGATCCCAAAAGGGAGCAACCGCACGAGGGGCCGTGCCGGGAACAAGGCAGACACTTGGCCGATATCGGGTGGGGAAATGTCGGCACCATAAGGCAACATAGGCGTGTGCTTCTGATCGACGTGGTCCGGGTTTCCGAGGCGGTGGCGCGCACGTCCGCTCGGCTCGGCAAGGTGGGCCATCTGGCGGAGCTGCTGGGCCGGGTCGGCCCGGAGGAGGCGGAGATCGCGATCTCGTACCTCTCGGGTGAGCTGCCTCAGCGGCAGGTGGGCGTGGGCTGGCGCACGTTGGAGGACATCCCCCAGCCCAAGCTGGCCGCCACCGCCACCCTGACCGCGGTCGACGAGCTGCTGAGCAGGATCAAGGCGGTTTCCGGGCCGGGCTCGCAGGCCGCGCGCAAGGCGCTGGTGGCCGAGCTGTTCGCGGGGCTGACGAGCCAGGAGCAGCAGTTCATGCGCCGGCTGCTGTTCGGTGAGCTGCGGCAGGGCGCGCTCGACGGCGTCATGATCGAGGCGGTGGCCAAGGCGTCCGGCGCGCCGTCGGCCGACGTGCGCCGCGCGCTCACGCTGCGCGGCTGGCTTCCCGCCGTCGGAGCGGCCGCACTGAGCGGCGGGGTAGAGGCGCTGCGTGCGTTCCGGCTGCAGGTGGGGCAGGCGGTCTCGCCCATGCTGGCGGGCAGCGCGCCCAACGTCGCCGCCGCGCTGGAGAAGGCCGGCACCCCCGCGGCGCTGGAGTGGAAGCTCGACGGCATGCGGGTGCAGGCCCACCGTTCGGGCTCTGAGGTCAAGGTTTTCACGCGTACGCTCGACGACATCACGCCGCAGGTTCCCGAGCTGGTCGAGGCCGTGCTCGACATGCCGTACGACGATCTCGTACTGGACGGCGAGGTGCTCGCGCTGCGTCCTGACGGGCGGCCGCACCCGTTCCAGGTGACGGCGAGCCGCGCGACCAGCAAGACCAACGTCGCCCAGCTGCGCGAGCAGACGCCGCTGAGCGTGTTCTTCTTCGACGCCCTGCGGGTGGACGGCGCCGACCTGCTCGACCTGCCCTATTCACAGCGCCAGGAGGCGCTCGCCCGCGCGGTCCCTCAGGGGCTGCTGACGCCGCGACTGGTGACGGGGGACGTTGCCGAGGCGGAGAAGTTCTTCACCGATGTGGTCAAGGCGGGCCACGAGGGCCTGGTGGTCAAGTCCCTGGCCTCCCCTTACGCAGCCGGCCGCCGGGGCGCCGGATGGATCAAGGTCAAGCCGCGTCACACGCTCGACCTGGTGGTCCTGGCCGCCGAATGGGGTCATGGGCGACGCGAGGGCAAGCTCTCCAACCTCCACCTCGGAGCGCGTGACCCTTCGGGCGGCTTCGTGATGCTCGGCAAGACGTTCAAGGGCCTGACGGACGAACTGCTGGCCTGGCAGACCGAACGCTTCCTCGAGCTGGCCGAGGGGCCCACCGACAACTGGACGGTCACGCTGCGACCGGAGCTGGTGGTGGAGATCGCCTTCGACGGGGTCCAGCGCTCGCCCCGCTATCCCGGCGGCATGGCCCTCCGTTTCGCCCGGGTCCTGCGCTACCGCCCGGACAAGCGCGTCGAAGACGCCGACACGGTCGACACCGTGCGCTCTCTGATGCTTTGACGCGCTCCCCGGCGTGAACGCCGTGGATTCAGCCTGTGCCGTGTGATGTCACGCGGCGCTTCTGTGGCTTCCTGTTTCATCGACCGTGCCCCCGCGCTCGCCCCGAGGAGCGGGCGAAGGGGTCTTACGGGTCTCCGCAGGCGTTTTCCGTCTCCGCTTCCCGCCCATCTCAGGCACGGGTTTCCGTCCAGCGGCGACGATCCGGCGTCCCTCAGCCCGGATGTTGATCTCGGCGTTGACATCCCGGTCATGGGTGACCCCACACGGGCAGGTCCCAGCGGCATCTGTTCGACCAGCGCCCCGCAGGCCGAACAGAGCTTGGAGGAGGGGAAGAACCTGCCGATCTTCACGAACGTCCGACCGTACAGCTTCGCCTTGTACTCCACCATGCCGATGAACGATGCCCAGCCCGAGTCCTGCATGCTCTTGGCCAGTCCGGTGCGCGCCAGTCCCTTGACCGCCAGATCCTCCACATAGATCGCTTGGTTTTCGCGGATCAGCATCGTGGACAACCGGTGGTGGAACTCGCGGCGCGCGTCGGTGACCTTGGCATGCCGGCGGGCGACCTTCACTCGGGCCTTGGCCCGGTTCTTGCCGCCTTTCTCCTTACGTGACAGGGCTTTTTGTGCCCGCTTGAGTTTCTTCTCCGCTCGGCGCAGGAACCGCGGGCTGTCGATCTTCCGTCCGCCCGACAGCACCGCGAAGTGCGTCAGGCCCAGGTCGATCCCGGTCTCGGCCTCGGTCGCAGGCAAGGGGGTTTCGGCTGCTTCGACCACAAACGAGGCGAAATACCTCCCGGCGGCATCCTTCACCACGGTGACGGAAGAGGGCTGGGACGGCAGGCTCCGTGACCAGCGCACCGCCACATCGCCGATCTTCGGCAGCCGCAACTTGCCGGCTGCGGTGATGGCGAAACGGGCGTTGCCGGTGAAGCGGATCGCCTGCCGGTTGTCCCTGCGGGACCGGAAACGCGGCGGCCCCAGCTTGGGCCCCTTGCGGGTCTGGGCCAAAGAAGCGAAGAAGTTCCGGAACGCCGCGCAGGCGTCGGCCAGCGCCTGCTGGAGCACCACCGCCGACACCTCGCCCAGCCAGGAGCGTTGCGGGTGTCTGCTTCGCCTGGTGATCAACAGGCGGGACAGTTCCGCGTCGGTGATGAACGGCAAGCCCCGCTCATGGGCGTGGTTGCGCAGTGCGACCGCGTCGTTGAACACCACCCGGGCACACCCGAACGCCCGCGCGAGCGCGATGCGCTGGCCCGAGGTCGGGTCGATCCGGAAGGAGTACCGCAACCGCACACGATCATCCTACGGTTGGGTTATGGCCGACGAAGGCGATATCAGGACCGGCAGACATTGTGTTTTCGTGCTGCATGCGCATTTGGTCTTCGTAACGAAGTTCCGCCATCGCGTGTTCACCGGCGAGCACCTCACCCGACTGCAAGAGATCATGAGATCCGTGTGCGCCGACTTCGAAACCGAACTGCGCGAGTTCAACGGCGAAGACAACCACGTCCACCTGCTGGTCAACTTCCCGCCCAAGGTGGCCCTGTCCAAGTTGGTCAACAGCCTCAAAGGCGTGTCCTCGCGCCGGATGCGTCAGGAGTTCCCCGAACTGGCCCGCCACTACTACCGGTCGAACAAGCTGTGGTCGGGCTCTTACTTCGCCGGATCGGTGGGCGGCGCTCCGATCAGTGTTCTGCGCCAGTACATCGAGCAGCAAAACCGGCCCGTCTGAGCTGGGTGAACGCCGTTTCGCCCGGCGGCGAAACGGCTGTTCCTGCCCCGCTACGCGGGCTGGTCGGCTTCACCCCCGGTCTGAAGGCCGGAGCACTGCCGACGATTCCGGTAGCCGGTCCTGCCTGCAATCAGCAAGCAGCAACCGTCAAGAACAAAAACACCCACGATTGACGGCTTGATCACCAGGCGCTCGGCATATCAACCCACCCAGCTCGGCCGATCACCACACCCACCTCGGCCTATCACCCACCCAGCTCCGCCTATCACCCACCTGAGCTGCACCAATTGCCGATCAAGCCTGCTTTCTCGCGTTTCCCGGAACCCCCAAAGATCCACGGCGCACGCTGGGCCTTCTTAGCAATCTTGTGGCTTAAGTGAGATATGTCACTGACTGTCGTATTAAGTTGCCTTTACTCAGTCTTTGTCGCATATGTTCGTCCTCACTGCGCGGGATCCCCCTCCCCGCCTACGGATCGGCCGCCGTACGCCCTCCGCCCCCTCCGGCCCGGCCTTTCCCTGCCCTATCCCCTAGCTAGGACTGTGGTTTACCTTGGGCCAGCATTCCCTCAAGCCGACCCCTCAGTACCGCAAGCTCATCGCAGGCAAGCGCCGCTGGATCACCCTCGCGGCCGGCGCCGCCGTCGTGGCCGCGGCCTCCACCGCTGCCTGGGCCGCCATGGACACCACCGGCTCCCCCAACCACCCCTCGGCAGCCCCCACCCCACTCCAGGCCAAGCCGCTTAACGAAGCCGCTCGCCAGGCGACCCCCCAGTCGCCCTCGCCGCTCCCCAAGCCCGCGGCGGCCCGCCCGAGGCCCACCAAGTCCCCGGCGACCGCCCAGCCGAACACCACCGCCTCCCCGGCAGAGTCCTCCTCGAGCCCGGCCGCCAAGCCCACGGCGACCAAGCGCTCAACCCCCGGGACCACGTCGCCCACGCCTACGAAGGCCGCCAAGTCCCCGGCCCACAAGCCGAAGACCCGCGTACTCTCATCCGGAACCTGCGGCGCCTCTTACTACGGCGACCCCCAGATGACAGCCAGCGGCGAGCGCTTCGACCCCTCGGCCATGACCGCCGCCCACAAGACCCTCCCCCTGGGCAGCAAGGTCCGCGTCACCAACCCCGGCACGGGCGAATCGGTCACGGTCCGCATCAACGACCGCGGCCCGTACGTAGGCGGCCGCTGCCTCGACCTCTCCGAAGCCGCCTTCTCCGCCATCGGCAACACCAGCGCCGGCGTCATGCGCGTCAAGTACGAGGTCCTGTCCCGCTAACCCCGTCTCCCCAAGGCCCTGCCCCGTGTACGCCCCCCGAGGTCCCAACCCGTGTACGCCCCCCGAGGTCCCAACCCGCGTACGCCATCCGAGGTCCCGACTCGCGTACGCCACCCCACCCCAAGGGCTTGCCCCGCTTGCGCCATCCGAGGTCCCGACCCGCGTACGCCACCCCACCCAAGGGCTTGCCCCGCTTACGCCACCCACCCCAAGGCCCTGCCCGCTAACGCCGCCCCGTCCCGAGGTCCTGCCCCACTACCGCCAGCACGCTCAAAGCTCCTGCCCCGCTACCGCAGCCCCCTCACCGCATCTGAACCACGCGGCCATTCAGTGTGACGCCGGCACAGGGCGCCCGGCTCAACGGTGACGTCAGTCCACCGCACCTCTACGCCTGGCCGGAGCCCCGCAGCCCTTCCACCGCACCCAACGCACCCAACGCACCCAACGCACCCAAGCGACGGCACCAGACGGGGCGCGGTCGTCACACCGAACCACCACCCACCCCGCACCAAGCCTCGCCCGGCCAGACCTCCACCCTTAACCAGCCGGCGCGACCGTTCGACCGAACCAGTGCCCGCCCACATCAACTCCCGCCCTGACGCCCACCCCAAAGCCAGCCGACACGACCGTTCTACTGAACCAGCACGCGCCCGCATCAACCCCCAACCCCGACACCCACCCCAAGCCAACTGGCGCAGTCGTCACACCAAACCAACACACGCCCGCCCACATCAACCCCAGCCCCGACACCCACCCCAACGCTGGCCAGCGTTCGGTCGTCACACCGAATCAGCGCACTTCTCGCGCTGAACCCCGACCCAGCCGCCACTCCGAAAGGGCCTAACTGGATGCGGCCCCTTGCTGGGCTGGACCAGGCCGGGCTCGTATCGATCTCGGCGGGTGCTGGCGAGTGGAGTCACTTCACCAGGCGCAGCGTCATCGGGTAGCGGAAGTTGCCCTCCGTCAGGGACGTAATGCCACCGACGATGGAGAGGACGACGGCGGCGACCCAGATGACCGGGAGCAGCACGACACCGATGACCGTGAACGGCAGGAGAATCGTGGCCCCCACCACCGTGAGCTGGAAGTTGAGTGCCTCGAGCGCCTGCCTGCGGATGTAGGGCGAGGTCTTCGCGCCAGTGAGCAGCAGGATCAGAGGGCCGGCGATCGGGATGCCGACGACCATCAGCAGGTGACCGACGGCGGCGGCGAGACGTTCGTTGCTCTCCGGCGCCCGCTCAGGGCGGACCGGGGGCGGGATCGGGGCGAGCCGGGGTACGGCTTGAGCGCCGTACAGCTCGGTCATGATGGGCATCAGGTCACCGTGCGTGCGCGCCGTCATCGCGCGCTCCAGCCGGTCGTCGAACTCGAGCTTGTCGAAGCGGCCCTCCGCGTAGGCGGCCTTGACGTGCTCGACCACGTGCTCTCTGTCCTGGTGGGTGACGCGCAGATGAGCTGGCTGCACCTGTCCCGGCCCAGGGGTTTGTGGTACCCCAGCCATAATCGCCATGCCTCTCCTTTGAGAATCGGGCAGTCACCTCTCATACTGCGTCCCTCGGACCCTCGGTGCTATCGGGAGAATCCCGGATGTGACCCCTAGATCATCCCCGACGCACGGAGGCTCCAGACGGTATAAAAAGGATGCATGAGATGGCGAGACCGCTACGGCATTCGTCGACTGCGCGGCCCCAAGGTCGCGAAGTTCGACCGCGAGGCGACTGACGCCGACATCGAAGCGCTTATCGCTTTTGCCCGCTCGCGCCGCGGCGTCGAGTTTTACGTCGAGCCAGAGACTTTCGCCACCGACACGACCGCCGTGGCGGTCGCCGACGACGGCGAATGGACCAGGCGCAGGGTTGGTTCCCCTGCCGTGATCCACAAGGTTGCCCGCGATCTTGCCCTCCCGGTTTATGACGTACAACTCACCGGCTATCCGCCGCGCATGCGCGCTTACAACGAGCGCCGCCGCCGCGAAGAAGACACCGGCAGCTGACCCCCGACAACCGTCCGCCAGCGGGTCACCCGTTGGCGGACCACTGACTAACTGGCGATTGGCGCAGTGTCTGCTGACGCTGGCGGCCGCGAACTCACAACCGGCGGCCAGCGACCGGCAGCCACCCGACTTGCGGCCAGGCTTGCGGCTCACAACCAACAGCCGCCGTCCCACGGCCAGCACGACCGGCGACCAACAACCGGCGATCGGCGACCAACCCCGCTTGCAACTGCGACCGTCAAGCGCAAACAGCAGCCCGCGGCTGGCGGCCAACCGCTCACGATTGGCAAACGGCGACCGACAACCCTCCGAACTGCGACCCGACCAACAACCGCCGCCTCGCGGCCAGCGACTGGCAGCCAACCCCAATAACCGGCAGTCGGCAGCCCTCAATCAGCAACCCCGCAATCGGCAACCCGCGACCGACCGCCCCAGCTCACGCCAGCCGCCCGCGGCCAATCGCTCATGACCGCGACCAACCGCCCGCAATCGGCAACCCGCGATTGACAGCCAGCGGTCGGTGGCCCGCGACCTGCAACCGGCAGTCGGTGGTTTACGACTGGCGGTTGGTGACGATCCGCTTCCGCGTGGCGGGCAGTTGGCGACGATCCGCTTTTTCGCGGCTGGTGGATGGCGACGATCGGCGCCTCCCCGTGGATTAGGTCGTCCCCCATTGCGTTGTTGCTCGGTGGCCTCGATTGGTGCTCTTGGCAGGGTGCTTGTGGGTGGTGGGTGGGCGTTATTCGGGTGGGGAGTGCGGGTCGTCTTCGTCCAGGAGGTTCACCAGGGGGAGGAGCCAGGAGGCGTGGGGTGGGCCCATGGCGGCGTCGAGTTCGGCCGGGGTGGGGAGGCGGTCTCGGAGGATCGTGGGAGACAGGAGATTTTGGAGGGCGTGCATGAGGAGGTTGGCCATCGAGTAGCTGGGGTCGATGGTCAGGGCGCGTTCCAGGGCGATGGTGGCCTGGACGTTGTTTCCCGCGCGCCAGGAAGCCATCGCCAGGAGGGATGCGGCCGGTGGGATGAAGCGGGGCTCCAGCCTGCGGGTCAGGTCCTTCCAGAGGAGCACGTGGGAATCTTGCATGAGGGTCCAGGCCTCGTCGCGGGCTCGGGTGATCGATAGGGCCAGGCCCAGTTTCACCGCCTCCGCGTCGTCCAGGCGGCCGCCTTCCTCGTGGGTCTGGAGGGCTGATCGGACTCTGTTCAGGCTTTCGGCGATGAACTGTGTCGCGAAGGTGTCGAGGTTTGTGGTGGCTGTCAGGTCGACTCGGAATTCTGCGATCGCGTCGGCTGTGGCTCGGCGCATGGCCATGCGTACGGGGCCTGCGATGGGGGCGATCGTACGTTCCAGGGATTCGCGATCGGGGAGGGCTACCAGGCCTCGGATGGTCGCCTCGGCGGCGATCTGGCTGGTGGTCAGGTCGTACGGAGTGCCTTCGGCCGGGCAGCACGTCGCGAGATCGCAGATGTAAGACCAGTAACGGCCCTCGTGTGCTCGTAGTGCTTCGCCTACATGGAGTTCGGTCTTTTCGGCGAGGAGTCTGGCCTCGTCGGCTGCCGGGGTCACCAGCTCCCCCGGGCCGTAGCCGACGACGACGATCTCTGTCACGCCCTCCCGGTCGAAGACCGGCTCCAGGGAGGCGAGAGTGCCGGGCGGGAACGGGAGGCTCCATCTGGCCACCAGCTTGGCCTGGCGACGGTCGAGGCCGATCACGATGAGGCTGGTCTTCGGGTGGAAACCGACTAGGTATGGCACGGCGGCCAGGATGTCGGTGGGGCTGGTGAGGGTGAGACAGGGCTCCAGCGACGTGAAGCTGGATGAGGATGAGGAGGGAGGGGAGGGCGGGGATGGTGACGTAGGGGAGGTTGAGGGTGACGGCGAGGGAGCGACGGTGGTGGGGTCGGAGTCCTTGGAGGTGGAAGTGGGAGTGGGGTTGGGGGTTGGGGTGGTCGCGGGGGTGGAGTGGTTGGTCGTCATGGGCCCTTAGGGTGCCCGGGCGAGGGCTGCGGGATCGGGCCCGAATGCGATTCTGGGGATAGTGGGGACGTCCAGGAGTGGCGTTGTGGATAACTGCCCGCCGGTTTCGGCTGGGGCTCTTTGGGTGATGGTGGTTCTTGCTGCCCAAGCCAGGGCTGGTGCTGGTAGCGGGCGGCGGCGACGGCTGGTGCCCGATGGGTGATGACGGGTGATTGAGCCCGCGAGGCCCCCAAGCGAAGTGGCCGGAGCCGGAGGGGGTGACCGGAGCCGGAGGGGGTGGGCTGAGCCG
>NZ_JBSFNK010000018.1:0-135908 GCF_053587055.1 Nonomuraea sp. NPDC003707 | reverse complement strand
GGAGAGGGCGGGCCGAGCCGGAGAGGGCGGGCCGAGCCGGAGAGGGCGGGCCGAGCCGGAGAGGGCGGGCCGAGCCGGAGAGGGCGGGCCGAGCCGGAGAGGGCGGGCCGAGCCGAAGGCTCTGGGGGTGAAGGCTCTGGGGGTGAAGGGCTGGGGTCAAAGGGCTGGGGTGAAGGCCCTGGGGTCGAAAGGCTGGGGTCAAAGGGGCCGGGGGGTGGAGGCGCTGGGGGTGGAGGCTGGCCGAGAAGGCGCTGGCCGAGAAGGGATGAGGTGGGGGGCCATGAGACGGGGGGATCGGGTGGGAGTGAGGGTTATGAGGTGGGGGTCAGGTGGGCGCGGACCAGGAGGGCGGCGCCGGCTACGGCGGCGGGCATGGCGATGACCGCGACGAACGGCACCAGGAACAGCAGGAATCCCACCACCCCGAACCCCAACGCGCTGGCCTTGTTCGCGCGCAGCAGCGCGAAGCGTTGCTTGCGGGCCATCCCCCGCCGCTCCAGCGCCAGGGTGGTGAGCTCCACCGTCAGGAAGAAGCCCGAGACGAGCGCCCCGAGCACCGGCACCACCGTCTGGCCGACCACCGGAACGAAGCCCAGGAAGAACAGCGGGATCGTGAAAAGGAGCACGTAGAACAGCGTGATCAGGCTGTCTCTGAGCGAGCGCGGCAGGGTGCGCCACCACGGCTGCTCGTCGGCGTCCGGAAGCGGGTCCACCTCGGCCGACAGCCGTTCGTAGAACGGCTCCCCGATCGCCAGCGTGAGCGCGGTGAAGGTCAGTACGGCCAGCGCCAGCCCTCCGAGGAACAGCAGGATCCCCACCAGCGTCCTGAACAGGTCACGCCAGCCCCACGACTCCGCGAACGGCGTCAGGAACGCGGCCAGGTCGGTGGCGTGCGTGCCCAGTAAGATCAGCGCCGCGACGTACACCGCGAACGCGATCAGCGCCGGGATCAGCCCGAACAGCCACCACCGCCCATGCCTGGCGACCCACCCCAACCCCTGGAAGAAGAAGCCGACGCCGGACGTGAAGTCGCGCAGTGATCGCATGCCCGGCAGGCTAGCGCCAGAACGACGTCACCGCGTAGCCCAGCTCCGCGAACAGGTCGTGCAGCAGCGGCAGCGAGATGCCGATCACGTTGCCGTGGTCGCCTTCGATGCCCTCGACGAACCAACCGCCGCGCCCGTCGATGCTGAAGGCCCCGGCCACGCTGAGCGGCTCCCCCGTCGCGATGTACGCGGCAATCTCCTCGTCGGACGGTCGGCCGAAGCGGACCACGGTGGTGGCGACCTGCGCCGCCTGCTTGCCCGCGGCCACGTCGATCACGCAGTGACCCGTCACCAGGCGTCCCGTGCGCCCGCGCATGAGCCGCCACCGCTCGGCGGCCTCCTCAGGCGTGGCGGGCTTGCCGTACGGGCGGCCGTCCAGCTCCAGGATCGAGTCGCAGCCGATGACCAGGCCCTCGTCGAGCCCGTTCGCGACCGCCTCCGCCTTGGCCTTGGCGAGCACGAGGCTGAGTGCCGCCGGGGTGTGCGCGGAGAACGAGTCTTCGTCGACGCCGCTGACGATCACCTTGGGGTCGAGCCCGGCGCTGCGGAGGAGGGCGAGGCGGGCGGGGGAGGCTGAGGCCAGAACGATCACCGCATAAGCCTACCGTTGACCTGCGCCGCGTCATTCACCAGTCGGGGTTGGAGGTGCCGGGGGCCACCTCGTGCGGGTCCCCCTCCTCATGACCGTCCGGGGCGCCGCGACGGCCCACGGTGCCGGCGTCGGGGCCGTTGTCGGGGCCGTTGTCGCGGCCGGTGCCGGAGCCGTTGTCGCGGCCGGTGTCAGGGCTGATGCCGGAGGGCGGGCGGGACTCGTACGGTCCGCCCTGCGCGGGCACCCCGCCGCCGAAGACGGCGTCCAGCAGCCCCTGGAGCAGCTCGCCCAGCTCCCCCGGGCAGGCCGGCTGCTCGCGGTCCAGGTCGTCGGCCAGAGCGCCCGCGTTCATGCCGCGGCTCTCGGCCCGGTTGGCGAGCAGGGACATGATCATGGGCGCGACGAGGGGCAGCAGCCTCATGATGATCCCCGGGTCGACTCCGGCGAACCGCGCCAGCGCGTCCGCGGCCTCCTCCGTTCCCTGGCCGCCCAGGACGTGGCCGAGGATGTTGTGCCCGTCGCGGGTCAGCGAGGCCACGTCGCCGGTGAAGGGATCGGTGTCCACGTGGTCGTCCAGGGCCGCGCGCAGGGCGTCGGCGCCGTCCGGGTGACGGGCGTTGCGGGCCATGCCCCCGACGATGACGCCCGACACGGCCTCGACCACGTCGCGGGCCATGGTCGTGTCCGTGCCGAGCATCCCTGCGATCTGCTCCAGCCCTGAGTCTCCGAGCTCGGTGAGGAGCTCGTCCGTCAGTGTCACGACAGTCCCCCGATCGTTGTTCCGGGAGAGCTGCCCTGATCAGGGCCGGAGCAATGCCCGATTTGCGCTAATTCTCGGAAAAGCCGCTCACGGGGACGGGAGTGGCCGACGAGGCCAGGCCCGCCGCCGTGTATGCGCCGGCCTCGTCGAGCGTCTCGTGTTCGAGCAGGGCCTTCACGATGGCGTCGAGCTTGTCGCGGTTGTCGGTGAGGATCTGGATCGCGCGCTCGTAGCACTCGTCCACGATCCGCCGCGCCTCCTCGTCGACGGTGGCGAGCGTCGCGGGCGAGGCCTGCGGCTGCTGTCCGTCGTTGGGGAGGATGGTCAGCGGGCCGACCTTCTCCGACATGCCCCAGCGCCCGACCATGCCACGGGCGATCATGGTGACCTGTTCCAGGTCGTTCTCGGCGCCCGTGGTGATGACTCCGTACACGACCTGCTCGGCCGCCATGCCGCCGAGCGCGCCGGTGATGCGCCCGCGCAGGTACTGCTCGTCGTAGGCGTACCGGTCGGTGTCGGGGGTGGACAGCGTGACC
Source organism: Nonomuraea sp. NPDC003707 (assembly GCF_053587055.1). Lineage (NCBI taxonomy): Bacteria > Bacillati > Actinomycetota > Actinomycetes > Streptosporangiales > Streptosporangiaceae > Nonomuraea > Nonomuraea sp. NPDC003707. Next base: position 132,974 of record NZ_JBSFNK010000018.1, on the reverse strand, counting down.
CCGAGTGCCCGCCCGCGCGGGATGATCGAGATCTTCCTGACCGGGTCGGCGCCCGGCTGGAGCATGCCGAGCAGCGCGTGACCGGCCTCGTGGAAGGCGGTCCTGGTGCGCTCCTCCTCCGGCATCACGATGCTGCGGGCCGCGCCGAGCTGCAGCTTCTCCAGCGCGTCGGCGAAGTCGGACATCGTGACCTTCTCCTTGCCGCGCTTGGCGGCGAGCAGGGCGGCCTCGTTGACCAGGTTGGCCAGGTCGGCGCCGGTCATGCCGGGGGTGGTCTTGGCGAGCTGGTCAGGGCTGACCTCGCCGTCCAGCGGCACGCCCCGCGTGTGCACCTGCAGGATGGCGGTGCGGCCGGCCGCGTCAGGCAGCCCCACCTGGACGGTACGGTCGAAGCGCCCGGGACGCAGGAGCGCCGGGTCGAGCACCTCGGGACGGTTCGTGGCCCCGATGACGATCACGCCCTCGGCGCCGGAGAAGCCGTCCATCTCGGTGAGGATCTGGTTCAGCGTCTGCTCGCGCTCGTCGTGGCCGCCGAGGCCGCCGGCACCGCCGCGGGCCCGGCCGATGGCGTCGATCTCGTCGATGAACACGATCGACGGCGCCACCTTCCGCGCCTCCTCGAACAGGTCGCGCACCCGCGAGGCGCCCACGCCCACGATCATCTCGATGAACTCGGAGGCGCTGGCCGAGAAGAACGGCACCTTGGCCTCGCCCGCGACCGCCCTGGCCAGCAGCGTCTTACCGGTGCCGGGAGGGCCGGCGAGCAGCACGCCCTTGGGCAGCTTCGCGCCGAGCCTGCGGTATTTCCCGGGGTCCTTGAGGTAGTCGACGATCTCGACGAGCTCGTTCTCGACCTCATCGATGCCCGCGACGTCGTCGAACGTGACCCGCACCTGCCCGGCCTCGACCGGCTTGGCTGCCTTGGACTTGCCGATGCCGCCGAGGCCGCCGCCCATCAGGCTGGCGCCGCGGCGCATGACCCAGATCCACAACCCGGCCAGCAGCAGCACGGGCAGCAGCGAGAGCAGCAGGTTGGAGAAGAAGCCACGGGTGATCGGCTTGGAGGTGATCTCGACCTGGCCGGTGGACAACTGCTGGTCGAGCTGGTCGGTGTTGGCGAAGGCCGGGATCTCGGTCGCGAACTTCGTGTAGGACTCGTTGCTCTCGGGGTTCTTCGCCGCCGACCGCAGGTCGCCCTCGACGGACAGGCCCTGGGCGTAGATGTCCTTGACGTTCTTGGAGTTCACCTGCTTGGTGAACTCGGTGTACGAGATCGTCTCGACGGATCCGCTGTCGACGAACGACGACACGACGAAAAAGCCTGCGTACACCACGAGCAAGGTGACGACGAATCGCCACCAGTTGATCTTGGGCCGGCCTCCGGGCGTGCCGGGCAGGCCCTCCGAACGCCAGGGCGGCTTGCCCTTGCCGTTCTTCGGTGCCTGCGGCTGTCCCGAGCGTTCCACGGCGTCACTCCCCACATCGCCGCATACATGATCCTTTTAGCCTAGAACACGCACCCCGGCGACCACGCGGCTGATGTCACGCCACTGCTTGCGCTGCGAGTCAGGCACTGTGACGAACGCCAGCCCCGGCTTACTCATTCCCCCGTCCATCACGACGACGGCCGCCCGCGACTGATGCTTTCCGTATTTGACGCGATATACGAGCATCCAGCCGCGCTTGACGGGTTGCGAGGCGAGCCAGGTGATCCTGGAGCCTTCGGGGTGGTGGTTGAGCGTCCAGCGGGCCGCGAGCAGCGCCGTGTCGCGCGGGGACTTCTGCCGCATGATCGGGAGCGGACATGTGACGAACATCCCACGCAGGCCGGCGCGCGTCTTGGGGAGCACCTGCTTGGAGGTGAACGGCGCCGCGCCGTACGACTTCCACGGCTTGGAGAGGTTCGGCACCGCCAGCCCGATGCGCCTGTCCTTGACGATCTTCCTGGACGGGGAGGCCAGGGACATCCGCTTGATCCGGCCCGTCAGCTTGGGGACGCGCGGGTCGGCGTACAGGGCCTGCATGGCCGTGTAACCGGGCGCGAGCGACGGGCCGGGCGAAGGCGTCGCCTCCGCTGTGGGGGCCACAGACGGAGGAGCCGCAGACGGAGGAGCCGCGGTGGAAGGCGCGGTGGAAGGCGCGGTGGAAGGCGCGGGGCCGGACGAGGACGGTGCGGCCGGCGGCGCGGTTACCGGCCCCGCCGCGACCTCGTCCGGCCCTGACGGGAGCACCACGACCAGCGTCGCGGCCGCGGCCGCGACCAGGCCGATCGCGGCGAGCCCCCGGTACACCACCCGCATCCGGATATCTCCGATACGGGAGCGTTTGGGCGGAGAAGCAGGGGTTCCGGGCCTCGCCGCGGTCCTCACTTGGGAACCCTTGATCTCTTCTTCCCCATCGAGCACGAGCGGAGCGTACGACATATCCAGCCATTGCGCCTTGGAAGCTACCGAAGTGCAATCATGGACGACGTGGAACAGGTTGAGCTGCGATTCGACCACGCCGCGCGAGCGGCCCAAACGCACACGAACCTCTCAGCGATCCGGCAGGGCTCCGCCGGGCTCTGGGTGGCCGGCGACGAGACCGCGACCTTCGAGCACCTGACATGGCTGGGCGACCATTTCGGCGCCCAGCGCACGTTCCCGCTGGCCGACTACGTCGAGCTGCCCGCGGGCCCCGAGGACGAGGCCGACATCGAGGGGCTGGCCCGCGCGAACGGCTACCTCTGGCTGGTCGGCTCGCACAGCCTCAAGCGCAAGAAGGTCAAGTCGAAGGACCCGGAGAAGGCCGCCGATCGGCTGGCCACGGTGGTCAGGGAGGAGAACCGGTTCATCCTGACCCGGCTGCCGCTCCACGACGAGACTCCGGGCCCTGGAACGATCCTCGCCGGCGGGGACAACCTGACCACGCACATGCGCGACGACCGGCACCTGGCGCCGTTCCTGGAGCTGCCGGGCAAGGACAACGGGCTCGACGTCGAGGGCATCGCCGTCGTGTCCGAGCGGATCTATCTCGGGCTGCGCGGCCCCGTGCTGCGCGGCTGGGCGGTGCTGCTGGAGCTGCGGATCGAGGAGGCGGGCAGGTCACGGCTGCGGCTGCGGGAGCCGTACCGCAAGCACTTCCTGGACCTGGGCGGGCTGGGCGTACGGGACCTCTGCCCGGACGGGGACTCGCTGCTGATCCTCGCCGGCCCGACCATGGACCTCGACGGTCCCGTACGGATCGTGCGCTGGCGGCCCGGCACCAGGCAGGGAGTCGTTCCCGAAGGCGAGCTGGAGACGGTGATCGAGCTGCCCTACGGCGTGAAGTGCGACCACCCCGAGGGGCTGGCGCTGCTGGACGACGGCAGGATCATGGTCGTGTACGACAGCCCGTCGCCCGCGCGGATCACCCCGGCGGGCGGCGTGCTGGCGGACGTCTTCACGATCTAGCCACGCGTCCGCGCAACCAGGACGCCTCGGCCACGAACGTGCACGAGCCCGGCTCGATCTCCGTGAACCCGGCATCGCGCACCACGGGCAGCCCCGCGGCGGCCATGGCGTCGAAGTCGCCCTGGGAGGCCGCGGTGCGCACGGACACCGCGAGACCGCGGGCGCGCCAGGCCTCCCGCTCGGCCGCGTCGCTGGCCCACCAGGCGAGCTGGGCGGCGTGCCCGGCCTGCGCCATGGCCTTGCCCGCGGACATGGCCAGGCCCGGATTGGCCCACAGGACCGGCGGCTCCGCGGGCGGCGGATCGGCGGTGTCGCTCAGCTCGGTGCCGCCCACCTGCAGCCGCGCGAGGTCCCGCGGCCAGCCGTCGAGCGGCACGGGCGGATGGACGCGCACCTCGGCCGTACGGTGCTCGACGGTGCGCCCCGGCAGCGCGACCGCCCTGCGCCACTCGGCGCCCCTGGCCCGGCGGACCACCTTGCGGATCTTGCCGGTGGACTCCCAGGAGTGCAGCTCGGCGGCCCACTCGCCGGGGTCGTCCAGCAGGCTCAGCACGGCCATGGCGGCCGCTTCCAGCGCGTCGGTGCGTTCGGGAGGCGCGGCTCTCTCGATCCTGACGACCAGCGGCAGGACATAAAGCTCAGAATTCATCGCCCTCTAGCATGCACGATGGCCATGGACATGCCCGCGGCGAGGAGGCACAAGGCGCCGGCGCCGTACCAGGCGAGGTCGTAATTGCCCAGGTGGTCGCGGGTGAGCCCGGCGGCGACGGCGGCGAACGCGGCCCCCACCTGGTGCGAGCCGAACACCCACCCGAACACCACGGCTCCGTCGGCCCCGTAGATCCGCCGGCACAGCGCCACCGTGGGCGGCACGGTCGCCACCCAGTCCAGCCCGTAGAACACGATGAAGATCAGCATGCTGGGCTCGGTCGTGGCCGCGAACAGGCTCGGCAGCACCATCAGGGAGAGCCCGCGCAGCGCGTAGTAGACGCCGAGCAGCACCTTGGGGTCGACCCGGTCGCTGAGCCAGCCGGACGCGATCGTGCCCGCGATGTCGAAGATCCCGATGACCGCCAGCAGGCCGGCGGCCACGGGCTCGGCCATGCCGTGGTCGTGCGCGGCGGGGATGAAGTGGGTGCCGACCAGGCCGTTCGTGCTGGCGCCGCAGATCGCGAAGCCGCCGGCGAGCAGCCAGAACGGCCGGGTCCTGGCCGCCGAGGCGAGCACGGTGACCGCCCTGACCGCCGCGTTCACCTTGCCCGGGGGCGCGGTGCGGACCGCGTCCGGTTCCGCGCCGAGCGCCGTCGTGCCCACGTCGGCGGGGTGGTCGCGCAGCAGCCACCACACGAACGGCGCCACCGCCAGCGCCGCACCGGACACGGTCAGCGAGGCGAAGCGCCACCCCGGCCCTTCGGCGAGCTGGGCCAGCACGGGCAGGAAGATCAGCTGCCCGGTGGCGCCGGCCGCGGTGAGCACGCCCGTGACCAGCCCGCGGTGCCGGACGAACCAGCGGTCCACCACGGTCGCGGCGAACACCAGCGCCATCGAGCCCGTCCCGAGCCCGACGAGCACGCCCCAGAACAGCAGGAGCTGCCAGCTCGCCGTCATCAGCACGGTCAGGCCGCTGCCCGCGGCGATCAGCAGCAGCGCGAGGGAGACCACGCGGCGCATGCCGAAGCGGTCCATCAGGGCGGCGGCGAAGGGGGCGGTCAGGCCGTAGAGCACCAGGTTGACGGAGACCGCGAGGGAGATCGTGCCGGCCGACCAGCCGAACTCCTCCTGCAAGGGGGTGATCAGTACGCCGGGGGTGGCGCGGAACCCGGCCGCGCCCAGGATCGCCACGAAGGCGACGGCCGCCACGAACCAGGCCCGGTGCAGGCGGCGCGTGGGGGCGGTGGTGCTCAACGTCATGCGCCAATCCTGCTTTATCCCCTTACAAGGTCACGAGTGGCCGGATGGTCAATATGTGAAAGAATTCGGCCATGACACATCGCGTGGCAGTCGTCGTGCTCAACCACTTCGCCACGATCGATCTCGGCGTGCCCGGCCAGGTGTTCGGGACGGCCGAGACGGCGGACGGCGAGAAGTTGTACGAGGTGGTGACCTGCTCGGAGGGGCGGATGCCGGTCCGCTGTTCGGCGGGCTACAGCGTGCTGCCCGACCACGACCTCGACGTCCTCGACACCGCCGACACGGTCGTGGTGCCCGGCATCCACGCGGGCCGGGCACTGCTCGACGGGACGATCTCGGACACGCTGGCCGCGGCGCTCCGAGGACGGCGCAGGATCTTGTCGATCTGCACGGGGGCGTTCGTGCTGGCGGCGGCGGGCCTGCTCGACGGGCGCCCGGCCACCACCCACTGGCGCGAGGCCGACCGGTTCGCCCGGCTCTTCCCGCAGGTCAAGCTCGATCCCGACGTGCTGTACGTGGACGACGGCGACGTGCTGACCTCGGCGGGCGTGGCGGCCGGGCTCGACCTGTGCTTCCACGTGATCAGGAACGACCACGGCAGCGAGGTGGCCAACCGCGCGGCCCGCCGCTGCGTCATGCCGCCGTGGCGGGACGGCGGCCAGGCCCAGTACATCGACCGGCACCTGCCGGAGGCGGGCGGCGGCACGGCGGCCACCCGCGACTGGATGCTGGCCCACCTGGAGCGCCCGCTCGACCTGACCGCGCTGGCCGAGCACGCCAGGATGAGCGTGCGCACGTTCACCAGGCGCTTCCGCGACGAGACCGGCGTGAGTCCGGCCAGGTGGCTGAACGGCCAGCGGGTCCAGCACGCCAGGCACCTGCTGGAGACGACCGAGCTGGGCGTGGAGGAGGTGGCCAGGAAGGCGGGGTTCGGGACGGCGGTCTCGCTCCGTCAGCATCTGCACGCGGCCGTGGGAGTTTCGCCGCTGGCGTATCGGCACACGTTCCGGCGACTCTGATTCTCCGGCAAAAGCCACATTTCAGCCCTACAATCGGCCCCAGGAAGATCGACTAGAAGGGGTCGTCACATGGCCGAGGCGGATCGCGTTCCCGCCGGGATCAACCCGAACGTGCCCAGCGTCGCCCGCATGTACGACTACTACCTCGGGGGCCGCGACAACTTCGCCGCCGACCGCGAGGCGGCCGAGAAGATGATGGAGATCGGCCGGCGGATGGGCAACGACGCCCGCGAGATCGCCCTGGCCAACCGCGCCTTCATCGGTCATGCCGTACGCATGCTCGCCGAGGCCGGGGTGCGCCAGTTCGTCGACATCGGCGCGGGCCTGCCCACCCAGGACAACGTGCACCAGGTGGCCCAGCGGCACGCCCCCGGCTCCCGCGTCGTCTACGTCGACAACGACCCCATCGTGCTGGTCCACGCCCGCGCGCTGCTGGCCAGGGACCCGGATGTCGTGGCGATCGAGGGCGATCTCAAGGATCCCGACGCCATCCTGGACGACCCGCGCGTCGCGGAGCACCTCGACCTCTCCCAGCCGTACGCCGTGCTGCTGGTCGCGGTGCTGCACTTCATCCACGACGACGCCGAGGCCGATCGGATCGCCGCGCGCATCCGCGAGCGCCTGCGGCCCGGGGGCCACCTGGTGCTGTCGCACCTGCTGTACGCGGGCCACGACATGGACGACGTCGCGACGGCCGGCCAGCAGGTCTACTCCGGCACGACCTCGGGCGGCCTGGCGCGGCGCGGCTACGACGAGATCGCCTCCTACTTCGACGGGCTGGAGCTGCTCGGGCCGGGTGTCGTGCCGGTGGCCGACTGGACGCCCGAGAGCTCCCCCGGAGGCTCGTACGACCTCTCCAAGGGCGGCATCCTGGCCGGCGTGGGCCGCCGCCCGGCCTAGGCCGCCACCTCCAGGCCCTCGCCGAACCAGGTCCTCAGGGCCTCGTCGAGGGTCTCGTCGGGCTCGCCGGCCCAGGCCACGTAGCCGTCGGGGCGCACCAGCACGGCGCCGTCGCCCTGGAAGGGCACCACGTGCACGCGCCCGTGCCGCACGCGCAGGCCGCCCGTCCCGTCGAGCAGCATGGGCCACGCGCGGGCGGCCGGCTCGGCCGGCAGGTCGGCCAGGAACCGGCCCGCCAGCGGATGCGCCGGCGCGGGCACCGGGTAGGCCAGGTCCGCTCCGGCCATCATGGCGGCGATGCGGCGGCGGGCGCCGTCGTCGCCCAGCAGCTCGCCGAACACCTCACGCAGGGCCGTGATCTCGGGCCCCGGCGCGGCCAGCGCGAGCTGTGCCTGGGTGTGCACGGCGACGCGCAGGGCGGCCGGGCGGCGCTCGGCGTCGTAGGTGTCGAGCAGCCCAGGCGGCGCCCAGCCCCGCACCTCGGCGGCCAGCTTCCAGGCCAGGTTGGCGGCGTCCTGCAGGCCGAGGTTGAGGCCGGGCGCGCCCATGGCCGAGTGGACGTGCGCGGCGTCGCCCACCACGAAGACCCTGCCCTCCCGGTAGCGGTCGGCGACGCGGGTGTTGCGGCCCTTGAGCCGCCTGAGCAGGTGCGGGCCCTCACCGGTGGGCTCGGCGAGCGGCAGGTCGGCGCCGAGCACGCGGGCCAGGCCGGCGCGCAGCTCGCCGACGGTCATCGGCTCGTCGTCGTCGGGCGCGGAGGCGTCCCACTCCATGGCGCTGACCAGCAGGGTCCCGTGGTCCGCGGGGAGGATCGCGTACGCGCCGCGCTCTGTCCTGTGCCAGGCGTACATCACGTACGTGCCCAGCCCCGGCACCTCCAGCTCCACCGTCCCGGGTCGGATCACCGCGCCCGGCACGGTGACGTGGGCGCTGCGGCTCACGACGTCGGTCGAGGTGACTCCTGGGAAGCCGATGCCCGCGAGCTTCCTGACCGTGCTGTGCGCGCCGTCACAGCCCACCAGGTAGCGGGTGCGCAGCTCGTACGCTCCCTCGGGCCCCCGGAGCTCCACCGAGACGCCGTGGGGGTCCTGGGTGAAGCCGAGCAGCTCGTGCCCGCGCCTGATCTCCACACCCAGCTCGACCGCCCGCCGCTCGATCAGCTCCTCCAGGGCCGGCTGCTTGATCCCCATCCCGTACAGCGGGTTGTCCTCCAGCCCGGCCAGGTTCAGCGGCAGCGCGCCGAACACGAACCCCGGCATCGGCGCGTCCCCCACGGCGAGGCCGCGCTGGTGGAGCAGCCTGACGACCTGGCCGACGATCCCGTTGGCCTTGGGCTGGTCGCTGCGCCGGGGCAGGCGCTCGACGACGATCGGGCGGACTCCGGCCAGGGCCAGCTCGCAGGCCAGCATCAGCCCGTTGGGGCCGCCACCGATGATCACGATGTCCATGCGTTCTCCTCAGAGGGAAGGGTCGGGCAGCCCCGCCGCCAGCGCGCCCAGGGCCTCGCGCAACAGGGGTACGAGCGGGACCGGCGGGTCGGAGCGCAGCCAGTGGGCGACGGCCGCCTGCACGGCGGAGCCCACGGCGACGGCCACGAGGTGGGGGTAGAGGTCGCGTGCGGCGTCGGTGCCGGTGCGCTCGGCCACGGCCGCGGCCAGCTCGTTGTTCCCGGCGAACACCATCTGCAGCGACTCGGCCCGCAGCGCGGGCTCTTCCGCCAGCATCCTGATGCTCGCCAGCACTTCGGGGTCGGGCGCCACCTCCGTGCGGGCCAGCGCCCAGGGCTCGACCATGGCCTCGGTCAGCGCCTCCCACAGCGGCTCCGCGGGGGGCCGGGCCCGCAGCGCCGCCACCGAACGCGTGATGCGGTCGGTGTGGCGGGCGGCGATCGCCTCGTACTTGCTGGAGAAGTAGTTGTTGAACGTGCGGGGCGAGACGCCGACCTCGGCGGCGATGTCCTCGACGCGTACGCGCTCCAGCCCGCGCTCGTGAGCCAGCCGGAGGGCGGCCGTCATAAGCGCCTCGCGCGTGGCCTGCTTCTTCCGCTCTCTCAGTCCGCTCATGGGCTCATCGTACGCAAAAAGTGCGGAGTCAGCAAATTTTCGGACTACGCATGTTTTAGACTAACGGATAGCAGAGCCCAGGCGCGTTAGATTGGGAGCATGTCCCTGACCCTCGAATTCGTCAGCACGATCAGGGCCGAGCGGTCCGGATTGGTCGACAGGCTGGCCGACACGGACGGCATGACGGCCTGGGCGCGGACGCACGCCCCCGACCTCGGCGACCTCACCGTCACGGAGGAGTTGCGCCTGGAGACGGTGCGCCTGCGCCAGGCCGTACGAGCCCTGTTCGCCAAGGCCGTGGCGCCGGGCCCGCCGAGCCGGGCGGACGCGGCGATCCTGCCCGGGTTCGAGGAGTCGCTGGCCCTGGTCAACGCCACCGCCCTGGCCGCCCCCACCGCACCCCAACTGCACTGGAACGGCGAGCCGACCCTCGCCACCGCGCCCGCGACGCAGGCCTCCCCCGGCACGCGACTGCTCGCCGGGCTCGCCACGGCGGCCGTCGAGTTCCTCGCGGGGCCGGACCGCGCACTGGTCCGCACCTGCCAGGCCCCGCGCTGCGTGCTCTATTTCGTCAAGGAGCACCCGCGCCAGGAGTGGTGCTCGACGGGCTGCGGCAATCGCGCCCGGGCGGCCAGGCACTACCGGGAGCACAAGAAAATCTAACGTTTGCAAGCCAGAGTTGCCGTTATAGTATTTCTAACGGCAACTCGGCCGCGCATGCGTTAGAGGAGTGGGGAATGTCCTTCCAGACCGGGCACGTCGGGCTCAACGTCACCGATCTCGACAAGTCCAAAGAGTTCTACACGCGGGTCTTCGGCTTCACGGTGGCGGGCGAGTCGCAGGAGGACGGCCGCCGGTACGCGTTCCTGACCCAGGACGGCACGCTGGTGCTGACGCTCTGGCAGCAGAGCGAGGGCCGCTTCGAGGCAGGCCGGCCGGGCCTGCACCACCTGTCGTTCCAGGTGGCGGACCTCGACGCGGTACGCCGGGCGGAGACGGTGATCAGGGAGATCGGCGCGACCCTCTTCCACGACGGCGTCGTGCCGCACCGCGAGGGCGCCTCGTCGGGCGGCGTGTTCTTCGCCGACCCCGACGGCATCCGGCTGGAGATCTTCGCCCCGGACGCCGCGGGTGACCGGCCCGCGCCCAGCTCTGACGCGCCGACCTGCGGGTTCTTCTAATGAGGCATCCGGGTGAGGTCGCCGTGCAGCGCCGGACGGGGGTGCGACTGGAGGACCACGGGAGCTCGCGGACGCGCCCGGAGATCCCGGAGCCGGCCGCCGAGTTCCTGCGGAACCAGCACATGGTCGTCCTGGGCGCGGCCGACGACGGCGGGCGCGTGTGGGCGGGCGTGCTCACGGGCCCCGCGGGGTTCGCCTCCGCGACGGACGACCGCACGATCGTGCTGCACGCCCTGCCGGGCGACGACGACCCGCTGCACGGGCTGTTCGAGCGGGAACGGGACGTCGGCCTGATCGCCATCGAGCCGCACACGCGGCGCCGGATGCGCGTGAACGGCACCGCCGTGCGGGCCGGCGACGCCCTGGTGGTGTGGACGGAGCAGGTCTACTCCAACTGCCCCAAGTACATCCAGACCCGCTCCCCCACCTCCGCTCCGGGCGAGCCGGCGGGGCTGGAGCGCGGGATCGCGCTGCCGGACCGGCACCGTACGTGGATCGCGGAGGCGGACACGTTCTTCATCGCCACGCGGGCCGAAGGGCTCGGGGCGGACGTGTCGCACCGGGGCGGCAACCCCGGATTCGTCCGGGTGACGGGGGCGCGCTCGCTGGAGTTCCCCGACTACCAGGGCAACGCGATGTACATGACATTGGGCAACCTGGAGCTGGACCCGGCGGCCGGGCTGCTGTTCGTGGACTGGGAGCGTGGGGAGACGCTGCAGCTCACGGGCCGGGCCCGGGTGGAATGGGGGGACCAGCGGACGGTGCGCTTCGAGCTGGACGAGTACGCGCACCTGGGCGGGACCGTGTCGGCCGGCTGGACCGCCCCCGGCTATCACCGCTTCAACCCCCCGGTCGAGGCAGGCGCTTCTCGAACCAGTGATGCGCGTACGGCTCGTCGCTGAACGCCGCCACCTCCCGGTAGCCGCTCGCCCGATAGAGGGCGACGGCTTCCGTGAGCGCCCGGTTGGTCTCCAGCCGCAGCGTGCGGACACCCTGGGCGGCTGCCTTCCCCTCCGCCTCGGCGAGCAGCCGCCGCCCCAGCCCCAGCCCGCGCACGGCCGGGTCCACCCACATCCGCTTGATCTCGGCGGACCCGGCCTCCGGGTGGAGCTTGAGCGCCACGCACCCGACCGGCTCGGCGTGCAGCGCGGCGACCAGCAGCATCCCGGCCGGGAGCCGCAGCTCGGCGTCGGTGGCGGAGATGCTGCGGGCCGGGTCGAAGCCGCCCTCGAACCGGCGGGCCAGCTCGTCGGCGTAGGCCTGGAGGCAGCGGCGGGCACCGGGATGGCGCGGGTCGAGCACGTCGATGGCGATCATGGAAGCGAGCAGCAGGCGCTCGACCTCGGACATGGCGGCCACGAGGCGGTCGCGCTGCGCGCCGGAGAGCGGCTCGAGGATGTCCGCCGCCGCCTCGTCGGACCGGCGATCCAGCTCCTCCCGCTCGGCGAGCCCCGCCGGCGTGAGCCGGGCCGTGCGAACCCGGCCGTCGGAGCCGCCGTCGTCCATGACCACCAGCCCGTCGGCCTCCAGCGACCGCAGCAGCCTGCTCAGGTAGCCGGAGTCGAGGTCGAGCCGCGTCCGCAGGACGCGCACCTCGCTGCCCTCCGCGCCGATCTCCCAGAGCACCCGCGACTGCCCGAGCGCCCGATCCCTGGCCAGGAAGCTGTCGTTGAGCGCCCCGATCCGCTGCGTCACGGTCCGCTGGAACCTGCGCACCCGGCCGATCGCCGCACCGTCCATATCTCTGACTTTAGTCAGGGAATCTCTCCTTCGCGAGCTCACATCCACGGACCAGCGACCGGCACCGTGCTGTAGTCCTCCCCCGTGACCGGGCGGATGTCCTTCCAGTGCACCCATCGCGCGCCCTCGCTCGCCTGCGGCGGCCAGAGCAGGAATCCCCATCGCACCCCTTCGGCGTCGTCGCCCCAGGCCAGCAGGTAGCGGGCCGCCGTGGCGTGCTCCACGACGGGCGGGCGCCAGAGCTCGGGCAGGTCTTGCGTGTCGGTATCCATACCGATCATTATACGAACACGCATTCGATATCTCCAGAAGTGCTAGACTATGACTGAATATCCGATCCAGTCATAGGGATACACATGGCTGTGGCATTCACGACCGAGGACCGGGCGCGCATCACCGCGTCCCTGCTCGACACCGCCGAAGAGCTCTTCGCCACCCAGGGCCTGAAGAAGACCTCGCTCGACGAGCTGGTCGCGGCCTCGGGCATCGCCAAGGGCAGCTTCTACGCGTTCTTCGAGTCCAAGGAGGAGCTGTACAAGGAGGTGATGATCCGCAGGGCGCCCATGCTCGGCAAGCGGCTGGCCGCCGCCCTGGACCGGCCGCCCGGCGTCGAGGCGCTCGCCCACATCATGCGCGAGTTGATCGACGTGCTCACCACCGACCCGTTCTACCGGCGGCTGCTCACCCGGCCCGAGGAGCTGGAGGCGGTGGCGCGCAGGGTCGGGGCCGAGGAGGTCGCCCGCGTCACGCCTCACCTGCTGACGCCGCTGCTCGACTACCTCGCCCGGGGGCAGGCCGACGGCGTCTTCGTCGCGGACGTCCCGCCCGAGGTGCTGGTCGGCGTGCTGCGCACGGCCGGCCTGCTGGTGCTCAACCGCGACAGGTTCGGGCCCGACCACTCCCAGGTGGTCGAGGCCACCATCAACGCGCTGGCCAGGGGGCTCATCGCATGAATGTGCTGAAGAGGTACGCGCAGGCCGCGGGCATGACGGACGAGGCGTGGAAGCGGCACGCCAACCCGTGGAGCGTCTGGACCCGGTTCGCCGCCATCCCGCTGATGATCGCGGCCATCTGGAGCAGGGAGTGGCTCGGCTGGTGGGCCCTCGTCCCGGTGGGCCTGGTCGTCGTCTGGCTGGCGGTCAACCCGCACGTCTTCCCGGCGATCGAGCAGCCCGGAAGCTGGTCGGCCCGGGGCATCTACGGCGAGAAGCTGTGGCTGCGCGACCGGTCGCTGGTCACCGGCGACCACCGGAACGTGCAGCGGCTGCTCATCGGGGTGGGCTCGGCGGGGTTCGCGCTGCTCATCTGGGGGCTGATCACGCTCGACATCTGGCCGACGGTGTTCGGCGCCACGCTGGTCACGCTCGGCCAGCTCTGGCGCATCGACCGGCTCGGCCAGCTCTACCTGGCCCACCGCGACACCGCCCGCGAGTAAGAACGCCGGGACAGCGCGAAACCGCCCCTGCCCATCAAGGTGAGGCAGAGGCGGTCAGGTCGGGGTGGAGCTATGGGGATTCGAACCCCAGACCTCCTCCATGCCATGGAGGCGCGCTACCAACTGCGCCATAGCCCCTTGCTGCGTGTATGAGTGTATCCGACTTACGGACCCCTCAAGCACACGTTAAAAAGTAAGCATACGCAGGGTAAAAGCTTGCTACTGTCCGTTGCCGTGCCCAGCGTGCAACCACTGCCCCTGACCCCGCGATGCGCCCAGCTCCTCGACCGCCGCGAGCATGCCGTGATCGGCGTCAGCGCGCTCAACGGGTACTTCACCCCCCGCACCATCAGACACCTGCTCGACTGGGCGACCCGGACGTTCGCCCGGGTGCACGTCCTCGTGCCCGGCGTCGAGCTGGCCGGGACGCTGGTCGCCAGGGGGTGTCCGGAGGCCAAGGCCGGGGCCAAGGCGAGGGCGGCGGCCAACAACACGCGCAACCGGGTGGTCCGCGCGCTCGACGCCCTCGACCCGCCCAACGCCACCGTGTTCGACTGGAACGAGCTGGCCTCCGTCCCGGCCTACGACTGCGCGCGGACGAGGCTGGAGCGGCTGTTCGCCACCGATCCGGTCTTCAGGGAGCACTGCATGGACGCGGTACGGCCCATCGTCGGCGCGCCGGAGCTCTCCCGCGAGCAGGCCGAGAACGCCCTGCCGTTCCTCCTGGCCGAGCTGCCCTTCGTGATCGACACCCCGTCGATCCTCGGCACGGGCTCGTCGGTGTTCTGCTACCCCAGGCCGATGCCGATGGTGGACCTGCTCTACGCCGGCCTGCTGCCGGTGCGTCCGGCATCCGCGCAGGGATTCGTCTCCACCGCATTGACACAGGCAGCCCGCCCCGCCGACCATCTCAGTAACACTCTGTAAAAACATCGTCACCTGAGGTGGCCGGCTATGGATGCGGATGCTCGAAATGCTGGACATGCGTTCGACACGAGCGACATGGATCACAACGGCTACCTCGACCACCGCGACATGATCGTGGTCGCCTCGGCGCTGTGCGCCCGGCTCGGGCTCTCGGGGCAGGGCGCACAGCGGGTCGCGGACGCGTATGAGCGGGTCTGGCAGTACGCCGTCCACAACATCGGCACCGACCCCGAGGGCCGCATCAGCAGGGAGTCCTACATCGGCTACGCGCTGGCCCCGGAGCTCGACCGCGCCGAGTTCGTGGCCAACGTGGTCAGGCCGATCACCGACGCCCTCTGGGACGCGCTCGACGACGACGGCGACGACCGGCTCGACCGGGCCGAGTTCCTGCGCCTGTGGTCGGCGTACGACGTGGCGGGGGCGGCGTCACGGGCGTCCTTCGATCGGCTGCGCGGCAACAAGGTGGCGCACGTGTCGAAGGACGGGTTCGCCCAGGCGATGTACGACTTCTACTACAGCTCCGCCACCGCCGCCCCCATACTCGGCTGAAGCCCCTTACCCCACCGATCGGGCCTGGTCGATGAGCTGGACCAGCTCCGTCACCATCGGGTCCTCGGTGGCCGGCGCAAGCCGGGCGGCCTGCTCCTTGAGCTCGGGCAGGTCCATGCCGAACGCCTTGCGGTCCCGCAGGTAGACCGCGAACGCGGCCACCACCACGTCCACCTGGAACCGGACCGGCGCCTTGTCCAGCGACGCGGCCAGCTCGTCGGCCCGCAGCGACTTGCTCGCCTCGGAGGCGGACCGGGTGTCGGGGTCCTGCCAGCGCACGGTGGCCTGGGCGAGCTGCCCGTCGGCGCCCGGCTTGAGACGCAGCGAGTAGAGCGCGGTCACCGAGTGGCCGGGGCCGATCTCGCCGCCGTCCTGGGTGTCGTCGCGGAAGTCCTCCGTGTTCAGCGCGCGGTTCTCGTACCCGATGAGCTGGTAGCTCTCCACCACCGACGGGTTGAAGACCACCTGAGCCTTGGCGTCGCGCGCCCGCAGCTCGATGTTCGCGGGCAGCTGCGTGGTGAAGACCTTGTCGGCCTCCTCCTGGCTGCTGACGTACACGGCCATGCCGTCGCCGTTGTCGGCGAGCTGCTCCATCAGCTCGTCTCCGTAGTCGCGGCCGACTCCGACGGTGAGCAGCGTGACCTGCTTGCCCGCGTACTCCTTGACCTGGTCGAGGATGGTACGCCACTCGGTGGAGCCCTGGTTGGCCAGGCCGTCGGAGAGCAGGATGACCCGGTTCGTGGCGGCGGGACGGAACGCCTTGGACGCCTCCTGGTAGCCGGTGACGAGCCCGGCCGAGAGGTTCGTGCCGCCCGAGACGGTCAGCTCGTTCACCGCGTCGCGCAGCTCCTGCCGCGCTGTCAGTGGGGTCATCGACGCCAGCACCTCGGCGTCGTCGCTGAACGACACGATCGACACCTGGTCGCCCGGCGCGAGCTGATCGAGCAGTTTGAGCAGGGCCGATTTGACCAGGTCCAGCCGCCCGGTCTCGGCCATCGAGCCGGACACGTCCACGACGAACGTGAGGTTGGCGGGTCGCCGCGCCGCCGCGTCCGAACCGCGCGTCTGCAGGCCCACGCGCAGGATCGCCTGGTCGCGCTCCGGCAGCTTCGCGCCGTCCACGTGCACCGCGAAGCCGTCGTCCGACGGCGGCGCGTAGTCCTGCCGGAACGCGTTGATCCACTCCTCCGGGCGGATCTCGCCGGGCGCGGGCCAGCGGCCTCCCCGGAGGGTCTGCCGGGCGTAGCCGTACGAGGCCGTGTCCACGTCGAGGGCGAACGTGGAGATCTGGGCCGTGGTCGTGTCCTCCTCGCCGTTCGTCTTGGCGGGTGACGCGGACGGGCGGACCGGGGCCGGTTCCGCGTTCGCCGGAGCTTTCGCCGCGCGTTCACCGCTGGTCGAGCTTCCGGAGCCGCCTCCGCACGCAGAGAGGGCGAGCAGCGCAACAATGCCGATTCCCGCCGCTAAAGGGCGAAATTTCATTGCAACCACCTCCATGCCCTACGACGGAACTGGATCTGCCCAGGCCGAGCCAGTGACGTAAGCGAGCACAAACCGCGATCGACGCGTGATCAGTCGTGACAGCCGCGACAGCCGGGGTGACCAGGAGTACGTCCCGGCCATCGGGCTGTGGCCCTAGCGTGACAATGCCGCGTACTCGACCCGCACCCGTACGGTGAGCAGCACCGCGTTGGCGGCGGCGAAGGCCGTCGCGGTGAGCCAGGCCGAGTGCACCAGCGGCAGCGCGAGGCCCTCGGCGACCACGGCCACGTAGTTGGGGTGCCGCAGCCACCGGTACGGCCCCCGGTGCACCAGCGGCATTCCCGGCACCACGACCACGCGGGTGTTCCACTGCCTGCCCAGCGTGCCGACGCACCACCAGCGCAGCCCCTGGGCCAGGACGACGACCGCCAGCATCGGCCAGCCCAGCCACGGGACGAAGGGGCGGCCGAGCAGCCACACCTCGGCGGGCGCCGCCCCGAGAAGCGCCGCGTGGGCCAGGACGATCCAGGGGTAGTGCCGCCGGCCGTACTCGACGCCGCCCCTGGACCTGGCCCAGGCCAGGTTGCGGCGGGCCACCGCCAGCTCGGCCAGCCGCTCCAGCGCGACCAGCCCGATCAGGACGAGGTACGCGCTCACCAGTGCAGCAGCAACAGCTCGGCGGAGAACCCCGGCCCCAGCGCGAGGAGCACGGCGGGCGTGTCCGGCCGGCCCCGCGTCTCCTGGAGCACGTGGAGCACCGAGACCGAGGACAGATTGCCGTGCTCGCGCAGCGACCGCCAGGTCACGTCGAGCGCCTTGGGAGGCAGGTCGAGGGTCCGCGCGATCGTCTCGATGACCTTGGGGCCGCCGGGATGGCAGACCCAGGTGGCGACCTGCTCGGGGGTCAGGCCGTAGTCCGCCAGGAACGCCTTGATGTCACCGGCCAGCACCTGCTCCACGAACGTGGTCAGGTCCGGGTCCAGCACGATCCGGAACCCGTGCGGCCCGACCTCCCAGCCCATGAGGTGCTCGGTGTCCGGATAGAGCCGGCTGCGGGTGGCGACGACCTCGGGGCCCTGCCCGCGCCCGGTCGCCACGACGGCCGCCGCGCCGTCCCCGAACAGCGCGCTGGCCACCAGGTTCGCGACCGAGGTGTCGTCCCGCTGGATCGTCAGCGAGCACAGCTCGACGCACACCAGCATCGCGACGTGGTCGGGCCAGCCGCGCAGGTAGTCGTGCAGGCGCGACAGCCCCGACGCGCCCGCCGCGCACCCGAGGCCGAACACGGGCACCCGCTTGACGTCCGGCCGCAGCCCCACGCGCTGGGCCAGCCTGGCGTCGAGCGAGGGCGTGGCGATGCCGGTGGTCGAGCAGAGCAGCAGGTGATCGACCCGCTCCGGGCGCACGCCGGCCTTGTTCAGGGCGCCCTTGACGGCCTGTTCTGTCAGGTCGAGGGCGGTTTCGAGGTAGATGGCGTTCGCGCGGGCGAAGGAGTCGAGCTTGGTGTAGTCGGCCAGCGGGAGCGCGAGATTGCGGCCCTCCACGCCGGCCGCCGCATGGAATCGGCGCAGCAGCTCCTCGTCGCAGTCGGTCAGCCGGGAGAACGCCTCGGTGATCTCCACCTGCGCGTAGCGATGATCCGGCAAAACGGTCTGCACAGCCGATATATGCATATACCTCTCTTGCCGCTGAAAGGCTGGGGCTAACATGCGAGGCATGCTCCTGCCGCATCCCTCCAGGCCGCACCGGGTGGCCGTGCTGGCGTTCGACGGCATGGCGCCGTTCGAGCTCGGCTGCGTCGTGGAGTTCTTCGGGCTGGCCCGGCCCGAGCTGGACCTCCCGTGGTACTCGCTCGCGGTGTGCGCGGAGACGCCGGAGCCGCTGCGGGTGGTGGGCGGGTTCACCATGCAGGCGGCGCACGGGCTGGACGTGCTGGCCGAGGCCGACACGGTGATCGTGCCCGGGGTGGCGGACGTGCGCGGAGAGGTCTCCGGCGCGCTCGTGTCCGCGCTGCGGCTCGCGCACTCGCGCGGCGCGCGCCTGGTGTCGATCTGCTCGGGCGCGTTCGCGCTGGCGGCGGCCGGGCTGCTGGACGGGCGCGAGGCCACCACCCACTGGAAGTACGCCGAGCTGCTCCAGGAGCGTTTCCCGCTCGTCCGGGTCAACCCCTCGGTCCTGTACGTGGACGGCGGCGACGTGCTGACCAGCGCGGGCAGCGCGGCGGGCCTCGACCTGCTGGTCCACCTCGTACGCGGCGACCACGGGCCGAACGTGGCCAACTCCGTGGCCCGCCGCCTGGTCATACCGCCGCACCGGGAGGGCGGTCAGGCGCAGTTCATCCAGGCCGCCGTGACGCCGGTGGCGGACGACGGCGGGGTGGCCAGGGCGATGTCGTGGGCCCTGGAGCATCTGGCCGGGCCGATCGCCGTGGCGGACCTGGCCAGGGTGGCGCACATGTCGGAGCGCTCGTTCATCAGGCACTTCAAGCGGCAGACCGGCACCAGCCCGCTGCGGTGGGTGATCTCGCAGCGGGTGGCGGCCAGCCTGCCGATGCTGGAGTCCACGGGGGCGCCGGTGGAGGAGATCGGGGCGGCGGTCGGGTTCGAGAGCGCGGTGACGTTCCGGCACCACTTCACGCGGGCCATGCGGACGTCGCCGTCGGCGTACCGGCGGGCCTTCAGCGCGTGACCCTCAGGTCGTGAGCCTCCACAGGGAGGTGACCTCGGCGGCGCGGGCCTCGTGCAGCGGGTCCTGCTCGTCCTTCGGCCGGTGGTGCCGGGGCGGGACGTCCAGGCGCCCGGCCACGCGCAGCCCCGCCCGCTCGAACGCGGCCGACAGGTCGGCCCTGGTGCGCAGGCCGAGGTGCTCGGCCAGGTCGGAGAGGATGAGCCAGCCTTCGCCGCCCGGCTCCAGATGCCCGGCGAGACCGTCGAGGAACCCGTTCAGCATCCGCCCGCCGGGATCATAGACGGCCTGGTCGAGGGGCGAGACCGGCTTGGCGGGCAACCACGGCGGGTTGCACACGACCAGCGGCGCCCGGCCGGACGGGAAGAGGTCGGCGCGCACGACCTCCACCCGGTCGTCCAGCCCGAGGCGGGCGAGGTTGTCCTCGGCGCACTCGACGGAGCTCTGGTCGAGGTCGGTGGCCACGACCTGGTGCACGCCCCGCCTGGCCAGCACGGCGGCCAGCACGCCGGTGCCGGTGCCGATGTCGAAGGCCAGCCGATGGTCCTCCGGCAGCGGCGCCCGCGCGACCAGGTCGACGTACTCGCCCCTGATCGGCGAGAACACGCCGTGGTGCGGGTGGATGCGGGCCTCGAGCGCGGGGACGTAGACACCCTTGTGCCGCCATTCGTGGGCCCCGATCAGGCCGAGCAGCTCGCGCAGCTGGCCGACCGCCGGCGGGGCCTCGGCGCCGTACACCTCGGCGCACGCCTCGCGCACGTCCGGCGCCCTGCGCAGCGGCACCACGTGGTCTTCCGCGAACGGGACGAGCAGCATGCCCAGCGTGCGGGCGCGCTGGGAGCGGGCCTGGCGGTAGCGGTGGAACCCGGCGCCGGGGGCGGCGGGCTTGCACCGGCGCCCCATGGCCGCCAGCAGCTGGCGGGCGTTCTGGAAGTCGCCCTGCCAGAGCAGCGCGGTGCCCTCGCAGGCCAGCCGGTAAGCGGTGTCGGCCGTCATCCGGTCGTCGGCGGTGACCACCCGCCTGGGTGGCGGCGCGCCCAGCGCGGACCGCCAGATCGCCGAACGTTCCTGCCCTGCCTCGGTCCAGTGGATCATCAGAACCCGACCGTTTCACATGCCGCGCCCGCGCGGCCACCCATTTACGGCAGCAGGCCGTCCACCAGGGCGCGCAGCCCCCGGGCGTAGGTGTCCTGCGCGGTCAACTCCTCCCACCGTACGCCCACCGCGCTGATCAGCGGGAATTCTTCGGGATCCAGCTCGGCGAACACCCGCTCCCGATACGTCGGCCCCCCTTCCGCCCGCCGCTTCCCGGCCGCCGCCCGGGAGCCGAGCTCCCCCGCCGTGTAGTGCCAGATGATCCGGTACGCGTCCACGGCCCGCTCGACCGACAGCCCGGCGCGTACGGCGGCGTCGACGATCTTCTCCGGATACCAGAGCGCGCCGACCGAGAGCAGGTCGTCGGCCCTGAGCACGTCCACGATCCACGGACAGCCGGACAGCCCGTCGCGCATGGCAGTGGCCACGGCCACCACGCGCTCGCGCGGCTCGTCCGGCAGCTCGGGCCTGGGCATGCCGGCGGCGTAGTCGTCGAGGAGGAGCAGGAGCAGCTCCTCCTTGTCGCGTACGTGGTGGTACAGCGCCATCGCCGTGCTGCCGACCTCCTTGGCGAGCCTGCGCATGGTGAGGCCGCCGACTCCGTCCTCCTCGATGACGCGGTGAGCGGCGGCCACGATCTCCGCCCGGGAGATCCTGGGCGGCCTTCCTGTACGTGCGGGCATCCTGCCATGCTACTTTCTATACATGTACGAAAACTCGGCGCGGCTCGTCGCCTGGGGTGACGAGCTGATCAAGCTGCACGACGGTTTCCGGCGCGACCTGGCCAACCTGCGCTCGTCGCGCGGGGCGGACCTGCGTACGCACTGCCTGGCGTTCTGCGACGCCCTCCACGCCCACCACGAGGGAGAGGACGGCGCGCTCTTCCCCCACCTCGCGGGCGAGCACCCCGAGCTGGCACAGGCGCTGGAGCGGCTACGGGCGGAGCACGTGGTGGTGGCGCGGCTCATGGAGCGCATCCGCGTCCTGCTGGACGAGGACGGCGACGGCGTGGCGGCCGAGCTCGACCGCCTGGCCCGCGAGCTGGAGGCGCACCTGGACTACGAGGAGGAGCAGCTGGTGCCCATCCTGAACACGATGGAGACCCTCCCGGACGAGGTCTGACCCGGATCGGCCCGACGTCCGCCCGCAGCGCCCCCGCCCGCTGGGCCCATGCTGGAGCGCGGTTCCGGCACCCTGCTCTTCACCTCGGGCATCTCGGCCGTCCACCCGCTGCCCTTCCTCGGCAACGTCGGCATCGCCGCGTCGGGCTCTCCCGCCTCCCCCGAAGCGGTGGCCGAGACCCACTGGCGCCTCCACACGGCCCGCGACCTCCACGAGGTCGTCCTCGGCGACCTGGCCACCGTCAAGGCGGCGATCAGCACGCTCTGACGGTCATTTTTCGCGTTCGGCGATGACGAGCTCGCGGGTGGCCGGAGCGACCTCGGCCGCGAACAGCTCCACCACCGAGGGGTCGTCCGCCATCAGGATGAACGTGCTGACGCCGTGGTCCAGGGCGAGGCCGGCGAGCTCTTCCGCCCACTGGTCCGGCGGCCCGTCGAGCAGCCCGCGGCTGGAGCTCGCGAAGCGGCCCGAGAGGTTCAGCAGCCGGCGTACGTCGGCGGGCGAGCGGCCGGCGGACAGCGCGGCCTCGTCGATGTGCTTGTTCCCCTCCGTGAGGTCCCCGGGGCCGCCCTGCAGGTAGGACAGCGACGGCAGCCAGCCGTCGGCGGCGCGGCCGGTCAGCTTGAGCATCTTCGGTTTGTAGGCGCCGAGCCAGATCCCGATGTCATGGGCCGGGGCGGGGCCGCGTTTGGCGCCTTTGACCTGGTAGTACTCTCCGTCCACCCGGACGCCGCCCGGCTCGTCGGCCGCCCAGATCTCGCGGAAGATCCGGATCGCCTCCTCCAGCGCGTCCACGGCCTGGCCGGGGGACAGCCGCCGGCCGCCCATGGCCTCGATGGCGTCCCAGAACCCGCCCGCGCCGATGCCCAGCTCGAAGCGGCCGCCGCTGAGCAGGTCGAGGCTGGCCGCGCTGCGGGCCAGCACGGCCGGGTGCCGCAGCGGCAGGTTGAGCACGTTGCCGCTGAGCCGGACGCGCTCGGTGCGGGCGGCGACGTAGGACAGCAGCGTCCAGGTGTCGAGGAACTTCGGCTGGTACGGATGATCCTGGAACGTCACCAGGTCCAGGCCGGCGCGGTCGGCCGCCACGGCCACCTCCACCGCGTGGGTGGCGGGCTGCGCCGTGGGGGTGACGAACGCGCCGAACAGCAGGTCGTGCCCGTAGTCGGTCATCTATGACTCCTCAGGTCGGATGTTGAAGTTGTCGCGGAAGACGTTGTCCGGGTCGTACCGTGCCTTGAGCTCGCGCAACCGCCGCAGGGTGCCCGGCGGGAACGCGTCGCCCAGCCGCTCGGGCCGCCCGTCGGTCTCGAAGCTGAGGTAGAGGCCGTTGGCGTACGGCTCCAGCCGGGCCCACTCCTTGTCCACCCGCTGCCGGTTCGCCCCGAAAGCGATGACCGAGAAATTGGCGGAGCGGTGGGCGTAGGCGGTGGCGTCGGCAGGGACGTCGGCCACCGCGCCGCCGACCGAGCGGATCTGGAAGAAGTAGACAGCGCCGCTGTGGATCAGCCGCGCCGCGGCGGCGGCGAACTCCGGGGTGATGTGCTCGACCAGCCCGGAGCGGGTGACCGGCTCCCCCTGGCCGTTGTGGCCGTCGCCGGCCGCGTTGGCCATGACGGCGGCGTACGAGGTGATCACGACCTGCTGGTCGAGCAGCGGGGCGATGTCCGCCATCGGCTGGAGCCGGTCGATGACGGTCTCCGGCACGCCCGCGTTGACCATGGCCATCACGTGCCCGGTCGCCGGACGTCCGGCGCGCGGCTGGCTCACGATGAGGAAGCTCGTGAGGTCGCGCGGGGCCGCCTCCTGGACCGCGCCCCACCTCTCGAGGAACGCGGCCGTGTCCCGGGCGTCCATGACGAGCTGCGCCCACCCGACGTCGCCGACCTCGTCCACCTCGAACTCGAACGCCGTGACGACGCCGAAGTTCGCGCCCGCGCCGCGTACCGCCCAGAACAGGTCCGCGTTCTCCGCCTCGCTCGCCCGCACCACCGAGCCGTCGGCGAGCACCATCTCGACGGCGCGCAGGTGGTCGATGGTCAGGCCGTGGTCGCGGGCCAGGAACCCGAGGCCGCCGGCGGTGGCCAGGCCGCCGACGCCGACCCCGCCGTAGTCGCCGGAGCTGAGCGCCCACCCGTACGGCTCCAGGGCCGCGGCGACGTCCGTCCAGCGCGCGCCGGGCCCGATCCTGACCAGGCGGTTCGCCCGGTCGAGCACCTCGATGGAGTTCAGCCCGGACACGTCGACGACGATGCCCCCGTCGTTGGTGGAGCGGCCGCTGATCCCGTGGCCGCCGCTGCGCACCCCCAACGGCAGGTGCGGGTGGGCCCGCGCGAACGCCAGCGCCTCGGCCACCTGGCCGGCGTCGCCCGGCCGGATGACCAGCCCCGGCGCCCCGCCCCGCAGGTACGTCGACCTGACCCGCGAATACCCCGGGTCACCCGGCTCGATCACCGGGAGGGACGCGGGCACCAGGTCGTAGTCGATCCCGGCTCGCCGCACGGCGCGCACGGAGGCGCGGCGCAGCTGACGGCCGGTCGGTCCCACGGCCTCGCGCAGCGCGGGCGCCACCTCCAGGGCGAACCGTTCGACGGCCTCAGGGTCGTCCGACATGAGGATGAACGTCCCGATCCCGTCCTCGACGGCCAGCGGGAGCAGGTCCGCCACGCGGGACCGCGCCGGGACGTTGACCAGCCGGCGGATCTCCCGGGGATCGCGCCCGGCCGCCACCGCGGCCTCGTCGATGAGCTTGTTCCCGGCCCTGATCCGGTCCGGCCCGCACTCGTCGAGGGACACCAGCCAGCCGTCCGCCCGCTCCCCCACCAGCCGCAGCGAGCCCGCGTCGTCCGCGCCCAGCCAGATCGGCACGTCGTGCGCGGCCGGCGGCCCCGGCTGCGCGCCCCCGAGCCGGTAGTGCTCGCCGTCGAACCGCAACGGCCCGCCGTCCTCGTCCCACATGCCGCGGATCACGTCGATCGCCTCGCCGGCCCCCTCAGCGGCACCCAGCGCGAGCGACAACCGGCCGCCGGACAGCAGGTCGAGGCTGACCGCCGCGCGGGCGAGCACGGCGGGCGGGCGCAGCGCGAGGTCCAGGACGTTGGCCGACAGGCCCACCCGCGAGGTCCGTCCAGCCACCCATGACAAGAGCGTCCACGTGTCGAAGGTGTCCGGATGATCCGGAAAGGTGACCAGGTCGTACCCCAGTTCCTCACTCCGGACCGCCAGCGACACGGCATCGGCTCCGGGGTCGGCTCCGGGGGTGATGAACGTGCCGAACGTCAGTGGATGGCCGTAGTTCATCCGAGCCCTCTCACACAATTAGGTTGATGCATCAACCATACTAGACTGTCGTCATGTCCACGCTCTCCACCCGTCAGGCGGCCCAGTGGGCCAGCTATCAGCGCATGCGCGTGCAGCTCACCGGGCGGATCAACCGGGAGCTCGCCGGGGCCACCGGCCTGTCGGAGGCCGACTACGAGATCCTCGCCCACCTCACCGAGTCGCCCGACGAGTCGATGCGGGCGCTGGCGCTGCGGTGCGGGCTGGCATGGGAGAAGAGCCGCCTGTCCCACCAGTTGCGGCGCATGGAGCAGCGCGGGCTGGTCACGCGCGCCGAGTGCGAGGAGGACAACCGGGGGTCGGTCATCCGGGTCACCGAGGAGGGCCGCCGGCTCGCCGCCGAGGCCAGGCTCCACCACGAGAGGGCCGTACGGCGCTACGTCGTCGACGTGCTGACCCCGGCCCAGCTGGAGGCGCTGGGCGCCATCGCCGAGACCGTGCTGGGGCAGCTCACGGATGAGGAGCACCAGGCATAGGACGATTGTCATGCCAAGGTCAGGATCGATGGCACCGGTCAACGCCGCGAAATCGCTTCCTGCTCCTGCTCGCCCCCACCTATGGCGGCGCCACGGTGGTCATCCGCGAGGCGGCCAGGAGGAAGGGGCTCGGGTGGCCGAGCATCGTGCTCATGGCCCTCGCCTACGGCGTGTTCGAGGAGGGCATCATGACGATGTCGCTCTTCAACCCCGACTACGCCGGGCAGCGGCTGCTCGACCCCGGCTACGTGTCCGCGCTCGGGATCGGGGTGCCGTGGACGCTGTTCGTGCTGGCCCTGCACACGGTGTGGAGCGTGAGCGTGCCCATCGCGGTCATGGAGGAGCCGGCCGGCGAGCGGCGGACCACCCCGTGGCTGGGCAGGGCCGGTCTCAGCGTGGCGGCGGCGCTGGCCGTGCTGGGAGCCGCGTCGACCACGCTGTTCTCCTACCAGAACGGGCACTTCCTCGCGTCCGTGCCGCAGCTTGTGGCCATCGTGGTGATCGTGGTCCTGCTGGTGGTGGCGGCCTTCCGGCTGCCGCGCCTGCGCCGGGCCGCCGGGCGGGCGCCGTCACCGTGGCTGGTGCTCGGGGCGGCGCTGGTCGCCGGGCTGGTGTTCGAGCTGCAGCCGTGTTGACCGTGTGCAATAGCCCCTGTACGCTCCGTATGCGACATGGATGTCTGGCGCAGCGTCGGCTTCGGGGCCCCCGTTCCACCAGAGCGATGGTCCGGAGCCTCCCCGGCTGCCATCGGCTGCGTCGGCATGTCCAGATCGTCAGGGAGCCTGCCGCCCTGGATCGGACCACACGCGAGACGCGTGTCGCCGCCCAGGGTTGAACGTGGGCGACCAGTGCGCCCAAGACCGTTCGGGGCGTGCCGCTGCGCTCCCGCTCAGTGCCGAGGAACGGTGAAGTCGAATGTGTAGGAGTGCGAGCCATCAGGGGCGATGATGATGTCCATCTCGCCCCTGAGCCCCCGCAACTCCCCCGTCGCCGAGTCGGGGACGACCGAGATTCTCAGCGACCGCTCGCCGCGGTCGCTGACCGCGTTGTGCTGCACGACGAAGGCCCCCGCGAGGCCGTCGAGGGTGCCCTCGATGCGCTCCAGCGCCACGTACGACCTCGAGTCCTCGACCTGCGTCGAGGCCGTCAGCAGGTGGACGACGCTGGTGGCCGTCAGGTCCCCGTGGAAGGTCTTGGACATGGTCACGAGCCCGATCGAGACGCCGTCACGCTCCACGAACGGTGCTTTGGCGTCCCAGCCTGCGGTGTCGAAGGTTCCCTTGGCGGTCATGGCTCCATCGTGCCGGTCATACCTGTCAGCTCCCGTCAGGTACCGGTGAGGCGTTCCACCACCGGGGCGAACTCGTCCAGGTACTGGGCGTTCACCGACACGTACGAGACGCCGAGCCGGTCGCGGCGCCTGCGCAGCGTGTCCGCCATCTCGTCCGCGGTGCCCAGCAGGACGCCGGTGCCGCCGGCCGGGACGTTCAGCCAGGAGGGCGGCTCGGCCCCGGCGGCCGCGAGGTTCATGCTGAGCTCCAGGTCGTGGAAACGGTCGCCGGCCAGCTCGTACAGCTCGTCCAGCTTCGCCGCCACCTGATCCTCCGTATAGTGCGGCGGCAGGCCGAGCGCCACGGTGTCGGCCTGCTGGGCGGCGAGCTTGAGGAGCCTGGTCCCGGACGCGGCGACCAGGACGCGTACGTCCTTGACCGCTTCGATCGTCCGGGCGACGCGCTCGATGCGCTGGCCGGGCGTGCCGTACCCGACGCCGAGCGCCGCGGCGTCCCGCTCCGCGTCCGGGCGTCCGGCGCCCAGGCCGAGCTCGAAGCGCCCGTCGGTGAGCGCGTGCAGGGTGGCGGTCTCCCATGCCACGGCCTCGGGAGTCCGGTTGGCGGCGCTCAGCACGAACGTGCCGACGCGCAGGGTCGTCGTGGCCGTCGCGGCCACGGCGGCGGCGACGAAGGGCGACAGGGTGCCGAGCGTGTCGGGGACCAGTAGCGTCGAGTAGCCGAGGCTCTCCGCCCTGCGGGCCAGGCCGGTCCACGCGCCTGCGTCGGTGGCATGTCCGGCGACCGCGCCGAACCTGAACGGGTGATCGGTCATGCCACCAACGATCGCGGATCCGCGCCCCGGCGACATCGTCCCCCGGACCGGTGGTCTCCTACATCCGGGGGCGCATACCCGCGCGAGAGTGCTACTCCTGCAGCAGTATCCGCGTGAAGTCGTTGGCGAACTTGCCCTCGGGGTCGAGCCGCCGTGCCAGCGAGCGGAACTCGCCGGGGCACTCGGGCCGGCGGGTGAACAGCTTGCCCCAGTGCGGCCTGGGCGCGAACGGCGCCAGCGTCTCCTCCACCAGCTCCAGCACCGGCAGCACCGCGGCCACGTCCCTGATCCAGGTGAAGTGGATGCCGACGCTGTCGCGACCGCGGAAGGGGCTCAGCCACAGGTCGTCGGACGCGATCGAGCGCACCTCGGAGATCTGCAGGACGGGCCGGATCCGGTCGCCGATCGCGTACAGCTCGCGCAGCGCCTTGACCGCGTGCTCCCGGGGCAGGATGAGCTCCGACTGCAGCTCGTTGCCCGCGCCGCTCGGCTCGGCGTCCGGACGGAAGTGCGGCAGCCGCTCGTGCCACGGCCCGGGCACGCCGAGCTGGACCGTGCAGTTCTCCGCCGACATCGCGGGCAGGGGGTGGCGGGGGCCGTCGGCCGGGGTGGTGCCGTGCCAGTCGGCGTCGGTCAGCTCCTCGGTGCTCTTCAGCCAGACGCGGGTGTCACGCCAGTCGGTGAAGAGGCTGACGCTGTAGGCGGCGGACATGATCTGGTCGAAGTCGGCGAGCGCGGCCACGGTCAGGCCCTCGCGTACGTACTGGCGCAGCTCGAAGGCCGGCACCAGGTCGAGGGTCAGCGAGGTGACGACGCCGAGCGCGCCGAGGGCCACGACTGCGCCGGGGAAGTCGGCGTCGCCGCGGGAGAGGGTGAGCACGGAGCCGTCGGCGGTGACGAGGTCGAGCGAGGACACGGCCGAGGCCAGGCCGGGGATGGCGTCGCCGGAGCCGTGCGTGCCGGTCGCGACCGAGCCGGCCACGGAGATGTGCGGCAGCGAGGCCATGTTCGCCAGCGCGAACCCGGCCCGGTGCACCTGCGGCGCGAGCCGCGCGTACGTCATCCGCGCGGGCACCCGCACCGTGGCCGCCGCGCTGTCGATCTCCACCGCGTCCGGCATCCGGTCGAGCACGACGAGGTCGCCGTCGGTGTCCGCGACGTCGTTGAACGAGTGGCCGCTCCCCAGCGCCCGCACGCGGGAGCCGGCCGAGACGAGCCGCTGGAGCTCGTCGAGCGAGGTCGGGTGATGGACATCTTGCGCCCGAAATGCGGTGTTTCCCGCCCAATTGGTCAGCGTCACGGCATTACCTTCCCACAAACCACCTTGTCAGCCCCGCCCGGGTGCCGCTAGCTTCGGGAGCCGCTGACGGAGGTGTGCCGTGCTCTACCTGTCCGAGGCTGTCGGCCTTGTCACGCTCGTGCTCTGGCTCTACTGCCTCTTCGACGCGATCACCACGCCCGACGTGCTCTGCAGGAACCTGCCGAAGATCGTCTGGGTGGTCGTCGTGCTGCTGTTCCCGCTGATCGGCTCCGTCGCCTGGCTGGTGGCGGGCCGACCGGACCGGTCGCAGGCGGCCACCCGGCCGAACGCGTTCCCCGAGTACGACCGCCCGGGCCGCTTCGCCGCCGGCAACCCGGACGACGACGAGGAGTTCCTGCGCCGCTGCCGCGAACGCGCCGAGGAGCAGCGCAGGAACGCCCCCAAGAAACCGCCCGAGGACTAGAAGCCCTGGGCCAGGCGGTAGTACGCCTGGTTCCAGCGGATCTCCTTGGTGAACCGCTCGGTCGTCGTGTCGGCGTCGATGATCAGCAGCTCCACACCGAGCATGTCGGCCAGGTCGGTCAGCTCCGCGCGGCCGATCGCCGTGGAGAGCACCGTGTGGTGCGGCGCGCCCGCCGTGAGCCACGACTCCGTGGACGTACGCAGGTTGGGGCGGGGGTTCCAGACCGCGCGGGCGACCGGCAGCTTGGGCAGCGGCTGGGGCGGGGCCACGAGGTCGATCTCGTTGGCCACCAGCCGGAACCGGTCACCCATGTCGGCCAGGCCCACCACGACGCCGGGGCCGGGCTCGGCGTCGAACACGAGCCGGACCGGGTCCTCCCGGTTGCCGATGCCCAGCGGGTGGATCTCGCACGACGGCGTGCCGGAGGCGATCGAGGGGCAGACCTCCAGCATGTGCGCGCCCAGGATGAGCTCCTGGCCGGGCGACAGGTCGTAGGTGTAGTCCTCCATGAACGACGTGCCGCCGGGCGCCATGGACTTCAGGGTGCGCAGGAGGACCGAGGTCTTCCAGTCGCCCTCGCCGCCGAAGCCGTACCCGTCGGCCATGAGCCGCTGCACGGCCAGGCCGGGGAGCTGGCGCAGGCCGCCGAGGTCCTCGAAGTTCGTGGTGAACGCCTTGAAGCCGCCCGCCTCCAGGAAGCCGCGCAGGCCCAGCTCGATCCTGGCCGCGTAACGCAGCGACTCGTTGCGCTCGCCGAGCAGCTCGGGAGCGACGGTGTACTGCTCGGCGTACTCCTTGACCAGCGCCGTCACGTCCGCGTCCGAGGCCGCGTCCACGGCCTCCACCAGGTCGTTCACGCCGTACGTGTTGACCGAGACGCCGAAGCGGAGCTGCGCCTCCACCTTGTCGCCCTCGGTGACCGCCACGTCGCGCATGTTGTCGCCGAAGCGGGCCAGCTTCAGCGTGCGCACCTCGGCCAGGCCCTTGGCGGCCCGCACCCAGGTCAGGATGCGCTCGCCCACGGACGGGTCGCTGACGTGCCCGGCCACGGTCTTGCGCGGCACGCCCAGCCGCGTCTGCACGAACCCGAACTCGCGGTCGCCGTGCGCCGCCTGGTTGAGGTTCATGAAGTCCATGTCGATGGTGCTCCACGGGAGCTCCACGTTGGCCTGCGTGTGCAGGTGCAGCAGCGGCTTGCGCAGCGCGTCGAGCCCCGCGATCCACATCTTGGCCGGGGAGAAGGTGTGCATCCACGCGATCACGCCGGCGCACGAGTCGTCGGCGTTGGCCTCCAGCATCACGCGCCTGATCGCCGCCGCGTCGGTGAGCACGGGCTTCCACTCGACGGGCATGGGCAGCTGCTCGGCGATCCGCTGAGACTGCTCGGCCACCTGGCGCAGCGTGTCCTCGCCGTACAGCCCCTGGCTGCCGGTCAGAAACCAGATCTTCAACGCGGGCTCCTCTGTCCGTAGACGTTCTGATAGCGGTCGTACAGGCGGTCGATGTCGTCCTGCGGGATCGGCAGCGGCTCGCCGAGCTGCCTGGCCACGTGGACGGTGCGGGCCACGTCCTCGCACATGACGGCGGCCTTCACGGCCGCCTTCGGGTCCTTGCCGATGCTGAACACGCCGTGGTTCTGCATGAGGACGGCCTTGGAGCGGTGGCCCTTGAGCGTCTCGACGATGCCCTGGCCGATCGAGTCGTCGCCGATCAGCGCGAACGGGCCGAGGGGGATCTCGCCGCCGAACTCGTCGGCCATCGCGGTCAGCACGCACGGGATGGCCTCGCCGCGAGCCGCCCAGGCGGAGGCGTAGGTGGAGTGGGTGTGCACGACGCCGCCGACGTCGGGCATGTTGCGGTAGACGTACGCGTGCGCGGCGGTGTCGCTGGACGGCGAGTGCTCACCCTCCACGAGGTTGCCGTCGAGGTCGCACACGACCATGTTCTCCGGGGTCAGCTCGTCGTACGAGACCCCGGACGGCTTGATGACGAACAGGTCCTCACCCGGGACCCGGCCCGAGACGTTGCCCGCGGTCCAGACGACCAGGTTGTAGCGGACCAGCTCCGCGTGCAGGTCGGCGACGATCTTCCTCGTTGTCATGCCTGGGCCTCGTTCCTGATCGCGCGGAGGGTGTGCAGCATCTTTCCGTCCCCGAAGAAGTCGTGGAGCCTGTGGTACTCGGCGTAGAGCCGGTCGTAGGCGTCGGCACTGGCCTCGTCGGGCACGTACGCGGCCTCGGTGCGCTTGCCCATGGCCGCGGCGGCCTCCTGGATGCCCGGGTAGGCGCCGGCGGCGACGGCCGCGTGGATGGCCGAGCCGAGCGCGGGGCCCTGGTCGGAGCCGATGACCGACAGCGGGCGGCGCAGCACGTCGGCGTAGACCTGCATGAGGAAGCGGTTCTTCAGCAGGCCGCCGGCGACCACGAACTCCTCGACCGGCACGCCCGACTTCTCGAACGTCTCCACGATCATCCGGGCGCCGAACGCGGTGGACTCGATGAGCGCCCGGTAGACGTCCTCGGGCTTGGTGGCCAGGGTCTGGCCGATGATCACGCCGGAGAGGTTGTGGTCCACGAGCACGGAACGGTTGCCGCCGAACCAGTCGAGCGCGACCAGCCCATGCTCGCCGACCGCCTGCTTCTCGGCCAGCGCGGTGAGGCTCTCGTGGTCGAGGTCGCCCCCGAAGTTGTCCACGAACCAGGCGAAGATGTCGCCGACCGCGGACTGGCCGGCCTCGTAGCCCCAGAGGCCGGGCACGATGCCGTCGCGTACGACGCCGCACATGCCGGGCACCTCGGCGAGCTGGTCGCTGGGCATGATGTGGCAGGTGGAGGTGCCCATGATGGCCACCATCTGGCCGGGCCCGACGGCGTCGGCGGCGGCCGAGGTGACGTGCGCGTCCACGTTGCCGACGGCCACGGCCGCGCCCTCGGACAGGCCGGTCCACTGCGCGGCCTGCGCGGTCAGACGCCCGGCGAGGCCGCCGAGGGGGGCCAGCGTGGTGCCGTTGACCTGGTCGCCGACCTGACCGGTGGCGAGCTTGCTCGCGAACCCGGCGAATCCGGGGTTGAGCTCGGCGAGGAACTCCTCGGACGGGTAGGAGCCGTCCTGGAAGATCCCCTTGTATCCCACAGTGCAGATGTTGCGGCTCTCGACGCCGGTGAGCTGCCAGATGATCCAGTCGGCGGCCTCGATCCAGCGCTCGGCCCTGGCGTACACCTCGGGGGCCTCCTCCAGGACCTGCAGGCCCTTGGCGAACTCCCACTCCGAGGAGATCTTGCCCCCGTAGCGCGGCAGCCAGCTCTCCCCCCGGCGCGCGGCCAGCTCGTTGATCCGGTCGGCGTGCGACTGCGCGGCGTGGTGCTTCCACAGCTTCGGCCACGCGTGCGGCTCGGACGGGGTCTCGACGCACAGCGGCGTGCCGTCCGCCGTCGTGGGCAGCACGGTGCAGGCGGTGAAGTCGGTGCCGATGCCGATGATCTGCTCGGGCGCGACGCCCGAGGCGGCGACCGCCTGGGGTACGGCGATCTTCAGCACGTCGATCCAGTCCTGCGGCGACTGCAGCGCCCAGTCCGGGCCCAGCCTCTCGTCGGATCCCGGCAGGCTGTGCTCGATGACGCGGTGGGCGTACTCGTGGACGGCGCTGCCCAGCTCCGCGCCGTCACTCACGCGGACGACAACGGCACGCCCCGAGAGCGTGCCGAAGTCGACTCCGACCACGTAACTGTTAG
The DNA here is from genome assembly GCF_053587055.1 of Nonomuraea sp. NPDC003707. Taxonomy (NCBI): domain Bacteria; kingdom Bacillati; phylum Actinomycetota; class Actinomycetes; order Streptosporangiales; family Streptosporangiaceae; genus Nonomuraea; species Nonomuraea sp. NPDC003707. The sequence continues at coordinate 100,064 of NZ_JBSFNK010000018.1, read as the reverse complement.
CGTTCACATTGCACTCCAGGGGATTTTCTTCTGTGGCATGCACATCATCTACCGCCGCTGCGAGGTACTCGACCTCACGACGAAGCTGGGAGGGACGACCAGGCGCTCGTACGCGGTGGGCCCGGCGTCGATCTGGCGCAGCAGCACCTCGATGCAGTGCCTGCCCACCACGTCGAAGTCCTGCCTGACCGTGGTGAGCGGCGGCGAGAAGAACTCCGACTCGGGGATGTCGTCGAAGCCCACCACGCTGATCTGGTCGGGCACCCGCACGCCCGCCTCGCTGAGCGCGCGCAGCACGCCGAGCGCCATCTGGTCGTTGCCGGCGAACACGGCCGTGACGCCCTCCATCGCCGCCAGGCTCTTGCCGGCCTCGTAACCCGCGCGCGGGCTCCAGTCACCGGCCAGCGGCTCGGGCACCGGACGGCCCGCCTCCTCCAGGGCCGCGCGCCAGCCCTCGATCCGGCCCTCGGTCTCCAGCCAGTCGGGGGCGCCGCTGACATGCCAGACGGTCTCGTGACCCAGCTCAAGGAGATGGCGGGTGGCGAGCCTGGCGCCCTGGACCTGATCGATGCAGACCACCGACACGTCGGCGGCGTGAGTGCCCTCGACCGCGACCGCCGGCATGCCGCTCGGCAGGTTCTCCAGTGCGCGCCCGGCCGAGCGCTGCGGCGCGACCACCACGACCCCGTCCACGCCCTGCTCGGCGAGGTAGTCGATGGCGTCGCGCACGCTGGTCGCGTCGATGGACTTCAGGCTGACGATGCTCACGAAGTAGCCCGCGGTCCTGGCCGCCTGCTCGATGCCGTAGATCGTGCTGGCCGGGCCGTACAGCGTGGTGTCGAAGCTCACCACGCCGAGCGTCCTCGACCGCTTGGTGACCAGGGCGCGGGCGACCAGGTTACGTCGGTAGCCCAGCCGGGTGATCGCCTCCTCCACCCGGGCGCGGGTGTCCGCCCGGACGTTCGGGTGGTCGTTGAGCACCCGGGAGACCGTCTGGTGCGACACGCCCGCCTCCTTGGCCACATCGGCCATGACCGGCAGGCGGCGCTTGGGGGTCGTCACGGTCTCTCCTTTCGCTGGGCTCAGGGGATCTTAGCTAACGCGCGGCACCTGCCCTGCGCTTGGTCCACACGTCGAACGCGACGGCCGCCAGGAGGACCGCTCCCTTGACGAGCATGACCCGCTCGCTGGGCGAGCCGATCAGGGACATGCCGTTGTTGATGACCGCCATGATCAGACCGCCGGTGATGGCGCCGACCACCTTGCCGACACCGCCCTGGACGGCCGCGCCGCCGATGAAGGCCGCGGCGATGGCGTCCAGCTCGAAGCTGTTACCGGCGGTGGGACCCGCCTGGTTGAGCCGGCCGGCGAAGATGATGCCGGCGATGGCCGACAGCACGCCCATGTTGACGAAGATCCAGAAGACCACCGACTTGACCTTCACGCCGGACATGACGGCCGCCTGGAGGTTGCCGCCGATGGCGTAGATCTGCCGGCCGAAGACCGTGCGGTTGGCCATCAGCGAGTAGCCGAGCACGAGCACCGCCAGCAGCACCAGCACCCACGGGAGGTTCTTGAAGCGGGCGAGCTGCACGACCAGGAAGAGGATCAGCGCGGCCCCCGCCGCCAGCTTCAGCACGAACAGCGCCATCGGCTCCACGGCCTGCCCGTAGCCCTGGCGCGCGTTGCGGGTGCGCCACTGGGAGACCGCCATGCCGGCGATGGCCACGACGCCGATCAGCAGGCTGAACAGGTCGGCGCCACCGAGCGGGCCGAGGCCGATGTTGCCGAGGTAGCCGTTGGTGAAGCCGTTGGCCAGCGTGCGGACCTGGTCGGGGAACGGGCCGATGCCCTGGTTGCCCAGCACGGTCAGGGTCAGCGCCCTGAACAGCAGCATGCCGGCCAGCGTCACGATGAACGCCGGGATGCCGAAGTACGCGATCCAGTAGCCCTGCCAGGCCCCGATCAGCGCCCCGGCCACCAGCGTGACGAGCAGGGCCAGCGGCCAGGGCCAGCCCATGTTCACCATGAGCACGGCCGCCAGCGCTCCCGTGACCGCCACCACCGAGCCGACCGACAGGTCGATGTGCCCGGCGATGATGATCAGGATCATGCCGATCGCGAGGATCAGGACGTAGGAGTTCTGGACGATGATGTTGGAGATGTTCTGCGGCGTGAGCATCGCGCCGTCGGTCAGCACCGAGAACAGCACGACGATCAGCGCGAAGGCGATGTAGATGCCGCTGGATCGCAGGTTGAGCGACACTCCGCCGAGCGACACCCTGCCCGGCTGCCGTGGAGCTCCTCCGTCGCCCTTGGCGCCGACCTCCACGTCGGTGGGCGTGATGCTACTCATTTTTCCTGTCCCTTGGTCATCAGGTACATGAGGTGTTCCTGGGTGGCCTCCTGGCGCGGCACCTCGCCGGTGATCCGGCCCTCGGAGAGGGTGTAGACGCGGTCGCACAGACCGAGCAGCTCGGGCAGCTCAGAGGAGATCACGAGCACGGCCTTGCCCTGGTCGGCCAGCCGGTTGATGATCGTGTAGATCTCGTACTTGGCGCCGACGTCGATGCCTCTGGTGGGCTCGTCGAGGATGAGCACGTCCGGCTCGGTCAGGATCCACTTGGAGAGCACGACCTTCTGCTGGTTGCCGCCGCTCAGCTTGCCCACGATGCTGTTGACCGTGGGCGCCTTGATGTTCATGCTCTTGTGGAACTGCTCGGCGACCTTGTACTCCTCGTTCTCGTTGACCCAGCCGCGCTTGGACAGCCCGGTGAGCCCGGCCGCCGAGATGTTGCGCTTGATGTCCTCGATGAGGTTGAGGCCGTACCGCTTGCGGTCCTCGGTGGCGTAGGCGATGCCGTGCTTGATCGCGTCCTGCACGTTGCGGAGCTCGATCGGCTTGCCGTCCTTGAAGATCTTGCCGGAGATGTGCACCCCGTACGCGCGCCCGAACACGCTCATCGCCAGCTCGGTGCGCCCGGCGCCCATCAGCCCCGCGAGGCCGACGATCTCGCCCCGGCGCAGCGTGAGGGCGGCGCCGTCGACCACCTTCCGGCCCGGCTGGCTGGGGCTGTAGACCGTCCAGTCCTCGATGCGCAGCACCTCGTCGCCGATGGTCGGCTCGTGCGGCGGGAAGCGGTTGTCGAGCGCCCGGCCGACCATGCCGGCGATGATGCGGTCCTCGGTGACGTCGTCGGTGGCCATGTCGAGGGTCTCGATCGTCTGCCCGTCGCGGATGATCGTGACGGAGTCGGCGATGGCGGTGACCTCGTTCAGCTTGTGAGAGATGATCACGCAGGTGATGCCCTCGTCCCGCAGACCGCGCAGCAGGTCGAGCAGGTGGGCCGAGTCGTCGTCGTTGAGGGCGGCGGTCGGCTCGTCGAGGATGAGCAGCTTCACCTCCTTCGAGAGCGCCTTGGCGATCTCGACGAGCTGCTGCTTGCCCACGCCGATGTCGGCGATCGGCGTCGTCGGGTTCTCACGCAGGCCGACCCGCTTCATCAGCTCGCCGGCCTCGTAGTTGGTGCGGTTCCAGTCGATGAAGCCGCGCTTGGCGCGCTCGTTGCCGAGGAAGATGTTCTCGGCGATCGACAGCTGCGGGCTGAGCGCCAGCTCCTGGTGGATGATGACGATGCCGGCGTGCTCGCTGTCGCGGATGCCGCCGAACTCGACCGTCCTGCCCTCGAAGGTGATCTCGCCCTCGTACTCGCCGTGCGGGTAGACCCCGGAAAGCACCTTCATCAGCGTCGACTTGCCGGCGCCGTTCTCGCCGCAGATGGCGTGGATCTCGCCCCGCCGGACGGACAGGTTGACGTTCTGCAGCGCCTTGACGCCGGGGAAGGTCTTGGTGATCCCGCTCATCCGCAAGATGTGCTCGGTCATATTTCCCTCGCTCAGAGAGGAAGCCCCGGGGACCCCTGGGGTCCCCGGGGCTCTGGCCCTTACTTGAGCTGGTCCTCGGTGTAGTAGTTGCCGCCGATGATGACTTCCTTGTAGTTGCTCTTGTCCACGATCACCGGGTCGAGCAGGTACGACGGGACGACCTTGTTGCCGTTGTCGTAGTCCTTCTCGTTGTTGACCTCGGGCTTCTGGCCCTTGAGCACGGAGTCGGCCATCTTCACCGTCTGCTCGGCGAGCTTGCGGGTGTCCTTGAAGATGGTGGAGTACTGCTCACCGGCGATGATCGACTTCACCGACGCGAGCTCGGCGTCCTGGCCGGTCACGATCGGGTACGGCTGGCCGCTGGTGCCGTAGCCGGAGCTCTTGAGCGCCGACAGGATGCCGATCGACAGACCGTCGTACGGCGACAGCACGCCGTCCACCTTCTTGCCGCCGTAGGTCTTGGTGAGGATGTCCTCCATGCGCTTCTGCGCCGTGGCGGGGTCCCACCGCAGGATGGCGGCCTGCTTGAAGTCGGTCTGACCGCTCGCGATCTTCAGGGTGCCGTCGTCGATCTTCGGCTTGAGCACCGACATGGCGCCGTTCCAGAAGAACGTGGCGTTGTTGTCGTCGGGCGAGCCGCCGAACAGCTCGACGTTGAACGGGCCCTTCTTGCCGTCCTCGACGCCGAGGCCCTTGAGCAGCGAGGTCGCCTGCTGCACGCCGACCTTGAAGTTGTCGAAGGTGGCGTAGTAGTCGACGTTCGGGCTGTTGCGGATCAGACGGTCATAGGCGATGACCGGGATCTTGTTGTCGGCGGCCTGCTGGAGCTGGGAGGTGATGGCGGTGCCGTCGATCGAGGCGATGATCAGGAGCTTGGCGCCCTTGGTGATCTGGTTCTCGATCTGGTTGGCCTGCGTCGGGATGTCGTTCTCCGCGTACTGGAGGTCGACCTTGTAGCCCAGCTTCTCCAGCTGCTGCTTGACGTTGTCGCCGTCGTGGATCCAGCGCTCCGACGACTTCGTGGGCATGGTGACGCCGATCAGGGCGCCCCCGCTTCCGGCGGAGGCCGAGGCGGAAGCCTGGGCGTCGACGGTCTTCGTGCTCGACCCGCAGGCCGTCATCGTCGCGGCGAGCGCGATGACGGATACCACGCCCCCGATTCGTCCCAACCTCATGTCATCTCCTTGCGATGGGGGTCCGGCAGCGCTGGACGCGGCGGCTGCCGGTAGAGCGAGGAATTCGATTACAGAAAGTAACGAATCAGAACATAATTCTCGTTCGCTTCCGCCGATTGTTATCGCTAACAACGCTCGTGTCAACGGGCGCGCATAACCTACCGGAAACTTTCAGGTAACTTTCACCGCAGGTCAGCGCCTCGCACGGGCCGAAAACAGGCGCTGCAGCAAGATGAAGACGAAGAGCAACATTCCGATGAAGATCTTGGTCCACCATGAGGACAGTGTCCCCTCGAAACTGATGATCGTCTGGATCAGGCCCAGCACGAGCACCCCGAGGACGGTGCCCAGCAGGAAGCCGCTGCCGCCGGTCAGCAGGGTGCCGCCGATGACGACCGCCGCGATCGCGTCCAGCTCCATGCCCACGGCGTGCAGCCCGTAGCCGGAGAGCATGTAGAACGACAGCAGCACGCCGCCCAGCGCCGAGCAGAACCCGCTGATCGTGTAGACCGCGATCTTCGTCCGGCCCACGGGCAGCCCCATCAGCAGCGCGGACTGCTCGCTGCCGCCGGTCGCGTACACCGCGCGGCCGAGCCGGGTGTAGTGCAGCACGTACGCCGCCACCAGCACCACCACCACGGCGACGATCACACTGGGTGATATCCACATGTCGGCGAACAGGTCGATCCTCGCCTGCGCGAACGCCGTGAAGGTGGGATCGTTGATCGGGATCGAGTCCGTGCCGATCGTGTAACACAGCCCCCGCGCCAGGAACATGCCCGCCAGCGTCACGATGAACGGCTGGATGTCGAAGGCGTGCACGATGTACCCCATCACCAGCCCCAGCCCCGACCCGATGACCAGCACCAGCGGGATGACCAGGTACGGCGGCCACCCCGGCCCCGCCATGAGGCTGGCCGAGATCATCGTGGACAGCGCCACCACCGACCCCACCGACAGGTCGATGCCCCCGGTCAGGATCACGAACGTCATCCCGACGGCCACCACCAGCAGGAAGGCGTTGTCGATGAAGACGTTGAGCACCACCTGCCCGCTGGCGAACCCCTCGTAGCGGATCCCGCCGACCACGAACATGGCCAGGAACAGGCACCCGGTCACGAGGACCGGCAAATACTTGGCGGGCACGCTCGCCCGCCCGATCGTCAGCGTGCTCATGTGGTCACTCGCACCTTCTCCTCGGCCACCGGACCGGCGGGCGCGGCGCGGCCGCGTCTGCGGAACGCCTTCTCACGGAAGGACGGGGACTGGATGAGGCAGACCGCCGTCACGACCAGCGCCTTGAACAGCAGCGTGGTCTCCGGTGGCACGCCGATCGAGTAGATCGTCGTGGTCAGGGTCTGGATGATCAGCGCGCCCAGCACGGTGCCGCCGAGCGAGAACCGGCCGCCGGACAGCGACGTGCCGCCGATCACGACGGCCAGGATGGCGTCCAGCTCGATCCACAGGCCGGCGTTGTTGCCGTCGGCGCTGGAGACGTTCGAGCTGATCATCAGCCCGGCCACGCCCGCGCACAGCGCGGCGAACGCGTACACCATGATGATGATCCCGCGCGCCCTGATGCCCGCCAGCCGGCTGGCCTCGGCGTTGCCGCCGACCGACTCGATCAGCATGCCCAGCGCAAGCCGCCGGGTGAGGAACGCGGTGATCGCCAGCACGCCGAGCACGATGATGATGCCGAACGGCACGGTCAGCCAGTAGCCGCCGCCGATCACCTTGTACGCCGGGCTGTTGACGGTGATGATCTGCCCGTCGGTGATGAGCTGGGCCAGGCCGCGCCCGGCCACCATGAGGATGAGCGTGGCGATGATCGGCTGGATGCCGACGGTCGCGACCAGGAACCCGTTCCAGGCGCCCAGCACCAGGCAGAGCCCGAGCGCGGCCGCCACGGCGGTGACCAGGCTCGCGTCCTCGCTGATCTGCAGGCAGGCCAGCGCCCCCGAGATCGCCACCACCGAGCCCACCGACAGGTCGATGCCGCCGGTGGCGATGACCAGCGTCATCCCGAGCGAGACCAGGATCAGCGGGGCGCCGAAGCGCAGGATGTCGATCAGGCTCCCGTACAGGTGGCCTTCCCTGACCTGGATCGAGAAGAAGCTGGGCGTGAAGAACACGTTCAGCGCCAGCAGCAGTACGAGGACCACCACCGGCCAGAGCAGCCGCCTCATGAGGTCCGGCCTCCGCTCGCGATCGTTTCCATGAGCACGTCCGTCGTGAGCTCGTCGTCGTTGGGCAGCTCGGCCACCAGCCGCCGGTCGCGCAGCACCTCGACCTTGTGGCTGAGCCGCAGCACCTCCTCCAGCTCCGCCGAGATGAACAGCACCGCCATGCCGCCGTCGGACAGCTCGGCCACCAGGCGCTGGATCTCGGTCTTCGCCCCGACGTCGATGCCCCGGGTGGGCTCGTCCAGGATGAGCAGGCGCGGCTCGAGGATGAGCCATCTGGCCAGCACGACCTTCTGCTGGTTGCCGCCGCTGAGGTTGCGTACGAGGTGCTCGGGGTTGGGCGGGTTGATCTTCAGGGCCTTGACGTACCTGCCGACCAGCTCGTCCTGCTGCTCGCGCGGCACCGGCCTGGTCCAGCCCCTGGTCGCCTGGAGGGCGAGGATGATGTTCTCGCGCACGGTCAGGTCGGGGATGAGGCCGTCGGCCTTGCGGTTCTCGGAGCAGAACGCGATCTTGTGGTTCATGGCCGCGCGGGGCGTGCGCAACGACGCCGGGGTCCCGCCGACCGCGAGCTCGCCCGTGCCCGCGTGGTCGGCGCCGAACAGCAGCCGCGCGATCTCCGTACGGCCGGAGCCGAGCAGCCCGGCCAGGCCCACCACCTCGCCCTCGTGGATCGTGAGCGTGAACGGCTCGATGGCTCCCGGCCGGCCCAGCTCGCGCGCCTCGACCAGCGGCCGGTCGAAGACCTTGGCCTCACCGTGCAGCCGTTCCAGCGCGGCCAGCTCCTGGCCGATCATCTTGGCGACCAGCTCGACCTGCGGGAGCCGATCGGTGAGGTACTCGCCGACGAGCCTGCCGTTGCGCAGGATCGTCATGCGGTCCGAGATCTCGTAGATCTGGTCGAGGAAGTGGGAGACGAAGAGGATGGCGATGCCCTCCTCCTTCAGCCGCCTCATCACCCGGAAGAGCTGCTCGACCTCGTCGGCGTCCAGGCTGGAGGTGGGCTCGTCCAGGATGAGCACCCTCGCCTCGATGTCGATCGCCCGCGCGATGGCCACCATCTGCTGGACGGCCAGCGAGTACGTCGACAGCGGCGCCGACACGTCCACGCTCAGCTCCAGCCGGGACAGCAGCTCGGCGGCCCTGGTGCGCATCCGTTTCCAGTCGATACGGCCCCTTTTCCGGGGCTCGCGGCCGATGAAGATGTTCTCGGCCACCGAGAGGTTCGTGCAGAGGTTGACCTCCTGGTAGACCGTGCTGATGCCGGCCTGCTGCGCCTCCAGGGGGCTGCCGAACGCGACGGGCGCACCGCCCAGCTCGATGGTGCCCGCGTCGGCGGGGTGGACGCCGGTGAGCACCTTGATCAGGGTGGACTTGCCCGCGCCGTTCTCTCCCATGAGCGCGTGCACCTCGCCCGGTAGCAGCCGCAGGTCGACGCCGTCCAGGGCCTTCACGCCAGGGAACTGCTTGCCGATCCCGCTCATCGTCAGGACCGGCGCGGGTGTGACCATGTCTCTCCTCATATGGCAGGAAAACCGCCGCCTTGCCTCGTCACTACGCCTCCCTTACGCCCCGGTCCAGGGCCCGGGGCGCCGAGAAGGACGGCCGCGCCCCGCGCACTCCGGCCGGCGGGAGCACCCAGACCCCGGCCGGAGTACGGAGGCGCGGCCGGAAGGCGGGTCAGTACTGGCGGGAGGAGAGGACCTGCTTGGCCTGCTCCTGCGTGAACGTGGTCTCCTCGGTCACCACGCGGGCCGGCACCTGCTCACCCTTGATGACCTTCTTGGCCAGGTCCATGAGCTGCGGGCCGAGCAGCGGCGAGCACTCGACGATGTAGTTGATCTTCCCGTCGGCGAGCGCCTGCATGCCGTCCTTGACGGCGTCCACGGTGATGATCTTGATGTCCTTGCCGGGCACCTTGCCCGCGCCCTCGATGGCCTCGATCGCGCCCAGGCCCATGTCGTCGTTGTGGGCGTAGAGGACGTCGATGTCCGGGTTCGACTTCAGGAAGGCCTCCATGACCTCCTTGCCCTTGGCCCTGGTGAAGTCACCGGTCTGCGAGGCGATGATCTTGAACTTGGGATCGGCCCCGATGACCCCCTGGAAGCCGGACTTGCGGTCGTTGGCCGGGGCCGAGCCCGTCGTGCCCTGCAGCTCGACGATGTTCACCGGGTCCTTGGCGTCCTTGTACTCGTTCACCAGCCACTGGCCGGCCTTCTTGCCCTCCTCGACGAAGTCCGAGCCGAGGAAGGTCTTGTAGAGGGAGGTGTCCTTGGAGTCCACGGCGCGGTCGGTCAGGATGACCGGGATCTTCGCGTCCTTCGCCTCCTTGAGCACCGTGTCCCAGCCGGACTCCACCACCGGCGAGAAGGCGATGATGTCCACCTTCTGCTGGATGTAGGAGCGGATGGCCTTGATCTGGTTCTCCTGCTTCTGCTGGGCGTCGGAGAACTTGAGCGTGATGCCCGCGGTCTTGGCCGAGTCCTGCACGGACTTGGTGTTCGCGGTACGCCACCCGCTCTCCGCGCCCACCTGGGAGAAGCCCATGGTGATCGAGCCGCCGCCACCGCCGCCACCGCTGCCGCACGCGGTCATCGACATCGCGGTCAAACCGGCGAGAACCAGGGCCGAGATCCTCTTTAACACGTGGGGGGTCCCTTCTGATGTTCGCGCTAACATCCCAGAGCGGGACGCCGGCGCCTTCCTGCCTTGCGGTACGGCGCACGCACCAGCCGCGCTGGTCCCCGAGGGCGTCGCCGACGCCTACCTTTTCGATGCGCTGAGGATGCTGACGAGCGTCTTGAAGTGCTTGGTGAGCTCGCCCCGACTGTGAACGTTAACAACCGGTCTCGTCAAGGGGCCGCCTGATTACGGTCGGATCACACGGACTGGGCCTTGACGAGGGTCTGGGCCAGTCCTTAACTTGTCGCGGATCGCCGTTGTTAACGCTCACTTGCCTTGTTAACGCTAACAACCTTGAGGAGCCCCCCGCTCATGACGCGAATCGCCTTATCCGCCCTGCTCCTGGCGGCCTCGCTGGTGGCGCCACCGCCGGTGACCGCGGCGGCCTCGCTTGCCGAGCCCATCCCGGACGGCGCCGTGGTCGACCAATTCGACGGCACCACGCTCGGCGAGGACTGGACGGTGTTGTCACCGGACAGCTCCCGCTGGTCGCTGTCGGGCGGCGCGCTGCGCGTGGAGAGCCTGACCGGCGACACGTACCAGGGCACCAACACCGCCAGGAACCTCTTCCTCGTGGACGTCCCCGCCGGCGACTTCGAGGTGGTCACCAAGCTGAGCGCCCCGGTCGCGCTGGACTACCAGAGCGCGGGCCTGCTGGCCTGGCAGGACTGGGACAACTACGTACGCGCCGGGCTCGCCCACGTCGGGTCCGCGGGCGGGCCGGTGATCGAGACGGACACCGAGGTCGGGGCCTCGTTCAACGCGAGCTTCGCGGCCCGGCCCGGCTACGACGGTCAGCGGTGCCCCGCCGCAACTCCCGGCGACGTACGAACCGGAAGGTCAAGGACTTCATCCGAAGCGCGGCGCGGGAGAACTGGTCGTTCAGGACCGGGCGAAGCAGGCCCGCGCTACTTTCGAAAACACTATGGAAAACTTCGGTGACGCTAGGTAATATTCGCGGTGAGTGATGACCATGTGACAGGAGGTGCGTAATGGTGATCCGCCGCTCCACCACCAACAAGCAGGACCTGCCGCCGGTGGTGCAACCGCAGCTCGCCGCCGCCCCGGCCCAGGAGCCTGGCCCGGACAAGCGGCGGTTCGGGCACCGCGCCCGGCTGGCGCTGACACCCGCCCAGGCCCGCCTCATCGACGACCAGGCGCACGCGGCCCGTGCATTGTGGAACCTGCTGCACGACTGGTGGACGATGCTGGCCAGACACCAGCGCACGCTGGGCGCGGCAGACGCTGCGGTCCGGCAGGCCCGCCAGGACATCGATTGGCTCGCCGTGCTGCCTGCCCAGGCCGCGCAGGCCGTCCTCAAGACGTACTTCCAGGCGTGGAAGAACTGCTGGCAGGGCCGGGCCGCGGCGCCGGCCTTCAAGGCCCGCTTCCGATCGGTGATGTCGGTGGACATCCCGCAGGGCCGGGACCTGCAGGTCGCGCGGGCGCACCGGCGCTGGGGCATGGTCAATATTCCCAAGGTCGGCCGGGTCCGGTTCCGCTGGACCAAGGACCTGCCCGTCGGCAAGAAGGCCGATGTCGGCAACCGGATCACCGGTGCCCGGCTGGTCAAGGACGCGCTCGGCTGGCACATCGCCTTCCGTATCCAGACCATCGCCCCCAGGCCCGAGCCCCACCAGGGGCCGGACGTCGGCATCGACGCCGGTGTGGCAGTGCCGCTGGCCCTGTCGGATGGCAACCATCACACCCACGAGAAATGGAAGGCCACCAAGGACAAGCCGAACGCCTGGCTGACCGACAAGGAACAGGCCACGCTGCTCGCTCTGGAGCGGCGGGCGGCCCACCGCAAGAGCTTCCGTAACCCGGGCGAGCGCACCTCGCGCCGGCTGCGGGCCACCTACGACCAGATCGCGCGCCTGCGTGCAAGAGCCAAGCGCCGGACGATCGACTGGCAGCACCAGACCACCACCGAGATCGCCCGCACCTACGGCGTCATCGTGGTGGAAGACCTGCCCATCGCGAATATGACCAAGAGCGCCAAGGGCACCGTCGAGAACCCGGGGACGAACGTCGCGCAAAAGACCGGCCTGAACCGTTCCATCAGCCAGGAGGCCTGGGGCCGCACCGTGACGTTGCTGATGTACAAGGCTGCACGCTATGGCGGCGCGCTGCACAAGGTTCCCGCTCCGGGCACTTCTCTGCGCTGCTCGGCCTGCGGGTTCACCGCCCCGGGCAGCCGGGAGAGCCAGGCCGTGTTCGTGTGCAAGAACCCGGGCTGCGGCTGGTCCGGCAATGCCGACCACAATGCCGCCCGGAACACCTTGCATCTGTATCGGATGGGCCTTGCGCTCGTCCCGGCTGCCGGGAGGGCAGTCGTCAGGCGCGCTCGCCGCGTCAAGCCCGCCGCCGCAAGGTAGGAGGGAATCTCCTCCGTTCACCTCACGGAGGAGAGCACTTCAACAGGTGGTGTCCAGGGACGGACGGACAAAGTCGTCAACGCGCAGGACACCGCCGTGCGCAGCAGCGTGGACCTGGGCCCGGCGCGGTTCCGGCCGGTCGCCACGGTGACCACGCTGACGGGCTCGCCGTCCGACACGAACTCCCTGTCCGAGCCGGAACGGGTGGCGCCGGTGGAGCGGCAGGTGCACGGCTTCTCCTCGGCCTTCACCTACGACTTCCCCGCGCACTCGGTGACGTTCGTACGGCTGACCGAGCGATGACGGCGCGGGCGGGCCTCCTCCTGGAGGCCCGCCCGGCGGCTACGCGACGACCCGGTAGTGCGTGGTCATCCGGCCCGTGTCGTCGAGCACGTGGAACGCGATCGCCGGCGGGAGGTCGTAGTCCGCGCAGTTGGCGAACGTCGTGCCGCCCTCCCACGGCAGCTTCAGCGTGGACACGACGCCGGGGGCGGCCAGCAGCGGGCGGCCGGCGAAGGTGGTGGCGGCGCCCGTGTGGGCGTGGCCGACCAGCACGGCGGGCACGTTCGGATGCCGGCCGAGCAGCTCTTCCAGTGGCTCGGACCGGTGCAGCCTGATGCCGTCGACCACCTGGCTGTGCAGCAGGGTGGGCGGGTGGTGGAAGGCCACGAACACCGGCCGGTCCGCGCCCGCGAGCACGTCGTCCAGCCAGGCCAGCGTCTCGTCGTCCAGGTGGCCCGAGTCCTCGCCGGCGATGGAGGAGTCGCACATGGCGTAGACGGCCCTGTCCGTGCGCAGGACCTGGTTGATCGGGCCCGCGCCGCCGCTCCGGTCGCCCAGCAGGACGCGGCGGAACTGCTCCCGCACGTCGTGGTTGCCCGGGCCGACCAGGACGGGGTGGCGGGACGAGAGCAGCTTGCGCGCCTCCTCGTACTCCTCGGGGAGGCCGTGGTCGGCGATGTCGCCGGTGACGAGCACGGCGTCGAGGTCGGCGGAGAGGTCGGCGGGGAGCGCGTCGAGGTAGCGCATGACGGAGGTGGCGCGGTCGACGCTCTGGGGCGTCGCGCCGATGTGGATGTCGCTCAGGTGAGCGATCACGATCATGTTGACGTCGTCCTTCCGGGTTCTGCCTGCTCACCTACCGTAGGCCCGGGTACCGGACCATGCGTAAGATCCGGTTCCGTGCGGAAAGATTGGGCCGGTTTCGGAGTGGACCTGCATCTGGAGGTCTCCACCGGCGGCGGGCGGCGGCGCGGGCTGGAGGAGGCGCTGCGGCAGGCGGTCCGGGACGGGCGACTGCCGCGCGGCACGCGGCTGCCTTCGACGCGGTCTCTGGCGGTGGAGCTGGGGCTGTCGCGCGGCACGGTGAGCGCGGCCTACGACCAGCTCGTCGCCGAGGGCTACCTGGCCACCCGCCCGGGCTCGGCCACCGAGGTGGCCGACGTGTCCCCCACCACGCCGTCCCGTTCAGAACCGCCGTCCGAGCCCTCCCCGAGGCCGGGCCACAACCTGCGGCCGACGTCCGAGCCCTCCCCCGGGCCGGGGTATGACCTGCGGCTGCCGGCCGGACCCCCCGCGGCGCCGCTCCATGACCTGCGGCCCGGGCAGCCCGACGTGTCGGCGTTTCCGGCGCGGGCGTGGCTGCGGGCCACCCGGCACGTGCTCTCCACCGCACCCGCCGAGGTCCTCGGCCCGTGCGACCCGCGCGGCCGGATCGAGCTGCGGGCGGCGCTGGCCGGCTACCTCGCCAGGACGCGCGGGGTGATCACCACGCCGGACCTGATCGTGGTCACGACGGGGTTCGTCCAGGCGCTCAACCTGCTCGTCCAGGTGATCGACGGCCCGATCGCCACGGAGGAGCCGGGGCACGACTTCTACCGCGAGGTGCTGCGCCGTGCCGGGCGCGAGACCGTACCGCTGCCCGTGGACGGGCTGGGCGCCCAGGTGGACACCCTCACCGGCGCCACCGCGGCGGCCGTCGTCACGCCCGCGCACCAGTACCCCACGGGCGTGCCCCTGCACCCCGCCCGCCGCCGCGCGCTGCGCGAGTGGGGCGGGCTCGTCGTGGAGGACGACTACGACGGGGAGTTCCGCTACGACCGGCAGCCGGTCGGCGCGTTCCAGGGGACCGCGCCCGATCGGGTCGTGTACGTCGGCACCACCTCCGAATCCCTCGCCCCGGCCCTGCGCCTGGGCTGGATGGCGGTGCCGCCCTCCTTGATCGGCCCCGTGGCCGAGGCCAAGCTGCACACCGACACCCACACCGAGGTGCTCGGCCAGCTCGTGCTGGCGAGGCTGATCGAGACCCACGACTACGACCGCCACATCCGCGCCGCCCGCCTGCGCTACCGCCGCCGCCGCGAGCTGCTGCTCGCCCGGCTCGGCCCCGGGCCCGGCCAGCCGCTGCCCGGCGTCGCCCTGCCCGGGGTGGCCGCGGGGCTGCGCGCGCTCCTCCTGCTCCCGGAGGAGGGTCCCGCCGAAGGGGACCTGCTGGCCGAGTGCGAGCGCAGGGGCATCGCGCTGCGCGCCGCCTCCCCGCTCTGGCGCGGCGACGGCCCCGGCGGCCTGCTCATCGGGTACGCCGCCGCGTCCGAACGCACCTACCCGCACGCCCTCGAAGCCCTGGCCCGAGTACTCGCCGGAACCTGACGGCGGCCCCGTCCGTTGTCAGGGTGAGCGCAGGAACGGCGAAGGAGGGACATGGGCTGGCACTACCGCAAGACCATCAAGGTGGGCCCGTTCCGGATCAACCTGTCACGTCGCGGCGTCGGCCACAGCTACAGCAACCGCCGCTTCCACGTCACGACCACTCCCGACGGCCGCCGCCACATCTCCGTGCACCTGCCCGGCGGCTTCCACCTCGGCAAGTCGTTCGGCGGCCGGCGCCACCGCGGACATTACTGACCCAAGGCGGTCGATCGACCGCTCGACATAGACGGGCCGGTGGCGGCAAAGCCACCGGCCCGTCCCCTTTCCCGACGCCCGCCAGGCGATCAGAGTGGGCGGATGAGCGGTCACATGAGCCCCGAGGAGTTCCGCCGCCACGGCAGGCAGGTCGTCGACTGGATCGCGGACTATCTCGCCGGCATCGAGTCCCATCCCGTGATGTCCCAGGTGAGACCGGGGGACATCCGCAGCGCGCTGCCGTCCGCGGCCCCCGAGCACGGCGAGCCGTTCGAGGCCGTGCTGTCGGACCTGGGGCGGATCCTGCTGCCCGGCATCACGCACTGGCAGCATCCCGGCTTCTTCGCCTACTTCCCCTCCAACGCCAGCGGCCCGGCCATCCTGGGCGACCTGCTGTCCGGCGGGCTCGGCGTGCAGGGCATGCTCTGGGTGACCAGCCCGGCGTGCACGGAGCTGGAGACGGTGGTGGTCGACTGGCTGGCCGGGCTGCTCGGCCTGCCGGAGCATTTCCGTACGGACCGGGCGGGCGGCGGCGTCATCCAGGACTCGGCGTCGAGCGCCTGCCTGGTCGCGCTGCTGGCCGCGCTGCACCGGGCGAGCGGCGGCCGGGTCGCCTCCGACGGCGTCACCCGGAGGTACACGATCTACGTGTCGTCCCAGACGCACTCGTCGCTGGAGCGGGCGGCCCGGATCACGGGGCTGGGGGCGGCCGGCGTACGGGTGGTGGACGTCGATCCCCGTACGCTGGCCATGGACCCCTGCCACCTGCGGGCCCTGCTGGACCAGGACGAAGCGGACGGCGCCGTGCCGGTCATGGTGTGCGCCACCGTCGGCACCACCTCCACCACCGCCGTCGACCCGGTGCCCGCGATCGGCGAGCTGTGCCGCGAACGCGGGATCTGGCTGCACGTGGACGCGGCCTACGCCGGGGTCGCGGCGATCTGCCCCGAGCTCCGGTGGCTGAACGAGGGCGTGACCGAGTACGCCGACTCCTACTCCACGAACCCACACAAATGGCTGCTGACCAACTTCGACTGCACCGTGCTCTGGACGGCCGACCGCGCCCCGCTGCTCGACGCGCTGTCGGTCATGCCCGAGTTCCTCAGGAACCCCGCCACCGCGACCGGCTCCGTCGTCGACTACCGGGACTGGCAGGTGCCGCTGGGCCGGCGCTTCAGGGCGTTGAAGCTGTGGTCGGTGATCCGCTGGTACGGGGCCGAGGGGCTGCGCGCGCACATTCGCGAGGGGGTGGCGCTGGCGCAGGAGCTGGCGTCGTGGATCTCCGCGGACCCGGGCTTCGAGGTGCACGAGCCGCATCCGCTCGGGCTCGTGTGCTTCCGCCCGGTGTGGCCGGGCCTGGCGGCGGACGAGGCGGACCGGGCCACGATGCGGCTGCTGGAGCTGCTCAACGCCGGCGGGTCCATGTACATGACGCACACCAGGATCGATGACCGGGTGGTGCTGCGGATGGCCATCGGCGGCGTGGCGACGGAACGGCGGCACGTGGAGCAGGCGTGGGAGCAGATCCGGTGGGAGCACGCGGCCCTGTCGGCCACGCTCCCCTGACGGCTCAGGCCCGCACAGCTCAGGCCCGCACAGCTCAGACGCGGTAGCGCTCCACGAGCTCGGACCCGATCCTGGCCAGCTGGACCCTGACCTCCTCCGGCTCCACGACCTCCACCGTCGCGCCCCATCCGGCCAGCTGCTCGGCGATCGACAACGCCATGGGCGCCGCCACGCGTGCCCTGACCCGCCCGTCCTCCTCGACGCGTTCGACCTCGCAGTGGCGCCCGAACTGGTGGCGCAGCACCGGCAGGAACCGCTCGGCGATGAGCACGGTCGCGGACAGCAGCGAGCGCCGCCGCTCCATCTCGTCCACGACCTTCCCCCACGCCTCCGACAGCACGAACCCCTCCGGCCGCTCGAAGGTCAGCTCCGTCACCTCGGCCTCGGCGATCCGGTCCACCCGGAACGTGCGCTGCCCGGCCTCGGTGCCGGCGATCAGGTACCAGACGTCGTCCTTGTCCACCAGGCCCCAGGGGTCGACGAGCCGGTGCGTACGTTCGCCGGAGCGGCCCTCGTACCCGAGCCTGACCTTGCGGCGTCTTACGGTGGCGCTCTGCAGGACCCGCACCGGCTCGGGCCGGTCGGGGTCGCGCTCGCCCCAGCCGGTGGGGTCGATCACCACGGCGTCGGCGGCGGCCTCGGCGTCGTCCCTGAACGTCTGGGGCAGGGCCCGCACCAGCTTGCGCAGCGCGGACTTGACCTCGGGTGTGGCGGACGCGGCCGGGCCGGCCAGCAGGAACAGCGCCTCGGCCTCGTTGGCGGTGAGGCCGCTGAGGTCGGTCCTGGCGCCGCCCAGCAGGGACCAGCCACCCCCGCGCCCGGCCTGCGGATATACCGGCACGCCCGCCGCGGACAGCGCCTCGAGGTCCCGGCGCGCGGTGGCCACGGACACTTCCAGCTCCGCGGCCAGCTCGGCCGCGGTCACCCGGCCGCGCGACTGCATGAGCAGCAGGACGGCCACAAGTCGATCGGCTCGCATGGCTGGAAATTCTCCTCCGTAAAGTGCTCATTGGATGAGCACTTTAACCGGAAGAATCATAGACATCACCCGGAAGGAAGGACCACAGATGCTCCGCGGATTCGCCACGATCAGCTTCTACGCAGCCGACCTCGAGGCGGCCAAGGCCTGGTACACCGAGCTGCTCGGTATCGAGCCCTACTACCAGGTGCCGGGCTACATCGAGTTCCGCGTCGGCGACCACCAGCACGAGCTGGGCATCATCGACGCCCGCTACGCCCCGGCGGGCGCGACCGACGGGCCCGCGGGCTCGATCACGTACTGGCACGTGGACGACCTGGAGGTCGCCCTCGACCGGCTCGTCGCCCTGGGGGCCAAGGAGCACCAGGGGATCAGGCAGCACGGCGAGGGGTTCGTCACCGCGTCCGTGATCGACCCGTTCGGCAACATCCTCGGCGTCATGTACAACCAGCACTACCTGGACGTGCTCGCCAAGTGACGGGGCCGCTCAGGAGTTGTCGACCTTCAGCCCGAAGGCCGACAGCCCCTGCTCGTGGTGCTCGATCAGGCCCATCCGCCGGTAGAAGGCATGGTTGGCGACCCCTTCTGGGGTGGACTCGTGGTCGGTGGTCAGCACGAAGTAGCGGCAGTGCGCGTACCGCTCCTTCAGCCGCTCCAGCAGCAGCCGGCCGATCCCCTGACCGTGGAATCTCCTGTTGACGAGCAGTTCCTGCACGTAGCAGACCATCTCGTCGTCGGACACCGTCCGGGCCAGGCCGAGCAGCCGCCCGTCCGCGTCCCTGGCGACGAGGACGAGATGCGAGTTCACCAGGCTCCGGCACACCTTGGCGATGTCGCGGGTCCAGGGCTGCCAGCCGATCGAGTCGTACAGCTCGAAGATCTCGGCCTCGTCGAACGACGTCTCCTGAGCGATGCTCACCACTTATGGGACTCCCCTGCATAAAGTCGACGCTTTCCAGCCTATTCGGGCCGCCGGATTCGGGAGAGTGTGGTTAGTTTCAGGATCCGTTCATCGGGCTGACGGTGAAAGGCCTGGTCGGCGCACAGGGGGCGGAATCAGATCTTGCGGCATCCGGGCAGGCGCTCGTTACAATCGCCCAGCCGCGAAGGAGAAGCCGTGCGAACTGTGCGTGTGACCGTAGTCCTGGCCGCGTTGACGGGCGCCCTGGTGCTGCCCGGCGTCGCGAGCGCGACCCCCTTGTCCGGCGCCATCGCCAAGGTGCACACCGCCGGACGCGTCAAGGCCGGCGGGGACTCCCTTCAGTACAGCTGGCCCGGCGTCTACTTCGAGGGCCGCTTCCGCGGCACCGGCGTCGGGATCGTCCTCGACGACTCCGACAACGACTACGAGGTCGAGGTCGACGGCTCGACCGTCGCCACCCTGGTGACCCCGGGCCGGACCACGTACTGGGTCAACGGCCTGACCCGGGGCGTGCACCGCGTGCGGCTGGTCAAACGCACCGAGAGCCCGTGGGCCACGAGCGCCTTCGGCGGCTTCGTCGCCGCCCCGGGCGGCGCGATCCTCGGCAGGCCCGCCGCGCGCCACCGGCAGATCGAGTTCATCGGCGACTCCTACACCGTCGGCTACGGCAACCGCTCCGACAGCCGCGACTGCACCACCGACAAAGTCGCCCGCACCACCGACGCGAACCTCAGCTTCGGCGCCCTCACCGCGCGCCGCCTGAACGCCGACTACCAGCTCAACGCCTTCTCCGGCCGCGGCATGGTACGCAACTACAACGGCAGCGACCCCGGCACCGACTACCGCACCTACTACGACCGGGCCCTGCTGAACGTCGCCGGCGACGTCTGGCAGAACCCGGGCACCTGGCGCCCCCAGCTGGTCGTGATCGGCCTGGGCATCAACGACTTCTCCACCGCCATCAACCCGGGCGAACCGTGGACGCCGGACACTCTGGCCGCTGCTTATCGCACCGCTTACCAGGGCTTCCTCGACAAGCTCCGGTCACGGTACGGCCCCCGCACGACCATCGTGGTCAGCGCCACATACATGTCCAACACCACCGTGTTCGCCGAGATCGCGCGGCAGATCGTCCAGGAGCGCAACGGCAGGGGCGACGACCGGATCCGTTACTGGTACTACAGCGAATCCGGCCTCGACTACCTCGGCTGCCACTGGCACCCGTCCGTCCACGACCACCGGATCATCGCCGACCGCCTCGGCGAGTTCATCGCCACCCTCCCGCTGCGCTGGTAGCTCAAGCCCCTAGTCGACGGCGGTGAGCCCTTCGGCGATCTTGATCAGCTCGCGGTCGACGGCCTTGGCGTCGCGGAATTTCTTCACGTACACCGGGCTGAACATGATCTCGGCCCTCCGCTGCTCGCCCATGTTCAGGAAGAGCGTGGGGGTGCCCTTCATGCCGTCCTCGCCGACCCCTTCGACGATCAGGTACCCGGTCCGGTCGCCGACGGTCACCTCCTCGCCCTCCCCCTCGTCGCGGTGCACCTGCACGCGGTCGTCGACCTCCTGGACGGTCTTGCCCTCGTACACGTAGATCTGGACGCAGTAGAAGCCGGTCTTGTCGCCGTCGTAGTTCCACGAGGTCGTGTAGCTCTCGCCGAAGTCCAGCGACCAGTTGGACCACCGCAGCCCGTCGGGCAGGTAACCCACCCTGACGTGCTTGAACGCCTTTCCGTCGCCCAGGTCCCCGAGGTTCGGGGGCTCGGACCGCACTGGCGGGGTGTCGTCGATGGCCGGCGGACCCAGCGTCTCGGAGGCGGATGGATCCGGCGTCTCGGAGACGACGGACGTCTGCACGGCGCCCGGGGCCGCCGTCAGGTAGAGGGGCACCGCCGCGGCCACGGCCAGCGACGTGGCCGCCGTCGCGATCCGGCCGCGGATCCGCTTCCGCCGCGAGGACCGGACGACCCGCTCCACGAGGTCGGGCGCGGCGTGCAGTCGCGCGGCCTCCTCCGCCATGATCTGGCGGAGCTGGTCCTCAAGCATGGGCATTCCCGATCACTCCTTCCACGGCTTCCTCGCCGAGTGCCGTCCGCAGCTTGGCCATCGCCTTCGACGCCTGACTCTTCACCGTGCCGAGCGTGCAGCCGAGCACCTCCGCGGTCTGCGTCTCGCTGAGGTCCTCCCAGTACCGCAGGACGACCACCGCGCGCTGCCGGGGAGGCAGGCCGCGCAGCGCGTCCATGAGCACGTGACGCAGGTCGACGTCGGTCGAGCGCGCCGCTCTCTCCGGCGGCACGCGCATCGGGATGATGTGCAGGATCGCCCGGCGCCGGGCCCGGCTGATGGCGGTGTTGATGATGACGCGGCGCACATAAGGCTCGACGGTGTCGCGCCGCACCCGGTCCCAGTTCTTGTACGTACGCTCCAGCGCCGTCTGCAGCAGGTCCTCCGCCTCCGCCTCGTCTCCGCAGGCGAGATAGGCGACCCGCAACAGGGTCGTGGCCCTTGCGGCCACGAACGCGCCGAAGTCATGCTCCGCGCCGCTCACGGCTGTCTGTCCAGTTTCACGCCTCCTAATACGCCTCGGCCGCTCCAAACAGTTGCCAGGCGCCCGCGGGCAACCTTGCCCGACGCCCGGGCGTATTTGAGGACATCGAACCGGATTTCTGGAGGAAGCACATGAAGCGCGCGACCGCACCGGCCCGGCCGCTGATCGCCCTCGGGGCCGGCCTGGCCGCCGTGGGCACCGCCGCACTGCTGGGTCTGCCGAGCCTCACCAAGGCACCGGAGGCCCGGCTCACGGCCGCCGCGTCGGCTCCACCGGAGGGTGCGTACTGGCATACGAGAGTGCTGTCGCAGCGCCCAGAGCCCCGTCAGGTCGGCAGCGGCGCGAACCGCTACTCGGTGGTCCAGCAGTCGCTCACCGAGGAATGGACGGCGCCCGACGGCAGACGCTGGGTCGGATCGCGGGAGCTGGGGGCGTACCCGCAGAGCGCGGCGGACCGCGCGGCGTGGCGCCGCGACGGCTCCCCCACCAAGTGGACCCGCACCGCCAACGGCCAGACCGTGTCGCTGTCCACCACGCCCACCAAGGGCCACGTCACCCCCGTACGAGGTGACAACACGTTCTTCCTGGCCGGGCAGCGGCTGACGTACGACGAGGTCCAGCGGCTGCCCGCGAACCCGGACGCGTTGAAGTCCTGGCTCGCGCAGGCCGCGCGGGTCTCACGGGTGTCGGAGAACGCCGTGGACAGGGACGTCACCTCGGAGCTGCCCATACTGCTCCACCAGCTCCCGGCGCCGAAGGAGGTCCGCGCCGCGGCCTACCAGGCCCTGCTGACGATGCCCGGCGTCAGCTCGCGCGGAAAGTCCGTGGACGGCACCGGCAGAACCGGCGCGGCCGTCTCGATCGGCTATCAGCCGGCCGGCCAGAAGAAGGAGACGATCAAGGTCACGACCGACCTGGTCGTCGACACCGGCACGATGCTCCTGCTGTCCGAGAGCCAGACGACCTTGAAGGACGGCAAGGTGTTCCCGAACAAGACCATGACCCAGACCGTGCTCCAGGCCGGCTGGACCAACGCCGAGCCGGCCGTGCCCGCCCTGCCGTAGGGCGGGACAAAACAGGCGCGAAGGCCCGTCCGGACGGGCCTTCGCGCCTACGCGGTCATCGGCAGCGCGGGTCCAGGCACTGGGCGCACGCGATCACGCCGCTCCCGCTCCGGAACTTGCAGATCTGGAAGTCGCAACACCCGATCCACTCCGGGGGCGGAGCGTACGCCGCCGCCTCGGCCCTCGGCACCACCAGGCCGAGCATGAAATCGCTGACCTTGCCGAACATTCTGTTCATTCCCGCCTCCAAGCGGAACGCCGACGGTTCTCGGGGTCGACCGTAGAGAGGCCGCCGATCGGGCCGATACACGAGTGCGTATGCGGGGCCTATCGCCGCGGTTCCTAGGGTTCCGATGCCCGGCCACGGCGAAAGGGAGAGGACCCCCATGTCAGGTCTCGTCGCGATCCTTGCGTTCGTCAGCGTGCTGACGGTGCTCAATCTGCTGCTCACGTTCGGTGTGATCCGGCGGCTCCGCGAGCACACGGAGCTGCTCGCCGGCCGGGCGACCCCGATCACGGGCGAGGCACCCTCTCTACCGGTGGGCAGCCAGGTCGGGGACTTCGCCGCCACCACGACCGACGGGGAGCCGGTCGCGCGGGCGCTGCTCGCGAGCGACACCCTCGTCGCCTTCCTGACGCCCGGCTGCGAACCGTGCGAGGAAAGCCTGCCCCACCTCGTCGAAACCGCGAAGAAGTGGCCGGGTGGCAGGCAGAACACCCTGGTGGTCGTCATCGGCAAACGCGACCGCGCCACCGAGTACGTCAAGCGGCTGACCCCCGTGGCGAGGGTCGTGGGCGAGGCGCCCGACGGGCCGATCGCCACGGGGTTCGGCGTGACGGCGTACCCGCTCTTCGGGGTGGTGGACTCCTCGGGGCAGGTGCTCCGATCGGAGTCGGCCCCCGCCGCGCTGCTGCCGCACGACGTCGCAACGGCCTGACGGTGCGGCTGCCTCGCCTGGGGGGCGTCGGCCACGCCCTCGGCCTGGCCTGGCGGGCCGGGCCTGCGACGTTGCTGGTGTACGTGGGCCTCACCGTCGTGAGCGGCGCCGTCCCCGTCGCCGTCTCGTGGCTGACCAAGCTGACCCTGGACCAGATCGCCACCGGCCACGCCGACGCGACGACGCTGACCGGTCTCGGCGCCGGATTGGCGGCCGCGGGAGCCGTCGTCACCGTCCTGCCGCGTGCCGCCCAATATGTCACCGAGGAGCTGGGCCGCTCCGTGGCGCTGCTGGCCGATGATCGCCTGTACGCGGTGGTCAACTCCTTCACCGGGCTCGGGCGCTTCGAGGATCCCGCCTTCCTGGACCGGCTGCGCATGGCCAAACAATCGGGCGGGGTCGCCCCTGGGCGGGTCGTCGCCGCGGTGCTCTCCCTCGTCCAGGCGGCGATCAGCGTCGCCGGCTTTCTGGGCTCGCTCATCGTCATCAGTCCCCTGATGGTCGTGGCGGTGCTCATGGGAGCGGTTCCGATGACGATCGCCGAATTCCTGCTGTCCCGGCGGCGGGCCCAGATGTTCTGGCACATCGGGCCGCTGCAGAGGCGGGAGATCTTCTTCGGGGACCTGCTGGGAAGCGTGGACGCCGCCAAGGAGGTGCGGCTGTTCGGCATCGGCGGTCACCTGCGCGGCCTGATGCGCTCCGACAGGCTTTCCGCGAACGCCGCCGAGCGGCGCACCGGCAGGCGGGAAATGCTCACGCAGGGCGGCCTCGGCCTGGTCAGCGCGACGGTGTCCGGCGCGGGCCTCGTCTGGGCCGTCCGGGCAGCCGGCTCGGGGCAGCTTTCCGTGGGCGACGTCACGATGTTCGCGGCCGCGGTGGCGGGCGTGGGGCTCGCGCTCGGACGCCTGGTCACCGAGGTCGCGGGGGCTCATTTCCAGCTCCTGATGTTCGACCATTATCGGGCCGTCGTGAATGCCGGCCCCGACCTCCCCGCGCCGTCGCGCCGGCGTCCGCTGGCGGGGCTGCGGCAGGGGATCGAGCTCCGCGACGTCTGGTTCCGGTACTCGCCTGAGCATCCCTGGGCGCTGCGGGGCGTCAACCTGTTCGTTCCGTACGGCTCCGTACTCGGTCTGGTCGGCGTGAACGGCGCGGGCAAGAGCACGATCGTCAAGCTGTTGTGCCGGTTCTACGACCCCGACCGGGGCGTGATCCTCTGGGACGGCGTGGACATCCGCGAGGTGCCGCCGGAGGCGTTGCGGAGCAGGATCAGCGCGGTGTTCCAGGACTTCATGGCCTATGACCTGACGGCCGCGGAGAATGTCGGCCTGGGTGACGTCCGCGCGCTCCAAGACCGGCCCCGCATCGAGGCCGCCGCACGCGACGCGGGCGCCCATTCCCTCCTCGCCGGTCTGCCCGACGGCTACGAGACCCTGCTCTCGCGGCTGTTCTTCAGCGAGGCCGACAAGACCGACGCGAGCACGGGAGTCTATTTGTCCGGCGGGCAGTGGCAGCGTGTCGCGCTCGCCCGTGCGATGCTCCGCGACCACTGCGACCTGATGATCCTCGACGAACCGAGCTCGGGGCTCGACGCCGACGCCGAACACGAGATCCACCAGCGGCTGCGGCGCTATCGCGCGGGCCGTACGAGCGTGCTCGTGTCCCACCGGCTCGGTGCCATGACGGACGCGAGCGCCATAGCCGTGCTGGAGGACGGGCAGGTGACCGAGTACGGAACCCATGAGGAGCTCCTCACGCTGGGAGGCACCTACGCGCGGCTGTTCACCAGGCAGGCGCGGGGATACCGGGCCGACGAGCAGAGCGTGCCGTCGTGAACGGCTGGGTTCTCGCCGTCGTCGGCGGCGCCGTGGCGCTCGGCCTCGCGTACGTCAGGCGCCGGTTCGTCGCGGTGACCATCACCGGCACGAGCATGGCGCCCACCTACAGCGGCGGTGAACGCGTGCTGGTGGTACGCGGCGGAGTCGACCGCCTGCGCCGGGGCGACGTCGTCGTGGTGCGGTGGGCGGCGACGGATTCGATCCCGCTGTTGCTGATCAAACGGGTGGCGGGGGTCGCCGGTGACCCCATCCCCGCCGATGTGGCGACCGCCGTCAGCCGGCCCGCGGGCACGCCCATCCCCGCCGGGAAGTTCATCGTGCGGGGCGACAACTCCGACTGGAGCCTGGATTCCCGGACGGTGGGCTTCTTCGACGGCGAGAGCCTGCTCGGGACGACGGTCAAACGCCGGGCATGAGCCTCAGGGAGCCCCGGGACACGGTGGCGATGTCCCGGGCCAGGAGCCGGGGCAGCTCCGTCATCCGGTAGCGGTCACGCGCGTGGAAGTCGAGCAGCTCCATCTCGACCAGCCGATCGAGTGCCCGGCTGATGCTCCTGACAGGCGCATGGAGCCTCCGGGCGGCTTCCCCCGTGCTGATCTCCGCGGCGGGAAGCGAGCCGAGCTGCCGGAACACCTCGATGGCCAGCCGATCCATCGGGTGCTCACTTGCCATGAGGTGCTCGACCTGCGCGTACATGCTGGCCCGCATCGACAGGTCACCGGCCTGGAGCTCGTCGAGCCGGTGCCGGTCGTCGGCCATCCGCTCCAGCAGCTCGCGGACGGACCAGCCGGGATGCGCGACCAGCCGGGCGGCGACGATGCGCAGGGCGAGCGGCAGCCGACCGCACAGCCGTACCACCTCGGCGGCGGCGCCGGGATCTTCCCGCAGCCTTTCGGGATCGACATGGTGCGCCAGGAACGCCATCGCTTCCTGCCGTCCCAGCCTGTCCACCCGAAGGTGCAGCGCGCCGTCCAGCGTCGTGAGCATCGGACAGCTCGTGACGAGGAACGTGCAGAGCCGGGCGGCCGCGAGGAACGGGCGGACGTGCGCGACCTCGGGCGCGTTGTCCAGCACCACGAGCATGCGGCCTTCCGCCAGGAGCGACCGGTATCGCGCGAGGGCGGTATCGGCGTCGCTCACGGGCCGGCGGCGCGGTCGCAGGTCCACGTACAGCTGGCCGTCCGGATAGCGATCCGCGACCAGATGGGCGGCGTGCAGGGCCAACGAGGACTTGCCGGCTCCCGCCGGGCCGTGCACCACCACCACACCGCCGGCGGCGCCGAGCCGCCGGGTGAGAAAGGAGAGCTCCGGTTCGCGCCCGACGATGACCGGCTTCCGCGGCAGCCGGCACGGCGGGGAGGCCGAGGCGACCGCGCGGGGCGGGCGCAGGTCCCGGCGCAGGATCGCCTGGTGGAGGCGCCGCAGGTCCTCGCCGGGCTCGATGCCCAGGGACCCGGTGATCGCGATGCGGGCCTGCTCGTACGCGTCGAGCGCCCCGGCGACGTCATGGTCGGCGTACAGAGCGCGCATCAGCAGCGCCCACGCCCGCTCCCGCAGCGGCAGCTCCGTGACGAGCGAACGGAGGGGCCAGATGGCGGGTGCCGGCCGGCCGAGCAGCAGCAGCGCTTCGCAGCGGTCCTCCTGGACCGCTCGGCGCTGCTCGTCGATCGCGACCTCACGGGCGGCGATGACCGGCCCGTGGGGGACGTCCTCCAGCAGCCGCCCGCGCCACAAGGCGAGCGCCGTTTCGCATTGCCGCAGGGCTTCCTCGGCGCGTCCCTTTTCGAGAGCCGCGCGACCGGACGTCGCCTTGTCGTCGAACGCCTTCAGGTCGAGTTCGGCCGCCTCGACCCGCAGTTGATAGCCGAGCGGGCGGACGACCAGGCGATCTCGCTCCGCCGCCGGAAAAGCGGCTCGAAGCCGCGCCGCATAAGTACGGAGATTGGCGATGGCGGATTTGGGGGGAGCCGATCCCCACAATTCCTCGGTGATCTCGTGAAGCGGGGCAAGCGAGTTGGCCCGCACCAGCAGAAGGGACGTGAGTGTGCGTTGTTTCGGGGCTCCCGGCCTGAGCAACCGCCCATTCGCCCGTATCGCCAGCCCGCCCAGCACCGTGAATTCCATTGAACCAGGGGTCATCACCTCGAATCCTCGGAAACGAAAAGGCCCGCAACAAGGTCAGCCACCGGACATTGAGCGGACATTTCCCGAAGGGCACGCATACACATTCGTGTACCAGCCCTATCGGCAGCACCCCTACGGTCGAATCCGAACACATCCGCGTCGTACCTGGAGGTACACCATGAACAGATTGTTCGGCAAGGTCAGTGACGCGATGCTGGGACTGCTGGTCCCCAGGAAGGAGGCCCACGCCCTGCCCGCGACGTGGATCGGGTGCTGCGACTCCTGCATGTGCATCTACCTGTATCCCAACGGCTCCACGAGCTGCCTTCGGTGCTCCTGCCAGATGTGCGGCGCCTAGCCTGATCCACGGATCACGGATAGGTCGCATGGCCGGACGCCCGCGGATCCGCGAGGCAGGCGACCTGCCGCCGCGGGCGTCCGGCGGACCATCCCCACGCAGGCCCTTGTCGGCTTTACTTGCTTCATGCAGCGCATGCGCACGCTCGCGGGCTGGTTGATCGAAGGTCTTGAGCGGACCTTCTCCGACGGCCGGGACCCGTCGATCAAGGGGGGGTCCCGCGCGGAGTTCGAGGCACTGCCCGTGAAGGAGCGCATCGAGATCAGGGCGCTCGCCACCCAGAACAGAATGCAGTTACTCTCCACGTCGGGGGTGCTGTTGGGGCTGCTGTTCACGGCGGCGGGGCTGTTCTACACCGCCCGCTCGCTCGACACCACGCAGGAAGGCCAGATCACCGAGCGTTACACGCGGGCCATCGAGCAGATCGGCTCGGACACGCTGGAGGGGAGGGTCGGCGCGATCTACGCCCTGGAGAGGATCTCTCGCGACTCGCCGCGCGATCAGCGGACCGTCGTGGACGTGCTCGCCACGTACGTCCGCGAGCGCTCCCCGAAGAAGGCCAAGGAGAAGGAACCGCGCATCCCGGCGGACATCCAGGCGGCGCTCGCGGTCATCGCCAGGAACAAGCCCGCCGGCACGCCGCCGCCGACAGGGCCGCCGTGGTCCGCGCAGCACTGGGTGAACTTGTCGGGCATCCGCGCCACGGCCCTGACGCTGGTCAACGCCGACCTGTCCGGCGCGGACCTCACCTACACCGACTTCGGCCACCGCGAATACATAGAGCAGGCGGACGGCTCCATCACATGGGTTCGCAGTTTCCTCGACCACGCGAACCTCTCCTACGCGGACATAGGCTTCTCGACCTGGATCCGGGTGTCGCTGTCCGGGGCGAACCTCACCGGGGCGAACTTCGGCGGGTCCGACCTGACGAACATCGACCTCAGGGGGGCACGGCTTCCCGGCGCGAATTTCACCAACGCGAAGGTCCGGTACGCGAGCCTGGACGGTGCCGACCTCACGGGCGTCGACCTGGGCGGCGTCGACTTCACGGGCACCGACTTTCGCGGGGCCGACCTCACCGGCGCGAAATGGCCCAGCGGCCAGGGGAAGATCGATCTGCGCGGCGCCGACCTCAGCGGAGCCAAGGGTGTCCCGTCAGAAGACGTCCTGAAGAAGATCGCGCTGATGGACGACAAGACCCTGCTCTGACGGCATCCGGCGTGCGTCCCCAGACGCGGAACCGCCCCCGACCTTGAGCCGTTTCGGCAGGTCAGAGGCGGTCTGATGAGGGTGGAGCTATGGGGATTCGAACCCCAGACCTCCTCCATGCCATGGAGGCGCGCTACCAACTGCGCTATAGCCCCTTGCGATCACCAAGTGTATCGGAGATCGGGAGCCCCTGTGTCACACCGAGAGGCCTGTGATACGTCTATGGTTTCATGCCGACCTTTGAAGACCACCGAAGCCTGCTGACCGGGGTCGCGTACCGGATCCTGGGCAGTGCGGCCGACGCCGAGGACGTCGTGCAGGAGGCGTGGTTGCGCTGGTCGGGGGTGGACGAGGCGACCGTCAGCGAGCCCAAGGCGTACCTGGTGAGGGTGACCTCGCGGCTGGCCATCGATCGGCTGCGGTGGGCGAAGTCGCGGCGGGAGTCGTACGTGGGGCCGTGGCTGCCCGAGCCGATCAGCACGGCGCCCGACGTCGCCGAGCACGCCGAGCTGGCCGAGTCGGTGGAGCTGGCGCTGCTCCTGGTGCTGGAGACGCTGTCGCCGCTCGAACGGGCCGTGTTCGTGCTGCGGGAGGCGTTCGACCTGCCGTTCTCCGAGATCGCGGAGATCATCGGGCGGGCCGAGCCGGCGACCAGGCAGCTCGCGCGGCGGGCGCGGGACCACGTGCGGGAGAGGCGGCCCCGGTTCGACGTGGACAGGCAGGAGCGGCGGCGGATCACCGAACGGTTCATCAGCGCCTCCGCCGAGGGCGACCTCGACGGGCTGATCGAGCTGTTCGCGAGTGAGGTCACGATGGTCAGCGACGGCGGCGGCAAGGCCAGGGCCGCGCTGCGGGTCATCACCGGCGCCGACAACGTCAGCCGCTGGCTGCTGTCGATCAACACCCCCGCCAACATCGCGGCCTTCATGGCCTCGATCGGCATGGCGGGGATCTCCGACCTGTCCATCGGGCTGGCGACCATGAACAACGCCCCCGCGATGGTCATCTCCGCGGGTGGACGGGTGATCACGGTCGCCTCGCTGCTGATCTCGGACGGCAAGATCGACACGATCTACCTCATCGCGAATCCCGAGAAGATCGCGCACCTGGAGCCCGTCTGACGCCGCTGCGATCAGGCCGTGCGCCGGGTGGGGACGCGGGCCTCGCGGATCAGCGCGGCCAGGTCCACCCCGGCGTCCCGGAGGATCGCGGCGGCGCCGTTCGCGTGGTCGGCGAGCAGTCCCCACAGCAGGTCCTCACCCGTGACCGGCCCGGGGCGCCACATGGCGACCTCGATCGCCTTCCTGGAGTGCATGGCCAGGGGGATCTCCCCCAGCGGCCCGTACAGGGTCACCCGCAGCGGGCGCACCCGTGACCGGCGCAGGCTCCACAACCCGGGCGCGTCCAGGCCCGCCCTGGTGCGCCGGTGCACGGCGTCGAGGTCGATCCCCAACGTGGCCAGCAGTGACCGCGCGTCGCGCACATCCACCCGCGCCCGCACGTCGGCCTCGGAGGCGGTGAACGCCGCCAGCGAGAACGGCCGGGCCTCGGCCACCCCCAGCAGCAGCACATCGGCGTCGAGCGCGGGCCGGCCCGCGTCGAGCGCGAGTATCCCGGCCTTGACCACGGCCCTGCGGGCCCCCTCGGTGAACCTGGCGAACACGCGGCTACCTCCCCGTCCTGCGAGCATGCTTGCGATGAGCCGACTGCCGCCGAACGCCCAGCGCGTCGGCGATCTGCTCCCACGACCAGCCCTGGGCGCGGGCGTTCGACACGTGCGTCGCCTCCAGCTCCTCCAGCAGGCCCCTGAGCGCGGCCACGGCCGCCAGCCCCACTCCGGGATCGCGATCGGCGGCCGCCTCGGCCAGCTCGGTGACTTCCATGGTGTCAGCATGTGTTGACAAGCACCCGCTTGTCAACACATGCTGACACAACGATCAGAGCCGCTCGGGCAGCGTGGCGGCCGCCTGCGGGGACGTCTGGAAGCGGGTGCTCGCCTTCCTGGCGAGCCGCTGACCGGCTAGCTCGGGGCGCCGCAGGTGGTGCGCATGGTCAGGGCGGCCTCTTCCAGCGAGAACGCGACCTCGACCCGTCCCAGCTCGGCCGTGCTCCCCACGTGGGTGCCACCGCACGGGATGGACGCCTCGCCCTCCGGCAGCGAGCAGTGCCACGTGCGGCGGGCGGTCAGCCCCGGCCCCGGAATGTCCAGCCGGACCGGCGCGTCGGCGGCCACCCACGCGGCGAGCTGCTCGTTCGCGTGCCGGGCGACCTTCCCGAAGTCCAGGCCCTCGGCGGAGAACCCCTTCTTGCGCAACGACTTGCCCAGACGGTAGACGTCCACGCTGCCGTACGGCTCGATCCGCGACGAGACGATCGCCGTCTGGTCGAAGTCGGGGTGCCCGAGCGGGTCGGGCGTGGCCTCCTTGCGCCAGTGACCGGCCAGGGCCGCGTTCACGGCGAGCGCGGCCAGGTGGCAGGCGGTGTGACCCGCCGAGAGCGCCGCCCGGAATCCGGCGTCCACCTCGAGCCCGGCCTCCGCCCCGACGGGCAGCGGCGTCTCGGTGACGTGGACGACCAGCCATTCCCAGCCCTCCGTGCCGCGCCGTACCGGGATGGCGTCGCCGACGAAGACCTCGCCGGTGCTCGACTGGGCCCCTGTCACGCAGTCGATGACCGGCAGGCCTCCGATCGTGCCCCGGTCTGCGGGCTGGTCGGGCCAGGTGTGGTCAAGGGGGTGGAACGGCGTCTCGGCGACGACGAGACCGTGCCGGTCCCCCACCGGCACGGCCCCGACGATCTCGGAACGGCCGCTGGTCCGGCCGTCGGGAAAGGTGACGATGGTGGACTTCATCCGGTCATTCTCGCAGGGACCGCCTGCTCGTCCTCCAGGTAGCGGTTGCGGCCCGCGTACAGGCCGGTGAACAGCTGCACGACGAGCACCACGAAGATCAGCATGTACGGCAGCGTCCATCCGCCGGTCACGTCGCGCAGCACGCCGACCAGCAGCGGACCGGCGCCGGCGATGAGGTATCCCGCGCTCTGCCCGAACGCCGACAGCGCGGCCGTGGCCTCCGCCGTACGGGTGCGCAGGGCCAGCATCATCAGCGCCAGCGGGAACGACCCCATGCCCACCGCCACCAGCGTCACCCAGAGCAGCGCCAGGTCGGCCGGCCCGGCCCACAGCCCCAGGAACCCGGCCGCGTAGAACGCGACGAGCCCGACCACGGCGGGACGCTGGTCGCGGAAGCGGGAGGCGACCATGGGGACGACGATCGAGACCGGGATGTTCAGCGCGGTGAACACGCCGAGGGTCACTCCGGCCTCCGACGTGCTGAAACCGCTGTCGGTGAGCATGGTGGCGAGCCAGCCGAACATCATGTACGCGATCATCGACTGGGTGCCGAAGTAGATCGCGATCATCCACGCCAGCTTGCTGCCGAGCAGGCGGCGGAGGCCCGCGTCCCGGCTGCCCGCGTCACGCTCCGGCTCACTGCGCAGGAGCGCGAGCCACGGAATGGCGGCGACGGCGGCCAGGGCCGCCCACACGCCGAGCGCGATGTGCCAGTCGCCCGACGCGCGCTCGATCGGCACGGTCGCGGCGGCGGCCAGCATGGTGCCGACCGCCAGGGCCGTGGTGTAGACGGTGGTCATGATCCCGGTACGGGCCGGGAAGTGGCGCTTGATCAGCGTGGGGATGAGCACGTTGCCGACGGCGCCACCGGAGAGCGCCACGGCGCTGCTCAGCAGGAACACGGGGGCGGAGCCGACGAGCGACCTGACCAGCATGCCGACGCCCAGCGTGACGAGGGCGAGCAGGAGCAGGCGGTGCTCGCCGACGCGGCGGGCCAGGGTGGGCGTGATCGCACCCACGCTGGCGAAGGCGAGGACGGGGAGGGTGGTGAGCAGGCCGGTGCCGACGCTCGACATGCCCAGCGCGCCGGTCAGCTGGTCGAGGAGGGGGCCGACACTGGTGACGGCGGTGCGGAGGTTGAGTGCGGCGAGGACGATCCCCAGGACGAGGAGCCAGGCGAGGGGTCCGGTGGTACGGCCTCGTGCCTCTTGGGTCAGCACGCTCATCGGGGGCGGTCCTCCACTCATCAAGTCATAGGACGAATCGCCATCTTAACAGGACCGAAATATGCATTTATTCCTGGCTGTGTCGGCTGCGGGCAGCACGACGACCCAACGGACGGCGCACGCACGGCTCGACCGGGGGTCAGCGTTTGTGGCGCAGCACCCAGTAGAGGCCCACCACCGGAAGCACGAGCGGGATGAACCCGTACCCCTTCCCGTACGCCGACCACACCGTCGCGGCGGGAAA
Source organism: Nonomuraea sp. NPDC003707 (assembly GCF_053587055.1). Lineage (NCBI taxonomy): Bacteria > Bacillati > Actinomycetota > Actinomycetes > Streptosporangiales > Streptosporangiaceae > Nonomuraea > Nonomuraea sp. NPDC003707. The sequence goes on along the minus strand of NZ_JBSFNK010000018.1, from coordinate 66,990 downwards.
GGCGGCCGCGTCGAGGAGGCTGAGCGTGCCGATGACCAGCACCCCGGCCAGCTCGATCCCCAGCCCCACCAGCGCCAGGAGCCGTGCCCCGCGCCAGAGCGCCACGGTGAGGGCGATGTAGACGGCGGCCGCGAAGGCCGACAGCGAGTACGCCAGCGGCGCCTGGTCGAACTTGGAGACGATCTGCACCGCCGCGCGAGCCCCGGCGGCCAGCGAGAACAGCCCGTAGACCGCGATCAGGGCACGTCCGGGCCCGGTGCTGATGGAGGCGGTCACGCGCCCCCCGCCCAGATCTGCAGCATCCGCCCCGTCATCACCGCGATCGCGAACCCCGCCACGACCAGGATCGCCGACCCCCACCTGCTCCGCTCCGCCAGCGCCAGGAACACCCCGGCGGGCGGGATCACCACCTGGCCTCCGACGTAGCCGAAGAGCGTGACCTTCTCGGCGGGCCCCTGTCCCCCGGCCACCGCCGCGATCACGAAGCCCGCCTGCACCAGCACGGCCACCTCGAGCACGGCGAACCCGACCAGCAGCACCATGCCCATCGGCCGGTTGCGGATGGTGACGATCAGGCTCGCCAGCATGAGCAGCAGCGAGACGACGATGACGATCGTGGAGATGACGGTGTTCATCGGGGCCAAGGCTATCCCCAGAGTGTCCCGGTCCCCATTTCGCGGCGGCCGGAAGCGAGGGCGGCGCTACCGCTCCGGGATGGCGCGTTCGATGCCGTCGAGGACCCAGTTGAGGCCGCGTTCGAAGTTGTCGTCCGCCCCGCGTACCCCCTGCTCGATCATCGGCGCGAGCCGCGGGAACTCGCCGCTCTCGACCAGCTCCTTGATGTACGGCTCCGCCACGGCCGTCCGCTCCGCCTCGTTGATCCCCTCCGACCGGGGCGCCCCGCGCTCCTGCGCCTCCCGCACCACGAACCCGGTCATGTAGTCGTTGAACACCGCCAGGAACCGCCACCGGGTCAGCCGGTCGAGCCCCAGCCCGTCGAAGGCGGCCAGCTTCTGCTCCACGTGCCGCAGCGCGTTGGGCCCCACGGCCACCCGCTGCGAGATCAGCTCCACCCGCCACGGATGCCGCAGCACCAGCTCGCGCTCCCGCCGCGCCATCAGCAGCAGCGCCTCGCGCCAGGAGGACGGCAGCGGCTCCTCGACGAGCACCTCGGCGCTGACCTCGTCGAGCATCAGCGCGAGCAGGTCCTCCTTGCGCTCGATGTACGAGTACAGCGTCATCGCCCGCGCCTCCAGCTCCGCGGCCACCCGCCGGATCGAGACCGCGGCCAGCCCTTCGGCGTCGGCGACGGCGATGGCGGCGGCCACGATCGCCTCCCGGGTCAGGACCGGGCGGCGGGGAGGCGTGGGACGGGACCAGATCGAACTCACGCCCAGATCTTAGACACTGTACGAAAGTGCTACGGTGTACGACATGCGATACAGCGTACGAAGTTCACTCCGGACAACGGGCCTGGTCGTCCTCCTGGGCGTCGTCATGACGATGCTCGACACCACGATCGTCAACGTCGCGCTCGGCACCCTGGCCCGCGACTTCCACACCACGCTCGCCACCATGCAGTGGGCGGTCACCGGCTACCTGCTGGCCCTGTCGATGACGGTCCCGGTCACCGGCTGGGCCGTGGGCAGGTTCGGCGCCAGGAACGTCTGGCTGGTCTCGCTCGCGCTGTTCGTCGCGGGTTCCGCGCTCACCGCCGCCGCCTGGTCGGTCGGGAGCCTGGTCGCCTTCCGCGCGGTGCAGGGGCTGGGCGGGGGCCTGCTCCTGCCGGTCGGCCAGATGATGCTGGCCAGGGCGGCCGGCCAGGAGCGGATGGGCCGCGCGATGGCCATGATCTCGCTCCCGGCGATGCTGGTGCCGGTGCTCGGGCCGCCGCTGGGCGGGGTGATCGTGGAGAATCTCGGCTGGCGGTGGCTGTTCCTGATCAACGTGCCGTTCTGCGCGGTGGCGCTGCCGGCCGCGTTCCTGCTGCTCCCCCGCGAACCGGGCGCGAACCCGCAGGGGCTCGACGTGCTGGGTCTCGCGGTGCTCTCGCCCGGCCTGGCCGCGCTGGTCTACGGGCTGTCCGAGATCGGCGACGGAGCCTCCCCGCTGCACCCCGCGCTGTGGATCGGCGTGGCGCTGGTCGCCGCGTTCGCCGTGCGGGCGCTGCGGACGACGGGCACGCTGCTGGATCTGCGGTTGTTCGGGAACAGGCAGTTCGCCGCCGCGGTGGGCGCGCTCGTGTGCTACTCGGCCGCCATGTTCGGCTTCACGGTGCTCGTGCCCCTCTACAGCCAGCTCGCGCAGGGCGGGAGCGCGCTGGAGGCGGGCCTGCTGCTGGCCCCGATGGGGATCGGCGCGGCGATCACGATGCCGGTCGCGGGCAGGCTGACCGACAGCAAGGGGCCGCGCGGCGTCGGCGCGGCGGGCGTGGTCGTGGCGGTGGCGGGCATCGCGGGATTCGCGGCGTTCGGGGGTCTCGTGCCGATGTTCGTCCTGGGGCTCGGGCACGGGCTGGTGTCGACGTCGGTGATGGCGGCCGCGTTCAAGACGCTGGAGCCGGTCGCCATCCCGGCCGCGACCACGCTGAGCACGATCGCGGTGCGGCTCGCCTCCCCGTTCGGGGTGGCGGTGCTGGCCGTGCTGTTGCAGGTGTTCACCAGGACGGGCGTGGAGCGGCCCTTCACGTACGCGTTCGGCGTCGCGATCGCGCTGGCGGCCGTCTCGCTGGTGCCGATCGCGCTCATAGGATCGAAGGCATGGAGAGGATCCTCGTCAGCGCCTGCCTGATGGGCCGCCGGGTCCGCTACGACGGTCGCGCCAAGACCAGCTCGGACGCCCGGCTCGCCGCGTGGCGCGAGGAGGGGCGGCTGGTGCCGCACTGCCCGGAGGTGTCGGGCGGGCTGCCGATCCCGCGTCCCGCCGCCGAGATCGAGGGCGGCGCGGGCGGGGCGGCCGTCCTGTCCGGGGCCGCCCGCGTGCTGGCGAGCGACGGGTCCGACGTGACGGCCGAGTTCCTGGCGGGCGCGCGGTCGGCGCTGGCCGTGGCGCGCTCGTACGGCATCCGACTGGCGGTGCTGAAGGAGGGCAGCCCGTCGTGCGGCGCGCTGTCGATCTACGACGGTACGTTCAGCGGCCGGCGCGGCCCCGGCCAGGGCGTCACGACGGCGCTGCTGGAGCAGCACGGCATCCGCGTGTTCACCGAGGACCAGGTCGACGAGGCCGCCGACTATCTGCGGACTCTGGAGCCGTAACCCCGCGCACTCTGGACGCGTAGAAGGAGCCCGCCAGCCCGGTGGCGAGCAGGACCGCGATCACGCTGTGATACCAGCTCAGCAGCGTGCTCGCCGGGCCCGCCCCGAGCGCGAGCGACAGGATCCCCATCAGCACCCCGCCGAGCGCGGCCGCGTGGCCGTAGATGAGCCCGTCCCAGGCCCACGCGCGCTTGGCGAGCACGCCGTACGCCCCGGCGAACGTGGCCCCGGCGCACAGCGTCTCCACGATCGCGGCCGGCACGATCACGGGCTCGCGTACCGGGCCGAACGCGATCCCGGCGTGCAGCAGCCCGAACGAGAGGAAGATCAGCGCGTACAGCAGCGACAGCCAGCCCAGGGCCCTGCGAAGTGCGTCCATGTGATCCACCCTCGCACCCGGGGCGGGGCGGCGAATCGTCCCCAGGGAGGCGGTGCGGATACCACGCCCGCCGTAGCCCGGCGGCCACCGCTCGTCAGTACTCCCAGGTGTCGGTGCGCTGCTCGTGGCTGATGCAGAACACCCCCGTGCCGTGCTCGCCCTTGACCAGGTCCACCCTGATCCAGCCGGTGGCGCGGGCGACCTTGGCGGTGTAGCCGCTGACCGGGGTGGCCGACACCAGGCGGCAGCCCTCCGGGCCGAGCGTGAACGCCACCTCGCCGCCCTTCACCTTCACCACCTTCAGCGGCTTTCTCGGCGCGGGACTCTTCGCCGGGCTCTTCAAGGGGCTCTTGACCGGGCTCTGCACCGGGCTCTCGACCGGGCTCTTGACCGGCTTTCTCGGCGCACGACTCGGGCTGGGGCTGGCGGTGGGGCTGGTGAGGGTCAGCGGGGCTTCGTCGGCCGCGATCGTCTGGGCGACGAACGGCTCCACGTCCACGTCGTCCACGAACTCGTCCCGCAGCACACCCCGTACGCCGAACCACGAGACCGACACGGCCACCGCGGTCGCCCCGCACCAGATCGCCGCGTATCGAAGGGCTCGACGCATGAGACGAATTATGTACCGGTTCGTCGGTACGGTTGGGCGCATGGCGACGGTTCTCGTAGTGGAAGACGATGAATTCGTCAGATCAGCGATCATCCACGAGCTGGGCCGGCGCGGGCACGCCGTCCGCAGCGCCGGGTGCGCGCTCGACGCGCTCAGGGAGATCTCGCAGCGCCCGCCGGACGCCGTCGTCCTCGACCTCGGCCTGCCCGACCTGGACGGGTCCGAGGCGCTGCGCATGGTCCGCGGCGTCTCCGACGTGCCGGTCATCGTGGCCACGGCCCGCGACGAGGAGGCCGAGATCGTCCGGCTGTTACGGGCGGGCGCGGACGACTACCTGGTCAAACCGTTCTCCGGTGACCATCTCAGCGCCCGGCTGGACGCCGTGCTGCGCAGGGCCAGGTCCGCGCCCGCGCCCCAGATGTTCCGCGTGGGCGGCCTGGAGGTGGACGTGGGCCGGCGCGAGGCCGCGCTCGACGGCGGTCCGCTCTCGCTGACCAGGCGCGAGTTCGACCTGCTCGCCTACCTCGCCGCCCGGGCCGACCGCGTCGTCACCCGCCAGGAGCTGCTGGCCGAGGTCTGGCGGCAGTCGTACGGCGACGACCAGACGATCGACGTGCACCTGTCGTGGTTGCGGCGCAAGCTCGGCGAGAGCGCCTCCCAGCCGCGCTACCTGCACACCGTCCGGGGCGTCGGCGTGATGTTGTCGGCACCCCGATGAGAGCGCCCCCGTGCGAGCGCCCGCTGAGAGTGCCCCGATGAGGCGCACCCTGGCGGTGCTGATGGTCGCGGTCACCTCGATGGTCGCGCTGGCCTTCCTCGTGCCGCTGGCGCTGATCGTCAAGGAGACCGCGCAGACCAGGGCGCTGGCGGGCGCCGAGCGGCAGGCGTCCGCGCTGGTCCCGGTGCTGGCGCTGACGACCAGGAGCGACGACCTCGGGCACGCCATGGCCCGCACCGAGGCAGGGCGGCGCGGCCTGCTGGCCGTCCACGTCAAGGGCGGCGCGACGCAGGGCACCTCCCGCGCGCCGGCCGCAGAGGTGGCCAGGGCCGCCCGCGAGACCAGGGCGAGCACCGTCGAACTGGACGGCGGATACGTGCTGCTGCGCCCGGTCGCGCTGGACGAGGACCGGGGCGCGGTGATCGAGGTGTTCGTCCCGGCCGCCGACCTCAACCGGGGCGTCTTCACGTCATGGGCGGTGCTGACCGGGGTGGCCGTGGCGCTGGTGCTCGGCTCGGTGCTGGTCGGCGACCGGCTCGGGGCGCGGGTCGTACGCTCGGCGCGGCGGCTCGGCACCGCCGCGACCGCGCTGGGAGCCGGTGACCTGAGCGAACGCGTCTACCCCGACGGGCCGCCCGAGCTCAAGGCGGCGGCGACCGCGTTCAACGCCATGGCGAACCGCGTCACCCAGCTCGTGGCCGCCGAGCGGGAGCTGGCCGCCGACCTCTCCCATCGGCTCCGTACCCCGCTCACCGCGCTCAAGCTCAGCCTGGACCAGCTCGGTCCGCAGGCGGAGCCCGGCAGGCAGGCACTGGCCAGGCTGGAAGGCGAGGTGGACACGATCATCGCGGCGGCCCGGCGGCCGTCGCGGGCGGCCAGGTCGTGCGACGCGGCCGAGGTGCTGCGCGAGCGGCTGACGTTCTGGTCGGCGCTGGCGGAGGACCAGCGGCGCCCGTGGGAGCTGGTCGGGGCCACGCTTCCGGTACGGGTGCCCGTACCGGCCGGTGAGCTGACGGCGGTGGTGGACGCGCTGCTCGGGAACGTGTTCAGGCACACGGCGGAGGGCACGGCGTTCGGCGTCACCCTGCACGAGGGCCAGGACACCGTCGGCATCCTGATCGCCGACGCGGGGCCCGGCATCGCGGACCCGGACTCGGCGATGGAGCGGGGCAGCAGCGGCAGCGGGTCCACCGGGCTCGGGCTGGACATCGCGCGCAGGCTCGCCGAGTCGACGGGGGGCCGGCTGCGGCTGGACCGGTCGTCGATGGGCGGGGCCCAGGTGCAGGTGTGGCTGCGTACTGAAATAGCAGCTAAGGCAGCCTTAAAGGACACTTAAGCCCGAAGTTCCGCTCTTTCTGGTGCATCAAGGTGATCTACATGCAGATCACCCGCAAGGCGCTCGTCGCCACCACCCTGGCCGCCCCCACGCTGCTCGTGCTCGCCGTCGCCCCCGGCACGGCCTCCGCGCACGGCACCATGAGCAACCCGCCCAGCCGCACCATGGTCTGCTACAGCGAGGGCCCGGAGAACCCGAAGTCGGCCGCCTGCAAGCAGGCCGTGGCCATCGGCGGCACCCAGCCGCTCTACGACTGGAACGAGGTCAACATCGCCGACGCGGCGGGCCGGCACCGCCAGATCATCCCGGACGGGAAGCTGTGCAGCGCAGGGCGGGACAAATACCGCGGGTTCGACCAGGCGCGGGCAGACTGGCCCGCGACGACCCTGGCGAGCGGCGCATCCCACACGTTCAGGTATCGGGCGACCGCGCCGCACAAGGGATCGTTCGAGCTCTACATCACCAAGGACGGCTACGACCCGGCCAGGCCGCTGAAGTGGTCGGACCTGGAGGCCAAGCCGTTCCAGACCGTGCAGAACCCGGTGGTGACGGACGGCTTCTACACGATGAACGCCAAGCTGCCCGCCCGGCAGGGACGGCACCTGATCTACGCGATCTGGCAGCGCAGCGACAGCCCCGAGGCGTTCTACTCCTGCTCGGACGTGGTCTTCGGGCAGGCCAACCCCGCCCCGGCCCCCACGCCCACCGGCACCCCCACCGCGACCCCCAAGCCCACCCCCACGGCCGCCCCCACGCAGCCGTCCGGGGACGTGCCGGCCGTCAACGCGGGCGTCGGCGTCGCCCCCGCCGCGGCCAGGGTCGGCCAGCAGGTGAGGGTGACGGCGGTCTGCGGCGGATCGACGGTGCGTGACGTGACCTCGAACGCCTTCGCCACCGTCCGGAACCGCCCCACCGCGCCCACGGCCACCTGGTCGTCGGCCCTGAAGGCGGTCAAGGCGGGCCGGTTCGGGGTGACGGTGCGCTGCGAGAACGGCGGCGTGGCGCGTACCGCTCTCACCGTCGGCTGATCGGGAAAGCAACCCGACCGTTTTCCCGGAAACCTTCTCGCGTTCCCAGGAGTCGTACAGGTGGGGCGCGTTGGAACATGGGGGATTCGCCGTTCCTCGTTCGACGCGATAGGGGGCCCGATTTCACATCGAAACGGGGAAGGGACTCGGCAATGCCTGTCGACCTGAACAACGCACAACCTCTGGCCTGGGACTCCGCCGCGCTCGACGCGGACACCAAGGCGATGCTCGACAATCTCCAGCCGAACATCCTGCGCGCCCACGTGCGCGAGCACCTGTCCGTGCTGTTCGTCCGGTTCAACGACGCGGCGGAAGGAAAGGCGTTCCTCCGGCACGTCGCGACCACCAAGATGAAGTCGGCCCGCCGGCACCTGCAGGAGGTGCACGACTTCAACGCGAAAGGCAGCCGCGGCACGCCGTACGTCGGCATCGGCATCAGCAAGGCCGGCTACCGCGACCTCGGCCACTCGGTCGAGGACGTGCGCAAGTTCGGGGACCGGGTGTTCCGCGACGGCATGAAGCGCCGCGTCGCCGAGGTCGCCGACCCCCCCGTGGAGACGTGGGAGCGCACGTACCAGCGGGAGATCCACGCCGTCATCCTGATCGGCGACGCTGAGCCCGAGCCGGTGGCGGCGCTGCGCGAGGAGATCCTCGGCGAGCTGCCGGAGAGCGCACGGCTGCTCGGCGAGGAGACCGGGCAGGGCATGCGCAACCCCGCCGGCGACGGCATCGAGCACTTCGGGTACGTGGACGGCCGCAGCCAGCCGCTGTTCGTGAAGGACGAGGTGGACAAGGAGCCGAAGAAGCACTGGGACCCGGCGTTCCCGCTGAGCAACGTGCTCGTGCCCGACCCCTTCGCGCCGAACCCCGTCCGCCACCACGGCAGCTACCTGGTGTTCCGGAAGCTGGAGCAGAACGTACGGGCGTTCAAGACGATCGAGCAGGAGCTGGCCGACGGCCTGGGCCTGGTCGGCGCCGACCGCGACCGGGCGGGCGCCATGATCGTCGGCCGGTTCAGGGACGGCACGCCCCTGACCGGCAAGCCCAAGGCGGGCGGCGGGCCGGTGACCAACGACTTCACCTTCGACGGCGACGACGGCAGCAAGTGCCCGTTCAGCGGGCACATCAGGAAGACGAACCCGCGCTCGTTCGGGCGTGAGGTGCTCATGGCGCGGCGCGGCCAGACGTACGGGGAGCGGACCGACGAGCCGTGGGACGACTCGCCGCCGGAGACCCGGCCGAGCGGCGAGGTCGGGCTGCTGTTCATGGCGTTCAACGGCAGCCTGCTGAGCCAGTTCGAGTTCACGCAGCAGTCATGGGCGAACAACCCCGACTTCGAGAACCCGGCCACCGGGCACGACCCGGTGATCGGGCAGGGCGATCGGGACATCAAGGTCGCGTTCCCGAAGGTCTGGGGCAAGCCGGAGCTGTCGGCGCCGCAGGCCCAGGTGACCCAGACGGTCACGATGAAGGGCGGCGAGTACTTCTTCGCGCCGTCGCTGGCATACCTGCGGAACCTGTAACCGGGAGAGGCCGGGCCCGTCCGCGGCCCGGCCTCCTCCGGCGCGATACGAAGAAGTATGTACGCCCGGTTCACCCCGCCGGAGGAGGAGCCGGCGCTCGCGAACCAGCACGATCGAGAGCATGACCATCGGACTGCTGCTCGCCCTCGCCGCCCTGGCCCTCGTCGACAGCACCAGCTTCGGCACCCTCGGCATTCCCGTCTACCTGCTGCTGGCCTCGAAACGGTCGCACGGGTTGCTGATCTATCTGGCCACCATCACGGTCTTCTACTTCCTGGTGGGGGTCGCGCTCATGCTGGGGCTGTCCACGGTGATGGACCGCTTCGGCGACGTGCTGCGCAGCGGTCCCGCGTACTGGGTGCAGCTCGTGCTGGGCGTGGGGCTGTTCGCGCTGAGCTTCAGGCTCGACCCCAAGCGGCGCGCGAAGCTGGGCAAGCCCGAGCGCCGCTTCGAGCCCCGGGTGGGCGGTCCGCGCGTGATGGTGCTGCTGGGGCTGACCGCCGGGGTGCTGGAGGTGGCGACGATGGTGCCCTACCTCGCCGCGATCGGCATCATGACCACGGCGGGGCTGACCGTCGGGCAGTGGGTGCCGGTGCTGGGCGCGTACGTGCTCGTCATGATCCTGCCGCCGCTGGCGCTCATGGGGCTGCGTGCCGTGGCGGGAGCCTGGCTGGAGCCGAAGCTGGAGTGGCTGCGGGCCTGGATGAGCAAGCACGCGGCGTCGGCCCTGAGCTGGGGCGTTGCCATCGTCGGTTTCCTGCTTGCCCGGGATGCAGCGTTTTATCTGTTCTTCCAGAGACCGTAGGATCGGATGCCTCCGCTGGATCTTCGGGGGGAGATCTGTGATGTTGCGGGCGTTCCTGCGGACCGAGGCAGGCAGCACGACCGTGCTGCTGGTGGCCACGGTGCTTGCCCTGCTCTGGGCAAATTCGCCATGGGGTGACACCTACGAGGCGTTCTGGCACACCCCCATGGGCATCTCCTTCGGGGACGCCGACTTCTCGCTGGACCTGCGGCACTGGGTCAACGACGGGCTGATGTCCGTCTTCTTCTTCCTCATCGGCCTCGAGGTCTCGTACGAGGTACGGCTCGGGCAGCTCAGGGACCGGCGGCTCATCGCCGTGCCCGCCGTCGCGGCCCTGGGTGGGATGCTGGTGCCGGCCGGCGTCTACCTCCTGCTCAACTTCGGCGGGCCGGGCGCGGGCGGGTGGGGCGTGCCCATCGCCACCGACACGGCGTTCGTGCTGGGCGTGCTCGCCGTCGTGGGGGCCCGGTGCCCGGATCCGCTGCGGGCGTTCCTGCTGACGCTGGCCATCGTGGACGACGTGCTGGCGATCATGATCATCGCGATCTTCTACACGGCCAGCCTCTCCATCCCCGCGCTCATCACCGCCGTCCTGCTCCTCGCGGCCATCGTGACCCTGCGGTGGCTGAGGATCTGGCGGGCGCCCGCCTACGTCGTGCTGGGGTTCGCGCTCTGGGTGGCCACCCTCGAGAGCGGGATCCACCCGACGCTGGTCGGCATCGCGCTGGGCCTGCTGGTCTTCGTCTACGCGCCCACGGACCAGAAGCTGCTGCTGGCCGGCGAGGCCGTGCAGGAGTTCACCAGCGAGCCGAGCGCGCGGGCCGCCAGGGAGGCCACGCGGCGGGTCCAGCGGGCCGTCTCCGTCAACGAGCGGCTGCAACTGCGCCTGCACCCGTGGAGCAGCTACGTGATCGTGCCGATCTTCGCCCTGGCCAACGCCGGGGTGCGGCTCGACGGCGAGACCCTGCGGGCCGCCCTCACCTCGCCCGTCTCCATCGGGGTGGCGCTGGGGCTGGTGGTCGGGAAGTTCGTCGGGATCTCCCTCGGCACGTGGCTCCCGCTGCGGTTCGGCTGGGGGATCCTGCCCGGCAACCTGGTGTGGGGGCAGCTGCTGGGCGGGGCGGCCGTGTCCGGGATCGGGTTCACGGTGGCGCTGTTCATCGTGGACCTGGCCTTCGACGGGTCACCCGTCCACGCTCAGGCGAAGATCGGCATCCTGGCCGGGTCGCTGCTGTCCGCCCTGCTGGGGTGGGTGATCTTCCGGCTGGCCTGGGATCGGGGCGGGGTGTGCGCGCCGCCCGAGGCCGAGCCGCCCGAGGAGCTGCCCGACCGGCTCACGGTGCCGGTCGGGCCGACGGACCACGTGCGCGGGCCCGAGGACGCCAAGATCACGATCGTCGAGTACGGGGACTTCGAGTGCCCGTACTGCGGGCGACTGCACCCGGTCCTGGAGGAGATCCTCCGGAAAAATCCTGATGTACGGATGGCTTTCCGTCATTACCCGATCCGCACGCTGCACCCCCGGGCCGCGTCGGCCGCCATCGTCTCCGAGGCGGCGGCCGACCAGGGCAGGTTCTGGGAGATGCACGACATCCTCTACGACAACCAGCGCTTCCTCACCGACTCCGACCTTGAGCACTATGCCGCCGAGCTGGGCATCGACCCCTGGTCCGACGTGCCGGGCCACGCCGCGCGGATCGCCCTGCACGAGGAGTCCGGCCGCGACAGCGGCGTGCGCGGCACCCCCACGATCTTCCTGAACGGCGTGCGCTACCAGGGCCGCCTGGACGAGGGGTCGATCAGCAGAGCATTGGACGATCTGCGCGAATCCCCGTAGCGTCGTCGCGTCCGGCTTGGCCTCGAACGGAGTTCCCTGTGATATCAACGATCGCCGGTATCCTCACCTTTGCCGTGATGGGCATCCTGTTGCTCCTCGGCGTCGTCATGACCGCGATGGCCCGGCGCGAGCACGGCTCGGCCGCGATGATCGGCATGGCGGGCTGCATCCTGCTTCTGCTGGGACTGCTGTTCAACATCTTCCGCTCGTACGTGCTGTTCCCGCAGATGACCTCATCGTCGGACATTCAGACGACCGTGGCCGTCACCAGCCTGGTCTCCCTGCTCTTCGACGCGGGCGGCACCGCCCTGCTGATCTGGGCCGTGGTGGCCCGGCGCAAGCCGAGCCAGCCCGCCCAGCCGCCGCAGGGCCCCGGCTGGCCGCAGCAGCCCTCCTACCAGCAGCAGCCGTACCAGCAGCAGCAGCCCGGCTGGCAGAACCCGCCGCAGCCGCCCTACGGCCAGGGCCAGGGCCAGAGCTGACGAACCCGCGGGACGGGTCCCCCGGCGAAGTGTGACAATGGGAGGGCACGCCCCCACTCTCCGCAGCGGCTCCTGAGGAGATCATGACTCGAGAGCAACCTGACCCGCAGGGCCAGGACCCCCACCAGACGATCAGGCACCGCCCACCCTTCCCGACCCAGCCCACCCGGCAGGGACCTCCCGGACAGGTCCCGCCGCCGCGGCACGGACACCCGCCCCCGCAGGACCCTCCGACCGTGCGCGTGCCGCCACCCCCGGCTCCGCCGACCGTGCGCGTGCCCCGGCCCGGGCGTCCGCAGGATCCGCCCTCCACGCAGCGGCTCCCCTACACGCCGGACATGCTGCCCGACGTGTCCCACTACGAGACCAAGCCGCCTCAATCGGCCTGGTGGTGGGCGATCGTGGCCGGGTCGCTGGTGCTGCTGGTCGCGGCCGTCGCGGTGGCGGCGGTCCTGTGGGCCCGCTCCGGCTCCTAGGCCCGGCTGAAGTCCATCGTCCAGTTCGTCTCCCAGGTCAGGCCGTCGTCCGCCGAGTACGCCTGCTCCCAGCGGGCCGCGTCCGGGCCGAGCACCGTCCAGATGAACCGGCACCGCACCTGCCTGCCCTCATACGCCTCCTCCCCGTAGAACTCGCCCCGGTCCCCCTCGAACTCGCCCACCATGGGCGAGCTGTCGAGCGTGCCCCTCGTGCTGCTGGCCCAGTAGATGGCCCACTGCCGTGTCTCGGGGTTGTACACGCGCACGGTCAGCCCGCTGGACCCCTTGGTCGGGAACGTGATCTCGTCGAAGCTGGCCGCCCCGTCGAAGTGCCGGCTGGCGACCGAACGGCCGGGGAACTCGTCCCATTCGTCGCTGCCGGCGAGCGCCTTCACGAGCCGGCGGTTGTCGACGTTCCAGTGGCCGGCGAGAAAGTCGAAATCGTTCATGCGGGCGACGCTAGGCGGTGGTCACTGACAGGTAGTGTCAGTGAATGTGCGTGCTTCCCGCCTGGTCTCGATCCTCCTGCTCCTGCAGACGCGCGGCCGGATGACCGCGCAGGCTCTGGCCGAGCGGCTGGAGGTCTCGGTACGCACCATCTACCGCGACGTCGAGTCCCTCCACTCCGCCGGCATCCCCCTGTACGGCGACGCGGGCCCGAAGGGCGGCTACCAGCTGCTCGACGGCTACCGCACCCGGCTCACCGGGCTGACGACCGACGAGGCCGAGTCGCTGTTCCTGGCCGGACTGCCGGGTCCGGCGGCGGAGCTGGGGCTGGGCGCGGTGGTCACGGCCGCGCAGCTCAAGCTCATGGCCGCGCTGCCGGTCGAGCTCCGCGACCGCGCCGGGCGCATCCAGGAGCGCTTCCATCTCGACGCGCCCACCTGGTACCGCGACCAGGAGCCGGTGACCTACCTGCCCGCCGTGGCCGACGCCGTCTGGAACGAGCGCCGCATCCAGGTCAGATACCGCCGCTGGAAGGCGCCCCAGGAGGTGGAGCGGCGGCTGGACCCGTACGGGCTGGTCGTCAAGGCGGGGCGGTGGTATCTCGTCGCAGGGGCGGGCGAGGACGTGCGCACCTACCGCGTCTCGCAGATCCTCGACCTGCACCCGCTCCCCGAGAGCTTCACCAGGCCGGACGGCTTCGACTTAGCGGCCTACTGGCAGGGGTACCTGGCCGAGTTCGAGGCCCGGCTGCGGCAGGGCGAGGCGGTGCTCCGGCTGTCGCCGCGCGGCGTCGCACGCGTGCCCGACCTCATGACCCCCGGCGTGGTGGCGGCGGCCAGGGAGAGCGCGCAGCCGCCCGACGAGGAGGGCTGGACGCGGGTCACGGTGCCGATCGAGTCGATCGAGCACGCGCTCGCCGAGTTCCTGCGGTTGGGCACGGACGCCGAGGTGCTCGCCCCCGCCGAGCTGCGCGACCGCATGGCCACCACCGCCACCGAGCTCGCCGCTCGCTACCGCCCCGCCTGAGCCGCCGCCCTACCTGCGCCGTCGCGCCTATCTCCCCGCCTGAGCCGCCGCTTCCACCTGCCAGCAGTGCGTCCAGTGGCCGTCCCCCAGCGCGGTACGCGCGGGCGCCTCCTCCGAGCACACCGGCAGCGCCGCCGGGCAGCGCGGATGGAACCGGCACCCGCCCGGCGGATCGATCAGGCTCGGCGGCTCGCCGTGCCGCGTGACCTCCGGCGCCGCCACCCGGTCGGGATCCGGCGCCGACTCCAGCAGCAGCCGCGTGTACGGGTGCCGCGCCGACTGCGTGAGCTCCTCGCTCGGCCCGCTCTCGATCAGCCGCCCCGCGTACATGACCGTGATGTCCTCGGCGAAGTAGCGGGCGCCGGCGATGTCGTGCGTGATGTACAGGAGCGCCAGCCCGCTCTCCCTCGCCAGCCCCTCCAGCAGCCGCAGCACCCCGAGCCTGATCGACACGTCCAGCATCGACACGGGCTCGTCGGCGATCAGCGCGGCGGGCCGCACCGCCAGCGCCCGCGCGATGGCCACCCGCTGCCGCTGCCCGCCGGACAGCTCGTGCGGCAGCTTGTCCATGAACTGCTCGACCGGCGTGAGGCTGACGCGTTCGAGCAGCTCGGCGACCTGTGCGCGTTCCTCCGCGTCCGAGCGGACGTGTCCGTGGATGCGCAGCGGCCTGGCCAGGTGGTAACGCACCCGGTGGAAGGGGTTCAGGGAGGCGAACGGGTCCTGGAAGATGAGCTGCACCTGCCGCCGGAAGTCCCTGAACGCCGCCCCGCGGTGGGCGCGTACCGGCTCGCCGCGCAGCAGCACCTCGCCCGACGTGGCCGGATAGACCTGCGCCAGTAGCCGCGCCACCGTGCTCTTGCCGCAGCCGCTCTCCCCCACCAGCGCCGACACCGTCCCGGCCCGCAGCGCGATCGACACGTCCTCGACGGCCTGCACCGGCGGCCGCCTGCCGAAGCGGCCTCGGGGACCGCGGGCCGCGGTGAAGTGCTTGGTGAGATTCCGTCCCTCCAGGACGATCATGACGCGTCCTCCAGACCGCGGCCGCCGTTCAGCAGGCACGCGACGTCGCCTTCGAGTTCGGGCAGGACCGAGGAGCACGCCGCCACCGCCACCCCGCACCGCGGGTGGAACGCGCATCCCGGTGGCGGCGACCTCAGGTCGGGCGGGCTGCCGGGGATGCCCAGCAGCTCCTCGCGCGGCCCGTGCAGGCGCGGGAACGAGCGGAGCAGCCCCAGCGTGTACGGGTGCCGCGGCGACTTGTGGATGGCCTTGGCGGACCCGGTCTCCACGACCCGGCCCGCGTACATGATGGCGATCCGGTCGGAGATCTCCATGAGCAGCGACAGATCGTGCGTGATGAACACGACCGCGAAGCCG
Source organism: Nonomuraea sp. NPDC003707 (assembly GCF_053587055.1). Taxonomy (NCBI): domain Bacteria; kingdom Bacillati; phylum Actinomycetota; class Actinomycetes; order Streptosporangiales; family Streptosporangiaceae; genus Nonomuraea; species Nonomuraea sp. NPDC003707. Next base: position 51,689 of record NZ_JBSFNK010000018.1, on the reverse strand, counting down.
TACTCCTGCCTGAGCTCCCTGATCTCGTGGAGGATGTCGCGCTGGACCACCACGTCGAGCGCGGTCGTCGGCTCGTCCATGATGATGATCTCGGGGTTGAGCGCGAGCGCGATGGCGATGGCGGCGCGCTGCCGCATGCCGCCGGACAGCTCGTGCGGGTAGGAGCGCCGCCTGTCGGCGCTGATGCCGACGCGCCGCAGCAGCTCGACCGCCCGCTCCGTACGGTCGCCGCGCGACATCCCCGGAACGTGGACGCGCAGGACGTCGTCGATCTGGGCGCCGACGGTGCTGACCGGATTGAGGGCGTTCATGGCGCTCTGGAAGACGACGGCCAGCTCCTTCCAGCGGAAGGCCCTGAGCTCGCTCCTCCCGAGCCCGAGCACGTCGACGGACGAGCCGTCCTGGCGGCGGTAGACGACCGAGCCCGAGGTGATCGCGGCGGGCGGCCGCAGCAGCCGGGCGACGGCGTTGGCCAGCGTGGACTTGCCGCTGCCGCTCTCCCCCGCCAGGCCCAGCACCTCGCCGCGGCGCAGGTCGAGGGAGACGTCGGCGACGGCGTGCACGGTGCCGCTGCCGGACAGGTAGTCGACGCTCAGGTCGCGGATCTCCAGGACGTTCATGTGCGGGCCTTCACCTTGACCGTTCGCAACCGGGGGTTGGCGATCTCGTCGATGCCGAAGTTCACCAGCGCGAGCCCGGTGCCGATGAGCGCGATGCACAGACCGGGCGGGATGAACCACCACCAGGCCCCGATGAGCAGCGCCTGGCCGTTCTGCGCGAAATAGAGCATGCTGCCCCAGCTCACGGTGGACAGGTCGGCCAGGCCGAGGAACGACAGCCCGGCCTCGGCCAGGATCGCCGCGACCACGGTGGCCAGGAAGCTGGTGGCGATGACGGGCAGCAGCACGGGCAGGATCTCGAAGAAGACGATCCGGAGGGCCCCCTCGCCGCTCGCGCGCGCGGCCTGGACGAAGTCGCGCCGCCGTACGGACAGGGTCTGCGCCCGCAGCACCCGCGCGCCCCAGGCCCAGCCGGTGACCGCGATCACCACGGCCACGGAGGCGACCCCGCGCTGCGGCAGGTAGCCGGCCAGCACGATGATCAGCGGCAGGGCGGGCAGCACCAGGAAGATGTTGGTGAGCACGGACAGCACCTCGTCCACCGCGCCGCCGAAATAGCCGCCGACCAGGCCGACCGCGACCGCGATCACGTTGGCGATGACCGCCGACAGCAGGCCGACGCCCATCGAGACGCGGGCGCCGTACACGATCTGGGTGAGGATGTCCTGCCCGGTCTGCGTGGTGCCGAGCCAGTGCGCGGCCGACGGGCCCTGGAGCCCGTCGTCGCCGGTCGCGGCCGGGTCGGCGCCGATGAGCAGCGGCCCGAGCACGGCCATCAGCGTGAAGAAGACGAGGATGCCGATGCCGATCTTGATCTTCATTCGGACTCCTGCCTGGTACGCGGGTCGAGCACCACGTACGCCAGGTCGGCCAGGAAGTTGGCGACGAGCACGGCCAGCGAGATGACGAGGAAGATGCCCTGCATGAGCGGGAAGTCCTCGTTCTCCACCCCTTTGAGGAGCATCGACCCGATCCCGGGATAGGAGAAGACGATCTCGGTCAGCACCGAGCCGCCCACCACGAAGCCGAGCGACAGGGCGAAGCTGGTGATGTTCGGCAGGATCGCGTTGCGGGCGGCGTAGGCCCACATGACCCTCCTGGAGGTCAGCCCCTTGGCCTCGGCCACCACCACGTAGTCCTCGCCGAGCGTGGTCACCATGACGTTGCGCATGCCGAGGATCCGGTCGGCCATCGACGCGACCACGATCGTCACCGCGGGCAGCGCCGCGTGGTAGACCACGCTGCCGGCGAACTCGCCGGTGAAGCCGGGCATCACGTCCAGCCCGTACGCCCTCGACACGGGGAACCACTGCAGCGTCACCCCGAAGACGAACACCAGCGCCAGCGCCACCCAGAAGTACGGCACCGCGTGCATGAACGTGGCCGCCGGCAGCACCCCGTCGAGCCAGGTGCCCCGCTTCCACGCCATCAGCACGCCCAGCGAGGTGCCCATCAGGTAGCTGATCAGGGTGGCGACCCCGACGAGCCCGACCGTCCACGGCAGGCTGCCGGCGATGACGGTGGACACTTCGGCGGGAAAGAAGGTGATCGAGCGGCCCAGCTCCCCTTGTGCGAGATTGCCCAGGTAGTCCAGATACTGCTGCCACAGGTTCGCGTCGCTGATGCCGAACGCCCGCCGCATCGCGTCGATGGCGGCCGGGTCGACGTTGCCTTTCATCCGGGCCACCAGCAGCTCCACCGGGTCCCCCGGCATGAGCCGGGGGATCAGGAAGTTGAGCGTGACGGCGGCCCAGGCGGTCAGCAGGTAGAAGCCGAGCCGCCGGGCCAGGAACCTCACTTGACGGCCGGCTTCAAGTGCAGCAGCACGACCGCGGCGTCGGGCGAGGTGTACGGCGACGGCATCGCGTACGGATCCTGCTCCGACGGCCAGCCGACATACTTGGTGGTCCGGAACTGCGCCCACCCCGGGCTGTAGAACAGCGGCAGCTGGGGCAGCTTCTCCACCATGATCCGGCCCAGCCCCTGCGTGGCCTTCTGCTGCTCGGCCAGGTCGTCGGTGGCGGCGTACTCCTCGATCAGCCGGTCGGTCTCGGCGTCCTTCCACCGCTCGTAGTTGCCGCTCGCGGCCTCGCCGACGGGCTTGGCCAGGCCGCCGAAGAGCATGAAGCGCATCTGGAAGTACGGGGTCGGGCCGGCCTCGGCGCCTCTGATCGACAGCTCGTAGTCGCCCTTGCCGACCTTCGACACCCAGTCCTGGAAGGCCACTCCCCTGGTCTCGACCGTGATGCCGACCTTGGCCAGGTCCTCCCTGATGAGCTGGGCGGCGTTCACCCAGTCGGTGAACGGAGACGGCACCAGCAGCGTGAACTTCAGGTCGGCCGGGTTCACGCCCTTGAGCAGTTCCTTGGCCTTGGCCACGTCCACCTGGAACGCGGCGTCCTTGTACTGCGGCGGCACGTACGCCTGGCCGCCCGGCATCGGCACGCCGGTCGGGTGGGCGACCTTGGTGTAGCCGCGCTCGGCCACCCGGACGATCTTCTCCCGGTCGATGGCGAGGCTCATCGCCTGCCGTACCTCCGGCTTGGCCAGGACCGGGTTGGTCAGGTTCGGCAGCAGCGAGACCAGGCCCTCCGGCGGGAAGAAGAACTTGTTCTGCTCCGGCTTGCCCTGCACGAAGATCTTCTGGATGTCCGGCACGAACGCGCCCGCCCAGTCCACCTCGCCCTGCTGGAGCGCCGTCTGCAGGGCATTGGCCGTGTACGCGGGGAAGCGCAGCAGCGGCACCTCCGGCTTGCCCGGCTGCCAGTAGGACGGGTTCTTCTCCATCTCGTAGAGCTGCGCCGAGAACTTCGACAGCTTGTACGGCCCGGTGCCGACCGGCTTGGCGTTGGTGAACGTCGCCGGGTCCTGCTGCTTGTCCCACAGGTGCTTGGGCACGATGGGCGAGCCGCCGGCGATGTTGTAGAGCTTGGCGTACGAGGTGGTCTTGAAGTCGACGCGCACCTTGTCCGGAGCCAGCGCCCGCGCGTCCTTGATCTCCAGCGCGGACGTGTTGAGCTGCGCGTGGTCCTTCAGCATCTGGAAGGTGAAGGCCACGTCGTCGGCGGTGAAGGGCTGCCCGTCGGTCCACTTCACCCCCGGGCGGAGGGTGAACGTGAGCGACTTGCCCTTGTCCGACCATTCGTACTTCAGCGCCAGCCACGGGACGATCTCTCCCGGCTTGAGCTTGTTGAAGTACATGAGGGTCTCGTAGATCATCCCGCTCGTGCCGAAGTTCACGCCTTCGAGGTGGTACGGGTTGAAGTCCTCCTGGAACGTCCCCGCGTCCACGGCGTGGATCACCAGCGGGGGCGCGCTCGTGCTGTTCTTGCCGGTGGGGCCGCCACTGCTCGAACAGCCTGCGAGGGCCAGGGCGAGGAGTACTGCCAGACAGCGTTTCATTGGGGGGTGGCCTTTCCGAAATACTTCGTCCGGAGGTCGCGCGAGCCCTTCGGTGCGGCGAAGGCCTGAGCGCGGCCGAATCCGGCTGGTGCGCCGCGCACGATCGTCAGCGCGCGGTAGTACTCGATGTACGGGAAGCCGTAGGTCTCGCCTCTGGCGTAGGCGTACCCGGTGATCGCCTGTGACCAGAGCTCGTACGCCTCCTCCGTCAGCTCGACGAACACGTCGGGGACGAACCCCTCGGCGTCCTCCCAGTTGTCGGCGTAGTAGAGCTCGCTCGCCCAGCAGGCCGGGTGCTCGCGTTCGAGCGTCTTGAGCCCGCCGTAGAAGCGGGCGTCCTCGACGATCCGGTGGGTACGAGCGTGATCTTTGTGGATGGACGCGCTCCAATGGGTCAGGATGACGTCCGGGCGCAGCTCCCTGATCAGGTCGCCGACGCGCAGCTTGACCTCTTCGTCCTCGGGCAGCAGGCCGTCCTCGTAGTCGAGGAAGCGCACGCCCGCACCGATCCGCTCGGCGAACGTCTCGGCTTCCTCGCGCTTCTGCCTGGCGTAGTCGGGGACGGGCATGCGGGGGTGGCCACGCTCGCCGAGGGTGAGGTGGAGGAGCGTGGCCCGGTCGCCGTGCAGGACGTGCTGGGCGAGCACGGCGCCCGCCGTCAGGTCCAGGTCACCCGCATGAGCCCCGATGGCCAGGACGTGAGTCATGCCGACTTCCTCATCACGTGGAAGCGCCGGGTGATCTGGTAGCCCGCCCTGGTGTAGAGGCGGCCGGCCGGGCTCGCCTCGCCGGTCCAGAGGAACCACGACGAGTGGAGCCCTTCGGCGCGCATCATGGTCATGGTGAGATGGAGGAGGATCTTGCCGAGGCCGGTGCCGCGCTGCTCGGGGTCGACGCCGAACGGGCCGAAGCGCTCGGGGATGCCGCGGTAGGCCGCGTACAGCGCGAATCCCATTATTTGATCTTTTTTCGCGATGACCATGCGTCGGGGGTCGCGGTGCAGGCGGATCGCCTCGCCCCAGTCGGGGTTGAAGGCGTCGGCCGCGAAGCGGATCAGCTCGGGCAGCTCGCCGTCGGTGGGGCTACGGAAGACGTACCCCTCGCTCTCGCGCTCGGCGCGCAGCTCGCGTACCTCGTCGGGGGTCACGTAGCCGACGAGCGTCCGGTCCATGGCGACCGGCGAGTACAGGGTCCGGAAGCCGAGCCCGTTCAGGAGCCGGTAGCCGTCGGGGTAGAGCTCGGCGTCCGCCCCGGGGAGCACATAGTTCGGCGTATAGGACGAAAAATCGACCTTCGTCCGGCCGGCCCGCTCCAAGAACGCCAGCGCCTCGCCCACCAGCCGCCTCCCGAGCCCGCCGCCACGATGCTCGGGGACGACGAAGAAGAACGGGATCCAGCCGGTGTCCGGCTCCAGGTCGGTGCCCGGGGCCAAGGGGGTCAGGCGGCGCACGCCGTAGGCGCAGCCCACCACCCGGCCGTCGGAGACGGCCACGCGCAGGCCCTCGGGGTCGAAGTTGGGGTCGAGCAACACGCAGTCGCGGAACCAGGCGGAGGTGGCGGGATCGGCCGGCATGCTGCGGTTCCAGGCGTCCACCAGGGAGACCTCGTCACCGGACGCGAAGGCGCGGACTGTGACCATCGGGGTCCTTTCACCTTTGGCTCTCCGGTCCCAGCTTTCCCATGGTCAACGGGCAAGGTCAAGACGATTCGGGAATTTATTTTCTTCCTAGGCGCATGCTTAGAAAATTTCTTTTGCGCCATGCCTGCCCGAAACTTTCACGCCCCGCCAACCCGCCCTCATCCTTAGCCGCAGGTCACCTAGCTAACCTGACGGGTCACCACCAGCAACGATTGCGTTGGCGAAAGTTTCTCTTCACACTCGCAATGTTTCAGGCGAACGAGAGGAACCCGATGAACGTGAGAGCTCGGATCGTGGGTGCCTTGATCGCCGCCGTGACGCTCATCGTCGCGGGGCTGATCACCGCGCCACCGGCCTCGTCGGCACAGCTGACGGAGGTGACCGGCTTCGGCACTAACCCGACAAACCTGCGCATGCACCTGTACGTCCCGGACGGCGTCGGGACCCGACCACCTCTCCTGGTCGCCGTGCACTACTGCACGGGATCGGGTCCGGCCTTCTACTCCGGCACGGAGTTCGCCTCGCTGGCCGACCGGTACAAGTTCATCGTGATCTACCCGTCCGCGACCAGGAGCGGCTCCTGCTTCGACGTCTCCTCGCCGCAGGCGCTGCGGCACGACGGCGGCAGCGACCCGGTGGGCATCATCTCGATGGTCAGGTACGTGCAGCAGCGCTACAGCACCGACCCCGACCGCACCTTCGTGACCGGGGCCTCGTCGGGCGCCATGATGACGAACGTGCTGCTGGGCGACTACCCCGACGTCTTCAAGGCCGGAGCCGCGTTCGCCGGGGTGCCGTTCGCCTGCTTCGCCACCACGGACGGGTCGATGTGGAACAGCGCCTGCGCCAACGGCCAGGTCAGCAAGACTCCGCAGCAGTGGGGCGACCTCGTACGCGGCGCGTACCCCGGCTACAGCGGCCCCCGCCCGCGCATGCAGGTGTGGCACGGCACCGCGGACACCACGCTGCAGTACCCGAACTTCCAGGAGGAGATCAAGCAGTGGACCAACGTCCACGGCCTGAGCCAGACGCCCAGCAGCACCGACCAGCCGCGGTCCGGCTGGAACAGGACCAGGTACGGCGGCACCGGCACGACGCCCCCCGTCGAGGCGATCAGCCTCCAGGGCGTCGGCCACAACGTCCCGATGAGCGGGATGGCCGCCGCGGCGATCGCGTTCTTCGGCCTTGACCAGGGCGGCGGCGGGCCCACGCCGACCCCGACCCCGACCCCGACCCCGACCCCGACCCCGACTCCGACTCCGACGCCCGGGACCGGGGCATGCCGGGTCACGTACGCGATGAACTCCTGGAACACCGGCTTCACGGCCGAGGTCACGATCACCAACACCGGCACCAGCCAGCTCACCTCCTGGGCGCTGACCTTCACGCTCCCCGCGGGCCAGAGCGTCACCTCCGCGTGGAACGCCACGATCTCGCCCGCGGGCGGCCAGGTCACGGCCAGGAACGTCAGCTACAACGGCACGGTCGCCCCGGGCGCGTCCGCCTCGTTCGGCTTCCAGGCCACCCACACAGGGAACACGTCCAAGCCGCCGGCCTTCACCCTCAACGGCGCCACCTGCACCTGACCGCTCGATCCACCGGGCTCGGACCCCCCTGAGCCCGGTGTGATCATCTGATGGATACTGGCCCTTCTCGGAGAATTTGGGAGCGCTCCCGAAAGTGCTCTCGCTCAACCGAAAGGGCACAACTTGTCCAAATTTCACACGCGGTTATCGGCGGTGTTATCGGGCTCGGCGCTCGTGCTCGCCGCCGGACTCGCGCCGCTCCACCAGGCGGCAGCCGCGGTCGCCGAGCCCGCTGAGACCCAGCCGGCCCGGGTCACTCTCACCCTCATCACCGGAGACGTCGTCGAGTACGCGCCGTCGCAGGGCGGCGTCCCCTCCATCGCCATCAGGCCGGCGCCCAGGCCCGACGGCGCGGACGTCACGTTCGCCACGCTGCCCGGCAAGGACGGCGGATATCTGGTCCTGCCCTCCGACGCGGCTCCCATGGTCGCCGCCGGGACGCTGGACGAGGAGCTGTTCGACGTCGAGACGCTGGCGCGGGACCGGCGCGTCGAGGCGATCCCGCTGCTCGTCACCTACCCGGGCGACCCCGCCCCCGCCGCGCTCGCCAGATCCGCCCGGTCCCTGACGGCCGGCGAGAACGTACGGGTGCTCGACAGCGTCAACGGCGCCGCGCTCACGGTACGCGCCGACCGGGCCGACGACTTCTGGGCCGGGCTCGACACCGGCGCCAGACTGACCGGCGGCGCGATCTCCAAGATCTGGCTGGACCGCAAGACGCGGGCCTCGCTCGACAAGAGCGTGCCCCTCATCGGCGCGCCGGCCGGGTGGGAGCGCGGGTTCGACGGCAAGGGGGTCAAGGTCGCCGTCCTCGACACCGGGATCGACGCCGCCCACCCCGACTTCGCCGGACGCATCCTCGCCGGCGAGAACTTCTCCGACTCCGCCGGCATCGCCGACAAGGTCGGACACGGCACGCACGTCGCCTCGACGATCGCGGGCGCCGGCCCGACGTACAAGGGCGTGGCGCCGGCCGCGTCCCTGCTGGTCGGCAAGATCCTCGCGGACAACGGCCAGGGCGACTGGTCGTGGGCCATCTCCGGCATGGAGTGGGCCGCCGCGCAGGGCGCCGACGTGGTCAACATGAGCCTGGGCTCCTGCTGCGGCAACGGCACCGACCCGATGAGCCAGGCGCTGAACGAGCTCACGAAGAAGTACGGCACGCTCTTCGTGACGGCCGCCGGGAACGAGGAGGACCCGCTCACCGTGAGCGTCCCGGCCGCGGCCGACGAGGCGCTGGCCGTGGGCGCGGTGGACAAGGAGACCGGCACCACCCTGGCCGACTTCTCCAGCAAGGGGCCGCGGCTGGACGACGCCGCCGTCAAGCCGAACATCGTCGCCCCCGGCGTGGACATCGTCGCCGCGCGCTCGGCCGACTCCTCGCTGCCCGGCATCCCGGGCGACGACAAGTACACGACCTTCAGCGGTACCTCCATGGCCACCCCGCACGTCGCCGGGGCCGCCGCGATCCTGGCCCAGCAGCATCCCGGCTGGCGGGCCGCCGAACTGCGCGACGCGCTGACCTCGACGGCCGTGCGCAACGACGGGCACAACTGGTTCGAGCAGGGCAGCGGCCGGGTGGACGTGGCCCGCGCCGTCACCCAGAGCGTGTTCGCCACCTCCGTGGTGGACTTCCGGCTCCTCGGCAAGCCCGCCACCAGGCAGGTCACGTACCGCAACCTCGGCTCCGAGCCCGTCACGCTGGCCGTCTCGCTCGTCACCCGCGGCTGGAGCGGCAGGCCCGCGCCGGACAAGGCGGTCAAGCTGGGCGCGCAGAGCGTCACCGTGCCCGCGAACGGCACCGCCACCGTCTCCCTCACCGCCGACCCGTCGGCCGGCCCGATCGGCGCGTACGGGGGCTGGGTGACGGCGAGCGGCGGCGACGTGCGGCTGGTGACGCCGTTCAGCTACTACACGGGTCCCGCCACGCATCGGCTGGGGGTGTCGCTGGTCAACTCGTACGGGACCAAGGAGTTCTTCCCCGGTTACCAGGCCGAGCCCCTGGTGTACGCGATCCCGTTGAAGCGGGCGAACAGCCCGGAGGACCCGTTCAACCCGTACGGGTACTACTACCTGCGTACCGACTATTCGGGCAACGGCGAGTTCTCCCTGCCCGCCGGGGACTACGAGGTGATCGGCGTCGCCAACGAGACCCGGATCAGCAACCGTACGAGCTGGGTGATCGAGAACGTCCACCTCGACGGGGACCGGACCGTCACCCTGGACGCGCGCAGGACGGCGCCGATCCGGCCGAGGACGCCGAAGGCGCTGGACGGGGGCGGGAACGCGTACTACGTGCGCACGTTCACCGACCGCAACCAGCCGGTCTCGCTGTACGGCGGGGTACAGGGCGGCGGGCAGCAGCTGTTCGTCACGCCGGTGTCCTCGGTGAAGGCGGGCAAGGTGCGGCTGTCGCACCAGTGGAACCTGGAGCCCCCCGTGCTCACCTCGGCCACCGCGGGCGGGCTGGCCCTGCATCCCGCGTACGACGTGGAGGCCCAGCGCAGGCTGACCTCCACCACGTCCTACCCCGTCGTTTCGGTCGGAAGGGGGCGGCCGGAGGACTTCTCGGGGGTGGAGGTCTCCGGCAAGATCGTGCTCGTCGGGATCCCGGTCGAGAGCGGCTACGTCAACGCGAGCGTCCAGATGGACGACGCCGGCCGCGAGGCCTCCCTGCGCGGCGCGGCGGGCGTCATCGGCTTCCTCGACGTGGACGGCGGGCGGGCCCGCGTGCCACAGGGCTGGTCCCTGCGGCTGGGGCTGGACGCCGCCGAGGGGCGTTCGCTGCGGTCCGCCCTGGCCAAGGGGCCGGTGTCGCTGCGGCTTGAGCCGTACGCGGGGCCGGGCGCGATCTACCACCTCCGCTTCGACTCACGCGGCCGGGTGCCCGCGCGGCCCGTCAAGGTCGACATGGGGCGGCTGGTACGGATCGACGCCGCCTACCACGCCGACAAACCGGACACCAGCGGCTGGGAGTACGGCGAGTCGACGGCCGGCGAGGAGCCGGGGCGGATGGCGTACGGCGGGTCGCTGCGGATGCCGCTCACCCGGACCGAGTACTTCGGGCCCGTGTCCGACGACGTCGTGTGGTCCCGCACGATCACGAACGACGGGCTGGTCCTGCACTCCGACGACCGGTTCGCCGGTGACGACCGGCGGGTCTCCGAGCAGTGGTTCAAGGCGCCGCTGGTGCCTGGCGCCGCGGACGTGCCGTCGGGGTACCCGGTCAAGGTGCCGTGCGCGCTGTGCCGGGACTCCGACCGGTTCGTACCTTTCGAGCAGTGGCGCGACTCCGACCCCCGTCACTACAGCGACCTGAGCCCGGTCACCTCGGCGCCCCGGCTGTTCGCGGCCGATCAGGAGCTGGCCTCGCAGGGCTGGCGCCCCCGATTCTTCACCGGGGCCCCCGGGGCCTACCGTGTGGAAGCCGTGGACACCTCGGGACGCACCCTGTCCGGCAAGGTCACGACCAGCGCGCGCTTCGCCTCCTCCCCGCCGCCGTCCTCGGGGGCTCCCCGGGGGTACGCGTGCTCGTTCGGGGCGGGGTGCGCGTTCCAGCCGGCCGTCCAGGTCACCTACGACCTGCCCCTCGACCTGCTGAACCGGGCCCCGGCCGGGGAGCCGTTCGCGTTCGACCTGCGCGCCGGCGCGCACTCGGCCGTGCGCCGGGCGGCCGCCGTCAACCAGGTCACGGTCGAGTTCTCGGTCGACGACGGGGCCACCTGGCGGGCCGCGACGCGGGTCAGGAAGCACGGCGACGGGCGGTTCCGCGTGGAGCTGGCGCATCCCGCCCTGGCGCAGACCAGCGGGTTCGTGTCGCTGCGGGTCACGGCGTCGGACACGGCGGGCGGCTCGACCACCCAGACCGTCAACCGGGCCTACGCCCTCAGATAACACCGATCGGGCTCTCCGGTGACAGCCGTGACGCCACGGTTGTCACCGGAGGCCGCGGAAGAACGTCCGCACGTCTCCGACCAGGAGCCGGGGGACCTCCATCGCCGCGAAGTGGCCGCCGCGCTCGAACTCCGACCAGTGGACGACGTTGTTGTCACGCTCGGCGATGGAGCGGACTCCGAAGTCGCCGGGGAACACCGCCACCCCGGCGGGCACCTCGGAGCGTGTCGCCGGCCGCCCCCAAGCGGCCCTGCCCTCCTTGTAGAGGCGGGCGGACGAGGTGGCCGTACCGGTCAGCCAGTAGACGCTGACGTTGGTGAGCAGCAGGTCGCGATCGACGGCGTCCTCGGGGAGCTCGGCGGCCGGATCGGTCCACTCCTTGAACTTCTCGACGATCCAGGCGAGCTGCCCGACCGGCGAGTCGGCGAGCCCGAATCCCAGTGTCTGCGGACGGGTCGACTGGATGGTCGCGTACCCGGCGCCCTCCTCCATCTGCCGCTGCAGGCGGGCGAGCCGCTCCTGCTCGGCTTCGCTCAGGGCGGCCAGCTCCGCCGGATCCCCGGTGGGGAATCCGAGGCTGCCGTTGACGTGGACGCCCACGACGTGCTCGGAGTCGATGCGGGCCAGCTCTGGAGAGACCACGGAGCCGGTGTCGCCGCCTTGGGCGCCGTACCGCTGATAGCCGAGCCGGCTCATCAGCTCCGCCCAGGCACGGGCGATCCGGGACATGTCCCATCCTGTCTCACGCGTCGGCCCGGAGAAGCCGAACCCGGGGATGGACGGGGCGATGACGTGGAACGCGTCGGCCGGGTCGCCGCCATGCGCACGGGGGTCGGTGAGCGGCCCGATCACGTCCATGAACTCCACGATCGAACCCGGCCACCCGTGGGTGATGATCAGCGGCAGCGCGTCCGGTTCGGGCGAGCGGACGTGCAGGAAGTGAATGTTCTGTCCGTCGATCGTGGTGGTGAACTGCGGGAAGTCGTTGAGCCTCTTCTCGTGCTCGCGCCAGTCGTAGGAGGTCCGCCAGTACTCGGCCAGCCCCTTCAGGTAGCCGACGGGGACGCCGTAGGTCCAGCCGACGTCGGGCAGCTCGTCGGGCCAGCGGGTACGCGCCAGCCGGTCCCGCAGGGAGTCCAGGTCGGCCTGCGGGATATCGATGCGGAACGGCCGGATTTCGGTGCTCTCGGTGTGCATGGGCCAGACGTTAATTCGCCTTGCGGACGATTACTGTCCTCAAGGGGCGTCAGACTGAGAACTGTGTTGGAGACCTCAGCGCGCCTGCTCCGGCTCCTGTCGCTGCTTCAGCTGCGACGCGACTGGTCCGGCGCCGACCTCGCCGAGCGCCTGGACGTCGACGTACGAACCGTCCGGCGCGACATCGACAAGCTGCGCAGCCTCGGCTATCCGGTGGGATCCACGTCGGGCACGGCGGGCGGCTACCGCCTCGGCGCCGGTGCGGCCCTCCCGCCGCTGCTGCTCGACGACGAGGAGGCCGTGGCGGTCGCCGTCGGACTCCGTGGCGCCGCGGTCGGCACCGTCGCGGGGATCGAGGAGACGTCGGTACGCGCGCTGCTCAAGCTCGAACAGGTGCTGCCGTCCAGGCTGCGCCGCCGGGTCGAGGCGCTGCAATCGGTCACCGTTTCCCTGCCCGGCACCGGGCCGACGGTGGACCCGGAGACGCTGACCACGATCGCCGCCGCCTGCCGCGATCATGATCGCCTGCGCTTCGCCTACCGCAGCCGCGACGAGACGGCGAGCACCCGCGTCGTCGAGCCCCATCGGCTCGTGCACACCCCCCGCCGCTGGTATCTCGTGGCCTGGGACACCGGCCGCGAGGACTGGCGGACCTTCCGGGTCGACCGCATCGAGAGCCGGCCGTCCTCCGGCCCGCGGTTCACCCCGCGCCCGGCTCCGGCCGAGGACGTCGCGGGTTACGTCTCCGAGTCCGTCGCGTCGGCTCCGTACCGCCATCAGGCCCGCATCCTGCTCCACACCTCCGCCGAGCGGGCGGCCGCCGGCATGTCCCCCACGGCGGGCCGGATAGAGGCGATCGACCAGCACACCTGCCTGCTGCACACGGGATCCGACTCGCTCGACGAGATCGCCCTCTATGTCGGACTCACCGGGTTCGACTTCGAAGTCCTCGACCCGCCCGAACTCCTCGACCGCATCCGCGCCCTCACCGACCGCTTCGCCCGGGCGACCCGGCCGAGACCGTGAACGATAATGCGTTCACCATGCTCGATGAGATCCTGCCCTCGTGGGTCGCCACCGCCGAGCTCTTCGGCGACCCGCCGGACATCACGCTCTTCCCTGAGGAGGAAGCCCTCGTTTCGGACTCGGCGGACAAGAGGCGGCGCGAGTTCCGTACGTCCCGTCACTGCGCCCACCTGGCACTACGGCGGCTCGGCGTGGCCCCCCGCCCCGTCCTCCGCGGCGACCGCGGCGCTCCCGCCTGGCCGCCCGGGGTCGTGGGCAGCATCACGCACTGCGCGGGCTACCGGGCGGCGGCGGTGGCGCGCGGCGCCCTGTCGATCGGCATCGACGCCGAACCCCACCTCCCGATGCCCCGCGGCGTCCTGGAACGAACCGCGACCCCCGCGGAAGCCGCCGCCCTGGACCTCCTGGACATCCCGGACCCGGGCCGCCTGCTGTTCAGCGCCAAGGAAGCGATCTACAAGGCGTGGCACCCGCTGACGGGCCAGTGGCTCGGCTTCCTGGACGCCACGGTCGCCTTCACCACCTCCCCATCCCCCTCACCGGACCCGCCGGCCGGGTTCGGGACCTTCGCCGCCGAGATCGCGGTCCACGGCCCGGGCTGGCCGACCCGCTTCGAGGGCCGCTGGCTGGTGAGCGGCGGCCTGATCGTGACGGCGATCGCGGTCCCCGCCCCCTCCGCCTAGCCCGGGCCCTGGCTAGAGGACGGGTGGGTCGAAGTCGAAGTCGAGGCGGTTGCCCTGGCGGGACACCAGCACGTCGGGATGGTTGGGGCCGAGCACCCGGTCGTAGCGATCCAGCACGTCCTCGCGCAGCGCCGCCGCCTCCTCCGTGGCCCCCGTGGCGAGCAGGTCGACGACGAGGTTGGCCCCGGCGGCCAGCGTCACCGGGTGGTCGTCGCCGAACAGGGCCCGCAGGTCCAGCAGGGTCTGCTCCCCGAGCACCCGCGCCTCCTCGTGCAGCCCCACCTCGGCCAGGTCGCTGGCGAGGTTGATGGCGCAGGTCAGGGAGAAGTAGTGCTTGCGCGTGAGCCGCCGGTCGAACCCGGCCAGCGCCGCCTCGTCGATCTCCCGGGCCTGCTCCTTGCTGCCGCTCACCCGCAGCAGCAGGGCGAAGTTGCTGTCGCAGCCGTACTTGAACGGGTGGTCGTCGCCGTACATGCTGGCGAACCTGGAGACGATGTCCCGCAGCAGCCGCAGCGAGTCGTCCACCTGATCGGCCGCCCGCTGGGCGTTGGCCAGGCAGAGGGCGGCGGCCAGGGTGTCGGGGTGGTCGATGCTGGTGCCGCGTTTCTGCACCTCGAAGGTGCGGTCGGCGAGTTCGAGCGCCTCCTCGATGAGGCCCGCCCGGCGTTTGGCGATCGACAGGTCCTTGGAGCAGCGCAGCGTCCAGGGGTGCTCCTGGCCCAGCTCCTGGAGACCGAAGTCGTAGGCGTCCTGGCCGAGGTCGCAGGCCTCACGGTAGCGGCCCTGGAGACGTACGACGCGGGCGAGGTTGTTCATCGAGGAGAGCACGTTGGCGCGGCTGGCGCCCGACCCGGCCTGCCGCTGCAGCTTGAGCACGCGCGCGTGCAGGGTCTGCGCCTCCTTGTAGTCGCCGAGCAGCAGGTGGTCGAGGGCGAGGTTGTTCATGGCGCGCAGGGTGCGGCGGTGCGAGCGGCCGAAGACCGCCTCGTGCCGGCTCAGCGATTCCTGGTCGTGCTCCCGCGCCTCCGCGAACTCGCCGCGGTTGCGCAGGTCGGCGCCGTGGCTGTTGGTGAGCAGCAGGGTCTCCTCGTCGCCCTCGCCGAGCACGCGCCGCATCCGTTCCATGAGGGCCTTGTTCAGCTCGAACGACTCGTCGATGCTGCCCAGCTCGCGGATGATGATCGCGTAGTGGCGCTGGGCGGTGAGCACGTGGCGGTCGTCCTCGCCGCCGTCCTCCCGCCAGGCCTCCAGGAACTCCTGCACCAGCTCGCGGGCCGACGCGAAGTCGCCCGAGGTGTAGACGTAGCGGATGATGTTGAGCGCGAACTTGCGGACGTTGGGGTCGCGGCTGCCCTTGACGTCGGCCGTGGTGATGTGGCCCAGGAGGTTGGCGTAGCGGGGCCAGGCCGTGGTGTCGTCCGGCTCGTAGTCGGCCACCGAGGCCGACAGCAGGAGGTGGACCTCGCGGCGGAAGGCGTCGGCCTCGTCGCCGTCGAGCTCGTCGCGCAGCAGCGCCTGGACCAGCCGGTGCACCTGGACCGTACGGCTCTCCGAGTCGATCCGCACCAGGGCGTACCTGCCCAGCTCCCGGATGACCTGGCTGAGCTGGATCGGGTCGGCCAGCAGGCCAGCGATCTTGGATCCGGCCGCGTACTCCTCGGGCAGCTCGTCCAGCAGGTCGCGTGGGATCGGCTCGGGCCCGAAGAACGCGAAGCAGCGCAGCAGCTCGACCGCGTCGGGCAGCCTGGCCTTGAGCTGCGACACCGAGGTGGCCCAGGCCGCCGTCATCGACAGCGGGTAGTCGGACGGCTTGTTGGCGCCCAGGAGCCGGGTCGTCTGCCTCTTCAGCAGCCGCAGATATTCATCGGTCGACATCCCCGACTCGGCCTGCAGCGCGCCCGCCTGCTCCAGGGCCAGCGGCAGGTCGCCGAGGGCCTCGGCCAGCCGGTCGGCCTGCTCGTGGTCGATCGCCCGCCCCACCCGCTTGACCAGGAACGCGACGCTCTCCTCGCGCTCGAACACGTCCACGGGAAGGGTGTCGACCACGCCCTGCCAGCTGTGGTTGCGGGAGGTGATCAGCACGTGGCCGGGGCCGCGCGGGACGATGTCGTTGATGTCCAGGGTCTCGGCGTTGTCGAAGATCAACAGCCAGTTCCGGTACGGGTCGCCGCGCCGCAGCGCGTCCAGCGCCGCCTCGGCCGCGTCCTCGACGCTGTGGGGACCGACCTTGAGATGCAGCTCCCGGGCCAACCCGGCCAGCGACGACTTCACCAGCATCGTCTGCGCCGACGGCACCCACCACACCAGGTCATAGGCGTGCCTGAAGCGGTGGGCGTACTCGATCGCGAGCTGCGACTTGCCCACGCCGCCGAGTCCTTGCAGAGCGTGCGGCGCGGGTTGAGACTGGTCCTGTGCCTGGGGGAGGACGGCAGTGACCTTGGACTGGAGCCCCGTACGCAGCTTCTCGATGAGGTCGTCCCGACCCGTGAAGTTCTTGTTCCGCTGGGGGACTTTGCCCCATACGGACGGCGCATGGCCGGAATCGTGTTGCGAGTGCGAATTTGTCACGATATCGCCTCGAGTCGGCCGGTCGTCACGTCAGCTGAGACAAGCATAGACAGCATATTGAAGCCAGAGATAGATAGGATCCGCTAGATCCATCAGGTCCAGGGAGAGCGATGAACAAGGAAGCAGTGCAGGGGTACGGCGGTGGGCTCATTGATGTCAGCGGGCGCACCCTGGAGGAGCTCAAAGACATCGACGACTCCCGGTTGAAGGACGCCATAGACCGCCTTCTCGACGAGACCGGCGTGACGCCCGTGGCCAAATTCCAGTCTTCCATCTGAGTCAGCCCGCGGGTCGGCCGCCACGCCTGACCTGCGGGCCGGCACTTCCCCCACATTTAGGCCAGCCCGAAAACATTCACATATTTCCATCGGTCCCGGGTCATATACTCCTCAGCACAAGAATGGTCCTGCCGGTGGGGTGGCGCGTGAACGAAGCGGACTGGGTGCGATTGGTCAGACAGCTCCGCAGAGGCGACTGTACCCCGCTTCTCGGGGCGGGCGCCTGCTATGGGCGACTTCCGACCGGCAAGGAGCTCAGCAAGCACTTCGCGAAGGAGTACGGCTTTCCGTTCGCCGACCACGGAAATCTCGCGCACGTGATGCAGTACGCGGCTCACGTGCATAACGATCCCACTGATCTCAAAGTGGAAGTCTGCGCATACCTGAAACAGCGCGCGGCGGGCGCCGCCGACCCGCTCGACCCGCACACGGTGCTGGCCGAGTTCCCGATCAAGACTTTTCTCACCACCAACTACGACGACTTCATGCTCCAGGCTTTACAGCACTGCCGCAAAGGTCCGCGGACCCCGAATGTGTGCAGGTCGACGTGGTGGGAGCCGACGAAGCGGGCCGTCGTGCCCGACCCCGATCCCGACCACCCGCTGATCTATCATCTGCACGGGAACTGGGACGACCCCTCCTCCATCGTGCTGACCGAGAACGATTACGTGCAGTATCTCCTCAATCTGCGCGACGTCGACGACGCGAACGGCCGCCAGCTCCTCCCGATTCCCGATCCGGTGCTCGACGCCATGACCTCGAGCCCGCTGCTCTTCCTCGGCTACAGCCTCCAGGACTGGAACTTCCGGGTGCTCTTCCACGGGCTGATCAAATCCATTCCCTCCACCCGGCAGCGCCGGCATATCAGCGTGCAACTCCTGCCGGAGCTGAACACGTCGCTGACCGACGCGGAGAATCTGGCCGGCGAATACCTGAAGAGCTATTACGCCGATCTGAAGATCTCGATCTACGTCGGCACCACGTCCGCGTTCTTCAAGGAACTGCTCGACTGGAATGCGAGGACGCCGCTATGACCGTGACCGATCCCGCCGGCCGGCCGTTCGTCGGGCTGCGCCCCTTCGGCCGTGCCGACAGCCACCTGTTCCACGGAAGGGAGCAGGAGTCGCGGGAGATCGCCACGCTCTGGCGGGCGGCCGGGCTGACCGTGCTCTACGGCGCCTCCGGCGTGGGCAAGACCTCGCTGCTCAACGCGGGCGTGCTGCCCAGGATCGATCCGGAGCGGGCCGACGTGCTGCCCGTCGCCAGGATCTCGCCGCACACCCCGCTCCCGATCGCGGGCGGCAACCCGTACGTCATGGCGCTGCTGTCGGCCTGGGCTCCGGACGCCTCGCCCGGCTCGCTGGCGGGCCTGACCATCACGCGCTTCCTGACCGAGCGCCCCGGGCGCGAGGACGAGTACGGCGACCCGCTGCCCGTCCTGGCCGCCATCGACCAGGCGGAGACCCTGTTCCACAGCGACCTGGCCCGCCAGCGCGACCGCAAGGAGCTCGTCGACCAGCTCGTACGGGCCATGCGCGACCACCCCAGCCTGCACCTCCTGCTGTCGCTCCGCGAGGAGTACCTGTTCCTCGTCCTGCCCTACGAGCGCCCGTTCGGCCAGGGCTCACGGGCCCGCTTCCACCTGCAGCCGCTCTCCCCCGAGGCGGCGAGGCAGGCCGTGGAGCGGCCGCTGGACCGCACGTCCAGGACCATCACGAGCGCCGCCACCCGGCTCCTGGTCGGCGAGCTGCGCTCGGCCACCGTCAAGGACGCGTGGGGCAACCCGTCCACCGTCGAGCTGGATCTGGTGGAGCCGGTCCAGCTCCAGGTGGTCTGCTCCGCGCTGTGGGACTCGCTGCCCGACGAGGTGACGGAGATCGGCGAGGAGCACGTGCAGGTGTACGCGGTGGTCGAGGAGTTCCTGTTCGACTTCTTCAAGCGCGCGGTCGGGGAGGTGGCGCGCGAGTTCGACGTCCCCGTGGGGGAGCTGCTGCTCTGGCTGCGCCGTACGTTCATCACCGACCATGGCACCCGCAACATCGCGTACGAGGGCGTCGAGCAGACCATGGGCATGCCCAACGCCGTGGCCCGCGCCCTCGATGACCGGCACATCCTGCGCGGCGAGCACCGCATGGGCAGCCGCTGGTACGAGCTGGCCCACGACCGGCTCATCGGCCCGGTCTCGCACCGCGGCTCGCCCGCGACCTACCTGGAGGCGGCCCGCACGGCGCGGGCCCAGCGCAACTGGCCGCTCGCCGCCCGGCTCGCCGACGAGGCCAGGCACGCGGCTGAGCCCGACGACTCCTGGGTGCGGGCCGAGGTCGCCGAGATCCACGCCGACGCGGCGCTCGCCCAGGGCGACGTCAAGCAGGTACGCCGCTACTGCGACGAGGCGGTGAGCCTGTACGCCGAGCGCGGGCGCTTCGACGGCGTCGCCCGCGCGCTCACCATCGACGGCCGCTGGCACCTGGCCCATGGGGATCTCACCCGAGCGATCGAGCAGATCAACGCGGCAGTGACCCTCGCACCGAACGACATATCCGCACAAATGGCACTAGCGGAGGCATTTCACCGTTCGGGCACTCCCCGAGCCGCCGCGGCCGTGGTTCACGGCATCTTTCCCCTGCTCACCGACGAGGCGCTCGACAGGGCCAACGAGATGCTTCGACTATCAGAATGACGTCATATGCTGGGCACCTCGCAAGTCTCAATGTGGAGGCTGATCCGCGGTGTCAGAGTGGCCAGCGACATTGGACGTCGACGCGCTGCTGGTCCGCGGCTGGCGGCCGACGCCGTTCCGGCAGTTCATCCTGAAAGTACATAGCAGATGTGATTTGTCATGCACATATTGCTACATGTACGAAATGGCGGATCAAAGCTGGAGATTTCGCCCAAAACGTATGTCTCGGGAAACGGTCGAGGCCACCGCGGGCAGGATCGCCGAACATGCCAAGGCGCACGATCTCGACAGCGTCGACGTGATCCTGCACGGCGGTGAGCCGCTCCTGGCCGGCCACGACGACATCCGCGACCTCGTGGGCGTCGTCAGGTCCGCCGTGCCGGTCCGCGTGGACGTCAGCGTGCAGACCAACGCGACGCTCCTCGACGCGCGCTTCCTGAGGCTCTTCGACGAGCTGGAGATCGGTGTCGGGGTCAGCCTCGACGGCGGGCAGGCCGACCACGACCGCTCCCGCCGCACCACCGACGGCCGCGGCAGCTACCACCGGGTGGCCGCCGCGCTGGAGCTCCTCACGTCCGAGGACTTCCGGCACCTGTTCCACGGGCTGCTGTGCACGGTCGATCTCCGCAACGACCCCCTGGGCACCTACACCGCCCTCCTGGGCTTCGACCCGCCGCTGATCGACTTCCTGCTCCCCCACGGCAACTGGTCCGAGCCGCCGCCCGGCAGGGTCCCCGGCTCGCCGGACACCCCGTACGCGACCTGGCTGGCGACCGTCTTCGACCAGTGGTACGCCAACCCGTCCCACGGCACCCGCGTCCGGCTGTTCGACGAGATCATCCACCTGCTCCTCGGCGGGGAGTCGGCCACCGAGCAGATCGGCCTCTCGCCCGCGGCCATGATCGTGATCGAGACCGACGGCGAGATCGAGCAGTCCGACCTGCTCAAGTCGGCGTTCGAGGGCGCCGGGAGCACCGGGCTGCACGTGGCACGCGACTCCTTCGACGACCTCCTGCTCCTGCCCTTCACCGCCGCCCGCCAGATCGCCCGCCTCGACCCCGCGCCGGAGTGCGCCGCGTGCGAGGTGGGCATGATCTGCGGTGGCGGCCTGTTCGCCCACCGCTACAGAGCGGGCAACGGCTTCCACAACCCCTCGGTCTACTGCGCCGACCTGCTGCGCCTGATCAAGCACGTCGGCCGGACCGTGCAGGCCGACGTCCGTCGCCGTACTAAGGATCCCCGATGAACCTCACTGACCACCGGATCCCGGCGGACGCGTTCGACGCCCTCGCGAACGGCGGCGGAGGCGGCAGCGCCGTGCGGCGGCTCAAGGCCGCCCAATACAGCAAGCACCTGCTGCTCATCAGGGGTGTCCTGGACGTGGCCCGCGACCTGGGCCACACCTCCTGGGCGCGGACGCGCCGCGCCTACGACCTGCTCGCCACGCTCCAGACGAGCCATCCGGAGGCGGTCGGCAGGGTTCTGCAGCACCCGTCGGTCGGCGCCTGGGCCCGCCACGCCATCCGCTCCCGGCGCTCGCCGGAGCAGCTGGCCGCCCTGGCCGCGGCGGCGGCCATCCACGCCCGTACGACGTGCGAGGTGGACGTTCCGGTCTTCGCCGGCAGGGCCATGCTGCCGTCGCTGGGGCAGGTCGCCTTCCCCGGCGGCGTGACCATGGCGACCGTGCACTGCTGGCCGGAGGGCGCGGAGGTGAGCGCGGGCGACCTGGTGGTCGAGATCCGCGACGACGCCCCCGGCTGGCAGCGGCTGCGCGCCCTCTCCGCCGAGTCCCGGGGCAGAAGCCTGAACGTGCTCATCGACGATCTGGACCCGCACCGGCTGCCGGGGGCGACCGATCTGCACGGGCGGCTCACGGACGCGGAGGCGGCCCGCTGGCAGCGCCTCCTGGACGAATCCTGGCAGCTCCTGGTGAGCCACCACGAGCCGATCGCCGAGGAGGTGTCGGCCGGCATCACGGTCCTCACGCCGCTGACCGCCCCCTCGACGGGCTCGTCCAGCGCCTCCTCGCGCGACGCCTACGGCTGCATCGCCCTCTCCGACCCGCCGGACCCCCGCACGCTGGCGGAGACCCTCACCCACGAGGCCCAGCACGCCAAGCTCTCGGCCCTGCTCGACATCGTGCCGCTGACCGAACCCGACGACGGCTCCCGCTACTACGCGCCCTGGCGCGAGGACCCCAGGCCCGCCGGCGGGCTGCTCCAGGGCGCGTACGCGTACCTGGGCGTGACGGACTTCTGGCGGCGGCAGCGGCAGCACGAGTCGGGCGAGGACGAGATCCGCGCGAGCGCCGAGTTCGCCCGCTGGCGGGCGGCGGCCCACCTGGTCACCCGCACCCTCCTGAGCAGCGGCCGGCTGACGGAGCACGGGGTGACCTTCGTGGACCGGATGGAGAGCCGGCTCGGCTCCTGGGCCGCCGAGCCGGTGCCCGCCGCGGCGACGGCCCTGGCCGAGGGTGCCGCCGAGCGCCACCGGACCCGCTGGCAGGCCCGCAACGGCGCCCTCAACTGATCGGCCACCGGACGACACCGAAGGCCGGACCCGTCACCGGGTCATTGGCACTTCCCCTTCAGCCACGCGTTGAACTGGGGCGTGTAGTCGGTGGCCACCCGCTTGGCGCCGCGATCGAGCGCCCCCTGCCACGCGCTCTCGTTCAGCGTCCACGAGGGGGGCGGCTCCTCCCACTTGGTGACCTCCGGCCAGATGGGCCCGCCGCTCAGCACCTTGGTCATGCCCGCGGCGCTCACCCGGCTCCTGAGCTCGGCGGCGATCTCGCTGTTGTGGGAGTACAGGATGATCTCCTGCGACTGGTAGCGCTCCTTGACCGGGTCGAGCACCTCGGCCCAGGCCCGCGCCTTGATCGCGGCGTTGGAGCTGAGCAGCGACTGCCGGGCCTCCGGCTTGATCTCGACCAGCCCGATCATGCCGGCGCTCTTCATCTCGGCCAGCCACTCGCGGAAGGTGTAGACGGTCTCGCCCTCGAAGATGCCGCGGTTGATGGTCCGGCCCTTGAGCGCGGTGTCGCCCGCCGCCCACCAGATGTCGGTGATGTTCTTCTTCGTGCCCGTCAGGCCCCAGGTAGAGGTGTTGTGCCACATGACGGCCTTGGTGCCGTCCTTGGTGAGCTGCAGGTCGGCCTCGACGCCTGACGCGCCCCAGGACTGGTAGCGGCGGATGGCCGTGGGGTTGTTGGGCTGACGCACCTGGTCCCGCTCCCAGGCGTTGGCGCCCGTGGGGTAGCCGCCGTGCCCGAAGATCAGCGGGCACGCGGGCAGTGCGGAGGACGGAGCGGTGAGCAACGAGGCAAGCGCTAACGCGACGAGGGAGGCTGCCAAGGTTCATACCTTTCGATCATGTTTTCCCGCACACTACCGTTCGGTCAGGAAGGTCCGCAGGAGGCGGGTGCAGGCCTCGGGTCGGCCGCCCGCGATGGCGTGACCCGCGTTCGCGCGGCCAGGCGAGGCACCGACGAGGAGCTCGCGATACGCGGCGGCAGCGGCCCTGCGGGTCTGTCCGCGCCGCCGGGACCGGCCCATCACCCAGACGACGCCGCCAGGCCCGCGGCCTGGACAGCGAGTCCCGCGACGGTCCTCACCGGCGCGCCGGCGGCAAGGGCCGTCCCGATCACGACCAGGACGGCGCAGACGCCCCCGGCCGCGGCGAACCCGGCCGTACGGCGCACGGCCGGCGGATGAAGGACGACCAGCACCGCCACCAGAGCGCCACCCATCGTGCCGATGCCCAGCACCGCCGCCGGCAGCGTGCCGCCGAGGGCCCACGCGGGTGCGAGACGACGGCAGCTGAGGGCGGCGAAGGCGATCACCGTGCTCGCGGCCAGGAGAAGCCCTGGGACGTGCGGTGCCCAGAGCAGGATCTGCACGACGACCAGGACGCCCGGAAGCAGCATCTCCCGCCATCCCGGCGCCCACAGCGATCAAGCCTAAACAGCAAAAAAGCCCAGCTCCATCACGGAAGCCGGGCTTCTTTCATCGAGGCTAGCCCGTCGCGCCGTGAGGTCGTGTCACAGCGACCACGTTCACAAGCCGTTCCAGGCCGTCGAAGTCCTTGGGGTTCGCGGTGAACAACGGCAGCCCGTTACCGGCGGCCGTTGCGGCGATCATCAGGTCGGCGGTCCGGCTTCGTGGCTGTCGACCTTGCATGTACACGACGGCACAGATCTGCCCGAACACGCGGGCCGCCTCGGCGTCGTACGGCAGCGGATCACCGAACGCCGCCTCGGCATACTGGAGCACCGCGACCCTTCCCGCACGCTTGACCGGATCATCGGTGGCATACGGCCCACGTGACAGTTCGCCAAGCGTGACTGCGGTGATCGCCGACTCTGCGGGCAGTTCGGCGGGATCGAAGAGCTTGAAAGCAGCCACGATGTTCGTGTCGAGAACGCCTCGCTCATGCCGGGTCACAGGCCGGTCCCGTCGAGCGGATCGCGTAGCTCGTCATCGATCATCGCGTCCAGATCAGCCCGTACCTCGTCCCAGTCAATAGCCGGGGCGGTGGCGAACACGGCCTGCGCCTCAGCTGTGGGAACGAACCGGCGACGCTTGATCGGCTTCACTTCGGCGAGCGGCTCGCCGTTGAGCGTCAGAATGTACCGCTTTCCCTCACGCAGGCCGCGCGTGACGCCACCAGAGTCGTTGACGAACTGGCGCACGCTCACCTCGGTCGAACGAGGTATTGGAGCATCCATGGCTCAATCGTACCTCGGCGTACCACGCCATAGTACGGCACCATGATCGTTTGCGGTGTCCACTCTCAGCACGGGCATCATTGACCAGGCCTTGCCCCAAACACGCAAAAAACGGCGATGCCCTGAAGGACACCGCCGCTGATCGAATCCGCTTGTGGAGCTATGGGGATTCGAACCCCAGACCTCCTCCATGCCATGGAGGCGCGCTACCAACTGCGCTATAGCCCCTGGTCACCGCTCCGAGTCCACCCGTTGCGGCGCTCCGAGAGCATATAGCCATCCGCGCCGATTCGCCTAATCGGAGCGCGCTGGTCGTACGGCCCCCGAGCCGTACGAACTCGCTATGCCTCGGCCTCCGGCCGGTCGTCGCTGCGGACGGGCTCAGGCAGCGTCCCGGCGTTGTGCTCCAGCAACCGCCATCCCCTGCGCCCCTCCTGCAACACCGACCACGAGCAGTTGCCCAGCCCGCCCAGCGCCGGCCAGAGCGACTCGGGCAGCCCGAGCAGCTCGCAGATCCCGAGCCGCAGCGCGGCCCCGTGGGAGGCCACGACCAGCAGGCCGTCGTCGTCGAGCTTGGCCGCCCAGCGGCGCATGGCGCCGGCCACTCTGGTGGCCACGTCGGCGACGGGCTCTCCACCCGGCGCCTCCCAGGCCACGTATTCCTCGGGCCAGCGCGACGCGATCTCGTCGCGCGTGAGCCCTTCCCATTCGCCGCCCCCGCGCTCGCGGAGGTCCTTGTCCACGCTCACATCCAGCCCGACGACCCGCGCGAGCGCCAGCGCCGTGTCGTTGGCGCGCTGGAGATCGGACGAGACGACCAGGGTGGGCCGCAGGGAGGCCAGCAACGACGCCGCCCTGGCGGCCTGCGCTATGCCGGTCTCGTCGAGGGGGATGTCGGAGTGTCCCTGGAATCGCTGCTCGACGTTCCACAAGGTCTGCCCGTGCCGGAGGCAGACGATCCTCTTGCTCATGCGGAACGCTCGGACTCGAGATGGGGGAGCCCGCTCACGCGCGTGCCCGCTGGAGGTTGGCCTGCATGACGCTCTCCGGCAGCGAGATGGCCGGGCAGTCCTTCCACAGGCGCTCGAGCGCGTAGAACGTGCGGTCTTCCTCGTGCTGGACGTGCACGACGATGTCGATGTAGTCGAGCAGCACCCAGCGGCCCTCGCGCTCGCCCTCTCGGCGCACGGGCTTGGCGTCGGCCTCGGTGCGCAGCCGCTCCTCGATCTCGTCGACGATGGCGCGTACCTGGCGGTCGTTGGTGGCGGAGCAGAGCAGGAAGGCGTCGGTGATGACGAGCTGTTCGCTCACGTCGTATGCGAGGATGTCATCGGCCAGCTTGTCCGCCGCGGCTTCCGCGGCGATGCGCACGAGCTGGACGGATCTGTCGGATGCGGTCACGATGCGGGTCTGTCCTCCTGTGTCGGCAGCATGCCTATACGTTGAGGGTACCCTTCCGGGCCGAAACCCCTCACCTACGGCACGGAGGCCGTCATCCTTCCGCGTGATACAGCCCCCGTTTGTTGATGTACTGGACGATTCCGTCCGGCACCAGATACCAAATCGGCTCTCCCTTGGCGACACGTTGCCGGCACTCGGACGACGAGATGGCCAGTGCGGGAATTTCCAGCAACGTCACCCGCCCCTCCGGCAGCCCGGGATCGTGGAGCGTGTGCCCCGGACGGGTGCAGCCGACGAAATGGGCCAGCTCGAACAGCTCGTCCGCGTTCTGCCAGTCCAGGATGGCGCCGAGCGCGTCCGCGCCGGTGATGAAGTACAGCTCAACCCCAGGACCGTAAATTTCCGAAATATCGCGCAAAGTATCGATGGTGAACGTCGGCCCCGGGCGATCAACGTCCACCCTGCTCACTGAGAAGCGGGGGTTCGACGCGGTCGCGATGACCGTCATCAGATAGCGGTCCTCCGCGGCCGACACCTCGCGCTCGGCCTTCTGGTACGGCCGCCCGGTCGGCACGAACACGACTTCGTCCAGGTCGAAGTGGTGGGCCACCTCGCTGGCGGCCACCAAGTGGCCATGGTGGATGGGATCGAACGTCCCACCCATCACTCCGACTCGCCGCTTCCCCTGCACACCAGGTGCATTCATCATGAAACGGACCTTACGCGGACCTTGTACCACAACATGATGGCACCCCCCTTGGTGATGACCGCGCATCACTCCCGTTGCGGACGTAGCATGCCGGGCATGACGACCACCCCGGACCGCAACCGCGTCCAACTGCCCGGCATCTCGTCCCGAGCCTACGAACACCCCGCAGACCGGTCCGCCCTGGTCGCTCTGCGTAAGTTGAGTGGGTTCGACACGGTTCTCAAGCAGATGTCCGGCCTCATCAGCGAGCGCCGGCTGCGCCTGATGTACCTGGCGTCTGCCGTACGCGTGAGCGAGACCCAGTTCCGCTCCATCTACGACATGGGCCGCGACGCCGCCTACACGCTCGACCTGCACCGGATCCCCGAGATCTACATCCAGCAGGATCCGCAGGTCCAGGCCAAGGCCATCGGCTTCGACGACCCGTTCATCGTCGTGACCACCGGCCTGCTCAACCTCATGAACGAGGAGGAGCAGCGCTTCGTCATCGGCCACGAGACCGCCCACATCCTGTCGGGACACGCGGTCTACCGGACGATGCTCGACATCCTCACCCGCCTCGCCACCCGCGTCGCCTGGATCCCGCTCGGCTACATCGGCCTGCGCGCGATCGTCGCGGGCCTGGAGGAGTGGTACCGCAAGTCGGAGCTGTCCTCCGACCGCGGCGGCCTGCTCGTCGGCCAGGACCCCGAGGCGGCCAAGAGGGCGCTGATGAAGCTCGCCGGCGGCGACTACACCCACGAGATGAACATCGAGGCGTTCCTGGAGCAGTACCAGGAATACGACACCGCGGGCGACCTTCGCGACGGCTTCCTCAAGGTGCTCAACCTGCTCGGCACGACCCACCCGTTCGCGGTGGTTCGCGTGGCCGAGCTGGACAAGTGGCAGCGCAGCGGCGAGTACGAGCGCATCCTGGGCGGGGACTACCCGCGCAGGGAGGACGACCCCAACGCACGAGTGACCGACGAGATCAAGGCCGCGGCCGAGTCCTACCGCGCGTCCTGGTCCCAGTCGCAGGACCCGTTCATCGGCGTCCTGCGCGACGTGGCCGAGGGCGCGGTCAACGCGGGCGAGCGCATCTTCAACCGCTTCTCGCGCCGCGACGGCGGCCAGGGCTGACCGGCCGCACCGCCGTACGCGGCCGATCAGCTTGATCGGCCGCGAAACCCACCGCGATCGGCGACGAGCGGCGGGTTCCGAACCCCGAGGGGCAGCTTCGGCCTGCCTTGGAGAGCGGCAGGTCAGAGCAGGAGAGCGATAGCGCGCACGGCGGCCGCGCACAGGGCGACGAACCCGCCCAGCACGGCCAGTGCGCGCAGCCCTTCCCTGCGCAGATCGGGCAGCCGATGCCCGATCCGCTCGATCTCGCGCCCGGCGAAACCACCGCACAGCATCCCGAACACCACGCCCGCCACCGTCACGGGCGCGGGCTGCTGCCACCAGTCGGAGTCGATCACTCCGCCGCCGGTCACCCAGAGCGCGCCGCCCGACGCCAGCGCGACCGGCACGCCCGGCCACACGCCGGCGGTGGCGGCCGCCCCGACCAGGGCGACCGGGAAGAGCAGCACGCGCAGCGCCACCCGCGTACGCCGCGAGCTGCGGTTTCTGACCAGCCAGTGGCTCATCCAGAGCGTCCTGGTCAGCACCACGAACACCGTGGTGATCGCGATGGAGGCGATCGGCCAGATCACCGAGGTCACCACGCACGGCACCGCGAGCACGGCCAGCATCAGCAGGGCGCCGTTGCCCGCGGGCAGCGTGGTGGTCGACTCTGCTCTGAGCCCGGCCTTCCTGCGCACCTGAGGCCGGCTCCGGACGGCCGCCGCCGCACGCTGGCGCGGCGCGGTCATCTTGGAGCGCGCGAGAGCGGACTTCCCGTCCGCCGCGCCCGTGCGCCCGCGCGGCGCGGGCACCTCCGTGCGGCTGCGGACCGCGGCGCCCTTCCCATCCGTGCCGGTACGGTTGCGCGCCGCGGCGCCCTTGCCGTCGGCGCGGACGGGCGAGCCCTTCGTGTCGGGGTTCGCACGGGTGCGCGGCGCGGGCACCTTACTATCCGTGTTCGCCCGGCTCCGGGCGGATTTCTCCTCAGGGGTGGCGCGGCCTGTCTTTGCCTCCTCCGAGGACCCGGCAGCGGGCTCCGGCTCGGCCGCGCTGGTGGCTCTGGCCAGCCGCGACAGCCGATCGGCCAGCAACGCCGCCGTGGGGCGCTTGCCCGGCTCCCTGTTGAGCGCGGCGCGTACCAGCGGCAGCAGCTCCACGGGCACGCCCTTGAGGTCGGCCTGCCCGTTCAGCACCGCGTACATCTGCGCCTCGGCCGTCCCCCGCCCGAACGTCGGCCGCCCCGTCGCCGCGAACGCCACCGTCGCCGCCCAGGCGTGCACGTCGGCGGGCGAGTCGACCTGCTCGTCGGCGAAGATCTCCGGCGCGGTGTAGCCGGGCGTGCCCAGGAACGTGCCGGTCATGGTGAGCCGGGTCGCGTCGAGCACCTGCGCGATGCCGAAGTCGATGAGCACGGGCCCCTCGGAGCCCATGATGATGTTGCCCGGCTTGAGGTCCCGGTGGACGACCCCGGCCGCGTGAATGATCGCCAGGGCCGCGGCGATGCCCTGGGCCAGGTCCACGAGGTCGCCGACATCGAGTGCGCCGTTCTGGCGGACGCGGTCGAGGAGCGTGGCGCCCTCGATGTACTCCATGACCAGGTACGGGCGGGCACAACTCAGGTCGGCGTCGAGCACCTTGGCCACGTACGGGCTCTCGACCCTGCGCAGCGCCCGGACCTCGCGCTCCAGCCGGACACGGGAGGTCTCATCCTCGGCCAGGTCGTGCAGGACCTTGAGAGCGACGCTCTCGCCCCGGCGGGTGGTCGCGAGGTAGACCTCGCCCATGCCGCCGCGACCGAGCCGCTCGACCAGGGTGTACGGCCCGATCTTGCCGAGCTTGCTCACCGTCTCTCCCCGCCCGGCCCGCCCATAAGGGACCTAACCTTAGCGCTGGGACCCCTGTCGGCGCTTGAGGCACGCCGAAGGATTATCGGCGAGTGTGATCGGAGAGCATGCTGTCGAGCCGGGCCGTGGGCTCGTCCGACAGCTGCCTGCGCCCCTTCCTGCGCCAGTGGACGTGTCCGCGGCTCTCGAGCCAGAGCAGCAACCGGTCGGCGCCGAACAGCACGGCAGCCGAGAAGACGAGGGCGATGACAATCTCCATGCCTCTCAGTCAACCTGCGCTCCACGGCGCCGGTCAGGCCGACACGCCGATCAACCGGCCACCACCGTGCCTTCTGACGTGCGCAAATGCCCCTCACCGGTGTAGATCCACTTGGTGGAGGTGAGCTCGGGCAGCCCCATCGGGCCGCGCGCGTGGAGCTTCTGCGTGGAGATGCCGATCTCCGCCCCGAACCCGAACTCCCCGCCGTCGGTGAACCTCGTCGAGGCGTTGACCGCCACGGCCGCCGAGTCGACCAGCGCCACGAACCTGCGCGCCGCCCGCTGCGACCTGGTGACGATGGCGTCGGTGTGGCCGGAGCCGTACTTCCTGATGTGGGCCACCGCCTCCTCCAGCGAGCCGACGACCGCGGCGGCGATGTCGAGCGAGAGGTATTCGGCGTAGAAGTCGTCCTCGGTGGCGGGCACGACGCCCGAACCGTGCCCGGCGATGCGCTCGTCACCGTGCACGGTCACGCCCGCCTCGGCGAGCGCCGCCAGCGCCCGCGGCACGAACGCGTCGGCGACGTCCTCGTGGACGAGGAACGTCTCGGCCGCGTTGCACACCGACGGCCGCTGCGCCTTGGCGTTGACCAGGATCTGCACGGCCAGGTCGACGTCGGCCTCGGCGTCCACGTAGACGTGGCAGTTGCCGACGCCGGTCTCGATCACCGGCACCGTGGACTCCTCCACCACCGAGTTGATCAGCGAGGCGCCGCCGCGCGGGATCAGCACGTCGACCAGGCCGCGGGCGCGCATGAGCTCCTTGACCGAGTCGCGGGTCTGCCCCGGCACGAGCTGGACGGCTCCGGCGGGCACCTCGGTGCCCTCCAGCGCGTCCTGCATGACCTTCACCAGGGCCGTGTTGGAGGAGTAGGCGCTGGAGGAGCCCCTGAGCAGCACCGCGTTGCCGCTCTTGAGGCAGAGCGCGGCGGCGTCGACGGTGACGTTGGGGCGACCCTCGTAGATGATGCCGATGACGCCGAGCGGCACCCTGAGCTGGCGCAGCTCCAGCCCGTTGGGCAGGGTGGCGCCGCGGACGACCTCGCCGACCGGATCGGGCAGGTCGGCCACCTGGCGCACGGCCTCGGCGATGGCGCCGACCCTGGCCTCGTCGAGCCGGAGCCGGTCGATCATCGCCTCGGACGTGCCCTGCGCCCTGGCCTGCTCGACGTCCTTGGCGTTGGCCTCGACGATCTCCGCCGCGTGCGCGACCAGGGCGTCGGCCACGGCACGCAGCGCCCGGTCCTTCGGCGCCCGCGGCAGCGGGGCCAGCTCGGCGGCGGCCTCTCGCGCCGCCTGGGCGACCTTCAAGAACTCTGTGCTCATGGCTACGCTCCGCTCCCTACGTTCCCAGCACGCTCGTCGCCCTAGGGATGGGGACTAGTTGTGAGCTTCCAGTATGACGATGTCGTCACGGTGGATCAGCTCACGCTCATATTCCGGACCGAGCGCGCTGGCCAGCTCCCTGGTGGAGCGGCCGAGCAGGCCCGGGATCTCGATGGCGTCGAAGTTGACCAGCCCGCGAGCCACCACGAGCCCCTGAGGCCCGCACAGATCCACCGGATCGCCCGCCGCGAACTCACCCTCCACGGACGTCACCCCCGCGGGCAGCAGCGACTTGCGCCGCCCCACGATGGCCTCCACCGCCCCCTGGTCGAGGTGGAGGCGGCCGCGCCCGGTGGTGGCGTGCGCGAGCCACAGCAGCCGCGTGCCGGGATGGCGGCCCCCTGGGTGGAAGTAGGTGCCGACATCGGCTCCACCGAGCGCCTGGGCGGCGTGAGCGGCCGCCGTGAGGACCACGGGAACGCCCGCCCCCGTGGCGATCCTGGCGGCCTGCACCTTGGTCACCATGCCGCCGGTGCCCACCGCCGCGCCGTTCTTCCCGAGCTCGACGCCGACCAGGTCTTCCGGCCCGCGGATCTCCGACAGGCGCTGGGAGCCGCTGCGGCTGGGCGGGCCGTCGTACAGGGCGTCGACGTCCGACAGCAGGACGAGCGCGTCGGCGTGGATCAGGTGCGCCACCAGCGCCGCCAGCCGGTCGTTGTCGCCGAAGCGGATCTCGTCGGTGGCCACGGTGTCGTTCTCGTTGACGATGGGCACGATGCCCAGCTCCAGCAGGCGCGCGAGCGTGCGCTGGGCGTTGGCGTGGTGGGCGCGCCGCATCATGTCGTCGGCGGTCAGCAG
Organism: Nonomuraea sp. NPDC003707; assembly: GCF_053587055.1. NCBI lineage: Bacteria > Bacillati > Actinomycetota > Actinomycetes > Streptosporangiales > Streptosporangiaceae > Nonomuraea > Nonomuraea sp. NPDC003707. Next base: position 19,893 of record NZ_JBSFNK010000018.1, on the reverse strand, counting down.
CACCTGGCCCACGCGCAGGGAGTAGCGGGCGAAGGAGGAGGTGTAGCGGGCGACGAGCACACCCTGCCCGACGGACGCCGCCGCCTGCTGGGTGGCCAGGTCGCGTGGTCGCGCGGTCAGCCCGAGCGGGCCGAGGCCCGCCGCGATCGCCCCGGAGGAGACCAGGACGATCTGGGTCCCCGTACGGCGCCGCGCCGCCAGCACGTCCACAAGGGCGTCGACCCGATCGACGTCGATCGTGCCCTGGGGGGTGGTGAGCGAGGAGGAGCCGACCTTGACAACGACCTTCGACGCTGAGCTGATCTGTTCCCGCACGTCTGGCAGCCTATCCGAGCCCCGAGAGCCCTTCGCTCCCGGAGCCCGGCGGGATACGGCCCGAAAACCTGCCTCCCGGCGCATGACGACGGCCACCTCCACGCGCCGCAGTTCAGGGAGGGTCAACGCCGGCCGGCCCGGCGCTCAGGTCATCGACGCCGAAGCCGTCCTACGCCCGTGGCGCTTCTGTCAGAGGCGGTTGTCGGACCCTCGCGGGCCCTGCCGTACGGACTCGGCGCTGAGCGTGGGCTGCCAGTCGAAGACGTAGCCGCCCTCCATCGACCCGATGACCACCTCGGCGCCGGCGGTGGCGCCGGCCTTGGCCAGCTCCGCCTCCACGCCGAGCCGTTCGAGCCGGTCGGCGAGGTAGCCCACGGCCTCGTCATTGGTGAAGTCCGTCTGCCTGATCCACCGCTCCGGCTTCTCACCGGTGATCTGGAACAGGTTCTCGTTGACCCGCCGCACCCGGAACCCGGTCTCGCCGAGCTGCTTGGGCCTGATGACCAGCCTGGTGGGCTCCTCGACCGGCTTCTGGGCCCTGGCCGCGGCGACCCACTCGCCCATCGCGTACGTGAGCTCCCGCAGCCCGTCATGCGTGGCGGCGGAGATCGTGAACACCCGCAGCCCCCGCGCCTCGAACTCGGGCCTGACCAGCTCGGCCAGCTCCCGCGCGTCGGGCACGTCCGCCTTGTTCAGCACGACCAGCCGGGGCCGGTCCTCCAGCTTCCCGTACGCGTGCAGCTCCGACTCGATGACCTCGTAGTCCGTGATCGGGTCGCGTCCAGGCTCCATGGTGGCGCAGTCGATGACGTGCACGAGCATGTCGCACCGCTCGACGTGCCGCAGGAACTCGTGCCCGAGCCCCTTCCCCTGCGAGGCCCCGGGGATCAGACCGGGCACGTCGGCGACGGTGAACACGGTCTCCCCCGCGGTCACCACCCCCAGGTTGGGGATCAGGGTCGTGAACGGATAATCCGCGATCTTGGGCTTGGCCGCGCTCAGGGCGGCGATCAGCGAGGACTTGCCGGCGCTCGGGAACCCGACCAGCGCCACGTCCGCCACGCTCTTGAGCTCCAGCATGACGTCGAGCGCGTCCCCGGGCTCCCCGAGCAGCGCGAACCCGGGCGCCTTCCGCTTGGTCGAGGCGAGGGCGGCGTTCCCCAGGCCGCCGTGCCCGCCCTCGGCGATGACGTACCGCGTGCCGACGCCCACGAGGTCGACCAGCACCTCACCCGTGGAGGCGTTCTTCACCACGGTGCCGTTGGGCACCGGCAGGATCACGTCCGGCCCGTTGGCCCCGTCCCGGTTGGAGCCCTGCCCCTGCTTGCCGTTCTCGGCCTTGCGGTGCGGCCGGCGGTGGTACTCGAGCAGCGTCGCCGTGTTGGGGTCGACCTCGAGGACGACGTCACCGCCCCGGCCGCCGTTGCCGCCGTCCGGGCCGCCGAGCGGCTTGAACTTCTCCCGGTGGATGGAGGCGCACCCGTTCCCCCCGTCACCGGCACCGATATGAAGGACCACCTGGTCCACAAAGTCCGGCACTCTGCACTCCTCCACACACCGCCCACCGGCGGAAGTCAGCCAAAAGCAAAGGGGCGGATCGACGCCGCGATCCACCCCTTTGGCAAGAAAACCCAAGGTCTACGGAGAGGAAGAACCCCTACTCCGCGACGGGAACGATGCTCACGGCCCGCCGGCCGCGCTTGACACCGAACTGCACGTGCCCGGCCGCCAGCGCGAACAGCGTGTCGTCGCCGCCACGCCCCACGTTGTCGCCGGGGTGGAAGTGGGTGCCACGCTGACGGACGATGATCTCGCCCGCGTTGACCAGCTGGCCGCCGAAGCGCTTGACGCCCAGGCGCTGGGCGTTGGAGTCACGACCGTTCCGGGTGGACGACGCGCCCTTCTTGTGTGCCATCTCTCAAACTCCCGTTCAGGCCTGCTCGATACCGGTGATCTTCACCTGGGTGTACCGCTGACGGTGACCCTGGCGCTTCTTGTAACCGGTCTTGTTCTTGTACTTGAGGATCCGGATCTTCGGGCCCTTGGTCTCACCGAGGATCTCGGCGCTGACCGTGAACTTGCCCGCCTCCGTGGTCACATCGCCGTCGTTGACGACGAGCACCGTCGGCAGCGAAACCGAAGAGCCGACCTCGCCGGCGACCTTGTCCACCTCGAGGACGTCACCGACGGAGACCTTCTGCTGCCTGCCGCCGCAACGAACGATCGCGTACACCGCGGAACCCTTCTGACTCACTGTTGTCTCGTACATCAGCCGCCTCATCGAGAGGCGGCCGCCGAATGCTGCGCCTGTCATTCGGCCTGTCTCAAACCGACGAACCGAGTAAGCGCGCCAACAGGGCACGTCACCTGACGCACCGATACACCAGGGTACCGGATTAACGGTCCCCTAGGCGAACCGGACGGAACGTCGGAAGCCTGCCGAGAACTACTCGGCCGACTTGGCTCGGCGCGAGCGTCGCCGCCCTCTGCCGGAAGTCTGGCCAGCCTGGTCGTCCTCAGTCGGGACGTCTTCAAGCGCACCGGTCACCGTATCACGGCTCGAGGTGTCCTTGGCCGCGGAAACCTTGTCGGAGACCGCCTTCTCGATGGCCATCTTCCCCTGCGTGCCGCGCGGCTCGGGCTTGGGCTCGACCGGCTCCGTGGAGACGAGCAGGCCACGCCCGTTGCAGCACTCGCACGGCGTGGAGAAGGCCTCCAGCAGCCCCTGTCCGACCCGCTTACGCGTCATCTGGACCAGGCCCAGCGAGGTGACCTCGGCCACCTGGTGCTTGGTCCTGTCGCGGGCCAGGCACTCCAGCAGCCGCCGCAGCACCAGGTCGCGGTTGGACTCCAGCACCATGTCGATGAAGTCGATCACGATGATGCCGCCGATGTCGCGCAGCCTGAGCTGGCGCACGATCTCCTCGGCCGCCTCGAGGTTGTTCCGGGTGACGGTCTCCTCGAGGTTGCCGCCCTGCCCGGTGAACTTGCCGGTGTTGACGTCGACGACGGTCATCGCCTCGGTACGGTCGATCACCAGCGAGCCGCCGCTGGGCAGCCAGACCTTGCGCTCGAGCGCCTTGCCGAGCTGCTCGTCGATCCGGTAGTGCTCGAACACGTCACCCTGGTCGCCGTCCCACCGCGCCAGGCGCTCGCCCAGGTGCGGCGCGACGTACTTGACGTAGTCGTCCACCGTGTCCCAGGCGTCGGCGCCCTGCACGATCAGCGAGGTGAAGTCCTCGTTGAAGACGTCGCGCACGACCCGGATCGTGAGATCGGGCTCCGCGGACAGCAGCTCGGGCGGGCTGGCCGACTTGGCCTTCTTCTGGATGCTCTCCCACTGGGCGGACAGGCGGGCCACGTCACGCGCCAGCTCGTCCTCGGAGGCGCCCTCCGCGGCGGTACGCACGATCACGCCGGCGTTCTCCGGCATGACCTTCTTCAGGATGCTCTTGAGCCGCGTGCGCTCCTTGTCGGGCAGCTTGCGGCTGATGCCGGTCATCGACCCGTCCGGCACGTAGACGAGGTATCGCCCGGGCAGGCTGATCTGGGACGTGAGCCGGGCGCCCTTGTGCCCGATCGGGTCCTTGGTGACCTGTACGAGCACCGACTGGCCCGACTTCAGCGCCGCCTCGATGCGCTTGGGCTGGCCCTCCAGCCCGGCGGTGTCGAAGTTGACCTCACCGGCGTACAGGACGGCGTTGCGGCCCTTGCCGATGTCCACGAACGCCGCCTCCATCGAGGGCAGCACGTTCTGGACCTTGCCGAGGTAGACGTTGCCGACGTAGGACTGGCTGGCCTCGCGGTTGACGTAGTGCTCGACGAGCACGCCGTCCTCCAGGACCGCGATCTGCGTACGGTCGCCCTGGCGGCGTACCACCATCATCCGGTCGACGGACTCGCGGCGGGCCAGGAACTCCGACTCCGTGATGATCGGCGGACGCCTGCGGCCCAGCTCGCGCCCCTCGCGGCGGCGCTGCTTCTTGGCCTCGAGGCGGGTGGAGCCGCGCACGCTCTGCACACCGTCGGTCGCGGTTTCCAGCCCGCTGCTGCGGCCCGCACGAGGCGCGCGGATGCGCACCACCGTGTTCGGCGGGTCGTCGCTGGCCGGCTCGGCGCCCTCCTCGGAGCCCCGGCGGCGACGGCGACGGCGGCGGCGCGAGGTCGAGGACTCCTCGTCGTGAGCGGCGCCCTCCTCGGCCTGCTCCTCCTCGGCCTCCTCGTCCTGCTCGTCGCCTTCCTCGCCCTCGTCACGCTCGCGCGACTTGCCGCGGCCCCGGCCGCCCCGCCTGCGACGGCGGCGACGGCCCGCGCCCTCTTCCTCCTCCTGCTCGTCGGAGGTGTCGAGGTCGGTCTCGTCCTCTACCGCGGACTCGTCGACCGGCTCCTCGACCTCCTCGGGCTCGGGAGCGGGCTGCGGCGCCTCGGCCCGCCGGGTGACGGCTGGCTTGGCCTGGCTGGGGTCGGGTGCCTGGAACAGCGGCGCGAAGATGGCCGCCGGCCGCTGGAACGCGGTGCCGGGCTCGGCCGGCGTGCGCGCGGCGAACCCGAACGGGTCGGACAGCAGGCTCGCCCGTGCGGGCTCCTCGTCGAGGTCCTCGCCCGCGGGCTCGTCGTCAAGGGGCTCGTTGTCGGGCAGGCTCTCAAGGATGTCCTCATCCTCGGCAGCCGCCTGGACACCACCGGCACGCACAGCCTCGGCGGTCGCCTGGGCGCCACCGGCGGGCGCCGCCTCGGCGGTCAGCGCCGTCGTCGCGGCCTTGCCGGCCAGGCCCTCGCTCGCGGCGGCCTTCTCGGAGTCGGCCACCGCCCCCACAGCGCCTGCGACGGCCTCCTCGACGGGCTCTTCCACCTTCTTGCGCGTCCTGCGCCGCTTCACCGGCTCGGCGGCCTCAGCGGGCGGCTCCTCCACCACGGGGGCAGCCTCGGCTTCGGCCTCGGCGGCCTTCTTCGTCGTACGGCGCCGCGTCGTCGTGGCGGTGGACCGGGTCCGCGTGGTCCTCTTGGGCTTCTCCTCGGCGGCGGCCTCGGCAACGGTCTCGGCCACGGCCGCCTCGACCGGGCTCTCCGGCGCGGTCGCCGCAGCGGCCTCCGGCTCGGGCGCGGCGGTGCGGATCTGAGGCGCGGGCTCTCCCGCCGCGCGCTGCGCGGCGGTGCTCTGCACCGGTTGTACGTCAGCCACCGACGGCGCGGTCTGCGCCGCCGCAGTGGTGACCGGAACGTGGGCAGGCTCCTCCGGCTCCGGCGGCGGACCCGCCGGGCGGCTGGCGGAGCGGCGACGTGGGGTCACCTCTGGCTGTTCAATTGTCTCCCCGTCAGGGCCAATGGCCCCGGCGTTGGGCTCGTTCTCGAGCATGCGGGCGCTCTCCCGTCAGCTCCCGGGCGCGTCGCCGCGCCGCGCAGGAGCTCTCGTGTCTCGTTGTCCGCCAACGCCCCCGAGGTGGGGGTGTCGGCGCCAAGTCCTGTCAGCGGTCGTGCCCCGCTCGCGCGGGGCACCTCCTCAACCGGCGACGTGCTCACTCGCCGGTCCCGCCTCGCCGCCGCGCGTGGTGTCGCGGTCCAGGTCGAGCGGATCGGCAAGCGCACCAGTGCTGACGTCGAGCGGCCCCTGCGCCAGCCTGGTCACCTCGGGGGGAACCGGCGGCGCGAAGTCGGCCACAAGGCGCAGCCCTGTGAGCACATCGTCGGGTCGAACGGCAGGCGTCATGTGCCGAACAACCATGCGCAGTATGACACACGGCCCTCCGAGCACCTGAGCTGCAGTTCTGTCTGTTCCCTCGGACACCGTTAGCCCCAGGACGGCCTCCCGCGCGTCGAAGCGACGGGGGCCCTTCTTGGTGAGGCGTTCGACCTCCACAGCGCCTGCCGCGAGAAACTTCTCCGCCGCCACCTCGGCGAGCTCGCGATCGGCACCGGGCAGCCGCACCTCCCAGTCGGAGACCTCCAAGCGGTCAGCCAGCCCACCCGGGCCCGCTGTCACAACGTCGAGCACATCGAGCCCCGGCGGCAGCGACCCATCCAGGTCCTGTCTCACCTGCTCGGGATCGCACGGCGTGGTGACACCGATCTCGAGATATTCGGCTTCGCTGGCGACGCCGGTCGGCGCCGCGCCCGCGTAGGAGATCTTCGGGTGGGGCGAGAAACCTGCGCTGTAGGCCACCGGTATGCCGGCACGGCGAACCGCTCTCTCAACGGCCCGCGAAATGTCGCGGTGGCTGGTGAAGCGCAGGCGGCCGCGCTTGGCGTAGCGCACGCGAAGGCGCTGCACCGTGGGCGCGGGCGGAGGCCCTTCGGGAACAGGTTTCAGAGCTTGTCGTCCTTCCCTTGTCAGAGTTCCTTCGTCTCAGGATAAGCCGCCCTGGCGCGTGTATGTGTACGCCGAGGCACCGGCTGCCCACTGAGCGCGCTAGACCACCGTAAGAGGAAGGAGTTTTCGCCCCGTGGGGCCGATCTGAATTTCCGTGCCCATCGTCGGGCAGACGCCGCAGTCGTAGCAAGGAGTCCAGCGGCAGTCTTCGACCTCGCCGCCGGAGACGGCCTCCTGCCAGTCCTGCCAGAGCCACTCGCGGTCGAGCCCGGCATCGAGGTGGTCCCATGGCAGGACCTCGTTCTCCGCCCGCTCGCGCGTGGTGTACCAGTCGACGTCGACGCCCGCCTTCTCGGCGGCCGCCATCCAGCGCTCGTAGGAGAAGTGCTCGCTCCAGCCGTCGAATCTGCCGCCGTCCTCCCAGACGGCGCGGATCACGGCGCCTACCCGGCGGTCGCCGCGCGAGAGCAGGCCCTCCACGATCGAGGGCTTGCCGTCGTGGTAGCGGAAGCCGATGGCTCTGCCGTACTGCTTGTCGCCTCTGAGCGAGTCGCGCAGCTGCTTGAGCCGCCGGTCGACGGTCTCGTGATCGGCCTGTCCGGCCCACTGGAACGGCGTGTGCGGCTTGGGCACGAAGCCGCCGATGGAGACCGTGCAGCGGATGTCGCGGCTGCCGGTCGCCTCGCGGCCCGCCTGGATGACCTTCTTGGCCAGGTCGGCGATGCCCAGCACATCCTCGTCCTGCTCGGTGGGCAGGCCGCACATGAAGTAGAGCTTGACCTGCCGCCACCCCTGCGAATAGGCCGTGGTGACGGTGCGGATCAGGTCTTCCTCGGTGACCATCTTGTTGATCACCTTGCGCATGCGCTCGGAGCCGCCCTCCGGCGCGAACGTCAGGCCGGAACGCCTGCCGTTCCTGGAGAACTCGTTGGCCAGGTCGATGTTGAACGCGTCGACCCTGGTGGACGGCAGCGAGAGCGAGGTGTTGGTGCCCTCGTAGCGGTCGGCCAGGCCCTTGGCGACCTCACCGATCTCGGAGTGGTCGGCCGACGAGAGCGACAGCAGGCCGACCTCGTTGAAGCCGGACTCCTTGATGCCGTTTTCGACCATCGCCCCGATGGTGGTGATCGAGCGCTCCCGCACCGGGCGCGTGATCATGCCCGCCTGGCAGAACCTGCAGCCACGGGTGCAGCCGCGGAAGATCTCCACGCTGAACCGCTCGTGCACGGTCTCGGCCAGCGGGACCAGCGGCTTCTTCGGGTAGGGCCACTCGTCGAGGTCCATCACGGTGTGCTTGTGCACCCGCCACGGCACGTCGGCCCTGTTGGGGGCGACGCGCTTGATGCGACCGTCCGGGTGGTAGTCCACATCGTAAAATTTCGGGATATATACCCCGCCGGACTCGGCGAGCCGCATGAGCAGCTCGTCCCGCCCGCCGGGTCTGCCCTCGGCCTTCCACTCGCGGATGACCTCGGAGATGGCGATGGAGATCTGCTCTCCGTCGCCGAGCACGGCCGCGTCGAGGAAGTCGGCGATCGGCTCCGGGTTGAAGGCCGCGTGGCCGCCGGCGAGCACGATCGGGTCGTCCTCACCCCGGTCCACGGCCATCAGCGGGATGCCCGCCAGATCGAGCGCGTTGAGCATGTTGGTGTAGCCCAGCTCGGTCGAGAAGGACACGCCCAACACGTCGAAGGCGCGCACCGGCCGGTGCGCGTCGACGGTGAACTGCGGGACGCCCTCGGCCCGCATGAGCGCCTCGAGATCCGGCCACACCGCGTAGGTGCGCTCGGCCAGCGTGGCGGGCAGCTCGTTGAGGATCTCGTAGAGGATCGCCACACCCTGGTTGGGCAGCCCGACCTCGTAGGCGTCCGGGTACATCAGCGCCCACCGCACGTCGGCGGAGTCCCAGTCCTTGACGGTCGAGTTGAGCTCACCCCCGACGTACTGGATGGGCTTCTGCACCTTGGGCAGTAGCGCTTCCAGGCGGGGGAACACCGACTCGACAGACATACGGTCCAGGGTAGCGGCGCTCAGACGGTGGCAGGTCCAGGGATGTCGATGTCGTTGCCGATGAGCACCAGGAGACGGTGCCCTTCGTAGCAGGTCAGCTCGACGGCGATCACGCCGCTCGCCAGATTGTGCACGCCGACGACGTGGTTCGCGGGAAGCAGAAAGCGCTCCTCGCACTCATCGCAATAGGCCAAGAACATGTCTCTAATTAAACGACTGTCTTCGCACCCTGATGGCTTGGAGAAGCCCAATCGCAATGAGATTCGCGAACGTGGCCGTACCGCCATATGACACGAACGGCAGCGGAAGCCCCGTGATCGGCATGATCCCGATCGTCATGCCCACATTGATGAACGTCTGGAACGCGAACCAGCACACGATCGTGCCCGCGACCAACGTCCCGAACCTGTCGTCGCACTGCCTGGCGATCTTCAGCCCGCGCAGCAGCACCACCCCGAGCAGCAGCACCACCGTGACCGACCCGAGGAACCCGAACTCCTCCCCCGCCACCGTGAAGATGAAGTCGGTGTGCTGCTCGGGCACGAACCGCCCGGTCGTCTGCCCGCCCCCCAGCAGCCCCTTTCCCAGGAGCTGCCCGGAGCCGATCGCGATCATCGACTGCGTGCTGTTGTAGCCCACCCCGCGCGGATCGACGCTCGGATCGACGAACGCCGTAAACCGGGCCACCTGGTACGGCTCGAGCAGTTGGAAGTAGAACACCGAGAACACCCCGCCAGCAGCCACCAGCGTCAGCGCCGCGATCCACCGTTTGCGCACCCCCGCGATGATCAGCCCGGCGGCCGTGATCACCGCCAGCACCAGCGCCGTCCCGAGGTCCGGCTGGAGCATCACCAGCCCCATCGTGACCCCCGAGGCGAGGAGCGCCAGCCATATGTCCAGCGCGCGCGGCCGATCACTGCCCTCGGCCGGCTGCGCGAGCAGCATCGCGATGATCAGCAGCAGCCCGACCTTGGCGAACTCCGACGGCTGCACCGCGAACCCGCCACCGAGCAGGATCCACGAGTGCGACCCGTTGATCGTCGCACCCAGCGGCGTGATGACCAGCCCCAGCCCTATCAGCGACACCAGGAACACCAGCGGCGCGTACGCGCGCATCGCGCGATGGTCGACCGTCGCCACGATCGCGCACAGGATGATCCCGATCATCTCGTTGAAGACGTGCTTCTTCACCAGCCCCGTCGAGCCCGGGGCCCAGGTCCTGGTGGACGACCAGACGAGCAGCGTGCCGATCACGCACAGCCCGGCCACCGCGACCAGCATCAGGGCATCCAGCCTGCGCACCGTCGAGTTCTCACCGGCGACTCGGCGGAACAGCGACGGCCGCCGGACGGCCACCGTTCGATCGATCACCTCCGCACCTCCATCCCAGCGACCATCCACCCGACCACCCGGCCAGTCACCCACCCGACCACACAGCCGATCACCCACCCGGCCGCCCAGCCGACCACCCCTCCGACCACGCGGCCGACCACCCACCGGCCCGCCGTCCCACCACCCGGCCGCCGAACCCCGCTCCGCCCACCGCTCACCATGGGCCAACCTCTGCGCGCGCCGCCCACCAGCCGACCCCGGCCCGCACCGCCTGCGACGGGCCAGCCTCCACGGCGATCCCCCACCGCCAACCAACGTCTCCGGCCACCACCCGCCACACGCCGGCCCCCGCGACCACCACTCACCACCGACCGACTCTCACGACCACCGCCGGCGCCGGTGCCGACCGTCCGACCGCCCGTGCCCAGCTCCAGGCTCTGGGCGCTCATCCTCCGGCCACCGTTCCGTCGGGCGAGAAGCTGGGCAACCTCGTCGTGAGCTTCCCACCGGGCACGGCGGGAGGCCGCTTGATGCCGTAGATCCCTTCGTAGATCTCCCGCACGGCAGGCGCCGCCGTCTGCGCGCCCATGCCACCCTGCGAGACCATGACCACGACCACGTACTGCGGATTCTTCGTGGGCGCGAATGACGCGAACCACGAGGTGTCCTGCTTGCCCCAGACCTCCGCGGTGCCGGTCTTGCCGCCGATGCGCACCTTGTCCATCGGGAACCCGGCGAAGGCCCCCGCCGCGGTGCCGTCCGAGGGGACCTGGCTCAGCGCGTTCTTGATGTAGAGCCGTTCCTTCTCACTGATCGGCAGCTTGCCCACGACCGGCACCGGGATGGTCCTGACGACCTTGCCGTCAGGCCGCACCTGCGCCCACCCGATGCGCGGGCTGCGCAGCTTCCCGTCGCTCACCAGTGCCATGTACGCCCGCGCGAGCTGCATCGGCGTCACCAGCACGTCGCCCTGGCCGATGGAGAAGTTGGCCGAGTCGCCCGGCCGCAGCAGGAACCCCTCGGTGCAGTTCTCCAGCGCGAGCCGTTTGAGGAAGTCGGCCCGCGCCCGATCCTTGACCTCCGGGTATCCTTTGCGCGACCGCTCGCAGCTCACGGCGTTGGTGCGGTTCCACAGGTCCTTCTTCCACGCCCGGTCGGGGATGCGCCCGGAGGACTCGCCCGGCAGGTCCACCCCGGTCGGCCTGCCGAACCCGAACGCCCTGGCCGTGTTGGCGAAGATCTCCTTGGTGGCCTTCTTCGGGTTGCGCCCGCCGTCCTTCAAGTACTGCTCGTACGCGGCTTTGTAGAAGATCGTGTCGCACGACTTGACCAGCGCGGTGTGCAGGCTGAGCGAGCCGAGCGAAACGCCGCGGAAGTTGCTGAACGCCCGGTCGCCGACCATGTAGGAGCCGGGGCATCCGTACGTGCCGTTCAGCGGGTATCCGGACCGCAACATCGCCGACACCGACGAGATCTTGAACGTCGAACCCGGCGCGAACTGGCCGTTGATCGCCCGGGACACGAGCGGCATGTCTGATTTATCCGACAGCAGCCACTGATATCCGCGCGTCGAGATCCCACCCGCCCAGACCGCCGGGTCGTATCCGGGAGCGCTGGCCAGCGCCACCACCCGTCCCGTACGCGCGTCGAGCACCACCCCCGCGCCGCCGTCAGCCGCCGGCGCGGACTTCATCGCCTTCGCCAGCGCCTTCTCCACCACGGACTGCACCCGCGAGTCGATGCTGGTCACCAGGTGGTCGCCGGGAATCGGGGTGATCTGCTCCTCGACGCCGAGCGCCTTGCCCATCCTGTCGACCTGTACCCTGCGCAGCCCCGACTTGCCGCGCAGCGCCTCGTCGTAGACGTACTCGAGCCCGTCACGCCCCGCCAGGTCCACCCCGGAGAAGCTGGCCTTCAGCCCTTCGCGCTTCTCCAGCTCGGCCTCGGTGACCGGCTGCAGGTAGCCGAGCATCTGCGCCCCGTCGCGCCCGCCGGGGTACTGCCTGACGGAGTGGATCTCCGCCGTCACCCCGGGAAACTCCTCCTGCCGCTCGAGGATCTGCAGCGCCTCCCGAGTGTCCACCTTCTCGTCGAGCGGAACCGGCTGGTACGGCGATCCCGTCCAGCAGGGCTTGCGGACTCCCGGCCCGCACGGCGTGATGCGCTGCTGCAGATCGGCGACGGGCCGGCCGAGCACCGCCGACAGCTTGCCCAGCACCTTGAGCCCGCCGTCCTTCATCCTGGTCAGCCTGGTCCGGTCCACGGACACGACCAACGCGGTCTTGTTGCGCACCAACGGCCGCCCGTGCGAGTCGAGGATCTGCCCCCGCACGGCGGGCACGATCACGGCCCGTGTCCTGGTCTCCGTCGCCCGCGTCACGAACTCGTTCCCGCGCACCACCTGCACCTGCCACAGGCGCACGGCCAGCACGACCAGCAACGTCACGACGAGCACCTGCACCAGCAGCAGCCTGGCCCGCATCCGCATCATGTCGAGAACCCCGCCTCCCTGCCCCGTGTGGTCAGCCAGATCACGATGGGGGACACGACCAGCGTGTAGACGATGGTGACGGGCACCTGCTCGGTCAGCGTGGAGATCGTCACCCGGGGATCGGCGATCAGCCCGCTCACGACCGCCGCCAGCAACGGCGCCATCAGCACGCACAACACCACGGTGGTGACCGGCCCACCCGCGCCACGCCCGGCCACGTAACCGACGAGCGCCAGCACGAACGCGTACTGCCCCACGAGGTGCGCGGTCGGCGGCATGACATCGACGAGCAGCCCGGCACTGAACCCGAGCACCGCCCCGGACGACGCTCCACGCCCCAACGCCGCCCCGATCACGGCCAGCAGCACCAGATCGGGCGAGCCCCCGGCCGGCAGGGGAAATCGGTTGACCAACATGACCTGCGCCAGCAAGGCCAACAACACGGACAACCCGCCGATCACCGCGCCCCCTCCCGGGAATCCCTCACAATCCGCCCCGCCCCGCACGCGCGCCCCGTGCCCGACCCGCCGGATGGAGCCCGGCCAGGTCGTTCGAGCCGTTCCAGCGAACCGAGCCACCAACGATCCGACCCACCCGCCACCGACGCCCACCGGCGATCCAGCCGAGCGGACACCGACGCCCACCGGCCACCGCCGGCCGCTCGGACCCGCGCCGACGACCGGACCCGGGCCGGCGACCGGAGCCCACGCGAGCCCGACACCCAAGCCGACGTTTTCACCGACTCCCACCCCGGAGCCGAGCTTCCGCGCGGCGCTCGCGGGCCGATCCACCCCGAAGGCCTCCGCACCGCCCACGCCCAACCCTCGTCAGACGCCGCCACAAGCGCTCTCAGAGACGCGTAGCGCCGACCCCCGATGGAACGCTCCAGACGGCCACTGCCGCCCTGACACGCGCCCACACGCCCGCCAGCACCCCATCTCGCGTCTACGCTCCCGCCAGCACCGCGCCGCGCGCCTGCATGCCCATCAGCACGCCACGTCACGTCCGCATGCCCACCAGCACCCCACACGCCAAGACACCGGCCGGCACCGCACACGCCAAGACACCGGCCGGCACCGCACCGTGCGCCCAGATACGCCCCAACACCGCCCCACGCAGCCAGATACGCGCCGGCACCGCACCTCGCACCCAGACAGCCAGCGCTTCCGCGCGCACCCGGATCACCGTGCCCATTGATCGGCAGGCGCCGTGGAACCGCCCGCCGCCCGATCATCGCGATCCCTCCGTGGCAGGCAGCGCCTTGGCGGGCAGCACCGCGTCACGCGGATCCCGCTTCGGAGCCTCCACCACCACCCCGACCACGTCCAGCGAAGAAAGATCCGCGTACGGACGGGCGTACGCGATGCGGGTCAGCTCCCCCGGCGTCGACTCCACCCGCTCGATCACCCCGATGGGCACCCCCGGCACGTACGGGCTGCCGTTCTGCGAGCCGAAGCTGACGATCCGCGCGCCGCTGGTCAGCGGGGCTGTGGAGTCGAGGAGCCGGAACTGGACGAGCCGCCCGTTCTCCCCCACCCCGTGCACCACACCGATCTCCTTGCCCCCCTCCAGCCGCGCCCCGACGGCCGAGGCCGGGTCGCTGAGGAGCACCACCGTCGAGCTGTGCGGGGCCGCGTTGATCACGCGCCCGACCAGACCGTCGCCGCTCAGCACGGTCATCTCCGTACGGATGCCGTCACTCGTGCCGGCGTCGATCTGCACGGCGTCCTCGAAGCCCGGCAGCCCGCGCCGGGCGACCACGTTGGCCGGGACCACCTTGTATCCGCCCGACCCCGACAGGCCGAGCAACTGCTTGAGCTCCTTGGAGCGGGTCGCGTCGAGCTTGCTGGCGACCAGGCCGGCCCGGAGCTGGGCGTTCTCCGCTTTGAGCGCGTTGATGCGGTCCTGGGCGCCGGGCGCGTCCACAAGAGCGCGGACGAACCCGCTGACGGGGCGCACCAGCCCCCCGCCGAACTGTTCCGCTGTGCCGAACACATAAGCCGCCGCCGTTCGCAGCGGCCGCAGCGGCGAGCTGTTGCCAGTGCGATGGTCGACGGTCAAGATGATCAGGGCCGCCGTCAGCAGCCCGCCCAGGATCAGCCGCGCATGGCGAGAGTCTCTCATCAGTGCCGCGACTCCGGCACCAGGACCTGCTGGAGCGCCTCGAACTCCTCGGCGCACTTGCCGGAGCCGATGGCGACCGAGTCGAGGGCGTTTTCGACCAGGTGCACGGGCATGCCCGTCTCGGCCTTGACGCGCTCGTCCAGCCCCTTGAGCAGGGCGCCCCCGCCAGTGAGCGCGATGCCGCGGTCCATGATGTCGCCGGACAACTCGGGCGGGCACTTGTCGAGCGTGGTCTTGACCGCGTCGACGATGGCGTTGACCGGCTCCTCGATGGCCTTCCTGACCTCTTCGCTCGACACGACGATGGTCTTGGGCAGCCCGCTGACCAGGTCGCGCCCGCGGATCTCCGCGTGCGACTCCTCGCCGGTCGGGCCGGCCGAACCGATGGCGATCTTGATCTCCTCGGCGGTGCGCTCGCCGAGCATCAGCGAGTATTCCTTCTTGGCGAACGCGATCACCGCCTGGTCGAGCTCGTCGCCGCCGATCCTGATGGACTGGCTGGTGACCACGCCGCCCATCGAGATGATCGCCACCTCGGTGGTGCCCCCACCGATGTCGACCACCATGTTTCCGGTCGGCTCGTGCACCGGGAGCCCGGCCCCGATGGCGGCGGCCATGGGCTCCTCGACGATGTAGACCTTCCTGGCGCCTGCCTGGTATCCGGCTTCCTTCACCGCGCGCTGCTCCACGCTGGTGATGCCGCTCGGCACGGCGATGATGATGCGTGGCTTGGCGAGATGCCGACGTCGGTGCACCCTCTGGATGAAATATCGCAACATCCGCTCAGTCACATCGAAGTCGGCGATCACGCCGTCTTTGAGCGGGCGGACGGCGACGATGTTGCCAGGCGTACGACCGATCATCCGCTTGGCCTCGATGCCGACCGCCACGATCTTGCCCGTGGCGGTGTTGATCGCTACGACTGAGGGCTCGTTGAGCACGATGCCCCGGCCGCGCACGTAGACCAGCGTGTTGGCGGTGCCCAGGTCGACCGCCATGTCACGGCCGAGAAACGCGAGCTTGCTGCCCATGGGGAACGGAGCCCTCCGTAACGTCGTTCGCGAATGATTACGGATCGAATTCGAATCGTAACGTGACGTACCCACCGATGGGCGCAATGAGCCCTCGCGCCCCACAAAAATCTCCAGCCCCTACCTCAACCGCAATTTTGCCCGGATTGCACCACAACACCCAAAGGCTTGCTGGAACGATCCAAAACGCCCATCGGCTCGAGGCCTCACGTATCGACCCTGCCAACCGTACGCGGAAGCGCCGACAAAATCCCGCCCCCGCCACGCCCACGAATCGACCCCGCACACCAAGACCTCGCCACCCTACGACAGGCGCCCGACAAAAACGCGCGCCCGCGCAGCGACATGCTGCGCGGGCGCGGATTGGCGAGGCGAATCGCCTAGAAACGGTCAGGGAAGAAGATCTTGATCTCCCTGGCGGCGGACTCGGGCGAGTCGGAGCCGTGGACGACGTTTTCGCCGATCTCGAGGGCGTGGTCGCCGCGGATCGTTCCGGGGGCCGACTTGACCGGGTCGGTGGCGCCGGCCAGCGCGCGGAACGCCTCGACGGCCCGCGGGCCCTCGAGGACCAGGGCGACGAGCGGCCCCGACGTGATGAACTCGACGAGCTCACCGAAGAACGGCCGCTCGGAGTGCTCGGCGTAGTGCGACTTGGCGGTGTCGGCGTCGAGGGTGCGCAGGTCCATCGCCACGACCTTGAGGCCCTTGCGCTCCACACGGGCGATCACGTCACCGATGAGGCCGCGCTTAACCCCGTCGGGCTTGATCAGGACAAGAGTGCGCTCGGACACTTGGAGTTCTCCTTCGAACAGAGTGAGGATCGCGATCACGGGCGCCCGGCCCGGCCGCGGGATGCTTCGCGGGGGACGGGCCCACGCGTCGCCGTGGCTTGGGCCTCAGCTTACCGTCCCGCGCCCCCACCCTCGTTTTCCTACGGAACGGCGTCATGGAGAGGCGGTGTCCTCGGGCGATTGGCCCTGCGGCGGCACGGCGGGCACCGAACCGGCAGATTCGTCCTCATCCTCCGCCCCCTCCGCAGGCGACGCGGACGCCGGCTCTTCGGGCCTGGCGGCACCCCGCCGGGCCATCACGGTGGAGAGCACGATGACCAGCACCACGAGGAAGCCGCCGATCAGGGCCCACGAGTGCAGCGCGCCGACGAAGCTGTCCACCAGCTCCTGGGCCGACGAAACCCCGTCCAGCATCGCCATCTGCACACCCGTACCGAGCAGGAACCCCGCCAGCACCCCCGCGACGCACAGCGAGAGCCCGAAGACGGCCGTCCCGACCCCCACCCCCTGCAGCGCCGACGTCAACGCCACCGCTGCCCCCACCGCGAGCAGCGTGAACGGCACCGCCAGCACCAACCCGTCGGCCGACGGCACGACGAGCCGCACCGAGGACAGCCCCATGACCATCGCGAGCAACCCGAAAGGCACCAGCCACCGCCCGGGGGCCGGCGCGAACCGCCGCACGGCCGCGGCAGCGCCGACGGCGAGCAGCCCGGCCACCGCGAACGGCACCCAGAGCCCCCGCAGCCCTGGCCCGCCGAGCCCGCCCATCTCCACCAGCGTGACCTGCGCCGCGCTGGGCAGCAGCACCACGCCGACCGCCACCATGGAGTACGCCAGCGTACGGCTCTCCGCGGCCCCTATCGTGGCCAGCCCCAGCAGCCCGGCCACGGCCACCACCGCCAGCACGATCACCGGCATGGCCCGCCACCCCTCGGTCGCGGTGCTGATCGCCACGACCGCGATGCCCGCCGCCGGCACGGCGGCCAGCAGCAGCCGGCTCCGCTCCCCGTCGTTGAGCATCGGCGTGGCCGGCCGCCCGAGCAGGATCCAGATGAGCAGGTACGCGCCCGCCAGGGCCAGCGCGATCCCCGTCAGCATCGGGTACGGCTGCAGCGTGACCTTCCAGCTGCTCGCCTTGTCGAGCGGCCACAGCGCCAGCGCCTCGGCCGCGAGCAGGCTCATGCTGAACACGCCCACCCACAGCGCCCGCAACACCGGCACGCGGTCCCAGACGGCCGCCAGCGTGGCGGGCACGACCAGGCCCGCGCCGACGCCGCGCAGCACCCGCACCACTCCGGCGAGGAGCTCCGAGCCCGCGTACCCACCGGCGACGTCGGACAGGGCCACCAGGGCCAGCCCCAGCAGCACCACGTGAACCACCTGCACGCGCCGCAGCACCACCGCCGCCAGCGGCACGGTCAGCATCAGCGCGGGCAGGGCGAGCCCGTGCGTGCGCATCAGCCCGACCTGGTCGACGTCGCCGGGCAGCAGCTTGGCGACGACGGAAAGCGTATTGGGAACGGTGACGATCGCCAGCGGCAAGGCGGCAACGACAAGCAGCCCGAGCGTCACATCGAGCAGCCATGGGACCCTGGGCCCGGCCGACCGCTGAATCGGGGGGACGGTCATGCGCCGACTTTAGCGGGAAGTAGCGCCCTCAACACGCCGAGCGACGATAATCGCCGTGATCCACAGCGCTGTGAAGATCGCGCCGAGGAAGAACATCATCGGCACGAGGAAGCCCGTGCAGATCGCCAGCACCTGTACGAGGCTGCCGAGGATGTAGCCGAAAGGCCGCTTGAGCAGGCCCGCGGCGACCACGCACAGCACGGCCAGCCCGATGCCGGCGGTCACCGCGAGCGCGGGCGCCACCCCGCCCACGGTGATCGCCACGGGCGTGATCAGCCCCGCCACGATGGCCTCCATGCCGAGCACGCTGGCGCCCAGCCTGCGCATACCTGGAGTCACCTGGAAATTCATCGCGAACCATCCGCCTTGAGCAGCTGCCGCGCGTCACCCGCCGTTACAACCGACCCGGTGATGAACACGCCCGTGCCGCTGAACTCCCCCTCGGCGTCGGCGACGCCGATAGCCTGGTCGATGGCGTCGTCGAGCCGCTCGACCACGTGTACGCGCTCCTCGCCGAACAGCGGCTCGGCCAGGGACGCCAGCTCCTCCGGCGACATGGACCTGGGCGAGGAGTTACGCGTGACGATGATCTCGTCGAGCATCGGTTCGAGCAGCTCGAGCAGCGCGTCGACGTCCTTGTCCCGCATGACCGCGAGGACCCCGACGACCTTGGCGAAGTCGAACGCCTCGTGCAGCCCCTCCAGGGTCGCCTGCATGCCGCCCGGGTTGTGGGCCGCGTCGATCACGACCGTCGGTGTCCGCCGCACGACCTCCATCCGCCCCGGCGAGGCGGCCTGCGCGAACGCCTGCCGTACGAGATCGACGTCGAGCGGGTCGTCACCGCCGGTCAGCGCCTCGACGGCGGCCAGCGCGCAGACCGCGTTGCTCGCCTGGTGCGCGCCGTAGAGCGGCAGGTAGACCTCGTCGTAGACCCCCTTGAGGCCGCGCAGGGTGAGCAGCTGCCCGCCGATGGCCACCTCCCGGTTGAGCACGCCGAACTCGATCCCCTCACGGGCCACGACCGCGCCGACCTCGGCGGCCCGTCGCATGAGCACCTCGGCCGCGGCCAGCTCCTGCTGGGCGAGCACGGTGGTCGAGCCGGGCTTGATGATGCCCGCCTTCTCACCGGCGATGCTGGGGATGTCGGGACCCAGACGGTCGGTGTGATCGAGCGAGATGGGCGTGATCACGGACACGAGGCCATCGGCGACGTTCGTCGCGTCCCAGGACCCACCCATGCCGGCCTCGATCACCGCGACGTCGACCGGGGTGTCGGCGAAGGCGGCGAAGGCCATGGCGGTCAGCAGCTCGAAAAACTGGATGCGCCGCCCCTGGGTGTCGGTCAGCTCGACATACGGGATGATCTCCTCGTAGACCTCCGCGAACCGCTCCTCGCTCAGCGGCTCGCCGTCCACCGTGATCCGCTCGCGCACCGACACCAGATGAGGGCTGGTGAACCGCCCCACTCTGAGATTGCGCTCCTTGAGCAGAGCCTCGGTGAGCCGGGCCGTGCTCGTCTTCCCGTTGGTGCCCGCGATGTGTATGACCGGGTACGCCCTCTGCGGCGAACCGAGCACATCAAGAAGGGCCGCGATCCTGTCGAGCGTCGGCTCGAAATCCCACTCGACGCCGCGCTCCATGATCGCGCGTTCTACCGCACGATAATCCACCCCTTAACCCTACTGACCGCCGGCAGCGCTCCCGACCGGGGGCCGTGATGGCACAAAAAAAAGGGGGTCCGACGCCCAAGGCGTCGAACCCCCTCAAAGATTGTCCGGCGGCGACCTACTCTCCCACACCCTCCCGAGTGCAGTACCATCGGCGCAGAGAAGCTTAACTTCCGGGTTCGGAATGTAACCG
>NZ_JBSFNK010000017.1:0-253280 GCF_053587055.1 Nonomuraea sp. NPDC003707 | reverse complement strand
GCCAACAGCGCCTGGAGCCCCTGGTGCGAGGCCACCGTGGACGCCACCGCGCCCGGCAGGGAGCCGGTCGTGACCTCGCCCCAGTACGCCGAGGAAGGCTGGAACGACGGCGTCGGCCTGGCCGGCACGTTCACGTTCGATCCCAACGGCGTCACCGACGTGGCCGCCTACGTCTACGGGCTCGACACCACACCCAAGTCCGAGGTCGCGCCCGCCGCCGACGGCACGGCCACGATCGCGCTCACCCCGCGCCACGACGGCCCCAACGTCCTGTCGGTACGCAGCAAGGACCGCGCGGGCCAGCTCGGCCCGATCCGCAGCTACGTCTTCAACGTCAACAGCGGCAAGGGCCCGAACGGCCACTGGGCCCTGGACGAGGGCCAGGGCACCGTGGCCGCCGACGCGGCGAACGCCCACCCCGCGACGCTGTACGGGGCCACGTGGACGACCGGTAAGACAGGCGCGGGGCTGAAGCTGGCCAACGCCTACGCCCAGACCTCCGGCCCCATCACCGACACCAGCCGCAACTTCACCGTCACCGCCTGGGCCCGCCTGACCGGCAACGCCGCGACCGCCACCGCGCTCACCCAGGAAGGCGGCAGGACCGGCGCGGTCTCGCTGCAGTACAGCAAGACCGACGACCGGTGGGCGCTGGTGCTGGCGGGCACGGACGCCGACAACGCGACGACCGTGCGCGCCCTGTCCGGGGCCGCACCCCGGTTGAACGAGTGGACCCACCTGGCCGGCGTCTACGACTCGGCCGCCCGCCAGATCTCCCTCTACGTCAACGGCAGGCTCGAATCCACGGTCGCCGCCACCTCGCCGTGGAACGCGGCCGGACCCCTCACCATCGGCCGCGGCAAGGTCAACGGCGCGGCGGCGGACCACTGGGCGGGCGACCTCGACGAGGTCCGCGTCTACGGCCGCGCCATGTTCGCCGATGAGCTCGCCGACCTGGTCAACAGCGCTGCCACGCTGGTCGGCCACTGGACGTTGGATGAGGAGTCCGGCCTGACGGCCGCCGACTCGTCGGGCAGGGGGACGCCCGCGACCCTGTCGGGCGGGGCCTCGTGGACGTCCGGCTGGCTGGACGGCGCGCTCGCGCTCGACGGCGTCAACGGCTACGCCCAGACCACCGGCCCCGCCGTCGGCACCAGATCCAGCTTCACCGTGGCCGCCTGGGTCCAGCTCGACTACCTGCCCACCACCGACACCGCCGCCGTGGCCCAGCCGGGCAGCCGGGCGGCCGGGTTCCAGCTCGGCTTCGACAAGGAACAGCAGCGGTGGACCCTCGGCATGAGGGCCGCCGACACCGACACCGCCGCCCTCGTACGCACCCGCTCCGACGCCATCCCCAACCCACTGGAATGGACCCACGTCGCCGGCGTCTACGACGCGCTGGCCGGCGAGCTGCGCATCTACGTCAACGGCCAGCTCTCCACCACCACCATCACGTCCCACGCGAGCGCGTGGAACGCCACCGGCCCGCTCCAGCTCGGACGGACCAAGGCGGCAGGTGCCTTCACCGGCTACTGGCCGGGGACCGTGGACGACGTGCGCACGTACGACGGCGTGCTGAGCGCCGAGCAGATCGCTCAGCTGGCCGCCCAGTAAGACCCGCTCAACACCGCCGGTAATACGGCAACGGGTGGGTGGGCCCGAGGCCCACCCACCCGTCATGCTCCGGCGTGTTACGCCTTCAGCCAGCTCATCATCGGACGCAGCTTGGCACCCGTCTTCTCGATCGGGTTCTCGGCCAGCTCGTCACGGTGACGCTGGAACTCCTTCTGGCCGCCGTCGAACTCCTCGACGAGCTGACGCGCGAAGGTGCCGTCCTGGATCTCGGCCAGGATCCGGCGCATCTCCTGACGGGTCTCGTCGGTGATGACGCGCGGGCCGCGGGTGTAGCCGCCGTACTCGGCCGTGTCGGACACGGACCAGTACATCTTCGAGATGCCGCCCTCGTACATGAGGTCGACGATCAGCTTCATCTCGTGCAGGCACTCGAAGTAGGCGACCTCGGGCTGGTAGCCCGCCTCGATGAGGGTCTCGAAGCCGGCCTTGATCAGCTCGGACACGCCGCCGCACAGCACGGCCTGCTCGCCGAACAGGTCGGTCTCCGTCTCCTCGGTGAAGGTCGTGCGCAGCGCGCCGGCGCGGGTGCCGCCGATGCCCTTCGCGTACGACAGCGCCAGGTCCAGCGCCTTGCCCGAGGCGTCCTTCTCAACGGCCACGAGACACGGCACGCCGCGCCCGGCCTCGAACTGGCGGCGGACGAGGTGGCCCGGGCCCTTGGGGGCGACCATGCACACGTCGACGCCCTCGGGCGCCTCGATGAGGCCGTAGCGGATGTTCAGTCCGTGGCCGAAGAACAGCGCGTCGCCCTCGACCAGGTTGGGGGCGACGTGGTCGGCGTACAGGTGGCGCTGGATGTGGTCCGGCGCGAGGATCATGGTGAGGTTGGCCTCCTCCACCGCCTCCGCCGGGGTGACGACCCGCAGCCCGTCGTTCTCCGCCTTCTCGCGGCTCTTGGAGCCCTCCGGCAGGCCGACACGCACGTCCACGCCGGAGTCACGCAGGGAGAGCGCGTGGGCGTGGCCCTGGCTGCCGTACCCCAGCACGGCCACGTGGCGCCCCTGGATGATCGACAGGTCGGCCTGGTCGTCGTAGTAGATCTCGGTCACTTGCTAATACCTTTCAGGCGGTACGGTCCAGTGCCCTGAGGGACCGGTCGGTGATGGAGCGGGCGCCGCGGCCGATGGCCACCATGCCCGACTGGACGAGTTCTTTGATCCCGAACGGCTCGAGGACCTTGACGAACGCCTCGAGCTTGTCGGGAGTGCCGGTGACCTCGATGGTCACGGCGTCGGCGGCCACGTCGACGCAGCGCGCGCGGAAGAGGTTGACCAGCTCCAGCACGTGGGAACGGCTGTCGGCGTCGGCCTTGACCTTGATCAGCATCAGCTCGCGCTGGACGGACTGCGACGTGTCGAGCTCGACGATCTTCAGGACGTTCACCAGCTTGTTGAGCTGCTTGGTGACCTGCTCAAGGGGCAGCTCCTCGACGCTGACCACGATGGTCATGCGCGAGATGTCGTCGTGTTCGGTCGGCCCCACTGCCAGCGAGTCTATGTTGAAGCCCCTTCGGCTGAACAACGCGGACACGCGTGCCAGTACGCCCGGCTTGTTCTCGACAAGCACCGACAGAGTATGCCTACTCATCCTCGTTCTCCCACTTGGGCGCCATGTCACGGGCGATCTTGATGTCGTCGTTGCTGGTGCCCGCCGGGACCATGGGCCAGACCATGGCGTCCTGGTGGACGACGAAGTCGACCACGACGGGCACGTCGTTGATCTCCATGGCCTTCTTGATCACGGCGTCCACGTCCTCGGCACGCTCGCATCGCAGGCCCACACAACCATAGGCCTCGGCCAGCTTGACGAAGTCGGGGATGCGGCGGACCGTCTGCAGGTCGGTGTTGGAGTATCGCTGGTCGTAGAAGAGCGTCTGCCACTGGCGGACCATGCCGAGGTTGCCGTTGTTGATGACGGCGATCTTGACCGGCACGCCCTCCAGGGCGCAGGTGGCCAGCTCCTGGTTGGTCATCTGGAAGCAGCCGTCGCCGTCGATGGCCCACACCGTGGATTCGGGGCGGCCCATCTTGGCGCCCATCGCGGCCGGGACGGCGAAGCCCATCGTGCCGAGGCCGCCGGAGTTGATGAACGTGCCGGGGTTCTCGTAGTCGATGAACTGCGCGGCCCACATCTGGTGCTGCCCGACCCCGGCCACGTAGTACGTGTCGGGCCCGGCGATCGCGCTCAGCCGCTCCATGACGTACTGGGGCGCCAGCGTGCCGTCCTCGTACGTCTCGTAGCCCAGCGGGTACGTCTGCTTGTAGCCGTTGAGCGTCGTCCACCACTCGGTGTAGTCGCCCTTCTGGCCGGACGCCTGGATCACGGCGACCAGGTCGCCGATGACCTCCTTGCAGTCACCCACGATCGGCACGTCGGCGTGGCGGTTCTTGGAGATCTCCGCCGGGTCGATGTCGGCGTGCACGACCTTGGCGTACGGGGCGAACGACGCCAGGTCGCCGGTCACCCGGTCGTCGAAGCGCACGCCCAGCCCGATGAGCAGGTCGGCCTTCTGCAGCGCGCCCACGGCCGACACGCTGCCGTGCATGCCCGGCATGCCCATGTGCTGCGGGTGGCTGTCGGGGAACGTGCCGCGCGCCATCAGGGTGGTGATGACCGGGATGCCGGTCAGCTCGGCCAGCTGCAGCAGCTCGGCGGAGGCACGCGCCTTGTGGACGCCGCCGCCGACGTACAGAACCGGCCGCTTGGACTCGGCGATCAGCTTGGCGGCCTCGCGGATCTGCTTGGAGTGCGGCCTGGTGACCGGGCGGTAGCCCGGGAGCTGCATGGTCGGCGGCCAGCTGAAGGTGGTGTCGGCCTGCAACGCGTCCTTGGAGATGTCCACGAGAACCGGGCCGGGACGGCCGGTGGAGGCGATGTGGAAGGCCTCCATGATCGTGCGGGGGATGTCCGCCGGGTCCGTGATCAGGAAGTTGTGCTTCGTGATCGGCATGGTGATGCCGCAGATGTCGGCTTCCTGGAACGCGTCCGTGCCGATGGCCGCGCTGGCCACCTGGCCGGTGATCGCCACGATCGGCACCGAGTCCATGTACGCGTCGGCAATCGGCGTCACCAGGTTGGTGGCACCGGGGCCGCTGGTGGCCATGCACACCCCGACCCTGCCGGTCGCCTGCGCGTAGCCCTCGGCCGCGTGACCGGCGCCCTGCTCGTGGCGTACGAGCACGTGCCGGACTTTGGTCGAGTCGTAGAGAGGATCGTAGGCCGGCAGAATGGCACCGCCCGGGATCCCGAACACTGTGTCGACTCCAACGTGCTCCAGCGCCCTCACCAGGGCCTGTGCACCTGTCATCCGTTCGGTCATCGGCTCGTTCCTTGCGTGGCTACTCGCTTAAGGACATAAAAAATGCCCCTTCCCACCGGGACGGCGGGTCTGGGGCGGCGCGCAGGTCGTCGTGCTTCGCTATCGGCCTGCGCGCCGGCGAAGTACTACGAGAATCTCACTGCGAAGCATGACCTACACCATAGCCGCACTGAATGCCCTGGTGCCAACTTCGTGGACACATGTCTCAAACAGTGAGACTCGTACGCATCAACGAGTCGACTCCGCGCGCCGCCATCGGCCGTGCGACCAGGAAGCCCTGACCCTTCGTGCACCCCATCCGCTTGAGCAGATCGAGCTGTTCGGGACGCTCTATCCCCTCTGCCACCACGATAAGCCCGAGGTCGTGGCCGAGCCGGACGATGGTACGGGTGAGCAGCGTCAGCGTGTCGTCATTGCCCAGCCCCGACACGAACGACGGATCGATCTTGATCATGTCGACCGGGAGCTGCCGCAGGAACGCGAGCGACGCGTAACCCGTGCCGAAGTCGTCGATGGCCAGCCGCACCCCGAGCGCCCGCAGCTCCGACAGCCGCTTGATCGTCTCCTCGGCGTCCTCGACCAGCATCTCCTCGATCACCTCTAGGGTGAGCGCGGAGGCCGGCAGCCCGCTCTCGGCCAGCGCCTCCTCGACCGTCTCGACGAACCGCGGCGCGGTGATCTGCCGGGCCGACAGGTTGAGCGACAGGCCGATGTCCCAGGACGAGGCCCGCCAGGCGGCCACCTCGCGGCACGCCTCGCGCAGGATCCACTCCCCCAGCGGCACGATCAGCCCGGTGTCCTCGGCCGGGCCCAGGAACTGCTCGGGCGGCACGAACACCGACCCGCGCCACCACCGCACCAGCGCCTCGACCGAGGTCACCCGCGAGGTGGCCAGATCGACGATCGGCTGGTATTCGATCGCGAACTGCTGCTCGATCAGCGCCCGCTGCAGGTCGGCCGCCAGCTCCAGCCGGCGCACCACGTCGGCGTGCATCTGCGCGGCGAACACCTCGACCCGCCGCCCGCCCAGCTCTTTGGAGCGCGCCATCGCGACATCCGCGTTACGGATGAGGTCTCCGGCCGGCATGTCGTCCTCGGTGAAGGCCACGCCCACGCTCGCGGTCAGCGCCACGTCGCGGTCGGCGACGCGGAACGGCTCCTGCGAGACCGCGCCTACGAGCCGCTCGGCCAGATCGACCGCGACCTGCGCGTCACCGCCCGTCTCCACGAGCACCGCGAACTCGTCGCCGCCCCATCGGGCGAGCGTGTCGTCGGCGCGTACGGCGCTCCGCAGCCTGCGGGCGGCCTGCCCGAGCAGGTAGTCGCCGCTGGCGTGGCCGACCGAGTCGTTGACCGAGGTGAACCCGTCGAGGTCGAGGAAGATGACCGCGACGTTGGCCGCTCCGGCGCCGGAGGTGCGCCCCGAGAGCACCTCGCGGGTGCGCTCCTCGAAGTAGGCGCGGTTGGGCAGCCCGGTGACGCCGTCGTGGAAGGTCAGGTGGGCGACCTGGTTGCGCAGCGCCTCCTCGTCGCTGACGTCCCTGGTGGTCACCAGCAGCAGCTCGTCGCCGCCGACGTGGCGGGTGGCGACCGACTCGGTGGGCCGCCACGTGCCGTCGGCCGCGCGCACCCGGCAGGCGATCAGGCAGGCGCCGGGCGCGGCGTTGTCCTCGTCGAGGTGCATGGCGCGCAGCGCGACCTGGATGCCGGGGACGTCCTCCGGGTGGATGTAGTCGAAGATCGACCCGCCGACCACGTCTTCGGGGCGGTAGCCGTACGTGACCTCGACCCCGGCGTCGATCTCCCGCACCACACCCTCGTAGTCGGCGAGGAACACCACGTCGCCGGTGCTCTGGGCGAGCTCCCTGAGCTGCCGCTCACCGAGCTTGACCAGGCCGCGCAGGCGCATGTTGGTCGCCGAGACGAAGAACAGGCGGACGATCAGGAGCAGCACCACGGAGACCGCGACCACCACGACGCCGGTCACGGGCCGCTCGGCCCCGCCGCCCACCAGGTGGGCGAGCAGCGTGCAGGCGGCCACGGCGACCAGCCCCATCGGCACCAGCGCGACCACACCTCCGACGGCGGACCTGCCCGCCGCGCCCGGAGTCGGCCCCCACGGGATGGCGGCGAGCAGCAGGAACGCGACAGGCGCGAGCATGACGGTCCAGATCTGCGGATCGCCGCCGTCGAGCCTGGCGACGCCGGCCGCCAGGCCCGCCACGGTCATGGTGGCGAGCACGCCGACGCCCGCCAGGCCGAGCGGCCACGAGGAGGCCCGGCTCGTCAGCACCGACGGGATCACGGCGCACGTCACCAGCAGCGCGATCATCGGCGGCAGCATGACCAGCGTGAACGCCGCCGGGTCCGCCGCGTCGTCGTAGACGTGCCGCAGCGCGGCCACCCAGCCGATCAGGAAGAGCGAGGCGGCGCACAGGTAGGCGTCGGTGACATGCCGTAAAACGACCCTGGCCGGGAATCTGCGGTCGGCGGCGATCAGCGCGCCTCCGGCCGTCACCACGGTGCCGAGCAGCACGAACAGGTCGGCGAAACTGACCAGGAAGCTCTCGGCGAACGGGCGCAACGCCACGCCGGCGGCCCAGATGACGGCTCCGCCGCCCATCCAGCGCGCGCCCAGCGCCGTCGGCCGGTGCCCGGCCGACTTCACCGAGGCGAACAACAGCGAACCGGCCGCGATCAGCGCCGCCAGCCCGCCGGCGACAGCGCCGGTGAGCAAGGCCTCACCGCGTACGCCGAGCGCGGCGGCGAAGGCCACCGCGCCTGCCGCCGCCGCGGCGGTCAGCGGCACCCGTGGATCACGCCAGCGGATCACAGTCGTTGCCCATCCCGTCTCGAACCCTGCACCTGCGACCGCCGAAGCCCGGTCGATCACTTCGCCAGTGTGTGCGCTCGTGGGTGCGCGGGTGGTGACAACGCCGATGTCGTCACCGATCTGATAACCACACAGACCAATTTCCGCCAAGAGATCCTTGACAGCGAGTCAGGACCTCCTCGCAAAGGCAACCGTACGCACCGAAGGTCACGGACCAGCCACTTTCCGGGATCCTCTCAGTACGAGTCGGTGATGACGTTGACCAGCGGTTCGTCTGCGAGATAGCGCAGCAGCTGGGCGCGGATCAGGCGCAGCATGCGCCGCCCGGACGCGGGGGTGCTGCCCGCGACGTGCGGAGTGATCAGGAGGCCCGGAGCGCTCCAGAGGGGGTGGCCCTCGGGCAGCGGCTCGGGCGCGGTCACATCCAGCGCGGCGCGTAGCCTACCGTTTTTGAGCTCCGCGATCAGCGCGTCCGTGTCGACGATCCCGCCCCTGGCGGCGTTGACCAGCACGGCGCCGTCCTTCATCCGCGCCAGGAAAGCCGCGTCGACCATGCCCGCGGTGTCGGCCGTGGCGGGCACGAGCAGCACCACGGCGTCAGCCTCCGGCAGCAGGGCGGGCAGCTCGTCCATGGCGTGCACGCCGTCGCGGGCGCTCCTGGCCACGCGTACGACCTCGACCTCGAACCCCTCAAGCCGCCTCTCCAGCGCGGCGCCGATGGAGCCGTGGCCGACGATGAGCACGGTGGAGTCGGCCAGCACGTCGGTGTGGTGGTAGGTCCACTCGCCCCTGCGCTGCGCGTCCACGAACCCGGGGAACTCCCGCAGCACCGCGATCATCGCCCCGACGGCCCACTCGGCGGTCCCGGCGTCGTGCACGCCGCGGGCGTTGCACAGCACCGCGCCGTCCGGCAGGTGCGGCCGGTACGGCTCCACACCCGCGGTGACGGTCTGCACCAGCCGCAGGGAGCTCATCCTGGCCAGCGTGCCCGGGACGTCCGGCACGGTGACGAGCGGCGGGATCCAGACCTCTACCTCGTCGATCCCTTCCGGCATCGGGGCTGTGCCATCGTAAACAGCACATTCAACCCCAGGCAGGTCGGACAGAACATCAGCCACCGAATCGGACGGAACCCAGGTCTTCATGCCGAGAACCTTATGACTCCAAGGGAAGTATGGAACACATGAGGAAGCTCTGGACGCTCATGCTCATGGCCGTGCTCACCGCCTGTTCCAGCGGTCTGGCCGGCGGCGGGGAGGTGACGCCGACGGCCACCGCTCCGGCCGGGGCCGGGCCGGGAGAGCCCAGGGACGTGGTGACGGGGCTGGCGGTGCCGTGGGCGATCACGTTCCTGCCCGGAGGCGACGCGCTGGTCACGGAGCGTGACACGGCCAGGCTGCTTCGCGTGACCCGGGACGGGAAGGTGACCTCGCTGGGAACGATCCCGGGGGTGAGCGCGGCCGGCGAGGGCGGGCTGATGGGGGTGGCGGCAAAGGATCAGCAAATATTCCTTTACTACACCGCGGAACAGGACAACCGGATCGTCCGCTACCAGCTCACCGGCGACCGCCTCGGCGACGAGCGGGTCCTGGTGCGGGGCATCCCCAAGGGCGGGATCCACAACGGGGGACGGCTCGCGTTCGGACCCGACGGGTTCCTGTACGCCTCCACCGGCGAGACCGGCGACGACCAGTTGGCCCAGCAGCGCGACTCGCTGGGCGGCAAGATCCTCCGCATGACCGTGGACGGGGCGCCCGCGCCCGGCAACCCGTTCGGGACGCTCGTCTACAGCTACGGCCACCGCAACGTCCAGGGGCTGGCCTGGGACCCGTCCGGCCGCCTGTACGCGTCGGAGTTCGGCCAGAACACCTATGACGAGGTGAACCTCATCAAGGCGGGAGGCAACTACGGCTGGCCGGAGGTCGAGGGGCGCAGCGACGACTCGCGCTACGTGAACCCCATCGTCACCTGGTCCACCGACGAGGCCTCGCCGTCGGGGATGGCGTACGCGAACGGCTCGCTGTGGGTGGGGGCGCTGCGCGGGACCCGGCTGTGGCAGATCCCGCTGACGGCGGACGGGTCGGCGGGCACGCCCGTCGCCCACTTCACCGGCCGCTACGGCCGCCTCCGCGCCGTCACCGCGGCCCCGGACGGGACGCTGTGGGTCGGCACCAGCAACAAGGACGGGCGCGGCTCCCCGCGGCCGGGCGACGACCGCATCCTCTCGGTCCCGCTCTCGTAACCCCGCCTCAGACGCCCCCAGACGCGCCCCAGACCCGGGCAAACGCCCTAGGGGCCCCGAGGTACCCGGAACGGAACCCGGCACCGCCCACACGCCACACACCGTCCGCGTCGCCCGTGCAGCACGCGGGCGGCGCCGCCGGCTCGGCTGCTGAGGCACGGACCCACGCCCGCCGGCGGGACAGCGCCCACACCGTAGGCGCGTCTCGGCGTGCCCGTCTTCGGCGGAGGGCCGGGCGGGCGGCGAGCGGGGGTCAGCTGCAGGTGGTCTGCGTCTGGGGCCGGTACTTGGTGGTCAGCTTCTTGTCCTTCTTGACCACCTTGCCGTCCTGGTGGAACACCCGGGTCACATCGATCGTGAACCCCTGCTCCCCCACCGTCGGCAAGCATCCCGGCGCCGAGCTGGTCTCGGTCCGGAACGGCCGGATGTCCCGCTTCTCGGACGCCACCGCCTCCACCTCGTCGTACCGCTCGGTGCTCCACAAGGTGACCGTCACCGAAGTCTCCGTGAAGGCCGTCTTGATCAGCACGCCGAAGTCGGAGTCGTTGCGCCACTTCAGGTCCGTGTCCGGATAGAGCAGCGCCACGTCCCGCCCGGGCGGGTAGCGGGGGGCGTAGAAGTCCATCGGCTGGTGCTCGACCAGGTCGAACCCACCGAAGAAGGCCGCGTTGTACATGGTCGTGGCGAACTGGGAGACCCCGCCGCCGACGATGCTCACCATCCGCCCGCCGACGATCTGTCCCGCCTCGACGTACCCGTCCTCGACGGTGCGCTCGCCCACGACCTCGTTGATCGAGAACGTCGCCCCGGGCTTCACCAGCTGCCCGTCGAGCTCCTGCGCCATGCGCTGGATGTTCTTGACGCGAGGCTGGCCGGCGTCGAACGACGTGGTGAACGTGCCCACGGTCTCTTTGACTCCGAGGTCGCGTACCTGCTCCGTCGTGACCGCGGGGGCGACGGCGCCCAGCCGGACCGGGATCGTCCGGCTGCCGCCCTCGTCGAACAGCCGCTCGGCGTCCCTGGCCAGCAGCTTGCCGTTCACGCCCCGCCCCGTGCGGGCGGGCACCAGGACCGGCTTGCCGTTCACGATGTCGTACGTGGCGTCGCGCGGCTGCTGGGCCGCGTCCACCAGCCGGCTCTCCAGGGCCGCCAGCACCGCCGTGGTGTCGAACTGGGGCGCGAGCCCGCCGGAGCCGTCGGAGTTGTAGGTCAGGTTGGCGGCGATCATGGCCGGGGGGATCTGCGCCTGCTTGTCGCCGACCGTCAGCGTGACGGGCCCGGAGACGGCCTGCTTCGCCTTGGTGAGGGCGGTCGCGACGGCGTCGGCGCTGGTGACGGACTTGGCCGGCCTGAGGGTGAGCACGACGTTGCCGCCGCCCTGCAGGAAGGCGTCGCCGATCCGGCGCACGGCGTCCTCCCGGTCGAGCAGCACGCCGTCCTCGGGCTGGCGGGCCTTCGGCTCCAGCCCGGTGAAGGTCACCCGGCCCTCGTGGGGCTTCTTGTCGGCGGCCTCGGCCATGCCCTCGACGGTCCTGGCCAGCTGCGAGGAGTCGAGGTTCACCTTCGGCTGGAGCTGGGTCTTGCCGGTGAGGCCCCGCCACACCTCCTGCGGGCTGGGGAACCCGCTGGGCGCCTGGCCGATCGTGCCGACCACGTCGAGTTCGAGACCGGCCTCGTCGGACTGGATGGTCTCCTTGCGGCCGGCGATGTCGACCACGACCGGGCGACTCAGCCGGGTGGCGAGCTCGTTGCGGAGCTTGTCGGCCGCCTGGGTGACGGTCAGCCCGCCGATGTCGACGCCCGAGACCTGGGTGCCGCGCAGGACGGAGCCCGACATGAGCACGGCGGGCACCACGTACGCCAGCGCCGCGAGCAGCACGATGCACACCAGCAGGCCCGGCAGGAGGCGGCGCTTGCGAGGCGGCTCGGGCTCGTACGAGGTCGGCCGCTCCGAAGGGGAGCCGAACACGGGCGCGGGCGGGGTCGGCGGTTGCTTGCCGTTCACCGGCCATGGCTGCGCCGGCGGCGCCACAGGGGGCAGCGCACCGCCCGAGGGACCGCCCGGGGCGCTCGGGCCTTGGGCCGGCCGGGGTTCCTGCCTGTCCGTGGGGCCGAAGATGTCCCGGGAGACACCCGGGGGCAGCCCTTCGATCCGCGGCTTCTTGGAGACCCCCGACGCGGGTAACGGCACCGAGGCGAACGGGTCGGTCGGTGATTCGATCGGTCCGGCGTTACGCACGCCTCAATCTCCTCCCGGTCCGCAGCCAAGTCTCAGGCAACAGTAAGGCACGCGGATCCGCATATGTCACGGGAAATGGCTACGGAAGTGTGTCAACCTAGCCACCGGTAGCGATGTTCCGGCCGTCCGGCGGTGCCGTAACGGGGCCGGAACTCGGCCTGCCCGGCCACGCACAGGTATTCGAGATAGCGGCGGACGCTCACCCTCGACAGGCCCGTGAGCTCGGCCGTCTCGGTCGCCGACAGGTCGCGGCCCGCCTCCCGGAGGGTGTCCGCGACCAGTTCGCACGTGGCCGCCGACAGCCCCTTCGGCATCGGCGCGGACGTCTTGGGGCTCCCGAAGAGCCGGTCCACGTCGTCCTGCCGCGCCTCGGGGCCGATGGCGGTCAGGCGCCTGCGGGTGTCGGCGTACTGCTGGAGCCGGTCGGTCAGCGCGGCGGCGGTGAAGGGCTTGATGAGGTAGTTGACGGCGCCGCCGCGCATGGCCTCCCTGACCGTGGGCACGTCGCGGGCGGCGCTGATCATGAGGACGTCCACGCCGTGGAGCTGCTTGAGCACCTCAAGTCCCGACATGTCGGGCAGGTAGATGTCGAGCAGCACGAGGTCCGGCCGCAGCTCGGCCGCCGCGGTGAGCGCGTCGGCCCCGCTGTGCGCGACGGACACGACCCGGAATCCGGGTACGCGCGCCACGTAGCCGCTGTGGATGCGGGCGACCATGAAGTCGTCGTCCACCACCAGCACCCGGATGTCACTCATGACCGCACCTCCGCCAGGAGCCCGGGCACGCGCACCACTGCCGCGGGTCCCGGCACGCGCACCTCCGCCGCGGATCCCGGCACCGGGATCACGTGCGGGCCTTCGCCGGGAGCAGGGCCGTGAAGACCGCGCCGCCCGAGTTCCGTACACGTACCCAGCCGCCCCGGCGCAGACACGCCTGCCGGGTCAGCGCCAGCCCGAGCCCACGCGGTCCCGACTGGGCGGCCTTGGTGGTGAACCCCTCCCTGAACACCTCTTCCACCAGGTCGGGCGCGATGCCCGGCCCGGAGTCGCCCACCCGTACGCGCAGCCCGTCGGCGTCGGCCTGCACCGACACCTCGATCGTGCCCTCGGCGCCGTCGAGCGCGTCGATGGCGTTGGCGACCAGGTTGCCGACCACGAGGACCGCGTCCTGCGGGTCGCCGAGCAGGCCCTCGGGCACGGCGGAGTCGTCCGACAGCACGAGCCGGGCGCCCCGCTCGGCCGCCTCGGCGGACTTGGCCAGCAGCAGGGCGGCCAGGGTGGGGTCCTGGACGCGTTCGCGCAGGTCGGTGAGGTAGGTGCCGCCGGTGCTGCGGGTGATGAAGCCGATAGCCGCCTCGTGCTCGCCCAGCTCCAGCAGGCCGACGATGGTGTGCATGCGGTTGGCGAACTCGTGCGCCTGCGCCCGCAGCGCGTCCGTCGCGCTGCTGGTGTCGTGGAGCTCGCGGGCCAGCCGGGTCAGCTCGGTGCGGTCCCGCAGGGTGACGACCCAGCCGCGGTGCTGGCCGCGTACCGAGACCGGGGTGCGGTTGAGAACCAGCACGCGCTCGCCGTGCAGCACGACGCGGTCCTCGCCGGGGTCGGCGCCCCCGAGCACGTCGCGCATGCGCTCGGAGACCGGCATCTGCGTCAGGTCCTCGCCGACGTTGCCCAGGAGCTCGCGAGCGGCGTCGTTGACCAGCGTGACGCGGCCGTTGAGGTCGAGCGCGAGCACGCCCTCCTTGACGCCGTGCAGCACCCCCTCGCGCTGCTCCAGCAGCGCGGCGATCTCGCGCGGCTCCAGCCCGAACGTCTGCCTGCGCACCCGCGCGGTGATCACCGCGGCCAGCGTGAGCCCCGCCAGCAGCACGGCCAGCGCCGTCCAGACCAGCGGCGGGAGCGCGGCGCCGAGCTGGCCGACGACCGTGGTCTCCAGCACGCCGACCGAGACCAGGCCGATCACGCTGCCGTATTCGTCGCGGATGGGGGCCTTGCCCCTGACCGTGGTGCCGATCGTGCCGGTCTCGGTGCCCACCCAGCTCCTGCCGGTCTTGAGCACGGTGGTGCCGTCGGTGGACAGCTGCTTGCCGATCAGCAGGGTGTTGGGATGGGCGTAGCGCTTCTGCTCGGCGTTGGCGATCACGACATAGTCGGCGCCGGTCTCGTGCTGCACGCTCATGGCCAGCGGCTGCAGGACCGTCTCCGGATTCTTCAGTTTGAACGCTTCCCTGACCTGTGGGAGCCCTGCCACGGACTGCGCGATGGCCAGCGCCCGCTGCTGGTGCAGCGAGTCGAGCTGATCGCGCGTGTGCTCGGCCCACACCCCTGCGGTGCCCCCGACGGCGAGGATCACGATCACCATCTGGAGCACGAACAGCTGGGTCCCGAGGGAGGCGTCATAGACGCGTCTCACGGTGCACATGGAAACAAACGCAGGTCACGGCCAGGTTGCGACCAATACGACCACTACGACGGCAAGCGTGCAAAGCCTCGACGTGGGCGAGCGGGGGCTTCACGATCCCAGTTTTACAACCGTGAAACACCCCCTGGAGTGATCATGCGCTTGCGCGTATTCGCCGCCCTCGCGGCATTCTCCCTCGCCGCGCTGACCGGCTGCGGCGAGTCAGGCACCGGCACGTCCGCCAGCGGCTCCTTGCGGATCATGGCTCCGGCCTCCCCCGGCGGCGGCTGGGACCAGACCTCCCGCATCGCGGAGCAGGCGATCAAGGCCGCCGACTCCAAGCGCAAGGTCGAGGTGTACAACGTGCCCGGCGCGGGCGGCACGATCGGCCTGGCGCAGCTCGCTGGCGAGAAGGGCAACGGCAACCTGCTGATGACCATGGGCCTGGTCATGGTGGGCGCCATCGAGCAGAACAAGTCCAAGGTCACCCTGGCCGAAACCACGCCGATCGCCAAGCTGACCGAGGAGTACGAGATCGTCGTCGTCCCGGCCGAGTCCCCGTACAAGTCGCTCGCCGACATGGTGGCGGCCTGGAAGGCCGACCCGAAGAAGGTGTCGATCTCGGGCGGGTCCGCCGGCGGCACCGACCACATCGTGGCGGGCCTGATGGCCAAGGCCGCGGGCGTGGACCCCAAGCAGGTCAACTACATCGCCCACTCCGGCGGCGGCGAGGCGCTCAACGAGCTGCTCGGCAACAAGGTCAGCGCGGGCATCTCGGGCGTGGCCGAGTTCGCGGAGCACGTGAAGTCCGGCAAGCTGCGCGCCCTCGGCGTGACCTCCGCCGAGCGGATCCCCGGCCTGGACGCGCCCACGCTGAAGGAGGGCGGCCTGGACGTCTCGCTGGCCAACTGGCGCGGCTTCGTCGCCCCCGGCGGCCTGTCCGACGCCGACAAGAAGGCGCTGACCGACCTGGTCACCAAGATGCACGACTCGCAGCCGTGGAAGGACGCGGTGAGCAAGAACGGCTGGATCGACTCGTTCCAGACCTGGCAGCAGTTCACCGACTTCCTGAGCTCCGAGCAGACCCGGGTCAAGGGCATCATCGCCGAGATGGGGCTCGTTTCCTGATGGCTCGCTGGTGGCGGCCCGAGCTCGGGCTGGCGGTCGTGGTGCTGGGCCTGGGCGTGCTCGTCGTGATCGGGACGCTGGACGTCTCCGCGGCGGCCTCCCAGCTCGGCATCGGGCCCCGTTTCTTCCCCATGCTGGTGGGCGGCGCCATGGTGCTCATCGGCCTGTTCTACGTGGCCGACGTCATCCGCGGCGGCCACGGCGACCCTGAGGAGAGCGAGGACGTGGACGTGGAGGCGCCCACGGACTGGCGCAGCGTCGGGCTGGTCAGCGGGATCTTCCTGGCGTTCACGGCGCTCCTCAACGTGCTCGGCTGGATCATCGGCGCGAGCCTGCTGTTCTTCGGGCTGTCGCTGGCGCTCGGGGCCGAGCACAAGGTGCGCACGGCCGTGATCTCGGTGGTCGTGGGGCTCGCCACGTACCTGCTGTTCGTCAAGGGCCTCGGCGTGTCGCTGCCGGGCGGGCTGCTGGCGGGGGTGATCTAGGTGGAGTCGCTCCAGCTTCTGCTCGACGGCTTCGCCGCCGCGCTCACCCCCGTCAACCTCCTGTACGCGCTCGTCGGCGTCACGCTCGGCACCCTGGTCGGCGTGCTGCCCGGCATCGGGCCCGCGATGACCGTGGCGCTGCTCCTGCCGATCACGTTCACGGTGCCGCCGGCCAGCGCGTTCATCATGTTCGCGGGCATCTACTACGGCGGCATGTACGGCGGCTCGACCACCTCCATCCTGCTCAACACGCCCGGCGAGTCCTCGTCGATGATCACGGCGCTGGAGGGCAACAAGATGGCCCGGCGCGGCCGGGCGGCGCAGGCGCTGGCCACGGCGGCCATCGGCTCGTTCGTGGCCGGGACGATCGCCACGGCACTGCTGGTCGTGGCCGCGCCCGCCGTGGTGAGCTTCGCGATCTCGTTCGGTCCCGAGGACTACTTCGCGCTGGCGATCCTGGCCTTCACCGCCGTGTCGTCCGTGCTGTCCCGCTCGGTCGTGCGCGGCCTGGCCTCCCTGGGCCTCGGGCTCGTGATCGGGCTCGTCGGCATCGACCAGCAGACCGGCCAGGCCCGGCTCACCATGGGCATCCCGCAGTTGCTCGACGGCATCGACGTCGTGATCGTCGCGGTGGGGCTCTTCGCGCTCGGCGAGGCCCTCTACGTGGCCTCGCGGCTGCGCCACGACACGCCCGAGGTGGTGCCCGTCGGACGGGCGTGGATGGGGCGCGCGGACTGGCGGCGCTCCTGGTTCCCGTGGCTGCGCGGCACGGCGCTGGGCTTCCCGTTCGGCGCGCTGCCCGGCGGCGGGGCGGAGATCCCCACCTTCCTGTCGTACGCGGCCGAGAAGCGGCTGGCGCGCGGACAGGCCCGCGAGGAGTTCGGCAAGGGGGCCATCGAGGGTGTGGCCGGGCCCGAGGCGGCCAACAACGCCTCCGCGGCGGGCACCCTGGTCCCGCTGCTCACGCTGGGCCTGCCCACGTCGGCGACGGCCGCGATCCTGCTGGCCGCCTTCCAGCAGTACGGGCTCCAGCCCGGGCCGCAGCTGTTCGACCACAACCCGGCGCTGGTGTGGGGCATGATCGCGTCGCTGTTCATCGGCAACACGATGCTGCTGGTGCTGAACCTGCCCCTCGCTCCCCTGTGGGCTCGCGTCCTGCGGATCCCCCGCCCGTACCTGTACGCCGGGATCGTCCTGTTCGCCGCCCTCGGCGTCTACGCCCTGAACGGCACCGTCGTGGACCTCGTGGTCCTGTACGTCCTGGGTCTCCTGGGCTACGCCATGCGCCGCTTCGGTCTGCCGGTCGCCCCCGCGGTGATCGGCATGATCCTGGGCCCGATGGCGGAGATCCAGCTCCGCCGCGCCCTGGCGATCGGGGCGGGCGACGTTACGGTCCTCGTGCGCAGCCCGATCGCCGTGGTGCTGCTGGTCCTGGCCGCCCTGGCGTTGCTCGCGCCGGTGTTCAGGACGCTGTCGGCCCGGCGGCGTGCGGTCACGCCGGTCGATTGACGGGCTCACGAGCTGGTTCCGCCGGTGCCACCGGATCGGCGGAACCGCTCGTGGCCCGGCGGCCGAAAGACCGGGGCGCGATCGCCAGCCCGGCCAGCGCCATGACCAGCGTGGCCGCGTACACCGTCCAGTATCCCGAGTGGGCCGCCGTGAACAGCGCGCTGGTGACGGCCACCGCCACCACCGAGAACACCGACTCGCCCACCTGCAGCGCCGAGCTGTTCCTGCCCTGCTCGCCGGGCGCCGACAGCTCCAGCGTCAGCACCGACAGCGTCGGGTAGAGCAGGCCGATCCCGAAGCCGGTGATGATCCACGCCGGGTAGGCCAGCGCCACCGGCACCGCGGTGAACGTCACCGTGCCCATGAGCAGGATGCCCAGCGCCAGCATGGCCGAGCCCAGCCGCAGGTTCGTCACCTGGCTGAAGGTCTCGCGGCCCTGCAGCCACGAGGCGAACGACCAGGTCAGAGAGCCTCCCATGAGCACGAGGCCGGCGGCCAGCGTCGACAGGCCGCGCGCCTGGATCAGCATGAGCGGCACGATCACCTCGGCCGCGAAGAACGCGCCGGAGGCCAGGCCGCGCAGCCCGACCACGGACGGCAGCCCGCGGGCGGCGCGCAGCGTACCGGCGGGAAGCAGCCTGGGCAGCGCCACGAGCAGCACCGCCAGGCCCGCGACCAGCAGCACGAGCCGCCCGTCGCTGCCGTACTGCATGAGCCCGGCGCCCACGGCCGTCACGACCGCCCAGCCGATCTTCCCCAGCAGGCCGGGCTCGGACTCGCTCTGCCCACCGGCCAAAGGCTGACCCGCCAGCCCGCGCAGCAGCACCAGGCCGCCCGCCACGGTCAGCATCGGCACCAACAGGAACACCCAGCGCCACCCGAGCGTCTCGGTCACCACTCCCACGATCGCCGGCCCCGCCATCGAGGGCACCACCCACGCGGTCGCGAAGAGGGAGAAGATCCGCGGATGCAGCTCCTCGGGATAGACCCGGGCCACCACGACATAGAGCGCCACGCTGACCAGCGCGCCGCCGAACCCCTGCAGGAACCGGCCCGCGATCAGCACCTCCATGCTCGGCGCCAGCCCCGCCACCGTCAGACCGCCGACAAACCCCGCCACACCGGTCCACAGGGGCGCCAGGGGGCCGCGTACGTCCGCCCACCGGCCGCCGAGCACGGTGCCCACCACGCTGGCCGCCATCGCCCCGCTGAACGCCAGACCGTAGAGCTCCAGCCCGCCGAGCTCCTTGGCCACGACCGGCATGGCGATCGCGACCGCCATGTACTCGAAGGCCACCAGCGACACCATCGCCACCAGGCCCACCGTCAACGCTTTTCTCTTCATGCCCCGAACGCTACGGAGCCCCGCCTCCCGGCGCCTCCAGCGCCGGTCCTAGCCGACCCCGGCAATTGGGCCTAGGACCCCGCGCCAAAGCCGAGGGCCCCGCCGTCGGAACGGCGAGGCCCTCATCGTTTGCCTGCGTTATTCGGAGACGCCCAGCTTCTCCAGGATCAGCTGGCGGGCGCGGGCCGCGTCGGCCTTGCCCCTGCTCGCCTTCATGACGCCGCCCACCAGGGCGCCGGCCGCGGCGATCTTGCCGGACCTGACCTTCTCGGCCGCGTCGGCGTTGGCGGCCAGCACCTGGTCGATGATGGCCAGCAGCTCGCCCTCGTCGCTGACGATCTGCAGGCCGCGCTTCTCGACCACCTCGTCCGGGGTGCCCTCACCGGCCAGCACGCCTTCGAGCACCTCGCGCGCCAGCTTGTCGTTGAGCGCGCCGGAGGCCACCAGCTCGGTCACCCTGGCGATCTGCGCCGGAGTGATGGGCAGGTCGGCCAGCGCGGCGCCGGTCTCGTTGGCGCGCCTGGCCAGCTCGCCCATCCACCACTTGCGCGCGTCCGCCGCCGGGGCGCCCGCCGCGACCGTGGCCTCGACCAGGTCGAACGCGTCGGCGTTGTGCATGGCCTGCATGTCGAGGTCGGACAGCCCCCACTCGGCCTGCAGCCGCTTGCGCCTGACCGACGGCAGCTCGGGCAGGGCCGCCTTCAGCTCCGCCACCCAGGCGGTGTCGGGCGCGATCGGCACCAGGTCGGGCTCGGGGAAGTAGCGGTAGTCCTGCGCCTCCTCCTTGGACCTGCCGGACGTGGTGGTGCCGGTGTCCTCGTGGAAGTGCCGGGTCTCCTGAATGATCTTCCCGCCGTCGGCCAGTACGGCCGCCTGGCGCTCGATCTCGCTCCGCACGGACCGCTCGACGCTGCGCAGCGAGTTGACGTTCTTGGTCTCCGTACGGGTGCCCCACTCGGAGGAGCCGCGCGGCATGAGCGACACGTTGACGTCGCACCGCAGCGAGCCCTCCTCCATGCGCACGTCGGAGACGCCGAGGGAGCGCATGATCTCGCGCAGCTCGGTGACGTACGCCTTGGCCACCTCGGGTGCGAGCCGGTCGGTGCCCGGGATGGGCTTGGTCACGATCTCGACCAGCGGGATGCCGGCGCGGTTGTAGTCGACGATCGAGTAGTCGGCCCCTTGGATGCGCCCGGTCGCGCCGCCCACGTGGGTGGACTTGCCGGTGTCCTCCTCCAGGTGCACCCGCTCGATCTCGATCCGCACGATCTGCCCCTCGACCTCGACGTCGAGGTAGCCGTCGAAGCAGAGCGGCTCGTCGTACTGCGAGATCTGGTAGTTCTTCGGCATGTCCGGATAGAAGTAATTCTTCCGGGCGAAGCGGCACCACTCGGCGATCGAGCAGTTCAGCGCCAGGCCGATGCGGATGGTCGACTCGATGGCCGCGGCGTTGGCCACCGGCAGCGACCCGGGGAGCGCCAGGCAGGTCGGGCAGACCTGCGTGTTGGGCGGGGCGCCGAAGGCGGTCTTGCAGCCGCAGAACATCTTCGACCTGGTGCCCAGCTCGACGTGCGTCTCCAGGCCCAGCACCGGCTCGAACCGGTCGAGCGCTTCGTCATAGACCATGGTCATAGCGACGGGGCCTCCTTCAGCAACGGGCCGCCCCAGCGGCTCTCCAGGGCCTTCTCGACGGCGGCACCGACGCGGTAGCAGCGGTCGTCGGCCAGGACCGGCGCCATGATCTGCAGGCCGACCGGCAGGTTGTCCTCGTCGGCCAGGCCGACCGGAACCGACATGGCCGCGTTGCCCGCCAGGTTGGACGGGATGGTGCACAGGTCGGCGAGGTACATCGCGATCGGGTCGTCGGCGCGCTCGCCGATCCCGAACGCCGTGGTCGGCGTGGTCGGCGACACCAGCACGTCGACCTGCTGGTAGGCGGCCTCGAACTCGCGGGAGATGACCGTGCGCACCTTCTGCGCCTGGCCGTAGTAGGCGTCGTAGTAGCCGCTCGACAGCGCGTACGTGCCGAGCATGATGCGCCGCTTGACCTCGGCGCCGAACCCGGCGGCCCTGGTCAGCGCCATGACCTCCTCGGCGCTGCGGGTGCCGTCGTCGCCGACGCGCAGGCCGTAGCGCATGGCGTCGAAGCGCGCCAGGTTGGACGAGCACTCCGA
Organism: Nonomuraea sp. NPDC003707; assembly: GCF_053587055.1. Lineage (NCBI taxonomy): Bacteria > Bacillati > Actinomycetota > Actinomycetes > Streptosporangiales > Streptosporangiaceae > Nonomuraea > Nonomuraea sp. NPDC003707. The sequence continues at coordinate 231,974 of NZ_JBSFNK010000017.1, read as the reverse complement.
CGGCGCGATCAGGTAGTAGGCGGGCAGCGCGGTCGTGAACGACGGGCAGGAGACCTCGACGACCTTGGCCCCGAGCGACTCCAGGAGCTGCACGGCCTCGTGGTAGCGGGCCAGCACGCCGGCCTGGTAGCCCTCGCCGGCGAACTCCTTGACGACGCCGATCCGCATGCCGGCGATGTCGGGGTTCTTCGCGGCCTCGACCACGCTCGGCACGGCCGCGTCGATCGAGGTGGAGTCCATCGGGTCGTGCCCGGAGAACGCCTCGTGCAGCAGCGCCGCGTCGAGCACGTTGCGGGCGAACGGGCCCGGCGTGTCGAGCGAGCTGGCGAACGCGATGAGCCCGTAACGGGACGAGCCACCATAAGTGGGCTTCATGCCCACGATGCCGGTCACCGAGGCCGGCTGCCGGATGGAGCCGCCCGTGTCGGTGCCCGTGGACAGCGGCGCCTCGTACGCGGCCACGGCGGCGCTGGAGCCGCCCGACGAGCCGCCCGGCACCTTCGTCAGGTCCCACGGGTTGTGGGTGACCTGGTATGCCGAGTTTTCCGTGGAGGAGCCCATGGCGAACTCGTCCAGGTTGGTCTTGCCCAGGAAGACCAGCCCCGCCTCGCGCAGCCGCGCGGTGACGGTCGCGTCGTACGGCGGGCGCCAGCCCTCGAGGATCTTGGACGCGGCGGTGGTCGGCATGTCGCGCGTGGCGAAGATGTCCTTGTGCGCGATCGGCACGCCGGCCAGCGGGCCGAGCTTCTCGCCCGCCCTCAGCCTGGCGTCGACGGCCCGCGCCTGCTCCAGCGTCGTCTCGCGATCGATGTGGAGGAACGCCTGGACCTTGGGCTCGACCTCGGCCATGCGGTCGAGGTGCGCCTCGGCCACCTCGACGGCCGACACCTCGCCGCCGGCGATCATCGATCCCAGCTCGGCGGCGGTCTTACGGATCAGACTCATGCGCCCTCCTTCGTCGGGCACATGAGCCTGACAGAGCTGTGCTTAATTGTTCGCTCGCTACGCTCGCTCATGCCTCCTCCCCGAGGATGCGCGGCACCCGGAAGCGGTCGTCCTCGACGGCGGGCGCGCCGGAGAGCGCCTGCTCGGGCGTCAGGCACTGTCGTACCTCGTCGGCACGGAAGACATTGGTCAGCGGAAGCGCGTGCGACGATGGCGGCACGTCCTCGGCGGCGACCTCGGCGACCTTCGCAACCGCTTCGATGATGGCATCGAGCTGGGTGGCGTAGTGGTCGAGTTCGTCGTCGGTGAGCGCCAGCCTGGACAACCGGGCCAGGTGTGCGACCTCGTCGCGGGTTATGGCGGACATGAGTCGTGTAACCCGTTTCGTGGATGGAGTCTTTGGACAATGCCATCCTAGGGGGCTTGACGTGGCAGCCCCGAACCGATTAACCGCCCCGAAACGAACCTCACCCTGCTCCCGCTCGTTATCCGCTTGGGGACAGGGGGTCGGCTGTGGAGCGGAACGGCTGCGGCGCGGGATGCCTGGTGGTGCTCATCGTGCTGACGATACCTCTGGTGCTCGTCGCCGGAGTGCTGCTGGTGGCCGCCACCGTGTCCGCCGCCCGGCTGGAGTACCGCGCCGCGCACGGCGAGGGCACGATGGGCACCTTCACGGCGACCGACCTGGACTGCTCGGGCCGCGGCCCCTGCCGCTGGGAGGGCGTCTTCGAGTCCCCCGCACAGATCCGGCAGGGCGCCTGGATCTACGGGTACGAGCCCCTCGACCTGTCCGAGGGCGACCGCGTGCCCGCCCTGGACGCGGGCCACGACGTCAAGGTGTTCCGTCCGGGCTCCTACGACTGGCCCGGCGTGCTGCTGCTGTCGGTCCTCTCGCTCGCCACCCTGCTCCTGCCCGCCTACCTGCTCCGGCGCGTCCTGCGGAAGCGCCCGCCGGGTCAGGCCGATCGGCTGACCTCGGGCTGGTAGCCGTACTCGATCCCGGGCCCCGCGCCGGTGTGCTCCCTGAGCCAGACCGTGGCGTCGGCGGCGGCCATGGGCCGCCCGAACAGCCACCCCTGCCCCATGTCGCACCCCATCTCGTCCAGCCGCATCGCGACCTCGTCCGACTCCACGCCCTCGGCGACCGAGCGGAGGCCGAGCGAGCGGACCAGGTCCACGATCGAGCGGACGATCCGGTAGTCGTCCTCCGACTCGGCGATCCGGCGTACGAACGAGGCGTCGATCTTGACCTCGGACACCGCCAGGCGCTGGAGCCGGATCAGCGACGAGTAGCCCGTGCCGAAGTCGTCGAGCGCCAGCGGCACGCCCAGCGCGGCCAGCGCCTTGATGGTCTCGTGGGTGTAGGCCTGGTCGCCCGTCAGGATGCGCTCGGTCACCTCCAGCTGGATGGCCCCCGGCGGGAGCCCGGAGGCGGCCAGGCCGACCTCCAGCTGCTCCGGCAGGGCCGAGTCGAGCAGGTCGCGGGCCGAGATGTTGACGGAGATCTGCACCTGCAGCCCCGTGTGCCACCAGCGGGCCGCCTGCTCCAGCGCCGCCTCGATGACGTACGCCGTGAGGGGCCGCATCAGGTACGACTGCTCCGCCAGCGGCACGAACTCCGACGGCGGGATCATCCCGTGCACCGGATGACGCCACCGCAGCAGCGCCTCGACGCCCTGGACGGCGCCGGTGCCGAGGCTGACCTTGGGCTGGAAGTGCAGCCGCAGCTCGCGGCTGTCGATGGCACGGCGCAGGTCGCCGAGGAGATTGAGGCGTTCGGGAGAGTTGCGGTCCTTGTCGGGCTGGTAGAGCTCGACCCCGGTCCGCCCCTCCTTCGCCAGGTACATGGCCACGTCGGCCCGTTGCAGCAGCAGCTCGAAATCGGGGGCGTGGTCCGGATAGAGCGCGATCCCGACGGAACCGTCCACGTCGAAGGTCATGCCCTCCAGCCGGACCGGCTCGGTCAGCGCCGCCCGCAGCCGGGCCGCGACCTCCCTGGCCGCGTGGGCGTCCCTGATCGAGGGCAGCAGCACGGCGAACTCGTCACCGCCCAGCCGCGCCACGACGTCGCCGGGGCGTACGGAATGGGTGAGCCGGTGCGCCACCATCTGCAGCAGCCGGTCGCCCACCGGATGCCCCATCGTGTCGTTGACCTCCTTGAACCGGTCGAGGTCGAGGAGGAACAGGCCCACCCGCTCGTCGTGCCGGGCCTCGGCCAGCGCCTCCTCCGTGCTGACGATGAGCATCTTGCGGTTGGGCAGGCCGGTCAGCTCGTCGTGCAGGGCCTGATGGTCACGGCGCATCGAGAGCGTGGCGGTGAAGTAGACGGCGGCCAGCGGGGCGACGAAAAGGGGCACCATGCCGGGCGAGTGCTCCATGGCCACGACGACCAGGGGCGCCAGGCCGAGCAGCCCGACGTACACGAGGCTCTGCGGGACGACCGTGACCCTGAACACCCGCATGATCGAGCGCCGCTCGTGCAACGCGACCGCGCCGCACACGAGAGCCGCCCTGGTGGCGAAGTACGCGACCCCGGCCAGCGCGATCGCCGGCAGGTCCGACCCGTCCGGCACCCACGGCACGGCCGGGCTCGGCGCTATCCCGAACACCCCCATCACCACGGCCGCCGCGGTGAGCGCGAGCGTCGACTGCGCGATGTTGAACATGACCCGATGCCACGCCTTACGCGTCACCACCCCGTTCATGGCGACCGCGACGGCCTGCATGAGCACCGCCACGGGCAGCCCGAAGTGCAGGAGCACGGCGAAGGTGAACATGGTGGAGGGGTACGTGCCACCCACAGAGGCGGCGGACGACACCATCACGGGCCTCAGCTCGCCCAGGATCACCAGCACCGACAGCGCCCAGAACAGCGGCGTGCGGGCGAGCTCCACCAGCCCGACGGCGTCCAGCCTCAGCATGGCCACCACGAGCGCGGTGAAGCCGATCACGGTTATGCCCGCGAGGAACGCCCAGAGCGGCGAGCCGACGCGTGGTCCGGTGTCGCGGGTGTCGGTTGGGTCAGTCATCGGTAACAGAACCCCCATTAGGTCACTATGGGAGGGTACGACCTTCACCCCACTTCGCGAAACCAAGCGCGTACGTTCCGTCACTTCTCCTTTCCGACATATACCCAAAAACCACCCTCGGTAGCAAGTCGCCTACCCTGCCCACACAACCGACCCTCTCGGCCCCCACCACCGACAGCGGCCCCACCCAACGCCGCCCACCCCGCCCCACTCCACCCGACGCGCATCCCGCATCGAGCCGGGCACCACACACCAGCGCCGCACCCCGCAGCGGCCGGGCACCGCCGCACCAGCGCCCGGCCGTTGGATGGTGTTAAGCCTCCGTGGGCACCGCCGCGGCCGCGGCCGCTTCCGGGCCGTCCTTCAGCAGGACCTCGAACCCGGCCCCGTCCAGGATCGGCACCCCGAGGCTCACCGCCTTGTCGTACTTCGACCCCGCGTTCTCCCCCACCACCAGGAACGACGTCTTCTTCGACACCGACCCCGACACCTTCCCGCCCCGGCTGGTGATCGCGTCGGCCGCCGAGTCGCGGGTGTAGCCCTCCAGCGTCCCCGTCACCACGAACGTCAGCCCCTCGAGCGTCTGCGGCCCCTTCTCCGGCGCGGGCTCGTCCTCCATCCGCACCCCCGCGGCCCGCCACCGGTCGATGATCTCCCGGTGCCAGTCGACCGAGAACCACTCCCGGATCGTGGCCGCCACCCGGGCCCCGATGCCCTCGACGGCGGCCAGCTCCTCCTCCGAGGCGTTCATGATGCGGTCGATCGAGCGCATCTCGTCGGCCAGCGCACGGGCGGTCGGCGGGCCGATGTGCCGGATCGACAGGGCGACCAGCACGTTGGCGAGCGGCGCCTGCTTGGCCTGCTTCAGCTCCTCGATGAGCTGCAGCGCGTTCTGGCTGGCCCCGCCGTCGATGTTGGAGAAGAAGGTGACGACCTTCTCCTCCCCGGTCTTGGGGTCGATCTTGGCCAGACCGGTGTTCTGGTCGCGGACGATCGACTTGATGGGCAGCAGCTGCTCCAGCGTCAGGTCGAACAGGTCGGCCTCGGTGCGCACCACGGGCTCCTGGGGCGGCAGCGGCTGGGTGAGCGCGGTGGCCGCGACGTAACCGAGCCCGTCGATGTCGAGCGCGCGCCGCCCGCCCGCGAAGAAGATGCGCTCGCGGATCTGGGCAGGGCAGCCGTGGGTGTTGGGGCAGCGCAGGTCGGCGTCGCCCTCCTTCTCGTACGCCAGCTCGGTGCCGCACTCCGGGCAGTGGGTCGGCATGACGAACTCGCGCTCCGACCCGTCGCGCAGCGCCGTCACCGGCCCGACGATCTCGGGGATGACGTCGCCCGCCTTGCGCAGCACCACGGTGTCGCCGATGAGCACGCCCTTCTTGACCACGATGGCGGCGTTGTGGAGCGTGGCCCGCTCGACGGTCGAGCCCGACACCGTCACGGGCTCCATCACCGCGTACGGCGTGACCCGCCCCGTGCGGCCGACGCCCACCTCGATGTCGAGCAGCTTGGTGTTGACCTCTTCCGGCGGGTATTTGTACGCCATCGCCCACCGCGGCGCCCGCGACGTGGAGCCCAGCTCCCGCTGCGTGCGGAAGTCGTCGACCTTCACGACCACCCCGTCGATCTCGTACGGAGGATCGTGCCGGTGCACGCGGTAGTTCTCGATGAACTCGTTGACCTCGGTGAGCCCCGGCACCACCTGGTAGAGATCGCTGACCGGCAGCCCGAACTCCCGCAGCCGGTCGTACACGTCCGACTGCGCCCGCGGCACGGCCGAGCCCTCCCAGATGCCGATGCCGTGCACGAGCATCCGCAGCGGCCGCTGGGCCGTGACGCGCGGGTCCTTCTGCCGCAGCGTGCCGGCCGCGGAGTTACGCGGGTTGGCGAACGGCGTCTTGCCCTGCTCAATGAGCTGCTCGTTGAGCTGCTTGAAGTCCTCGACCGGAATGTAGACCTCGCCGCGCACCTCGACCAGGCTGGGGACGTCGTGGCCCGTGAGCCGGTGAGGGACGCCCTTGATCGTGCGGACGTTGGCCGTCACGTCGTCGCCCGTGCGCCCGTCGCCGCGGGTCGCCCCGCGCTCCAGCTTGCCGTCGCGGTAGACCAGCGCGATCGCCAGCCCGTCGATCTTGAGCTCGCAGAGGTAGGGCCCCGGATCTCCCTCGGCCAGCCGCTCCGCCCGCTGCATCCAGGCGGCCATGTCGGCTTCGTTGAAGGCGTTGTCGAGGCTCTCCATGCGGTTGAGGTGCTGGACCTTGGCGAAGTCGCCCGACACGGGGGCGCCGACCTTCTGCGTCGGCGAGTCGGGGGTCTGGAGCGACGGATGCGACTCCTCCAGCGCGAGCAACTCCTTGAACCACCCGTCGAACTGGGCGTCGCTGACCGTCGGCTGGTCGAGCACGTAGTAGCGCCAGCGAGCGTCGTCGACCAGCTCGCTCAGCTCGGCATGCCGCTTGAGCGCGGCCACGGGCACACCCGCCACCTCGGCGCCTGGCTCACTCACCGTCTGCTCCCCTCCCGAACCCGAACCCGAATCCGAACCCGTACGTCAACCTGTGCAAACGCTACCGCTGAGCACTGACCTTCAGCGCTCACCCCGTTGCGACCCGGCCTCCGGGTCCTCCCTGAGCACCTGGGCCGCCTTCCGGCAGGCCGCCAGGGCCGCGCGGGCGTACGCGGGTGACGCCCCGGCCAGCCCGCACGCCGGGGTCAGCACGACCTGTTCGGCCAGCCGGTCGGGCGCGAACCCGAGCCGCCGCCACAGCTCCAGCGCCGGTTTGGCGACCACCCCGACGCCCGGCAGCCGGGTGTCCCGGCCGGGCACGACCCCCAGCAAGAACCGCAGACCCGCCTCGACGGCCTCCCCGACGGAGTCCTCGTCCCTGCGCCGCAGCAGGGCGGCGTCCACCGACACACCGCGCACCCCGGCCCTGCGCAGCACGTCGAAGGGCACGGACGGCGCGCAGCAGTGCACGATCGGGGCGTCGAAGGAGCGCATCGACTCCTCCACCCGCCACTCCTCGACGGCCGCCAGCCGCCCGAACCCCGACGCCGTCGGCACGGTCCCCGCCAGCACCCCGGGCAGCCCCGGCTCGTCGAGCTGCAGCACGATCTCCGTCACCCCGGGCAGCCGCCGCCGCACGTCGGCGCAGTGGTCGGCGACCCCCTGCGCCAGCGAGTCGGTCAGATCGCGTACGGCCCCGGGGTCGGAGAGCATCTTGTCGCCGTGTTTCAGCTCGATCGACCCGGCCAGCGTCCATGGGCCGCAGACCTGCAGCTTGAGCGGCCCGGAGTAGTCGTGGCCGACCTCCTCCAGCCCGTCGAGATCCCGCCGCAGATGATCGACGGCCCGCCGATGGTCGCGCCCCGGCCGATCGGCCAGCCGCCACCCGGAGGGCTGCACCTCGACGGGCAGCTCGACGAGCAGCCCGGCCGTCCTGCCGATCATGTCGGCGCCGACGCCCCTGGCCGGCAGCTCGGGCAGGTACGGCAGTCCGGGCACCTCACCGAACACGACCCTGATCGCCTCGAGATGGTCCTCGCCCGGGTGCGAGCCGACTCCGGTGGCTTCCCACGTAGACATGGGGACAAGCGTAGGCTCTGCGGAATGGAGCTGACGAAACACGAGCACGCCTGCGTACGCGTGGAGAAGAACGGCAGGGTCCTGATCATCGACCCCGGGACGTTCAGCAAGGGACCCGTGCTCGACGGGGCCGACGCGGTCCTGATCACCCACGAGCACTGGGACCATGTGGACGTCGACAAGTTGAAGGCCGCGCCGCCCGCCCTGGAGATCTACACCTGCGAGGGCGTCGCCGCGGATCTGACGGACGTTCCGCAGAAGGTCCAGGTGGTACGGCACGGCGACGCGTTCGAGGCGGCCGGTTTCCGCGTGCGGGCCTTCGGCGAGTGGCACGCCAAGAACCACCCCGACGTGCCCGTCGTCCAGAATGTCGGGTTCCTCGTCGACGACGAGATCTTCTACCCGGGTGACGCCTTGACGGTCCCGGGAGTGGACGTGCCCACCCTGCTGGTCCCGACCGGCGGGCCCTGGCTGAAGCTCGGGGAGATGATCGAATATCTCCGCGAGATCCGCCCGGCAAGGGCGTTCTCCACCCATGACGGCCTGTACAACGACATCGGCTTCGGCCTGGTGGACAACTGGCTGAAGATGGAGTCGGAGCACCAGAGCGCCGACATCCGCCGCCTGGCGGTCGGCGAGTCGGTGACGCTCAGCTAGCGGCGACGATCGTCGCCGAGCCGATCACGGTGTCGCCGGAGTAGAGCACGGCCGCCTGGCCCGCCGCCACCCCGGTGGCCGGGCGGTCGAGATCGATGCGGACGCCGCCACCGATCTCCGCGAAGCGGCACTCGTACACCTCTCCGTGCGCCCGCAGCTGCACGGTCAGGTCCTCGACCGTGGCCGGGCCGTTCCACACCGGGCTGCCGCACGTGATCGAGGTGACCTCCAGGGCGGAACGCGGGCCGACCGTGACCGTGTTGGACACCGGCTCGATCGACAGCACGTAGCGGGGCCGGCCGTCGGCCGCCGGGCGGTCGATGTGCAGGCCCTTGCGCTGCCCGATCGTGAAACCGTGGGCGCCCTGGTGGCTGCCGACGACCTCACCGCCCTGGTCGACGATGGGGCCCTCGGCCGAGCCGAGCCGCTCGGCCAGGAAGCCGCGGGTATCGCCGTCGGCGATGAAGCAGATGTCGTGGCTGTCGGGCTTGTCGGCGACGGTCAGGCCGCGCCTGGCGGCCTCCTCGCGCACCTGGGCCTTGGTCGAGTCGCCCAGCGGGAAGATCGCGTGGCTGAGCTGCTCGCGGGTGAGCACCCCGAGCACGTACGACTGGTCCTTGCCCTGGTCGGGGCTCCTGGACAGCACGCCGTCGACCAGCTTGGCGTGGTGGCCGGTGGCGACCGCGTCGAAGCCCAGCGCCAGCGCCCGGTCGAGCACCGCCGAGAACTTGATCTTCTCGTTGCACCGCAGGCACGGGTTGGGCGTGCGGCCCGCGGCGTACTCGGACACGAAGTCCTCGACCACGTCGCGTTGGAAGCGCTCGGCCATGTCCCAGATGTAGAAGGGGATGCCGATCACGTCGGCGGCGCGTCGCGCGTCGCGCGAGTCCTCGATCGTGCAGCAGCCCCGCGCACCCGTGCGGTGGGATTGGGGGTTGGCCGACAGAGCGAGGTGCACACCAGTGACGTCGTGACCGGCCTCGGCGATCCGAGCGGCGGCCACGGCGGAGTCGACGCCGCCCGACATGGCGGCAAGCACACGCAGTCCCATGACCGTTCCAGCGTACTGTCCGCGCGGGAGTGCGCGACCATGGGTGGGGTCTGCGAGTATTCAGGCCATGCGACTGTTCGGGCGCAAGGGCGCAGAGGAAGAGACCGGCGACGGGATCGCCGAGTTCTGGGCGTGGTGGCAGGAGTCCAGGCCGGGGCTCGACTCCCTGGTCGCGAACGGCGACGTCGAAGGGCTTGAGGAGCGGCTGGCCCCGGCGGTCGCCGCGATCCACCCGGGCCTGGTCTGGGAGGTGGCTCCGGGCAAGGAGGCCGCGCACGCCCTGGTGGTGACCGCGGCGGGCGACCCCGAGCTGCGCTCGCTCGCGCACCGCTGGGCCAAGGCGGCGCCGCCGTCCGACATGCTGTGGGAGTACCACCCGTCGCGGCAGGCCAATCCGCAGGCCATGGAGCTGACGCTGGACGTCGGCGGCTTCGAGTTCGCGCTCGACAAGCTGATGCTGGGGCTGCGGGTGCCGAGGGACCAGCCGCGGGTCGACGTGTCCGCGTACCACCCGATCTTCGGCGAGTTGGACGAGGACACCAGGATGGAGGCCACGCTGCTGGCCCTCGACTGGCTGCTCGGCGAGGACGACGTGGCCCGCTGGGTCGGGGAGATCACGCCGGCCACGTTCCAGCCGATCGACTCCGTGGCCGCCGTCCACCTGCCCGCCGTGGTCGCCGACGTGGCCTCGGGCTACACCGAGGAGGAGTGGGTGCTGCTCGAAGGGCAGACCGGCAGCGGCGCGCCGCTGGTCGCCACGGCCCGCCACCCGCTGCGGCCGGTGGACTACCCGCTGTTCGACCAGCACATCGCGATCACACTGCCGTACACCCACCGCGACGAGAACGGCCTGCCGGTCGGCGACTCGCTGACGGCGCTGCGCGACTTCGAGGAGCGGCTGGCCGCGCGGCTGCTCAAGCTGCGCGACGACGCGGTGCTGGCGGCGCACATGAGTGCCGAGGGGCATCGGATCATCCACGTGTACGCCGACCCGACCGGCGACGCGGCGATCCACGCGAAGGAGCTGATCGTGAGCTGGGAGGAGGGCGAGCCCCGGGTGGACGTGGCCGCCGATCCGTCCTGGTCCGCCGTGGTGTCCTTCCTGACCTGAGCCCCGGCTGCCCGGGTCTCAGCTGAGGCCGGCTCGGCGGGCGCGTTCGACGGCGGCGGGGAGCACCTCGATCAGGCGGTCGACGTCGTCGCGGGTCGAGGTGTGGCCCAGGGTGAACCTGAGCGAGCCCCGCGCCGCCGCCGACTCCGCCCCCATGGCCAGCAGCACATGGGACGGCTGCGCCACGCCCGCCGAACACGCCGAGCCCGTCGAGCACTCCACGCCCTTGGCGTCGAGCAGCATGAGCAGCGCGTCTCCCTCGCAGCCGGGGAAGGAGAAGTGGGCGTTGCCGGGCAACCGGTCGGCGGGGTCGCCGTTGAGCACCACGTCGGGGACGGCCTGGCGTACGCGCTGGATGAGCTCGTCGCGCAGCGACGTCAGGCGGCGGGCCAGGGCCTCTTGCTCCTTGACGGCGGCGCTGACGGCGGCGGCCAGCCCGGCGATGGCGGGCGCGTCGAGCGTGCCCGAGCGCACGTCGCGCTCCTGGCCTCCGCCGTGCTGGACGGAGACCGGCGTCAGCCCTCTGGCCAGCAGCAGCGCACCGGCCCCCATCGGGCCGCCGACCTTGTGGCCGGTCAGCGTGAGCGCGTCGACCCCCGAGGCCGAGAACGACACGGGCAACTGCCCCACCGCCTGGACCGCGTCGGTGTGGAACGGGATGCCGTGGTCATGGGCGATGGCCGCCAGCACGTGGACGGGCTGGACCGTGCCGACCTCGTTGTTGGCCCACATGACGCTGATCATGGCCACGTCGTCGGGGTCGCGCTCGATGGCCTCGCGCAGCGTCTCGGGGTGGACCCGGCCGTACGCGTCCACGCCGAGCAGCTCGACCTCCGCGCCCTGGCTGTCGGCCAGCCAGTGGGCGGGGTCGAGCGCGGCGTGGTGCTCCACCGAGCTGATCAGCACGCGCCGCCTCGGACGGCGCGACCAGTAGAGGCCCTTGATCGCGAGGTTGTCGGCCTCGGTGCCGCCCGAGGTGAACACGACCTCGCTGGGCCGGGCGCCGAGCGCGTCGGCGATCGTCTCGCGCGCCTCCTCGACCACCCTGCGGGTCCGGCGGCCCGCCGCGTGCAGCGAGGAGGCGTTGCCGACGCATTTGAGCTGCTCCGTCATGGCCTCGATCGCCTCGGGCAGCATGGGTGTGGTAGCCGCATGATCAAGATAGGCCGACGGTCTGGTCACCCGATCAGGGTATCTCGTTTGCTACTGTACCGTCCGGACGGTACAGTAGAGACCATGCGAAGGGACGAGCTTTTGGACGCGGCAGAGGACCTGCTCTGCGATCAGGGCTCGTCCGCACTCACCCTGGCCGCCGTGGCGGACCGGGCAGGCGTCAGCAAGGGCGGCCTCCTCTATCACTACGGCACCAAAGAAGCCCTGATCAAGGGCATGGTGGAGCGTCTGATCGAGGACTTCGACCAGCTCATGGTCGCACAGCCCGGGGAGACCTACACCGAGCGCTACCTGCACGCCACGCTGGCCGCCGTCCGCTCCGGACGGCTGCGACGATGGGCCGTGGTCACGGGCGCCTCGGGCAACCTCTTCCTGCTCGCGCCGCTACGCGAGGCGATGGCCCGCTGGCATCGCGAGGGGTTGGGCGAGGAGCCGGATCCGCGGGCGTCGCAGATCGTACGACTGGCGTGTGAAGGGCTCTGGGACGTGGCCAGCCACGACCCGGAGCTGAACACGGAGGACGATCTCCAAGCGCTCGAGACCCGGATGAAAGCGCTGCTCAAACCCCCTTCCTGAGCCCTTGACCCGCCCGCCCCCCAACCGTGGGGATGCGGGTCCGTCTGTGCCTTCCCGGCTGCCCGCTCGGACGACAGCCGGTGCGGCGCCGCCCGACTGGCGCGCGGCCTTCCCTCAAGGCGGAGGCCACGATCGAGCCGACGCCCGGACCGCGTCCCAGACACGGGCCGCCGCTCGCCCGGACACCCGTCGCCGACCCGGCCACTCGACCTGGGTGCTCGGCCGGTGACTGTGCTCGGTACTCAGTACGAGCGGCCAGGCGGAACCCCTCGGGCCACAACCGTCCAGCCGAACCCCTCCCCCACCCCAGCCTGAGCTCGCCCGGCGCGACGCTCGGATGCCGCGGGGCGGGCGGGCCCCGAGACCTAAATATGGCGAAATAGTGCGAATTCTTGTGAGGTGTTAAACGATGACCCGTTCCCTGAGGAGTGCCCGTTACGGGGCGGTTCTGACGTTTGTGCTGGGCGGACTGATGGTCGGCACCATGACGGTGCGCATCCCGGCGCTGACCGACAAGCTCGGCCTGTCCGAGTCGACGGTCGGCGCCGTCCTCCTCGTGTGGGGCCTGGGCGCGCTGGTGACGATGCAGTCCATGCGCCGGATCATGGCCCGTGCGGGCAGCCGGGCGGTGCTGCGGATCGGCGGGCCGCTCACCGCGCTGGGACTCGTGGCCGTGGCGTTCGCCCCGAACCTCCCGTTGCTCATGGTGGCCGTGGCGCTCTTCGGCATGGCGTTCGGCACCGTGGACGTGGCCATGAACGCCCAGGGCTCCACGGTCGAGCAGGCGTACGGACGGCCGCTGATGAACGGCATGCACGCGGGCTGGTGCGTGGGCGCCATCTCGGCGGGCGCGCTGGGCAGCGTGGCGATCGCCGTGGAGCTGCCGTTCACCGCCAACGTCGCGCTGATCGGCCTGATCTCGCTGCCCGTCATGGTCCTGATCGGCCGTACGTACCTGCCCGAGCCCCCGGCGGCCGGGACCGCGACGGCGGCCCGCCGGCGCATGCCGCCGATCGTCTACCTGCTGGGCGCGATCATGTTCTTCGCGTTCATGGTCGAGGGCACGGTCGCCGACTGGAACGGCCTCTACATGCGGAACGAGCTGGGCGCCCCCGAGGCGCTGGCCGCCCTCGGCTACCCGGTGTTCGAGCTGGGCATGCTGATCGCCAGACTCACCGGTGACCGGCTGCGGACCAGGTTCGGCGTGCGGGGCATGCTGACCGTCTCCGGAGTGGCGACGGCCGGGTTCTTCACGGTGGTGCTGATGGCGCCGGCGGCGCTGGTGGCGGTGTTCGCGATGTTCTTCGTCGGGCTCGGCGTGGCGACGATCTCGCCGCTGACCCTGTCGCTGGCGGGCACCGCGACCGACTCCCCAGGACCGGCGATCGCCCAGGCGGGCGCCATGGGGTACGCCGGCCTGCTGCTCGGGCCCGTCGTGATCGGCTTCATCTCGGACGCCACGACGCTGCGTACCGCGCTCGGCATCGGGGTCGTCCTGGGCGTGCTGATCGCCGCCGCCTCCCGCCTCCTCCCCCGCAGCGAGCCGTCGGCGATCACCCCGGCGGTCACCCTGGCCGACCGTGAGACCGTCGAGGTCGCGGCCTGACATTTGTCACCGTTAAGCCTCGTACATAGGCCACTGCCCCGTTCAGTGCCGCCGTGCGAGGCTGAACGCCATGTTCAAGCCGTACACCACAGCCGTGGTCTTCGTGATCACGGCGGTCCCCAGCCTCCTCCAGTTCGCGATTCCCGGCCTGGAGCCCGCCCTGATGCGGAACCCGGCGGTGATCGCCGAGGGTGAGTGGTGGCGGCTGGGGACGGCGCTGGTGGTGCAGGACGGCGGTCTGCTGGGCACGCTGTTCAACCTGGTGTGCCTCGCCGTGCTCGGCTACTTCGCCGAGCGGGCGTTCGGCCCGGCCCGCTGGCTCGCCCTGTACGCCGCGGGCGCCGTGGTCGGCGAGGCGGCCGGATATCTCCTGAACGATCCGGGTGCGGGCAATTCGATCGCCGTCTGCGGCCTGGCCGGCGGCCTGGCCGTGGCCGCCGGCGACAGGCTGGGCCGCGCGCTGGGCGCGTACTACGCGCTCGTCCTGGGCGCCTCGACCCTCATGGGCCTGGGCACGTGGGGCGTCATCGTCATGATCGCCGTGGCGGCGGCCGGTTCCCAGCTGGTGGACAAGCGCGAACGCCTGCCCCTCTGGCTCTTCGCCGCCGTCGCCGTCCCCGCCGCGGGGGTGCCGGCCGCGTTGGCGGACCTCCACGGGATGGCGCTGCTGAGTGGCATCATCGTCGGATGGATCTTGAAGGGAACGTACCTTTCGACATCCAGGCGTACGAGGCCCGCGTGACGTCCTAAGAGTTCTCTGTGGATCGGCGGCAGGCGATGGCGCGCACGCCCACGTGGGGGCGCCCCGGCTCACAGACAACTCACAGACTCCTCAGAACTCCCCCAACCGCCGCCCCCACGCTGGACCCATGATCCAGCTCGACGGACTGACCAAACGCTACGGCGACGTGCTCGCCGTGGACGATCTCACCTTCACGGTGCGCCCGGGGCAAGTCACCGGCTTCCTGGGCCCGAACGGCGCGGGCAAGACCACCACGATGCGCATGGTCCTTGGCCTCGACCTGCCCACCTCCGGCACCGCCACGATCAACGGCCGTGCCCACCACGAGCTCCGCCACCCGCTGCGCGAGGTCGGCTCGATGCTGGAGGCGCAGGCCGTGCACCCGAGGCGCAGCGCGTACAAACACCTGCTCTACCTCGCCCAGACGAACGCCGTCCCCGACGTCCGCGTCGCCGAGGTGCTGGACCTGGTCGGGCTCACGGCGGTGGCGGGCAGGAAGGCGGGCGAGTTCTCGCTGGGCATGGGGCAGCGGCTGGGCATCGCCGCGGCGCTGCTCGGGGATCCGCCGGTGCTGATGCTCGACGAGCCGGTCAACGGCCTGGACCCCGAAGGGGTCCTGTGGATCCGCACGCTCATCCGCGGGCTGGCCGCGGAAGGGCGCACGGTGCTGGTGTCCAGCCACCTGATGAGCGAGATGGCGCTGACGGCGGACCGCCTCGTGGTGATCGGCAAGGGCCGGCTCATCGCGGAGGGGGAGATCGACGACTTCACCGAGGGCGGGGCGGCGGTGTTCGTACGCACGCCCGACGCCGCCTCCTTCGCCCGGCGCCTGGAGCTGTCCGGCGCCTACGTCCGGCCCGGCGGCGCCGACGAGCTGCTGGTCACCGGCATGACGGCACCCGACGTCGGGCGGCTGGCGGCGGCCGAGGGCGTGCCGCTGTTCGAGCTGGCCCCCCGCCGCGCGTCACTGGAGGAGACGTTCATGGAGCTCACCCGGGAGAGCGTCGAGTACGGGGCGGCACGATGATCGACGCGGGGGTGCTGAGGGCGGAGTGGACCAAGTTCAGCAGCATCAGGTCCACCATGGTGCTGTCGGCGGCGACCGCCGCCGTCGCGGGGCTGCTGGGTTGGCTGTTCAGCAGCACGGCCGCCAAGGAGTACGCCACGGCCACGGCGCAGGAGCGGCTCGACTTCCAGCCGCTGGACCTGGGCATGCGCGGTGTGTTCATCGTGCAGCTGCTGGTGGCGGCGCTGGGCGTGCTGGTGGCCTCCTCCGAGTACGGCTCCGGCACGATGCGGGCCAGCCTGGCCGCCGTGAGCAGTCGCGGCCGGCTGCTGGCGGCCAAGTGCGGGATCACCGTGCTGACCGCGCTGCCGGTGAGCGTGGCCGCGGTGTGGCTGATGTTCACGACGAGCCAGCTGACGCTGTCCGCGGGCGGAGCGCCGTCCGTCCTGCCAGGCGATCCTGTCGCGCTGCGGCTGCTGCTGTTCGGACCGCTCGTGCTGACGCTCCTCGCGCTGTTCGGCCTGGCGCTGGGCGTCCTGCTGCGCGGCACGGCCCCCGCCGCGAACGTCAGCACCGCCTTCCTCCTGCTCCCCGTCATGGCCGGGGCCTCGCCGGGCTTCCTGCGCGATCTCATCGGCGTCTACTGGCCGAGCATGGCCGCCCTCCAGGCCGTCTCCGGGAAATCCGAGCTGCCGGGGGCGCTGGGGTTCGGACTGCTGGTCGGGTTCGTGACGGTCATGCTGGTCGCCGCGTACGTCCAGCTCAAGAATCGCGACGCCTGACTACGCTGAACCGGGGAGGTGCCTCTCGTGGGAGAACGGCTGCTCGTGGTCGACGACGAGCCCACCGTCAAGGAGCTGCTCTCCGCGACGCTGCGGTTCGCCGGCTTCACGGTGAGCTCGGCGGAGAACGGCGCGCAGGCGCTGGAGTCGGCCCGGCTCGACCCGCCGGACCTGGTCCTGCTCGATGTCATGCTGCCCGATCTCGATGGGTTCGAGGTGATCCGCCGACTGCGGAGCCTGCCCAGGGGCGGCGGACGGCCCGGTCCGGTGCCCGTGCTGTTCCTCACG
This sequence comes from Nonomuraea sp. NPDC003707, assembly GCF_053587055.1. Lineage (NCBI taxonomy): Bacteria > Bacillati > Actinomycetota > Actinomycetes > Streptosporangiales > Streptosporangiaceae > Nonomuraea > Nonomuraea sp. NPDC003707. The sequence goes on along the minus strand of NZ_JBSFNK010000017.1, from coordinate 215,425 downwards.
GCGCGGGACGCCACGGCCGACAAGATCAACGGGCTGCGGCTGGGCGGCGACGACTACGTGACCAAGCCGTTCGACCTGGAGGAGCTGCTGGCCCGCATCAGGGCCATCCTCCGCCGCACGGGCGCGGCCCCCGACGATTCCACGCTGGTGGTCGGGGACCTCGAGGTCGATCCCGACGGCCACCAGGTCACCAGGGCGGGACGTCCGGTACGGCTGTCGCCCACGGAGTTCCGCCTCCTGCTCCACCTGGTGCTCAACGCCGGGCGAGTGCTGCCCAAGACCCAGATCCTGGAGCACGTGTGGCGCTACGACTTCGCCGGCGACACGAGCATCGTGGACACGTACGTGAGCTACCTGCGGCGCAAACTCGACGCCGGCGAACCCAAGCTGATCCACACCGTCCACGGCGTCGGCTACGTCCTGCGCAAGCCCAAGCGATGATCGGCCGGCTGTCGCTCGCCGCCCGGCTGCTGGCCATCGCGGTCGCGCTGCTGGTGGTCGGCCTGGTGGTGATCAGCTCGGTGGTGCTGCGTCAGCTCGAGACCCAGCTCATGACGCGCGTCGACGCCCAGTTGGAGCCGATGGGCAAGGCGGCGTCCGCCATCCCGCCGGACCTGGTCGTCAAGCTGTCGCGCAGCCCGCTTCCGGCCGGGTCGTTCGACCTGATGGGGAAGGGGTTCGTGGCCTACCTGGCGGCGGACGGGTCCGTTCTCCGCGAGCTCGGTGACCTCGCCGGGCCCGCGTTGCCCCGGCTCGACAGCGCCGCAGTGGCGGCCCGCGCCGGGCAGCCGTTCACGGTGAACGGCACGGACGGCGACGAGTGGCGGGCGGTGGCACTGCCCCGCGCCGGCACGAACGGCCCGCGCCCCGGCTCCGGCTCCGGCGGCACGAGCCTCGGCCCGGCCGATCACACCGCGGTGGTGGCGGCGGTCTCGCTCGCCGAGCTGCACACCACGGTCGACCGCCTCCGGGCGGCCTGCCTCCTCACGGGCGCCGTCCTGCTCGGCGTGCTCGCGCTCGTCGGCGGGGTCGCCATCAGGGCCGGGCTGGCTCCGCTGCGCCGGGTTGAGGAGACGGCGGCGGCCATCGCGGACGGCGACCTGACCAGGCGCGTACCCGAGCCTGCCGGCCTCTCCACCGAGGTGGGCCGGCTGGCCCGCTCGCTCAACAAGATGCTGGCCCAGATCGAGCAGGGGGTCGCGGCGAAGGTGGAGTCGGAGGCCAGGATGCGCAGGTTCGTGGCGGATGTCAGCCACGAGCTGCGCACCCCGCTGTTCGGCATCAAAGGCTTCTCGGAGCTCTACCGCATGGGCGGCACCGAGGCGGGACCCGCGCTGGCCCGCATCGAGAGCGAGTCGGGCCGCCTGGCCCGGCTGGTGGAGGACCTGCTGCTGCTCGCCGGCCTCGACGAGAGCGACGGGCCGGGGCTCGACCTCACCCCCATGGACCTCCGTACGCTGGCCGCCGACGCCCGCCACGACTTCGCCGCACTCGCCCCGTCCAGGCCCGTCACCTTCACCGGCCCGTCCGGCGGCCCGGCGGCGTCCGCACCCGTGCTGGGGGACGAGGCCCGCCTGCGGCAGGTCGTCAGCAACCTCGTCGGCAACGCCATCACCCACACACCCGCCGGCACCCCGGTACGGATCGGCGTCGGGACGGACGGCGGTGAGTCGGTCCTGGTCATCGAGGACGAAGGGCCCGGGCTGAGCCCTGAGGAGGAGGCCCGCGTCTTCGACCGCTTCTACCGCGCGGACGCCTCCCGCGCCCGCGCGACGGGGGGTGCGGGGCTCGGACTGGCGATAGTCCGCTCCATCGTCACGGCCCACGGGGGCCGGGTGGAGGTCCGCTCCGCGCCGGGCAAGGGCACGGCCTTCCAGGTACGCCTCCCCGCGACCGACCCCCGCTGAAACCGGCGCGCGCTCGTCGATCGCCCTTCCGCTGCGTACCTGAGCAGGGCGGGAAACACTTGTGGGTGATGCCGGACATCTAGTGAGGTGTTCCGGCAATCTTCGGTTAGGAGACACCTGTGCAAGATCCACGCGTGCCCTCCGGCACGCGAGATCGTTTCGAGGCGCTCTACCTCGCCTGCTATCCGGCGATACATCGCTATGCGCTACGCCGTACCGATTCGGTCGACGACGTCGCCGATGTGATCGCGGAGACCTTTCTCGCCGCGTGGCGGCGGCTGGACGACGTTCCGGACGGCGACGCCGCCCTGCTGTGGCTGTACGGCGCGGCACGCCGCGTCCTGGCCAACCACCGCCGCGGGGAGTCGCGCCGTAGCGCTCTGGCCGCGCGGCTCCGCGACGAACTCGCCGTCGGCCGGGAGACGAGGCCAGCCGATCCGCGGACCGACGCTCTGCGCGCCGCCTTCGCCGCTCTGAGCCCGGCTGACCGGGAGGTGCTCGCGCTGGCCGGTTGGGAAGGGCTGACCGGCCCGCAGATCGCCACGGTACTGGGCTGCAGCAGCACTGCCGCCCGGCTCCGGCTGCACAAGGCCCGTAAACGACTGGCCCAGCTCCTCGGCACGACGGACGAGGCCCCCGTGATGACCCCACTGAGAGGAGAAACACGATGAACAAGATCGACCGCATGGTGTCCGCCATCGATCCGGCCGCTGAATTCAGCGAGCCTTCCATGAGCCAGGGTGCCCACGACCTCCTTGAGGAGATCGTGGCGACGCCGCCTGCGCCCCGCCGCGCATCCTGGTTGCCCGGCAGTCGGGTCGCCGAACCCGGGCAGGCCCACCGGTCCCCGGCGATCACCGCGGCGGCGCCTCGACATGGTCCTTCCCCCCTGCGTCGTCGCCTGCTGGCGGGCGCGGCGCTCGCGGGCATCGCCGCGGCCGCGCTGGTGGCCGTGCCGCTGGTCTCCGGATCACAGAGTGCGGCGTATGCGGTGGTGAAGAAGTCCGACGGCACCGTTGAGGTGACGGTCAATGAGTTCCGGGACCCTGAAGGGCTGGAGGCCAAGCTCAAGGCTGAGGGAATCACGGCTGACGTGACGTTCACCGAAGCGGACAAGCGATGCGCGCCTGGCCGCTTCGTCGGCGCGGACCTGGCCTACGATCCGCCGAGCACCCAGAACATGACCGAACAGGAGCGCAAGGAGTTCGACAAGCCGGACAACTGGCGCTCCCGCGACGCCGCCGCGCCGATCAACCGGAACACCTTCCTGATCTCCCCGCGCTTCATGCGGCCGGAAGAGACGCTGGTCCTGGAATTTCGACCGGGTAACTACCCGGGGATGGACTGGGCGCTCGGCACCTATCTGGCCAAGGCGGGCAGTCCTGTCGCGCCCTGCAAACTCGTGACCGCCGACTCCGACGAGGAGAGCGTCAAGGAGATGGCCGGGAACTGATCGCGAGCCGGTGGGGTACGGCGATGTGCACAGGGGCGCGCCGTACCCCACCGGTAGGCCTGTTCGGACGCTGGAGCTGGACGCGAGCGGGCGGTTATCCGCCGATGGACGCCCGCTCGATGACCGCCATCGGGATCTGTCTCGCCGCCTTGCGCTGGTAGCCCGTGTAGTGCGGCCAGATCCCGACCTGAGGACGGCCCATCGCTCGGCATCCCACGGCTCCAGTGCGGCGCCGATCAGATAACCGGGTGCCTGGCCGAGCAGCCGTACTACGCCGAGGACCAGCAGTCACAGGGCTTGCCGGCCGGTCCACTCCTGGACGATCAGCATGCGGGCGGGGTCGATGTAGGGCTCGTAGGCCAGGCAACCGGGTTCGTCCAGGGACGGCTCGATCATGGCTTCCAGCCCCGTGCGGAGCCGGTCGTGCTGCCCGGGAGCGGCGAGCAGTAGAGCAGCACCACGGCCGTGAGGAACCCATGCAAAATGCATACTCGGCCGATGACAGGGACACTGTCGACTCCTCTTCGCCGAATGTCACGATTTCCGTGTCAAGTCAGCAAGATCACATAGTGAGGGGGATCGGATGGGGAAAGCCCCCGAGATCCTGCCGATCATCGCCTTGGCTTCGGTCGTCACGGTGGAGTTCGGCGGGCACGCGCTGCTCCGCTTCATCACCACCGATCGCGAGAAGCTGGGTGAATTTCGCGAGCGGTTCTTCCGCGCCGGGCATGCGCACGCCGGCGTACTGCTGGTGCTGTCGCTCGTCTACTTCCTCTACCTGCCCCGCGCCGATTTCTCCGACGGCCTGGAGTGGCTGGCCGGCGGGGCCCTGCTGGCCGGAGTACTGGCGCAATCGGGTGGGTTCTTCCTGCATTTGGCCATCGGCGCGCCGGGCGCCCGCCGCTCGCCCGGCACGATGCTCACGCGAGGAGGGGCCCTGCTCCTGGCCGCCGCGTTGATCGCCCTGGCCGTCGGTCTCGCCGGTGCCGCATAGCGCCTTCGGAGCTCTTCACCCGCCCGGCGTCCACGACCGAGTACGTCGATGCCTTCTTCCGCTTCCAAGTCGACGGCACACTCGATGAGTCGCACGTCCTGCCGACCGTTGCCGTCCCCCATCGTCGGGGTCCGGGGCCACGGGCAGAGCCGCGAGTAGCGTTGTGGAATGCGGATGGTGACGCACATCGCGGCCGGAGACGGGTTCTCACTGGAGCGGGTCAGGATCCGGGCCGAGAGCGAGGCGTGGTCGCCGCCCGAGGTGACGGCGGCGTACCGGGTGGTGCTGGTGCGAAGTGGCACCTTCCGGGCCCGTGTGGACGATCAGGTCCTGCTGGCCGATCCCGCGCTGGCCTACCTCGGCGGCGCCGGCCAGGAGCTGAGCATCGCCCACCGTCCCGGGATCGAGGACAGCTGCACGACCGTGACCTGCTCACCCGGCCTGATGCGCGAGCTCACGGATGACGAGCCACCGAACGCCACCGCGTTGCCGGTCAACGGCAGGATCGCCCTCGTACATCGGCTGCTGGTGTCACGGGCCGGGCAGGGCGCGGATACCCCGGAACTCGCCGAGATAGTGATCGGCCTGCTGGGCGACCTGCTCACGGCCCAGGCCGGCACGCCTCAGGCCCAGGCCCGCGGCCGGGCGGCCACACTGGCGCGGCGGAGGGCCATGGTCGAGTCGGTACGCGCGCTCATCGCCGACGATCTGACCGCCTCCCTGCGCGAACTGGCCCGGAGCGTCGCCTGGTCGCCCTATCGCCTGAGCCGCGCCTTCCGCCAGGAGACGGGGGTGACCCTGACGGCGTACCGCAATCGCCTCCGCACCATGCGCGCGCTCCAGGCCATCGAGGCGGGCCACGACGATCTGGCCTCCCTCGCCGCCCACCTCGGCTTCGCCGATCACGCCCATCTGACGCGCACGGTCCGCGAGGAATGCGGCATGCCACCGGTGGCCGTACGCCGCCTGCTCGCGGTGCCGCCGCGCTGACGACGTGCCCACGTTCGGGCAAGAATCTTCAAGCGGCGACCGTACGACGGAGTCAAGACTCGGTGACGTCCGATCCCCGTACGCCGAAGGAGAACGAGCCGATCATGATCGCCCGAGTATGGCGCGCCAGGACCACCGGCACTGCGGCTACCAGCAGATATCAGCAGGTGTTCGAGTCAGAGGTGATACACGAGCTACGCGGCCTGCCCGGCTTCCGCGGCGCGTACCTCCTGGCCCGCCACGACGCGGAGGCCATGGAGCTGACGACCGTCACGCTGTTCGACTCCCTGGACACGGTCAAGGCGTTCGCGGGCGCGGACCATACCCGCGAACGCGTCACCCCGCCCGCCCGCGCGACGCTGCTGGACTCGGACCCCCACGTCCTGCACTTCGACGTGCTGGTTCACACGCTTGCTCATTGATCGCGCCGCGGCCCGAGCCCGGCCGGCAACGCCTGGAGCGCGGAATCGAAGCGATCTTGATGGTGGTCAGACGTGCCGAGACCTGCGACGATCGCCTGAACCAGCAGGGGATGACGTGCAGGCTCGAGGCCCGGGACGGGATCCTGCTCGTCGTGGCCGAAAGTCCGGCCCGCCTCGGCCGATACCTGGCCGATCGTGCTCGCGACAGCAGGCTGATCTCCAGCCATCGCGACGTCAACGCGATGCGTCGCCCGCTCTGCGGCCGGCGCGACTTTCATCGCCGGCTCTGCTGAACGTCCTCCGTACCGGTGACCGATGGTTGACGGAGCCGCAGGGCCGCGACTACCAGCAGGGCCACCGCGCCCGCGGTGAGCCCTAGCAGTGCTGTGCACCGGTCTCGTCGAACAGGTCCTCGAGGGACTGGGCGGTCACCGCATGAGTGGCCCATGATTCCAACTGGGCCAGATCAGCGCAGGTGGAGATCCGGGTCCGCATGTCATCCGGAATGTCGAAGCCACGGGCGCCCAGCACCAGCAGAAGCATCCTGACCGCCTCCTCCGCCTTGCCTTCTGCCACGCCCTCCGCTTTGCCTTCTTCCTGGCCGCGGCCATAGTGCTCGCGGGCGAAGGGACTGTAGACGGGCCAGGTGGTGGACGTCACGATGATCTCCTCCAGGAGGCGCCGCACTTCGGGCGCGGACATGCTGCATGACACTTATTGTCACATGTCCTGTACTTAAAGTTACGAGAATGGCGACGGAACTTACTTCTCCGTGCGAGACGTCTCCCGGCGTCGGCCTGGACTGTCGACCTCTCGAAGATGGCGACATCCGATGATCTAGAGCATTCCGTCCCACATGACCGCCGTCTCGAGGATGATCAGCTCCCGCTAGTCGCGCGTCTTGACAGGCAGCCATCTGGCTGCCTAAATTAAAGGCAGCCGAAAGGCTGCCTATCGACAAGCGGCAACCCAGGTACGAGGGCGGACATGGACGAGGTGTTCAAGGCGCTGGCCGATCCGAGCCGGCGCGCGCTGCTCGACTCGCTCAACGCCCGCAACGGGCAGACGCTGCGCGAGCTGCGCGCCGGACTCGACATGGCCAGGCAGTCCGTCAGCAAGCACCTCGCGGTGTTGGAGGAGGCCGGGCTCGTCGCCACCGTGCGGCGGGGCCGGGAGAAGCTGCATTACCTCAACGCCGCGCCCGTACACGAGATCGCCCACCGGTGGATCAGCCGCTACGACCAGGCCAGGGTCCAAGCCCTGGCGGACCTGAAACTCGCCCTGGAGGAGACCCCGATGGACGCCCCGACCTTCGTCTACACCACCTACATCCGCACCACCCCGCAGAAGCTCTGGCAGGCGCTGACCGAGCCTGCCTTCACCCGCCAATACTGGGCCACGGAGTTCACCACGGACTGGTCCGTCGGCTCGCCGATGACCTGGGACAACCACGGCGTGCTGATCAGCGACCCGGAGCAGGTCGTGCTGGAGGCCGACCCCTACAGTCGCCTCTCCTACACCTGGCACGCCATCACCCCGGAGCTCGCCAAGCGCTTCAGCTGGGACGAGGAGATGCTCGCCCGGCTGTCCGGCGAGGCCCGCTCGAAGGTCACCTTCACCATTGAGGAGGCCGCCGCGCAGGTCGTGAAGCTCACCGTCGTACACGACGGCTTCGAGCCCGGATCGAGCATGGCCGAGATGGTCAGCCACGGCTGGCCGAACGTGGTGGCGAGCCTGAAGTCGCTGCTGGAGACCGGCGAACCGCTGCCGGAGGATGCGTGACCTCCCCGATCAGGGCTCGACGACGTCGCGAGGTGCCGCCCCGCCGGCCCGCCCAGAGGAAGGCGAGCAGCCCGAAGGGCAGTGCGGTCGCGCCGAGCGCCGTCCAGAAGCCGCCGTGACGAAGAAACCTGGTGTGCAATGGCTGTGGCAGCGATCCAAGCGTCATGGATGGGCCGACGGATCGGCGAAGCGGCTTTTTGGGGGCGCCCCCAATGCCACAGCCCGAGCCCTCATGCGCGAAGCGCCCCCACCGCGAGGACCGAGCCTTTGAAGCCAGGGGCTGGGGGGCTGCGCCCCCCAATGTCACAGCCTGAGCGCTATAGCGCGAAGACCATGCTTTTCCCCTGCGGCTACTTGCGCTTGTTGATCTCCTCGGTGAGCTGCGGCACGACCTGGTGGAGGTCGCCCACCACGCCGTAGTCGGCCAGCTCGAAGATCGGGGCCTCCGGGTCCTTGTTGATCGCGACGATCGTCTTGGCCGTCTGCATGCCGGCCCGGTGCTGGATGGCGCCCGAGATGCCCGCCGCGATGTACAGCTGCGGCGACACCGTCTTGCCCGTCTGCCCCACCTGGAACTGGTGCGGGTACCAGCCGGCGTCCGTGGCGGCGCGGGAGGCGCCGACAGCGGCGCCGAGCGAGTCGGCCAGGCCCTCGATGATCGAGAAGTTGTCGGCGGAGCCGACGCCGCGCCCGCCCGAGACCACGATCGCGGCCTCGGTCAGCTCGGGCCGGGCACCCTTCTCCTGCTTGACCCGCTCGACGATGCGGGCCGCCTTGGCGGCGTCGGACAGGGTGACCGACACCTCCTCCTCGGTGCCGGCGGCGGGGGCGGCCTCGGGGGCGGTCGAGTTGGGGCGTACGGCGACGATCGGCGTGCCCTTGCTCACCTTGGACTGCACGTTGATGCCGCCGCCGAAGATGGACTGGTCGGCCACGAAGCCCTCGCCCAGGCCCACGGCGTCGGTGATGACGCCGGAGTCGGTCTTGACGGCCAGGCGACCGGCGACCTCCTTGCCCTCGGACGTGGCGGCCACGAGCACGGCGGCCGGGGACGTGGCGGCGACGAGCTGGGCGAGCAGCTCGGCCTTGGGCGCGACCACGTAGTCGACGATGTCGCTCGACGCGGCGACGTAGATCTTGTCAGCGCCGTACTCGGCGAGCCTGGCCTTGGCCTCGGCGGTGAGGCCGGGGCCCGCCCAGACGGCGGAGGGGGTGCCGAGCGAGCGGGCCAGGGTCAGCAGCTCCAGCGTGACCTTCTTGACCTCGCCTTCGACCTGCTCGACGAGAACGAGAATCTCCGACATATCAGCAAAACTCCCGTTCTCAGATGAACTTCTTGGACGCGAGGTAGTCGGCGGCCTTCGCGCCACCGTCGCCCTCGTCCTTGACGATCGTGCCGGCCGCGCGCGGCGGGGCGGCGGCGAAGTCGACGACCGAGGACCACGCGGCGGCCAGGCCCACCTGGGCGGCGTCGATGGAGGCGTCGCCGATGGCCAGCGTCTCGACCGGCTTCTTCTTGGCGGCCATGATGCCCTTGAACGACGGGTAGCGCGGCTCGTTGATCTTCTCGACCACGGAGACGACAGCCGGCAGCGTGGCCTCGACCTTGTCGAAGCCGTAGTCGGTGATGCGCTGGACGGCGATCGAGGAGCCTTCGACGTCGACCTTGTTGGCCAGCGTGAGCTGCGGGGTGCCGAGGCGCTCGGCCAGCATCGCGGCCAGCACGCCGGTGCGCGCGTCGGTGGACTCGGAGCCCAGGATGACCAGGTCGAACCCGATCTTCTTGAGCACCTGCGCCATCGCGTACGAGGTGGACAGCGCGTCGGAGCCGTGCAGCGCGTCGTCGCTGAGGTGGACGGCCTTGTCGGCGCCCATGGCCAGCGCCTTGCGGATGGTCTCGGTGGCCTTGCCGGGGCCCATGGTGAGCACGGTCACCTCACCACCGTGGGCCTCCTTGAGCCGCAGCGCCTCCTCGACCGCGTACTCGTCAAGCTCGTTGACCACGCCGTCGACGGCGTCGCGGTCGAGCGTCTTGTCATCGGACCGCAGCTTGCGCTCGGTCGCAGTGTCGGGGACCTGCTTCACGCAGACGACGATGTTCATGGCCGGTGGCCGACCTCCCGTGTTCGCGTGCGCCACCGCCTCGTTGCGGCGGGCGCCGAATGCAATGCTGTCCAGACTGCCAGGTGCCCACCGGGCCACTGACAGAGGGTCTGCCCAAGCTTTCGCCAGTTATGTTACCCATGAGTAGCTTAACTGCAAACCCGCAGCCACCCACTATACAGAACTTTGTTCGGTCTAGGCCGACAGCAGGAACACGACCCCCACCACCAGTGCCGTACCCGCGAACAGCGCCAGCGTGAACGGGCTGAACATCGCCGCCAGCCCGAAACACAGTCCCACTGCCCCCGCCACGCTGACCAGATCCGTGATCATGCGGCTGCGCCGGAACAGGCTCTTCGAGAACAGCGCCACCCCGGCGTCGGCCACCACGGCCAGCGCGTACGCCGCCAGCAGGAACAGCGCCACCTCGGGCAGCGGCCCGCGGGCGGCGGCGGCCAGCAGCGACACGAAGAGTCCCGAACCGATCAGCCAGCGCCTGCGCACCTTCTCCCGGTGCCTGGCCCTGGACTCCTCCACCGATCTGCGCGGCCGTCCCTTGCCCGGCCGCCACTCCCTCGTGGCCAGGTCGTCGGCGAGGCTCATCGCCCGGGGCGGGACGTGGCGTACGTGGGAGACCGGCTCGACCCCCAGCCTGGCGCAGAGCTGCGCGGCCGTCGGCCGCGCGGCAGGGTCGGCGGACAGGCACTCGCGTAACAGCGGCGCCAGCCACTCGGGGACACCCTCCAGGTCGGGCGAATGGTGCACGACCCGGTAGGCCACCGCGGAGGCGGGCCCCTGCCCGTACGGCTGCCGCCCCGTCGCCGCGTACGCCAGCGTCGCCCCGAAGGAGAACACGTCGGCCTCCATGCCCGCGCTCTTACCCTCCAGCACCTCGGGGGCCAGGTAGCCGGGCGTGCCCACCACGGCGCCGGAGGCCGTGACCGACAGCGAGTCGAGCGCGCTGGCGATGCCGAAGTCGATGACGACGGGCTCGCCCTCGGCCATCATCACGTTGGCCGGTTTGAGATCGCGGTGCACCACGCCGGACTCGTGCATGGCGAGCAGCGCGTCGGCCAGTCCGGAGGCCAGCCTGCGCAGGTCGGCCACGGGCACGGGCGTGGCACTGAGCGGGCGGCCCTGGACGTAGCGGGTCACGAGGTAGGGCCGGGCGCCCTCCAGCGAGGCGTCGAGCACCTCCGCCACGTGCGACCCGCCGACCCGCCGCATGGTCTCCACCTCGCGCGCCAGCCGGGCCAGCGCCCCGCCGTCGGCGATGACGTGGGGATGGAGCACCTTGACCGCGACCGTACGTCCCTCGGCGTCGAGGGCGAGATGCACCTCGCCGAACCCGCCCGCCCCAAGCTTGGAAAGAAGCTCATATGGGCCGAGGTGCTCGCTCATACCTCATCTCTCCCCCCGAGAGCCGATGGGGACACTCAGGACCAGGGAGTCAGGAACCCCAGCCCGAGGTCGCTGAGCAGGCTGTCGATCAGCCCGGTGATCAGGCCGATCGTGCTCTGCTGGGCGTTGTTCGCCAGCTCGTCGATGACCGTCTCCGGCGCCTGCCACGGGTACCACGACGCGTCCTGCCCCAGCGCGAACATCACCGCGAACAGCGCCGCCGTACCCACCAGCACGACCGCGACCAGCGCCGCGCCGGGGCTGCGCAGCACGCCGGTGAGCGTGCGGGTGACGGCCTGGCGCGGCGCGCCGCCGCCCGGCAGCACGAACAGGCCGGCCGCGAAGGCGCCCGCCGCGAACGAGGCCGCCTCGTTGACGCTCATCCCGCCCGCCCAGCGGAGCAGGCCCCAGACGCACAGGCCGAACAGCAGCGCCAGCGGCACGTGCACCGCCGTCACGAGCGCGGACTTGACCAGCGCCCAGGGCGTGCCGACGACCGCCAGCAGCGGGTCGGCCGAGCTGCTGCCGCGCATCTGGCGCCGCTTGACCAGGTCACCGAACAGGTATTCGCCGAGCCGCAGCACCAGCGCGAGCGCGACGGCGATCGTGCCGACCATGACCGGCATCATGACGGTCAGCGCCACCAGCGTGACCAGCAGGAGCAGGCCCACGACCTGGCTGCCGAACAGGTATCTCTTCCGCTCGGACGGCGGGGTGTACTGAGGCGGCGGCGTGTAGGGCCTGACCTGCGACGGCGAGGTGGGCGGCGGTGCCGGGTAGCCCGCGACCCGCTGGTCGGTGCGGGCCATCGGCCTGGCCGCGACCGGCGCGGGCACGTACGGCGGCGGCCGCTCCTCCCGGTACGGTCGCTCCTCCCTGGCCGGGGGCGGCGCGGTCTTGCCGTACTCGACCGGCGGCAGCAGGTCGGAGAACGTGTCCATGGTCCGCGTGCCGCCGCCCATGCGCTTGGTGCCGGTCGGCCCGTCGAAGGACGTCTCGTTGAAGGTGGTCACGGCCGGGTCGAGCGCCCTGGCCATCCGCAGCAGCTCGTGCGCGCTGGGCCGGGACGCGGGGTCGACCTGCAGCGCCCTGCCGAGCCAGCCGCGCAACCATGCGGGCGCCTTGTCGATCTGCGCCCGCCCTTCCATGATGTTGAAGCAGACCGCCTCGAACGTTCCCGTGCCGAACGGCGGCGCCCCTGTCGCGGCGAAGAACACCGTCGAGGCCAGCGCGTGCACGTCGGCCGCCTGGGTGATCTCGGAGTCACGGATGATCTCGGGCGCCAGATAGCCCGGCGTGCCGACGAACATGCCCGTCTGGGTCAGCCTGGTCGCGTTGACCAGGTGGGCGATGCCGAAGTCGATGACCAGCGGCTCGCCGTTGACCAGCATGACGTTGGACGGCTTGAAGTCGCGGTGGATCACGTCGGCCGTGTGGATGGCCACCAGCGCCTGGCAGAGGCCGTGGGTGAGCCTGATGACCTCGCGCGCCTCCAGCGGGCCGTCGGCCAGGACGGTGTCCTCCAGCGTGCGGCCGGGGGCGAAGCGGGTCACGACGTACGGCTGGCCGCCCACGAGCTCGGCGTCGATCACCTCGGCGACGTGCGGGCTGCGCACCCGGCGCATGGTCTCGACCTCGCGGGTCAGCCGGTCGCGCGCCTTGAGGTCGGCGGCCACGTGCGGGTGGAGGACCTTGATGGCGACTTCGCGGCCCTCGCCGTCGAGACCGAGGTGGACGACCCCCATGCCACCTTCGCCGATCTTCCTGACCAGCCGGTACGGGCCCAGGCGTTCTGGTGCTTGGGTGCTCATCGCCACCTTCCCCGCGTCATCCCCCGGGATTCCCCCTTAGCCCGTCTAGCTGTCTGACCACTGGATTGACGTTCAGCGGAGTCCATACGGCCCCCCTTGGCTTGTCCCCGAACGTGCCGGCGGCGAGGATCAGCGAGAGCGCGGCGGCCGCCGCGAGAGCCCCCGCCATCACCATCGCCGCTGTCCTCGAGGGTACGAGCGATGAGAGCGTTCTGCGCATTTGTTTGCCAGGACCCTCCACTCCCGGGCCCGCGCAGACGGTCCACAACGCGACCGCGGCGCCCCAGGCCAGGGCGTTGGACGGGTCCATCCTGGCCACCACGGTGAGCAGGAGCGTCACCGGAAGGCCCAGGATGAGCGCGTACAGCATGAGTGCCAGCGTGATGCCCACCGACTTGGCCAGCGCCTGAGGGAAGGCGAACACCCTGACCACGTCGAGCGCCGCGGCCCCCGCAGCCCTGCGGGAGGTCAGCTGGGGCTGGGCCAGGTCGGCCGCGCGCAGCAGGATCGCGGCCGGGATCGCCACGACCGCGACCAGCACGGGTGCGATCACGGCCGCCACGATCATCACGACGAGCAGCATCGCGCCCGCCACACCGTAGGCCCTGGACCGCTGCAGCATCTTGCCCGGCGCGACCGACGGGATGTACGGCTCCCGCTTGGTGCTCGGGTCGGGCTGCGGGTACTGCGGCGGGATGTACGGGGGCGGCTGGAGCGGGCTCGGCCCGGGCCGGGCGTAGTCGGGCACGTCGGGACCCGCGCTCGGCACCTGGGCATGAGGCGCCTGGGCGTTGGGGACCGGCGTGTGGATCCGCCCGTAGTCGGCCGAGTCGGGGCGAACCCGTCGGGTGGGCACGTCGCCCTCACCCGGCGGGGCCACGAGGCCGTGGTTGTTGACGGGCTGCTGCGGCTGCCAGGGCGGCGGGGTCAGGCCGCTCTCGCGCTGGATGCGCCGCAGCTCCTCCGGCGTCACCCGGCGGGTCGGCCACGGGTCCGGCTGGTTGGGCAGGAGCGAGACGTACTGCTGGTCCTGCGGCGGCGCGGTGGGCTGCTCCTGGGACTCCAGCAGGCGCTTGGGCGTCACCGGCGGCGTGGAGATGTCGTACGACGGCTTGTCCTGCGCCGGCGGGGCCTCGGTCGGCCGGGGAACGGTCGAGATCTCGTCGGGCGAGTTGCTCGGCGTCTTCTGGAGCATCCGGGCGGTCTGCTCGGCCAGGTCGGCCGCCTTGGGGCGCTTGTTCGGATTGCGCTGGAACGCGGCCTTCAGCAGCGGCTGCAACGTCGCCGGAGCGGCACTCACGTCGGCCTTGCCCGCGGTGATGTTGTAGAAGATCATCTCCAGCGTGCCCTTGCCGAAGGGCGGCTGGCCGGTGGAGGCGAACAGCAGCGTGCCCGCCCACGCGTGCACGTCGACCTCCGGCCCCGCCTCCTGGCCCTCGATGATCTCGGGCGCGAGGTAGCCGGGCGTGCCGATGAACATGCCGGTCTGCGTCAGCCGGGTCGCGTCGACCGCCTGGGCGATGCCGAAGTCGATCAGGACGGGCTCGCCGTCGAGGATCAGCACGTTTCCGGGCTTGAGGTCGCGGTGGATCACGCCCACCGAGTGCACGGAGGCCAGCGCGGCGGCGACCCCGTGCGCGAGCTTGACCAGCGAGGGCAGGTCGAGGGGCCCGTCGTCCTTCACGATCTCGTCGAGGGGACGACCGGGGACGTAACGGGTGACGATGTACGGGCGATGACCGGTGACATCGGCGTCCAGCACCTCGGCGATGTATTTGCTCCGCACACGCCGCATCGTCTCGACCTCGCGCGAAAGCCGCCGCCTGGCGACCTCGTCGCCGGCGACCTCTCCGCGCAGGACCTTGACCGCCACCTGCCGCCCCTGGGGGTCGACAGCGAGGTGGACAACGCCCATCCCGCCTTCACCGAGCCGCCTGAGCAGCCGGTAAGGGCCTAGTCGGTCATCGTTCATGGCATGAAGCACCATACCGGCTTAATCCCCGCCCACGAGATGAACCATGAGGCCACATTCCCACTCGTACAACGTCCAGAAAGGGGCCATCGGTTTCCCATCCAACGGTCTCGAATCGGCTTCAGTTTCCCCTCAACCGGCCAGCGGCAGAACCTCGGCGCTTTTCAGCCCGGCCAGCGCGGCACCGGACACGGCCAGTTTCGACCTGCGCACGCCGCTCCCGATCACCACTCTGGGATGCTCGGCGACGTGCGTGTCCACCAGGATGGGCCAGTCGGCGGGCAGGCCCAGCGGGGTGATGCCGCCGTACTCCATCCCGGTCAGCTCGACCGCGTCGGCCATCGACGCGAAGCTCGCCTTCCGGGCGTCGAGGTGGCGGCGGACGACTCCGTTGACGTCCACGCGCATCGTCGCGAGCACCATGCAGGCCACGTAGCGCGTCTCGCCGCCGCGCTTGGCCGCGACGACCACGCAGTTGGCCGACTCGTCGAGCGTCACGCCATACCGCTCGCAGAACGCCGCCGTGTCGGCCAGCTCAGGATCGATCTCGGCCACTTCGACGCCCTCCAGCTCCGGCACGACGAGTGCGACCGGGTCGGCCAGCAGGTCGGTCCGGTCGTTGGCGGGCACCCAGTGCAACGCCATCCCCATCTCCTCGATTTTATCTCCGCAGATCGCTTCTCCCCAGGAGCCTACGGTGGCCGCGGGGGTGGCGTGCGGCGTCAGGCGGACTGCAGCACTCGCTGGTGCAGCTGGGTGACGGCGCTGCGGGCGGACTCCATGGCCCCCGCCTGCCATGCGATCAGATGGGTGAGCCAGTCGCCCGCGAAGTAAACCCTTCCGGCGGGGCGTTGCAGAAAAGTGAAGGACGAATCAAAGTCGGGCCAGCGCACCCAGCCGCCCTGGATGTGCGGCTGGCGGTCCCAGGCGATGGAGACGCTGGACAGGAGGTTCTGGCGGTATTTGTCGCCGTGGATCTTCTTGCCCTGGGTGAGCGCTCTGCGCCTTCTGTCCTCGGGGGTGAGGGCCGCGTACAGCTCGGCGTTCCGCTCGGTGTTGTAGTAGCCGACGAGGAGGCCGCGTTCGGAGTGGTAACCATGGGAGGGGTACCAGATGTGGGTGATGTCCAGGTCGGTCTCGGTCACGCCGCCGTAGATGCGGTCCTCCAGCTCCCACCAGCGCCGGCCGTACTCCAAGCCGATCTTGCCGGCGGCGACCGGGACCGGGGTGCTGAGCGCGGTGGTGACCTGGGCGCCGAGGTTGTGCGGGATCTTGGCGAGGATGTGGGGCGGCAGGGCGGCGATGCAGTAGTCGGCCTTGATGCCGCCGCCCTCCCAGGCGACCTCGACGCCGTCCGCCAGGCTGGTGATCTTGGTGACCTTGGCGCCGGTCCTGATCCGGTCGCGGCCGACCGCCTCCGTCAGCTTGGTGACGATGGCGTCCATGCCACCGACGGGCTGGAACATGGGGGTGGCCTGTTCGTAGCCGAAGTCGTTGGTGATGGCCCGGCCGGTGCCGGCGGCGAGGACCTGGTGGAGGGTGCCCGGGGCGTCGAGGGGGGTGCCGGTGTCTATTGCCGGATATTTCGTGAAACCGCGGCGCATTGACCCTTCGTATTCGTGCTTCGGGCCCAGGTCGCCGAATCTCCGGAGGAAGTCGAGCAGCGTCTCCTGGTCGGCCTTGCTGACGGTTTTGTCCAGCGCACCGACATTTGTCGCTTTAGCCAGTAATTCAGCGATATAGCCATACATGTCGGCTCGGGCCGTGCGCGCCCGCACCGTCCGGCTGTTGGTGTGCACGTAGGCGGCGGCGTTGTTGTTGACGAAGGTCTCGATGGGGACGCCCAGCTCACGGCAGTAGTCGAGGGTCACCATCCAGGGGGCGATCCGGCCGGGGCCCGCGTTGAAGTAGACGCCCTCGCCGAACTTCACGTCCTGGGCGGGCCCGTTCAGCTCGGCCAGCCGGTCGCCGCCGCGCAACGTGAGGTTCCGCCCGCCCGGCTTCTCCCTGGCCTCGAGGAGCGTGCAGTCGTACCCGGCCTTGCCCAGCTCGTACGCGGCCGTCAGCCCCGCCACCCCGGCGCCGAGGATCACGACCTTCGCCGCCCCCTTGCCGCTCAGGCTGAAGTCGCCCGGCCTGGGGGCGGCGAACTGCTTGTCCTGCTCGGACGGCGCCAGTCCGAGGGCGCCCATGGCGGCGTACATGGCGCCCGCTCCGCCCACCGCCCCGATCCCGACGAGCAGCCCCCGCCGGGTCAGCGCCGCACCCTCCACGCCGCCGTCTCCCCTCCGCGCTCTGCAAAACCGCTCCGCACCATACGCCCGGGGTCAGCCGTACGGGCCGCTGCCGCAGGCGATCTGGCCGCCGATGGTGGCGAAGATGCCGAACAGGGCCATGACCTGGGCGAAGTCGTCCGTCGTGAACTCGATCTGCCGTGGCCCCACCGACTTCACGCCCGGGATCAGCGCCACGGCCGCCGCGATGGCGGTGGAGTTCCACTCCACCCCGAGCGTGTACGGCGCAGCCACCGCATAAGGCGTGAAGTCGCTCAACCGGTTGAGCGCACGAGCCGTCGCCTCACGGATCCTTGCCTGGGCGACGCTCGGCGGCAGCAACTCGGCGGAGAACTTGTCGATCCCCTTCTTCACCGCGACCGTCTCGACGTCGCCGAGCAGCTCGCGCGCCTCTTCCCCGACGGCCTCGTCCCCGGCCACCAGCACGACCGGCACCCCGTGGAACCCGGCGCACGCCGCCACGAGCCTGGTCTCGCCGCACAGCTCGCCGTTCAGGTAAACGTTCTGGATCTCCTTGCCCATCCAGGTGTGGTTGAGCACGCCGTGCGGCACGCCCGCGCGGGCGTGGTAGCCGACGAAGCACGCCGCCTGGAACGAGCCGTCGAGCCCCTGGGCCATCCGCTGCGCCTTGCCCGGGCCGCGGATGAGGCTGGCGCGCGGGTCGAGCAGGTCGATCCGGAGGTTCTTGGTGGAGCCATGGGCGTCGTTGACCAGGACACCGGCCGCCCCGGCGTCGAAGGCCCCCTCGATGGCGGCGTTCGCGTCGGCCGTCATCAGCTCGCAGCCGCGCTCGTACCCACGTTTGCCGGCGTGCATCTCCTCGGGGTCGGTCAGCCCCGTGACGCCCTCCATGTCGACGGACAGATAAACCTTCACGCGTTCCCACTCCTCATCAGGCGCCCCATGTCTCCACCCGCCGGACCTCGGCCTCCGTCATGAGCCCCACGTGCTTCTCGACGAACGCCGTGGCCTCCTCGCGCCACCGGTCCGGGATCTCGGCCAGGGCCCGCGGGTAGCAGCGGTCCAGCCAGGCCGTCGACTCCTCCGAGACGTCGAAGTAGTCGAGCGCCTTGGCGAAGAGCGTGTTCTCGATGCCGGGGACGCGGGCGAACCCGTACTCGATCATCTCCTGCCCCCCGTACGGCGGCTTCTTGAGGTACTTCTGCGCGACGGGGCGGTCGGCGGTGATGGGGGTGTCGAGGGGGCGGCGCTCGACGGCCGCCTGGATGAGCTCCTTGTAGAGGCACTTCCCGCAGGTACGGCACGGGCCGTCGGTGCCGCGCAGACACCAGCGCACGTAGTCCTTGAGGTCGGACCCCAGCGCCAGGCGCATCGTGGTCGCCTCGCTCACCCCGCCGACGGGCAGCACGATGTGCACGCCGGCGGCCGCGAACAGCCGGCCCCACCTGCCGTGCGGCGACCACATGGGGTTGTCGGGCGTGTAGCGCCACAGGTAACGGCCCCCGCCGAGCCAGCGCGAGCCGAGCTCGTAGCCGAAGCCCAGCCCGCCGAGGTCCAGCTGGTCGGCGAGCAGCAGCGCGCCGGCCGCGACCGCGTGGTGCTCCGGGTAGCCGGGACGCGGCTCGGCCAGGGTGAACTCGAGGTCGGAGGTGACCGTGCTCAGCTCGCGCCCGGTCTTGGCGGCGAGCTTGGCCAGGACGTCCGACCGGTAGTGGGACCAGCGGTTGGGGACGCGCGGGTGCGGCACCCGGCGGAAATGCACGAACGGCGCCTGCGGGTAGACGGTGGCCGCCGCCACGGAGTCCGCGCCGCCGCTGTACGAGATCGCGAGCCGGGCCCCGGGGCGGCGCGGCTCGGCCCCCACCGGACCGGCCTCGACGCCCCACCCGGAGTGCAGGGCGTCGGCGAGGTCGGCCGAGATGGCGCGGTCGAAGGAGATGCGCTTCCTCGTCCACGGCGCCACGACCGTCCAGGCGGCGACGGCGAAGAGGTCCGGGTGGGCGTCGCCGGGGACGCCGCCGATGGAGCAGGAGTTGATGGCCAGCTTGATGGGATGCTCGTCGGAGGCCTTGCCCGTGATCTCGTCCTCCGCGTCGAGGCGGAAGGCCAGGCTCGTGCCGGTCCAGGTCACGCGCACGGCTGCTCCCCCGGTTGCCCGGAAGCGCTTCCGGAGCGGAGGTCGTCGATGGCCTGCCAGACCAGGACCTCGTTCTGGAGCACGCCGTCCAGCGCCTTCGCCGTCTCCTGGGCGAGCCGGTGGGTGTCGTCGAGCTTCGCCTTGTCGGCCCTGCTGATCCCGGAGCCGGTCGGGCGGGCGTTCCTGAGCCGCTCCACCTCGCTCTGGAGGGTGGCCATCTCCCGCCGGACCGTCTGGACCTCCCAGAGCGCGTCCCTGATGTCCTGACGGTGGTCGGAAATGGAGATGTAGCGGGAGTCGAACCACGTACGCACGGCCTTCCGGAGCCGCGCAGGGACCAGGACGCGCATCATGAAACGCCACCATACTGGCAAACCCGCGCCCGATAGGACGAGCCGTTCGAATGGGTCGACTTTCCCTTTTCAGCGACCGGTGAACTTGGGCTTGGCCTTCTCCGAGAAGGCCCGCATGCCGATCTTGGCGTCGTCGGTGGCGAACAGTCCGGAGAACTGCAGACGCTCGATCTCGAGCCCCGTGTCGAGGTCGGCCTCCAGACCCTGATCGACCGCTTGCTTGGCGGCGCGGAGCGCTACCGAGGGGCCGCCGACGAACGTGGCCGCCCACTCCAGGGCGGCCGTGTAGACCTGCTCGTCGGGCACCACCCGGTCCACCAGGCCCAGGTCGAGGGCCTCGGCGGCGGGCACGTGGCGGCCCGTGAAGATCAGGTCCTTCGCCCGCGCCGGGCCGATCAGGCGGGGCAGGCGCTGGGTGCCGCCCGCGCCGGGGATGAGGCCGAGCAGGATCTCCGGCTGGCCCAGCTTGGCCGACTCCCCCGCGACCCTGAAGTCGGCGCAGAGGGCGAGCTCGCAGCCGCCGCCCAGCGCGTAGCCGGTGACGGCGGCGATGACCGGCTTGCCGATCCGCGCGACCTCGGTGAAGCAGGCCTGGAGCGTACGGGAGTGGGCGGCCATGTCGGCGTAGGACATGTCGGCCATTTCCTTGATGTCCACGCCCGCGGCGAAGACCTTCTCGCCGCCGTAGACGATCACGGCCTGCACCTGCGGGTCGGCGTCCACCTCGCGGGCCGCCTCGACGATCTCCCGCTGGACCTGCATGTTGAGGGCGTTCATCTTCGGACGGTCAAGACGGATCGTGGCGATCTGGTCGGCCACCTCGACGCTCACAAACTCACCCATGAGCCGAACCTAACAGAGTGATCGCGTTCATCCATGGCAGCCACGGTCAGCGGGCGGCTGAGATCACCTCGTCCACCGTCTTCCTGCTGCGGGAGGCGCGGACGAGCGCCGCCGAAAGCCGGGCCAGCTCCTCGCCGGAGTGGGCCAGCGCGGCCAGCGGGCGCGCCTGGCGGGGCAGCCCGAGCTTGCCCGCACCCTCCAGCACCCGCTGGTCCAGGTGCGGCGCGACCTGGGGCCACACGGCCTGGACTTCGCGCAGGAAGATGTCGGCCCCCGTCGGGCCGATGCCCGGGAACTCCGTCAGCAGCGCCGCGATCCTGCGGTCGTCGCCGCCGGCCTCCTCGCGCAGGCGGCGCAGATCGCCCTTCCAGCGATCGAGGAGCAGTTCGGCGCCCTTGCCCAGCATCGTCGAGGTGCGTTCGTCGTAGCGGACGTAGTGGCCGCGGTCCAGCGCGTCCACCCGGTCCTGCCGGCTCGCCTCCCGCATGGCCTTCGGCGTGCCGTACCCGGCTTCGAACAGCTCTCTGGCGCCCGCGACGGCGACTTCGGCCGAGATGCGCGCGCTGAGCAGCGTGGCCAGGACGAGCAGTTGGTAGAGGGGCTTCGGCTGGTCGGCGAGTTTGATGCCGGCCTCGCGGGCGAACGTCCGGCCGTATCGGTCGAGCAGCACGTCCACGACGGCTTTCTCGGTCTTGCCCATGCCCGCCCGCTACCCGGGGCGTGTCGTGACATGCCGGGTTTGGGGTGGAGGTCGCTGGGGAGGCGGAGGGTTGGCGACTGCGAAGGAGCTAGCCGTGCTGACCTTGACTGACAACGCCGTCGAGGCGATCCGCGATCTGATGGTCGGAGAGGACGTGCCCGCCGACGCGGGCCTGCGCATCTCCCCGAAGCCCGACGAGGCGGGAACGCTGGAGCTCTCGCTGACGAGTACACCGGAGGCGAGTGACCAGGTCGTCGAGAAGGAGAACGTCCGCGTCTTCGTCGCCGAGGACGTGGTCGAGATCCTCGACGACAAGGCGCTCGACGCGCAGCCGGGCGCGCCGGGGCAGCCGATGTTCCGGCTGGGTCGGCGGGCCTGACAGGGCTCAGCCGAAATCGGGTCCGGTCTCGGGCGGGCGCACGTCGCCCAGCCCGAACAGGCCCACCAGCGTCCCGTCCACCCGGGTGACGACGACGTGGTCCACCTTGGCCCGGTCCATGCGCTGGACCAGCGGTTCGAGCTCCTCGCTCGGCCGTACGGCGGTCACGCCGACCCGCATGGCCCGCTCGGCGACGCCGTTCAGATCGGCGCCCTTGAGCTCGCGCGAGCCGATGACGCCCTGGACCACGTCGTCGTCGTCCACGACGACCGCCAGCCCGGCCGGGTCGGCGATGATGCGCTCGGTGATCTCGTCCAGGGGGTCGCCGAGGGCGGCCCTCACGGGGTCGCGGCGCAGGTACCGCGACACCAGCGTGGCCGTGCCCTCGTAGGGCAGGTCCGCGGAGAGCCAGTCCATCTTGCCCTGCCGGTAGTCGTACACGTGCTCGAACCCGAGGTGGTCGAGCCGGTGGGCGGCCCGCGGGCTCAGGTCGCAGAGCCAGTCGTGGCAGTAGACGACGACCGGCCGCCCCGGATCCAGCTCACCGGCGGACGTGCGCATCGCGGCGAGCGGCAGGTGCACGGCCCCCGGCAGGTGCGCCCACGCGTATTCCTTCTCCGGCAGCACCTCCACGAGCTGGGCCCGCCGGTTGGCGACCAGGTCCCGCACGGCTTCGCGATCGATGATGTGCGTCATGGCGTCCCCCTGCCCTCAGACGGCGATTCGTGTCACGATGACGAGGCGTCCTATTCAGGGAGTGCCCGATGTGTGACGATCCGCTGCTGCCCGCCCCCGTGGCCCGCGCGCTGGCCGACTACCGTGAGCTGCGGGACGCGCACGGCCCCTGCTGGGGCGAGCCGCCCATCCCGTACGTCGTCCAGGCCTGGGCCACCGTCTTCCTCGACCGCCGCCACAACTACTGGGGCGCGGGGCTGCGCCAGCTCGCCGGGCGATATCCCCCGGAGGAGGCCGAGGATCATCTCGACGAGGTGGACCCGGAGCGGGCGGTGCGGGACGCGCTGGCGGGCGACGTGCTGGACAACCTGGCCGCGCTGCGCCTGACCCCCGAGGGGTTCGCGCTGGAGGCCGTCACCCGGGTGGTGCTGGACGACCGGCCCTTCCGTACGTCGCTGCTCCTCGACTCCAGCGTGGACGAGCCGGTCACGGTCGTCGTGGACGGCACGCCGTACGAGGTGCCTCCTCATGGCGCCCGGGTGGCCGGCCTGGAGCGGGACGTCAGCGTGAACGGGGAACCCGTGGACCTGTCGCCGCTGCGCAGGCGGGCGGAGGCGGCCATGATCAGGGTGCGGGCGGGGTTCCCGTGCCGGTGGAGCGTGACGGGAGCCGACGGGCAGGGCTGGTACCCCGAGGGCGTCCCGCCCAAGGTGGACGTCCACCGCAGGCCGTTCTTCCACGGCGACGACCTCGTGATCGCTGTGCCCGCCGAGCCGGTCACGGTGGCGGTGGCCAGGGGCATGGAGTACACCGCGTCCGAGGTCGTGATCACCCCCGAGGCGGGCGCGGAGACGCTGGTCGAGCTGGCCCCCGAGCGCCTGTACGACGCGGCGGCCCGCGGCTGGTACGGCGGCGACCTGCACGTGCACCTCAACTGGATGGGCGAGGAGCCCGCCGCGCCCGAGCTGGCCGCGGCGGCGCAGCACGGCGAGGACCTGCACGTGCTCAACCTCGTGGCGGGCAACGTCGCGAGCGGGCGCGTCTACGACGTCGAGGCGCTGGAGCACTGGGTGGGCAAGGACCTGCCCTGGTCCGACGACAGGCACCTGGCCAGGCTCGGCGTCGAGTACCGCAACGACGTCGTCGGCCACCTGACCGCGTTCGGCCTGCGGGAGCCGCCGAGCCGCTACCACGCGGGGTTCGAGGGCACGGTCGACTGGCCGCCGAACTCGGTCGCACTGGAGGAGCTGCGGGCGCTCGGCGGGGTGACGGGGTACGGGCACCCGTTCCACACGGCGTTCTCCGACGACGACCCGCCGGACGTGATCCTCAACACCGGCCGCAACTGCGCGGCCAGGGAGATCGTCGC
This sequence comes from Nonomuraea sp. NPDC003707, assembly GCF_053587055.1. Classification (NCBI taxonomy): domain Bacteria; kingdom Bacillati; phylum Actinomycetota; class Actinomycetes; order Streptosporangiales; family Streptosporangiaceae; genus Nonomuraea; species Nonomuraea sp. NPDC003707. The sequence continues at coordinate 191,879 of NZ_JBSFNK010000017.1, read as the reverse complement.
GGACGCCGCGCTCGGCCTGATCGACACGCTCGACGTGCTCAACCACTCCTCGCTCGCGGCCACCGCCACCGTCTACCGCCGCCTGATCGGCGCGGGCAACAGGCTCACGGTCACCGCGGGCACCGACGCCGTGCTGTCCTTCTGCCGCCGCGGCACCGCGTCCAGCCCGCCGGGGTGGGAGCGGGTGTACGCGAACGTCGCGGGCCCGCTCACCGCCGAGTCCTACGCCGAGGCGATCCTGCTCGGCCGCACGTTCGCCACCACCGGGCCGTGGCTGGAGCTGACCGTGAACGGGCACGGGCCGGGCGACACGCTGGAGCTGGCACCCGGGCAGCGGGTCGAGATCGTGGTCTCCTCGATCGGGCCCGAGGTCGAGTCGCTGGAGATCCGCACCGCCGACGGCGTCCTGGCGCAGGGGCCGCCGGGGCGGCTGGTCGCGTCGATGACGGCGGGCGAGCCGACGTACGTGGTCGCGGTGGCCTCGGGCGGGCCCCACCCGCGCACCGTGCACCGGTCGGGGGCGTACGCGCACAGCAGCCCGGTGTACGTGGACGTCGCGGGCGGGCACGTGGCCAGGGAGGCGGACGTGCGCTGGTGCCTGGCGTGGCTGGACCGGCTGGAGGTCCTGCTGCGGCGGTACGGCACGTTCGAGACGCCCGCGCAGCTGGACGACCACCTGGAGCTGTACGAGCGCGCCAGGGCCGTCTACCGCGCCCGACTCCCCTAGGCGAGACCCGCGACACGCGCGTGTTGCGGAGTGGCTTCGTGAAGTCGTGGCGGGTCTATGATGTTGGAAACTGAAGCGGCTCCGGTCCCCGGTCGCCGCCGGGCGAAGCGTTCGGAGGTCGGCGCATGCTGGAGTCGCAGTGGGCCCGTGACACGTTCGGGCAGCGGGTGCCGGCGATCAGACAGGCGATCGCCGAGGCGCTGTCGGTCGCGCTCGACAACGCCCGCGACGCCCAGACGGCCGCGCAGACCGAGCACACGCACCCGTTCGGGTTCACGCTCATGTCGCGCAAGTTCGAGGCGCTGGCCAAGGCGTTCGAGGACATGGGCGACGTGCGGATCATCAAGCCCGCCGGGTCCCCCCACGAGCTGGTGGTGCTCGACGGCAAGCTGCTGTTCCCGTTCCGCTATGCCAAGGACCGCTCGATCGGCGTGATGAGCGCGCGCATCGGCGAGGGCCGCCCGTCGGCGCTGGTGCAGGCGCTGTTCAACCGGTTCGGGCCCGAGCCGCGGATGCGGCAGCTCTCGCTGCACGACCTCGCGCCGCAGGCGGTGCCGGTGGCCGAGGCGCTGTCCGGCCTGCCCGACGACACGAGCCTGGTGCTCATCGCGTACGCCTGCAACGCGCACGCGGGGCTGCTCGACGCCTGGTGGGGCGAGGCCGAGCTGCTCGACCGCACCGGCAGCCTGCGCTGGCACGTGTGCGAGCCGATCCCCCTGGCCCAGGACACGACGACGGCCGGGCAGACCGGGGCGCAGCCGGCCGCGTTCGACCAGGGTGCCCTGCCCACCCCGGCGCTCAACCCCCGCACCGGGGCCGGGCGGCTCACGGCGCCCGTCAGCGAAGCCGTGCCGATCACCAGGGCAGAAGCCGCCGGCGGTGAGTGAGTTCAAGACCGGCGCGCCGACCCCCCAAGCCGTCGCCGACGCGTTCGACGCCACCCGCCTCACCCAGGCCCGCCACCTGGCCGCGCTCACCAAGAAGGAGGTGGCCGAGCTCCTCGGCGTCTCCCCCGCCGCGGTCGGGCAGTACGAGGCGGGCGTCACCCGCCCGCGCCCCGACCTGATCCCATTGCTGGCCGAGGCGCTGGCCGTGCCGATGGCCTTCTTCCTGCCAGGACGGCCGCACGGCAAGCTCGACGGCTCCATGGCCCACTTCCGCAGCCTGCGCTCCACCCGCGCCTACCAGCGGGCCAAGGCCGTGGCCTTCGTCGAGCAGGTGTGGGAGCTGACGTACGCGCTGGAGAAGCGGATCCAGCTGCCGGCCGTCGACCTGCCCGGGTTCGCGGGCGGCGAGATGCACTCGGCGCTGCCGCGCGACCCGGCGGGAGCGGCCCGCGCGCTGCGGGCCCACTGGGGGCTGGGCACCGGGCCGGTCAGCCACCTCGTACGCCACATGGAGTCCCACGGCATCGTCGTCGCCTTCCCCCGCCACGACCCCGACGCGGTCACCGTCGACGCGTTCTCCACCTCCAGCCTGCCGCGGCCGATCGTCGTGCTGACCCCCAACCGGTTCGACGACATCTACCGCCACCGCTTCACCGCCGCCCACGAGCTGGGCCACCTCGTCCTGCACGGCGACACGGCGGCCGGTGACAGCCATCAGGAGCGCGAGGCCGACGCGTTCGCAGCCGAGTTCCTCACGCCGCGCGGCAGCATCCTGCCGCAGCTGCCGCAGCGGGCCGACCTGCGCAAGCTCGCCGAGCTGCGGCGGACATGGGGGGTGTCGGTCGACTCGCTGCTCTACCGGTGCCGCGAGACCGGGCTGATCTCCGACTCCGCCGCCGGCCGCGCCTACCAGCGCCTGGCCGCCCTGCGCGACCAGCCGGGCTTCACCAATGAGCCCGTCTCCGGCTACCCCGGCGAGCAGCCGGTCCTGCTCGCCCACGCCTTCGACCTGGCCACCCGCGAGAGCGACCTGACCGCCGCCACCCTCGCCCGGGAGCTGGCCTGGCCCATCACCCGCGTACGCGAGCTGATCGGCCTGCCCGACCAGCGGCCCTCACTGAAGCTCGTCCTTTAGCCCCGCGCCGACGGTGTCCAGCTCCGCGACCGCGTCCGGGGGCAGGACCAGGTCGGCGGCGGCGACGTTCTCGCGGAGATGGGCCGGGGACGAGGTCCCCGGGATGAGGACGATGGTGGCCGAGCGCTGCAGCAGCCAGGCCAGGGCGACCTGCTGGGGTGAGACGCCCAGGCGGGCGGCCACGTTCCGGAGCGTCTCCGACTGGAGCGGGGTGAAACCGCCCAGGGGGAAGAACGGCGCGTAGGCGATGTTCTCGGCGGCGCACCGCTCGACGAGGGCGTCGTCCTGCCGGTTCGCCACGTTGTAGAGGTTCTGCACGGTGACGACGGGCGCGATGGACTGGGCCTCGGTGAGCTGGGCCGTGGAGACCGCGCTGAGGCCGAGGTGGCGGATCAGCCCCTCCTCGCGCAGCTCCGCCAGGGCCCCGAACTGCTCCGCGAGCGACTCGTCGGTGGTGCCCTCGTGCGTGACCACGCGCAGGTTGACGACGTCGAGGACGTCCAGGCCGAGGTGCCGGAGGTTCTCGTGCACCGCGACCTTGAGGTCCGCGGGGTCCTGAGCGGGCATCCACTCCCCCTGGGGGCCGCGGCGCGCGCCGACCTTGGCGACGATACGCAGGTCCGCCGGGTACGGGTGCAGGGCCTCCTTGATGAGCTCGTTGACGACGGCGGGGCCGTAGAAGTCGCTGGTGTCGATGTGGTTGATCCCCAGTTCGAGGGCTTCGCGAAGCACGGCGATGGCCTGGTCGCGGTCTTGGGGCGGCCCGAAGACGCCGGGGCCGGCCAACTGCATGGCGCCGTAGCCCATGCGGTTGAGGGTGAGGTCGTCCGCAAGCGTCAGCGCCTTATCCGACATTTCATGATTTCCTCTCATTCCGTGGACACTCTGCAACGTGCCTGCTCCAGGTGGGAGTACCCGCTGTTCCAGGGTCGCAGGGCCCTGGTCGGACCTCGCCTTGGTCACCTTCCACGCACAACCTGGCCGCCTCACCGCTTGGGGCGGCCGTACGACATCCGCCGGAGGAACACCTCCGCCGGGCCCCGGTGGCCGACGGCGCGCAACCACTCGGCCAGCACGATCGACAGCAGCCAGACCCCGACGGCGATCCCGAAGGTGACGGCGAAGCTCACGCCGTCGCGCAGGCCCAGCGTGAACGGGTAGAAGAGCACCACCCAGACCACGGCTTGGAACAGGTAGAACGTCAACGACCGCTGCCCCAGCGCCGCCAGGGCCGTGGTGAGCCGGCCGGGCCGGACCTTGACCGCGACGAGTCCGACGGCGGCGGCCATGCCGATGCCGCCCGCGTACCCGGTCAGGTCGTGCGCCACGGCGACCGCCCAGCTGACGGGCACCGAGGTGGGAGTCCACACGCCGGCCGCGAGCAGCGCCGCGGGCAGCCTGCCCGCCACTGCCACGCCGATGAGCACCACGGTGACGCGGCGCAGCAGCGGCAGGTGCCGCTCGGGCTCGTCGAGGAACCGGCGCCTGGCGGCCCAGATGCCCAGCATCATGCCCGGCACCACCATGATGGTGGAGATCGCGGTCTCCACCGGCCAGGACGGAATGGCGGCGACGAGGTGCGCGGCGAACGTGGGCTCCATGAACTCCGCCATGTTCACCGGCTTCGCCTGGGCCACCACGCTCTGCCAGGCCAGCAGGAGGGTCGCGGGGACGAGCGTCAGCAGGCCCGTCCACCACAGCACCGAATCCCGCGCTCGCACAAGGGGAGCGAGCACCAGCAGGGTCAGCCCGTACACCGCGATGATGTCGATGGGCACGAGCACCACCGTGTTCAGGAAGCCGATGACGATCAGCCAGAGCGCCCGGCGTCGCAGCAGGCTCCGGATCGAGGCCCAGTCGCCGCCCCTGGCCTGCCGGCTGTGGGCTAACTGCCCGAGCCCGTAGCCGAACAGGAACACGAACATGTCGCGGGCCTGGTTGTCGGCGAGCAGCGACTTGATGAACTTCGCCGCGGTGTTAAGCGCGGCGGGCCCCGCGTCCCAGTCGCCGACGAACGCCGGCGCGTGTGACAGGGCGATCAGCAGCAGCATGAAGCCGCGTGCCAGATCCGGCGCCAGCGCTCTCGCTGTCACGCCGGTGGGCGCCGTGAGGGTCATGTCGGTTTCCTTCCGGTTCGGCGCGCCGGGCCGCTGCTGCGGGCCTGACGGTGCTGCTACGTCCTGCGGGGCCAGCAGCCCCACGCTCGCGACCGGTCGCGACGTCGGCAAAGGCTTCCCCGGCCCGGCCTCGCTCGGCACCCGTATGAACATGGGCTTTCATCATCCCGCCATTCGCGATAGTACGCGTTCACCCGAAGCCAAAAGCTACGTTGCGTTCAAATATTTGTCAATCAGAACCGTGCCGAGAATCCGCCATTCACGCAGTTAGATGGCACTAATAATTGCAATGGACCTGAAGCTGAATGCAACTCTCAAGTTTGCCTCTATTGCAATGGGGTGCGATCGAAGGCAATACTGGATCGCCAGAGCACAGGGACAGGACCACCAGGAGGCGAGCGCCGATGCCGGGAGGCAGGTTGACCCAACAGGACCGCCGGGACATCGCCGCAGGCCTGGCGAACGGGCTCGGCTACGCCGAGATCGCCCGGCGCCTGTCCAGGCCGACCTCCACCGTCAGCCGGGAGGTCAGCCGCAACGGCGGCCCCGGAGCGTACCGGGCCGAGCGGGCGCACCAGGCGACCGAACGACGTGCCCGCCGCCGCCGGCAGACCCCGCGATCAGCGCCCCCGGCCGCCAACACGGCGTACGGCCGCGACCCCGACGAGATGCGCGAATTCGCGGAGCGCCTCGTCGAGACCCTGGTGCAGACGGGTGTGCAGCGGATGGCATCGAGGGTCCTGGCCTGCCTCTACATCACCGACACCGGCGCGCTCACGGCCAAGGATCTCGCCCAGCGCCTCCAGGTCAGCCCGGCCTCGATCTCCACCGCCGTCGCCTACCTGGAGGAACAGGAGCTGATCAGGCGCGACCGCGACCCGCGGAGCCGTCGCGAGTTGTACAGCGTCGACAACGCTCTTTGGTACCGGTCGTTTCTGGCGAGTGCGCAGCGAAACTTCTTGCTGGCCGAGACCGCCCGCGACGGGGCACGCATCCTGGGCGCCACGACCCCAGCCGGAGCGCGCTGTGAATTCGTGGGTGAATTCCTTCGACGTACCGGCGAGGACATACTCCAGACAGCCGAACGCTGGCAGCACCTTTTGATCCCACAAGCACGCGAAAACCCTGAGTAATTTAACGCGATCCGTCGACGCGGCGACACCGCCACACGCCAACTCTGGCCGGTGATGGAGCTGGGGTGAGGGCCCGCGACCTTATGGCGGCGCGAACCGCTCTCCTCGCGTGCAGCGCTGAGCGCCCGTTCTTGGCGCAGCGGGCGACTGGCGAAAGGCCGCTTCAGCCGGTACAGCGGCAGGCGGTACGAAAACACTCAACGAGGCGGCGGGCAAATTAACACGACGTTCTTTCCAGGATGGTCACGTCTTTCAGCGGCTTGCCGCGGAAGAAGTCAGAAGGGGAAATCTGGTCTCCCTTCGCAATTTTTTCCATGGGAATGGCCAGATCGCCCGTGGTGACGAAATCCATGAAGGACTGGGCGATGGCCGTTACCGGGATTTTCACGCAGACTTTCGGCAGGGTGTCGGCGGTGGCGGCCGGGCCTGAGAGCAGAGCGGCGCCGATGGCGGTCGCGGTCAGAGCGTGCTTGTACATGTTGCTTCCTTCGTAGCTGACGAGAAGATCAAATTCGCGCTGTCGCCGATGAGGCGCCGACGCTCATCGCACCCGTGCCCGCGTCTCAACGAGAGGGCACCCCAGCGCGAACGCGCACGCCCCGGGCGGACCGCGGGCAAACGCGAGCACCCACCCGGCCAGGGGGCGAGGGAGCGAGAGCGCCCCTCACGCACGTGTCGCGGTCAGCAGGCGAGGGAGCGGGAACCGTGCTTCACGTACGCGCCACGGCCAAGAGGCGGGCTCGGGTGAGCACGTCGGCGATCGTGCGTACGCCGACGAGGGTTTCGCGAGGCATCGGGCCCCACGTGTCCTCCATGGCGACGTGGAGTTCGGCGAGGTCCAGGCTGTCGGCCTCCAGGTCCTCGCGGAGCCGCGCGTCCAGCGTGACCCGGCTCGGGTGGACCTTCAGGATGCTGACGCAGCGGTCGCGCACCACGGTCAAGATCTCCTCGTCGCTCACACCGGGCCCTTTCCTCGTAGCGGTCTTGTCACTTAGCGTGGCCGGTCGCCCGATAAATGGGCACTCGTGACGCGGAACCCGCCGTTAAGGAGTTGATCAAGTTTCGAGGGTCGTGACGGGCGCCCGCGGGGCCGCGTACCTATCCTGAGCAGCACCTGATCTTGAGGGGGGATGGGCGTGGCCGCGCAGTCCGAGCCGTACCCGAGGCGGTACGCCCACGTGGCCGGGGTGGCGGTGCACCTGCCTGAGGAGAGCCTGACCACGCCGGAGCTGGAAAAGCTACTGGCCGCCCGCAATCCGGGCACGCACATCCCCCGCGGCGCCATCGAGCAAGCCAGCGGCGTGGAGCGGCGGCACGTGGCCGATCCCGGTCAGACGGCCGCCGGGATGGCCGCGGCCGCCGCCCGCACTCTGCTCGAGCAGACCGGGCATGTCCCGCCCGTCATAGACCTGATCATCTATGCGGGGGTGACCGTCGACGCCGTCGAGCCCGCCACCGCGCACATGGTGGCCGCCGAGCTGGGGGCGAGCTGCCCGGTATTCGATGTACGCAATGCATGCAACAGCGTTCTGAACGCGGTCGAGCTGGCCGACACGCTCATCACGGCCGGCCGCTACCGTACGGTCCTCATCGTGTGCGGAGAGGTCGCCACTCCGGCCATCCGCTGGCAGGTCGAGTCGGACGCGGACTTCGTCGCCGCCGGGCCCTCCTACACCGTCTCCGACTCGGGGACGGCCATGCTGCTGGAGGCCAGTGCGGTGCCCGGGGTGCTGGGGCACCGGTTCTGCGCCAGCTCGGCACACTGGGACGCCGCCGTCCTGCCGGTCACGCGTTCCATCTCGGCCGGTTACCAGGTGGGCGCGTTCACCGTGGATCCCGTGGGGCTGGCCGTCGGGGTGCACAAGCTCGACCGGTCCGTGCTGCGGGCGCCGCTGACCGAACGCGGGCTCGACTGGGACGACATGGCGGCGATCTGCGTGCATCAGGCGTCCCTGTCGTCCTTGCACACCTTCTGCGAGGCGGCCGGGATCCCGCTGGGGAAGGTGGTGGTGACCATCGCCGAGCACGGCAATCTCGTCGCCTCCACGATCCCCGTGCAGTTGCACCAGGCGGTCCAGTCGGGCCGGGTGCAGCGGGGCGATCTGGTTGCGCTCGTGGGGGTGGCCAGCGGGGTCAGCGCAGGGACCGTGCTGCTGCGCTGGTGACGGCCTCCAAGACTCCCGGCGCTGAAGGCTGGCGGGTGCCGGTGTGGCGGGGTTGAGGGTGGGGTGAACGGCCGCGACACTACGGAGTTGTCGCGCTACTTTTCGTGACAATGCATGCGATGATCACTTCCATGTGGGACATGCGATCCAGCGGAGGTCCGGTGCGCGCCCGGGTCGCCGTCACCGGCATGGGCGTGCGTACCCCAGCGGGCGCCCATCCCCAGGAGCTGTGGGACACCCTGCTGGCCGGCCGGTCGACGGCGCGTACGATCACCTCGTTCGACGCCGAGGGCCTGCCGGTGGACTTCGCCTGCCAGGTGCCCGACCTCGACCTCGACGGCTACGTGAAGCCCAGGGACGCCCGCCGGATGGACCGGGTCACGCGGCTGGCGTTCTGCGCCGCGACCGATGCCCTGGCAGATGCGGGCCAGACGGCGGCGGGGCCCGAGCGCCGGGCCGTCGTGACCGGGACCGGGTACGGCGGTGTCGCCACCCAGGAGCTCGCCTTCGGCACCCTGGACGAGCGCGGACGCGCCTGGCCGGGCCCCCTGCACATCCCCATGAGCATGCACAACGCCGCCGCCGCCGAGATCAGCATCCGGCACGCGTTCCTCGGCCCGAGCATGTCGGTGGCGACCGCGTGCGCCTCCGGCAGCCACGCCATAGGTGAGGGCATGCGGCTGGTCCGCGACGGGACGGCCGACGTGGTGCTGGCGGGCGGCATGGAGGCGGGGGTGCAGGCCAGCGCGCTGGTGGGGTTCGGGCGGGCGGGGGCGCTGTCGCGCCGCGTGTCGGAGCCCGGACGCGCCAGCCGGCCCTTCGACGCCGATCGCGACGGGTTCGTGCTGGGTGAGGGCGCTGCGTTCCTCGTGCTGGAACGGCTGGAGGACGCGCTGCGCCGGGGCGCCCACGTGTACGCCGAGCTGAGCGGGTACGGCCGGACGTCCGACGGCCATCACCTCACGGCCCCCGACCCCGAGGGCGGCGGCGCGTACCGCTGCATGCGTCACGCGCTGGCCGACGCCGGGATCGCGGCGGCCGACGTCGTCCACGTCAACGCGCACGCCACCTCCACCCGCCTCAACGACGAGACCGAGGCGCGGGCCATCGCGCGGCTGTTCGGCGAGTACGCGGTGCCGGTCACGGGGAGCAAGAGCGTGATCGGCCACGCTCTGGGGGCCTCGGGCGCGATCGAGGCCGTGATCAGCGTGCTGACCCTGATCGAGCGCACCGTCCACCCCACCGCGAACCTCGACCGCCGGGACCCGGCCTGCCCCGTCGACGTCGTGACCGCGCCGCGCCCCGTCGTTCCCGGGCCGGTGCTGTCCAACTCGTTCGCCTTCGGGGGGCACAACGCGACCCTCGTCTTCACCCCGTTCCGGGAGGACCGATGAAACTGGCGGGCACGACCGCCCTGATCACGGGCGCCAGCGGCGGCATCGGCCAGGCCACGGCCCGCGCGCTCGCGCGGCACGGCGTGCACCTGGTCCTGACCGGCCGCGACGCCGGCGTGCTGGAAACGCTGGCCACGGAGGTGGGCGGGCGTGCCGTCCCCGCCGACCTGACGGGCCGCAAAGCCATCGCGAAGATGATGAAGCAGGCCGGACCGGTCGACATCCTGGTGGCCAACGCCGGGGTCATCGCTCCCGCGCGGATGACGGATCACGATCTCGACGAGATCGACCACTACCTGGAGCTCAACCTGCGCGTGCCGCTCGTGATGGCCCGCCTGGCCGCCGAGCGGATGGTGGCCAACGGGCGCGGCCACCTGGTGTTCATGAGCTCGATCGGCGGGAAGATGGCGCATCCGCATCTAGCCGTCTATAACGCGACCAAGCATGGCCTGCGGGGGTTCGGGCATGCGGCCAGGATGGACCTGGCACCCTACGGCGTCGGCGTCTCCGTCATCTGCCCGGGGCTGGTGCGCGACGCCGGGATGCTCACCCGTACCTCGCTGACCGTGCCTTCATGGATGACGCGCAGCCCGCTGCACGTGGCGCGGGCGGTGTGCCGGGCCATCCTGACCGACGCCGCCGAGATCGACGTCGCGCCGCTGCCCGTCCGCGTCGCGGCCGGGCTGGCGAGCGTGTGGCCCGGGGCCGGGGCGCGGGTGCAGCGCCTCATGGGGGTCGAGGGGTACGCCCGCGCCGCCGCCGGCCGCGGCTTCCTGTGACCGGTTGACATCAAGCAAGGTTGAGGTTGCAGGCTCGGAAGACGAGTTGACCGCTGTCTCCGGGAGTGCGCCATGCATGCCGTCGTCCTGCACACCTTCGGCCCCGCCGAGAACCTCCGCTACGAGAGCGTGCCCGACCCCGAGCCGGGGCCCGGCCAGGTTCGCATCGCCGTCAAGGCGGCCGGGGTGCACCTGATCGAGACGACGATGCGGTCAGGGGCGACCGGTGGCATGACGCCGCCGCTTCCCGAGCTCCCGGCGATCTTCGGCGGCGAGGTGGCCGGACGCGTGGACCAGGTGGGTCCCGGGGTGGATCCGTCCTGGATCGGGCGCGATGTGGTGACCGCGTACGGCCGCCCCGGCGGCTACGCGGAGCTGGCGGTCGCGGACGTGACGTCCGTGCACCCGATCGCCTCCGCCTACGAGACGGCCGTGGCCATGGTCGTCACCGGGGTGACGGCGCTGCAGTTCCTGGACGTGGCCAAGCTGACCACTGACGACGTCGTGCTGGTGACCTCGGCGGCCGGCGGCATCGGGCGCCTGATCGTCCAGTACGCGCGCGGCCTCGGCGCCAGGGTGGTCGGCGCGGCGGGCGGGGCCGCGAAGGTGGCGGCCGTACGCGACCTCGGGGCGGACCTCGCCGTCGACTACGACCGGCCGGGCTGGGAGGAGACCGTCGCCAAGGAGCTCGGCGGCCACGCGGTCACCGCCCTGCTCGACGGGGTCGGCGGCGACAGGGCGCGGGCCGCGTTCGGGCTGCTGGCCGACGGCGGCCGCTACGTCACCATCGGCAACGCCTCCCGGCAGGAGTTCCAGCCGGACTCCCGGACGGTGGAGGAGCGCGGCCTCACCGTGACCAACGCCCTGATGCTGCTGCTCGGCGAGCCGAACACGCGGCCGGACTACGAGGTCAGGGCGCTGGCGGCGCTCGCCGACGGCACGCTGACCCCTGCCGTGCAGACGTTCCCGCTCGCGGAGGCGGCGGCCGCCCACGCCGCGCTCGAAAGCAGGCGTACGACGGGCAAGGTCGTGCTCATCCCTTAGCCACGAATCCCCTGAGCCGCGATTGCCTTGGCCGCGATGGCGTACTGCGGATTCTCGGGGCGGTAGGACGAGCCGACGACGGTGAACCCGGCCTCGGCCAGCCGCGCCTCCAGGTCGGCGGGGGTGAACGGCAGGAAGTCGATGGTGTGCCGGTGGTGGCTGAGCGTGCCGTCGGGGTGCTCCTGGACGAACAGGATCTCGGCCAGGCACGGCTCGCCGAAGCTCTCGGGGAAGGTCCAGACGTAGACGCAGGTGGACCGTACGCCGTCCCGCTCGCGCACCCGGTCACCGACCACGATCCGCCGGCGCTCGCGATAGAGCAGCTCCCAGTTGCGGGAGTCGACGATCAGCGTGCCGGTCGGGGACAGCACCTGCCGCATCCCCGACAGCGCCGCCACCATGGCCTCGCGCGACCCCGTGTGGACGAGGGAGTTGCCCAGGCACAGCACCAGCTCGTACGGCCCGGTCACGGCGGCGGGCAGGTCCTCCCACCGGGAGGTGAGCAGCTCCACGCCGGCGGGCACGCGGCGGCGCGCCTCCGCGACCATCTGCGGGCTGCCGTCGGTGGCGGTCACCCGGAACCCGGCGTGCGCCAGCGCCATGGCGTCCGCCCCGATGCCGCAGGCGCAGTCGAGCACGGGGGCGCCCGGCGGCAGGGTGTCGACCACGGCTTGGATGAACTCCCGGCGGGAGACGGACGTGCCGCCGATCACGCCCGGGGCATTCACGACCTCGTCGGCCAAGATCCAGTGGTAGTCGACGGCCAGGTCACGGTAGTAGTCCGACACGAAGCGAGCCTCGCACGATCATCGCACCCGGTCCACCCAATAAAGTCCACCCAATAAGGTGCCAGGCGATGGACACCTTACGAGCTCCCCGCCTGATGTCCGGCGATCGCGTCCGGGTCGTCTCCCCTGCCTCCCCGCCCAACCCCGACCTGGTCGCCGCCGGAGTCGAACTCCTCACCTCGTGGGGCCTCCGGGTCGAGCTGGCCGAGCACGCCTTCGACCAGTGGGGCTACATGGCGGGCCGCGACGAGGAGCGCGCCGCCGACCTGAACGACGCCTTCCGGGATCCGGGCGTACGGGCCGTGTTCGCGACGAGGGGCGGCAAGGGCGCGTACCGGATCGTGGACGACCTGGACTTCGACGCGCTCGCACGGGACCCCAAACCCGTGATCGGCTTCAGCGACATCACCCACCTTCACCTGGCCGTGTGGCGGCACTGCCGCCTGGCCGGCCTGCACGGCCCCTTCGTCAACTGGAACGCGTCCGTCACGGGACCGGCGTCGGCCGAGGCGCTGCGCCGCGCCCTGATGACCACCGACCCCGTCACCGTCCACCGCGACCCGTCCGAGGTCACCGCGCAGATCGGCGCGGCGGGCAGCGCCACGGGCACGCTGATCGGCGGCAACCTGAGCGCGGTCCGCACGCAGGTCGGCGCCGGGCTGCCCAGCCTGGAGGGAGCGATCCTCTTCCTGGAGGACAACCGCGGCACCGGTCTGGGCGAGGTCGACCGCTCCCTGACGCAGCTGTCCCGCTCGGGAGCGCTCGACGGCGTACGGGGCATCGCGCTCGGACAGTTCCGGGGGTTCGAGCAGGACGACGGGGACCCGACGCTGGGCGGCTGGGGCGTCGTGGACGTGCTGCGCGACCACCTCGACCGGCTCGGCGTCCCGATCCTCGGCGGCCTGCCGGCCGGGCACGGCGACAACCCGCCGACCATCCCCATCGGCACGGAGGCCGCGATCGACACGGCCGCGGGCACCCTGACCGTGCAGGCCGCCGTGCGGTGATCCGCGTTAAGCGATGAAGAATCTCTTCGCAAAGATCTCGCTTACGAAGGAAAATGTTGAGACGCTGATCTGCACCAGGTGCCCCCAGCCCCAAGGAGTGGTTCATGCGCCGCCTATTGGCGATCTCCGCGGTCGCCGCGCTGCCCTTAACTTCTGGCATCGTCCCAGCTCACGCCCAGGATCCCGCTGATCGGCAGCAGGCCTTCACGGCCGCCGCGCAGGAGTTCAAGGTCCCCGAGAGCGTCCTGCTCGGCGTGTCCTACCTGGAGTCGCGGTGGGAGGCCCATGCCGGGCAGCCGTCCAACGACGCCGGGTTCGGGCCCATGCATCTCACCGACGCCACCGCGTACACCGCGTCCAACCATCACAGCGACGGCGAGGAGGATGCCCGGGGCGACGAGAACCGGCCCCTGCCCGCCCCCGAACCCCAGCAGTCCTCCGTCGCGATCCCCGCCTCCCTCCGCACCATGGAGAAGGCCGCGGAGCTCACCGGCGAGACCCACGAGCGGCTGCGTACGGACGACGCCGCCAACATCCGGGGCGGCGCCGCGCTGCTCGCCGACTACCAGAAGGCGCTCGGCGCGCCGCTGAGCGACAACCCCGGCGAGTGGTACGGCGCCGTCGCCAAGTACTCCGGAGCCCAGGAGGACGAGGCGGCGAAGTTCTTCGCCGACGAGGTGTTCGCGACGATCAAGGACGGCGAAGCGCGCACCACGGACGACGGGCAGCGGGTCGCGCTCCCGGCCGTGCCGGACCTGGAGAAGATCGAGAAGTGGCTGGAGAAGCTCGGTCTGCGCCCGTCCAGGAAGGACGGTGTGGAGTGCCCGATCACCGTCTCCTGCGAGTGGATCCCGGCCGCCTACCAGGAGCTGCCCCCGAACAACTACGGGCACTACGACCTGGCCAACCGGCCGTTCAGCCAGAAGATCGAATACATCATCATTCATGACATGGAGGGCTACTTCGACTCCTCCATCGACCTGAACGAGAACCCCAAGTACGGCGCGAGCTGGCAGTACTCCGTGCGCTCCAGCGACGGCCACATCGCCCAGCACATCAAGGGCAAGGACGTCGCCTGGCAGGCCGGCAACTGGTACGTCAACGCCAAGTCCATCGGCATCGAGCACGAGGGCTTCCTGGCCGAGGGCAGCACCTGGTACACCGAGGCGATGTACCGCTCGAGCGCCCGGCTGGTCCGCTACCTGGCGTTCAGGTACGGCATCCCGCTCGACCGCGCCCACATCCTGGGCCACGACAACGTCCCCGGCACGCTGCCCACGACCGTGAAGCAGATGCACGAGGACCCGGGCCCGTTCTGGGACTGGGCGCACTACTTCCAGCTGATGGGCGCCCCGTTGCACCGGTTCGGCGGGCCCAACTCCGGCTCGGTCATGATCAAGCCGGACTTCGCGACGAACAAGCCGTACTTCTACGGGTGTGACCGCAAGAACCCGGAGAACGCCTGCCCGCCGCTCCCCGCGAGCACGGTCTGGCTGCGCACCGAGCCGAGGGCGGACGCGCCGCTGGTCAAGGACATCGGCAAGCACCCCACGGGCGAGTCCCTCTACAGCGTGTACGACCACAGCGCCCGCGCCACCACCGGCCAGCGCTTCGCCGTGGCCGAGCGCCAGGGCGACTGGACGGCCATCTGGTACCTGGGTCAGAAGGCGTGGTTCCTCAACCCGGCGAGCGCGCCGACCGCCGTCCCGTCGGCCGGCCTCGTGGTCACCCCGAAGCCGGGCAAGGCCACCGTCCCGGTGTTCGGCAGGGCGTACCCGGAGCAGGAGGCGTACCCGGCGGACATCCCGTACCAGGCGGTGACCCCGCTGCAGTACACGTTCTCGGCAGGCGAGAAGTACACGCTCGCCGGGGCGGCGCCCGCGGAGTACTACCGGGCGGTCACCTTCACCATGGACCAGGACCACAAGGTGGTCCGGGGCAAGACGAAGTACCTGCAGATCCAGTTCGGCCACCGCGTCATGTTCGTCAAGGCTGACGACGTGCAGGTGACGTTCTCCGGGTGAACTCCTTGACGGCGCGCCTGGTGCTCGCGAGCGCCTCCTGAGAGGAGTCGTACGTGCGCTGGGCGACGCCGACGAACACGCAGTCGACGACGAGGAGCTGGCTGATCCGGCTGGCCAGGGCGCCGGGACGGAACTCCGTCTCGCGCCCGGCGGAGATCAGCACGTGTTCGGCCAGCTCCGCGATGGACGAGCGCGGGTTGTTCGTGATGGCGACCGTGGTGGCCCCGGCCTCCTTGGCCCGGGTCAGCGGCTCGATCACGTCGGGCGTCTCCCCCGACGTGCTGATGCCGATCGCGACGTCGCCCTCCCTGAGCAGCACCGCGCTGGTCAGCGCCAGGTGCGCGTCCTGGAAGGCGTGGCTGGACAGCCCGATGCGCAGCAGCTTCTGCGCGACGTCCTCGGCCACCAGCCCGGAGGCGCCCACGCCGTACGCGTCGATCCGCCGGGCACCCACGATGGCGTCCACGACCAGGCCCAGCCGCTCGGAGGTCAGCTGGGCCACGGTGTCGTTGATCGCCTCCGACTCGGCCCGCGCGACCTTCTGGATGACCTCCGACAACGGGTCGTCCGGTGCCAGGTCGCCGGGCACGAGCCGGTCGGGCTGCGCGGCGGCAGCGGCTAAGGCCAGCCGGAGCTGCGGATATCCCGCGAACCCGAGCAGCCTCGCCGTGCGCACGATCGTGGCCTCGCTGGTGCCCGAGGCGGCGGAGAGCTCCGTGATGGTGCTCCTGGCCACCGTCGCGGGGTCCTCCAGGATGAGCCGGGCGACGGTCTGCGCGGCCGGCGTCAGGGACGGCAGCACACCGCGGACCGTGGCCACCAGAGTGTCGGCCCGCATGCCGTTCCCGCTGTCGTCCACGTCCTGATTATGCCGTCCGTTTAACGCGATATGCCGTTCGCGGGTGCCCCTGATTAACGCAATGTGCCATTTGTCATGCCCACGGGCTCCTCCGGCACGGCGATCAGGCCGAGCTCGGCGGGGGTGGCCACGAGCGGGTGGAAAGGAACGACGCGCACGGTGTATCCGAACGCTCCCGTCCGGTCGAGCGGCACCGTGCCCGTGTAGTGGGCCCGGCCGTCGTCGCCCGCCGACGCGACGGTCAGCTTCGCGTACGTCGGACGCATCAGCTCGTCGTGCGGCCCGACCTTGCCGTAGGCGGCCTCGACCAGCACGTCGTCAGGCTCCAGGTCGCCGAGCGCGATCGTGGCGTGCAGCTCGATGGAGGCGCCCACCTCCGGCGTGTCCCCCACGCCCGAGGCCTCGACGTGCTCGACGCGCACCCCCGGCCAGGCCCTGGTGACCCGGACCCGCCAGGCCGCGAACGCCTTCGCGGGCGCGTACGAGTCGGCCGACAGCGCGTTGGCCGCGGCGGCGGCCGGGTTGTACAGGTCGACCACGTAGTCGCGCAGCATGCGACCGGCCAGCACCTTGTGGCCCAGCGAGGTGAGCGTGTGCTTGACCATCTCCAGCCAGCGCCGCGGCAGCCCGTCCACGGGACGGTCGTAGAACCGGTCGGACACCTCGTGCTCGATCAGGTCGTAGAGGGCGGCGGCCTCCAGCTCGTCGCGCCGGTCGGTGTCCGTCACGCCGTCGGCGGTCGGGATCGCCCAGCCGTTGGTGCCGTCGTACCACTCGTCCCACCAGCCGTCGCGGATCGACAGGTTGAGCCCGCCGTTCAGCGCGGACTTCATCCCCGAGGTGCCGGACGCCTCCAGGGGGCGCAGCGGGTTGTTCAGCCAGACGTCGCAGCCCTGGGTCATGAGCTGGCCGAGCGCCATGTCGTAGTCGGGCAGGAAGACGATGCGGTGGCGCACGTTCGCCTGATCGGCGAACTTGACGATCTGCTGGATCAGCTTCTTCCCGCCCTCGTCCGCGGGGTGCGCCTTGCCGGCGATCACGATCTGGACCGGCTTGTCCGGGTCGAGCAGCAGCTCGGTGAGCCGCCGGGGATCGCGCAGCATCAGCGTCAGCCGCTTGTACGACGGCACCCGCCGGGCGAAGCCGATGGTCAGCACGTCGGGGTCGAGCGCGTCGTCGATCCACCCGAGCTCGGCGTCCGAGGCGCCGCGCTCGCGCCACGACCTGCGCAGGCGCACCCGGGCGCCCTCGACGAGCCGTTGCCGCAGCGTGCCCCTGATCTGCCAGAGGTCGGCGTCGGAGATCTTCTGGATGCCCTCCCAGCCGCGGGCCCGCTCCAGCAGCGAGGGCAGCTCGCGCTCGGCCAGCTCCATGAGCTCCCTGCCGACCCAGGTGGGAGCGTGCACGCCGTTGGTGATCGACCCGATCGGCACCTCGGCCACGTCGAATCCGGGCCAGAGATCCTTGAACATCTCCCGGCTGACCTGGCCGTGCAGCACGGAGACGCCGTTGACCCGCTGGGCCAGCCGCATGCCCATGACGGCCATGTTGAACCGGGTGGGATCGGCCTCGGCGCCCAGCGCCAGGATCCGCTCGACGGGCACGGTCGGCCAGGCGTTCGCGCCGCCGAAGTGGCGCTCGATCATGTCCACGGGGAACCTGTCGATGCCCGCGGGGACGGGCGTGTGCGTGGTGAACACCGTGCCCGCCCGCACCGCCTCCAGCGCCTCGTCGAACGAGAGCCGCGCCTCGGTGAGCTCGCGGATGCGCTCCAGGCCGAGGAAGCCGGCGTGTCCCTCGTTCGTGTGGAACACCTCGGGATCGGCATGCCCGGTGATCTTGCAGTACGCCCTGATGGCGCGTACGCCGCCCACGCCCAGCAGCAGCTCCTGCATGAGCCGGTGGTCGGTGCCCCCGCCGTAGAGGCGGTCGGTGATGTCGCGGGCGGCCGTGTCGTTCTCGGCCACGTCGGAGTCGAGCAGCAGCAGCGGCACCCGCCCGACCTGCGCCACCCACACCTGCGCGTGCAGCTCGCGCTCGCCGGGCAGGGCGAGGCGGATCTTGACCGTCTCGCCGGCGGCGTCCTTCAGCAGGCTGAGCGGCAGGCCGCCCGCGTCGAGCGACGGGTAGTGCTCCAGCTGCCAGCCCTCCGGCGACAGCGACTGCGTGAAGTAGCCGTGGCGGTAGAGCAGGCCGACCGCGAGGATCGGCACGCCCAGGTCGCTGGCGGCTTTGAGGTGGTCTCCGGCCAGGATGCCGAGGCCGCCCGAATACTGCGGGAGGGCGGCGGCGATGCCGTATTCGGGGGAGAAGTACGCGATGGCCCGCGCCCCGTCGGGAAGCGTCTGGTACCAGCGCGGGGAGGTCATGTATTCGCGGAGGTCGTCGGCCGCGTCGGCGAGGCGGCGCAGGAAGCGGCGATCTGCGGCCAGCTCGCTGAGCCGGGCGGGGGTGACGGCGCCGAGCAGGGCCACGGGGTCGTGCCCGACCTGCTCCCAGAGCGCGGCGTCCACCTCCGCGAAGAGGTCCAGCGTCTCCGGGTGCCAGGACCAGCGGAGATTATGGACGAGCTCGCCGAGGGCGGCCAGCTCCGCGGGCAGGACGGTGCGGACGGTAAACCGGCGGATTGCTCTCACGTTTCTGCACCCTACGGGCTAGGAGGGACCTCTCAGTCCTTCACCCCCAAGAAGGCCGTTCAAACCCCTTCCGGGAACAAGCATGAAGACGGACGATTGGGGCAACTTTCCTGAATGTTGGCACTCCCGCGGACACACTCGGGAGGTCTATCCGCTGCTGTCCACAATTTACATGCAAGGATCGTTCCGACCACGGTGGTTCGCTTCCAGCGGTCCACCGCCGGGACGCGGAGTCTGCACCCACGGAAAGCCTCCGGCGGCACCGAGCGCGCCGTCGCCAACCCTTGAATGCGATGATCGGACGAATTCCCATCACGGACATCTCCCCCGTCGTCGACTGCGGGCAGTGGCCCGCCAAGGCGGTCGCCGGCGAGACCTTCGAGGTCTCGGCGACCGTGTTCAGAGAGGGCCACGACGCCGTGGCCGCGGGCGTGGTGCTCACCTCGCCCGATGGGCAGCGTGCCCGTCTGAAACGGATGCGCGAGCTCGCCCCCGGCACCGACCGCTGGGGCGTGGAGGTCTCCCTTCCCGCCGAGGGTGACTGGCTGTTCCGGGTAGAGGCGTGGAGCGACCCGATCAGCACATGGCTGCACGACGCCGAGATCAAGATCCCTCGCGGCATGGACGTCGATCTGATGTGCGAGGAGGGCGCCCGGCTGTTCGAGCGGGCGGCGAAGGCCGTGCGCACGGCCGACTGCCCCAACGGCAAGCCCAAGAACGGCTCGAACGGCTCCAACGGCGGCCCGAACGGCCGCTCCAAGGGGAACGGCAACGGCGACAGCGCCTGCGGGCACCGTGCCGCCCTGCTGTCGGTCTCCGCCACGCTGCGCGACGAGGACCTGGACCCCAGGGCCCGGCTGTCGATCGCGCAACTGCCGGAGACGGCCGCGCTGCTGGAGTCGCACCCGTTCCGGGAGCTGGTGACCAGGTCGAAGTCGAACAAGATCAGGGTGGACCGGCGCCGGGCGCTGTACGGCTCCTGGTACGAGTTCTTCCCCAGGTCGGAAGGCGCGGTCGTCAACGAGCTCGGCATCTCCAAATCCGGAAATTTCCAGACTGCTGCCAAGCGCCTCCCCGCCATCGCCAAGATGGGCTTCGACGTCGTCTACCTGCCGCCGATCCACCCCATCGGCGCGACGTTCCGCAAGGGCCGCAACAACACGCTCAGCCCCGAGCCCGACGAGCCCGGCTCCCCCTGGGCCATCGGCTCCGAAGACGGCGGCCACGACGCCATCCATCCCGACCTGGGCACGTTCGAGGACTTCGACGTGTTCGTCGGCCGCGCCAAAGAGCTGGGCATGGAGATCGCGCTCGACCTCGCGCTCCAGTGCTCGCCCGACCACCCGTGGGTGAAGGAGCACCCCGAGTGGTTCACGATCAGGGCCGACGGCTCCATCGCCTACGCCGAGAACCCGCCGAAGAAGTATCAGGACATCTACCCGGTCAACTTCGACAAGGACCCCGAGGGCATCTACGCCGAGGTCAAGCGGGTGCTGATGCGCTGGATGGCCCACGGCGTGCGGATCTTCCGGGTGGACAACCCGCACACGAAGCCGGTCGGGTTCTGGGAGCGGCTGCTGGCCGACGTGCACACCACCGACCCCGACGTGATCTTCCTGTCGGAGGCGTTCACCAGGCCCCCGATGCTGCGCATGCTGGGCAAGGTCGGCTTCCACCAGTCCTACACGTACTTCACCTGGCGCAACACCAAGCCCGAGGTGGAGTCGTACCTCATGGAGCTCTCCCACGAGACTCCCACCTACGTGCGCCCCAACCTCTTCGTGAACACGCCGGACATCCTGCACGAATACCTGCAGCACGGCGGCATCCCCGCCTTCAAGATCAGGGCGGTGCTGGCCGCGCTCGGCTCGCCGAGTTGGGGGGTTTACTCCGGATATGAGCTTATAGAGAACATTCCGGTACGCCCCGGCAGCGAGGAATACCTCGATAGCGAGAAATATCAGTACAAACCTCGCGATTGGGTTACCGCCGAACGTGAGGGGTGGAGCCTGGCGCCCTTCATCACCCACCTGAATTTGTTCCGAAGAGCGCATCCCGCACTGCAGGAATTGCGTAATCTACGGATCCACAGGGTCGACCAGCCGGACATCGTCTGCTTCTCGAAGCGGCTTCCCGGCGCCTATGATCCGGCCACGCGCAGGCACGGGCCGGGCGACGTGGTGCTGGCGGTCGTCAACCTGGATCCGCACCATACCCACGAGGCGACCGTAGAACTTGACCTTCCTGCCATCGGACTCGACTGGAACGCCGAGTTCGTCGTGGACGACGAACTCTCGGGTGAGTCGTACCGCTGGCGGCAGAGCAACTACGTGCGCCTCGATCCCCACATCCAGCCTGCCCATATCCTCAACGTCCGAGCCGCTCCACGGTAAGAACTGAATTCAGCGGGGAGTCTTCAACGTGTGTGAAAGCGCCTCCGTCATGAGCCACTCCCGGAGTGGCTCATGAGCTCAACCACACCCATTCCCAACACCTTTGACGAGGAAAAGCCGCGCGATCCGTACTGGTACAAACGCGCGGTTTTCTACGAGGTCCTGATCCGGGGTTTCGCCGACTCCAACGGCGACGGCACGGGCGACATCAGAGGTCTCATCGACAAGCTCGACTACCTCCAGTGGCTCGGGGTCGACTGCCTCTGGCTGCTGCCGCTCTTCGAATCGCCGCTGCGCGACGGCGGCTACGACATCGCGGACTTCATGAAGATCCTGCCCGAGTTCGGGGACCTGGGAGACTTCGTGAAGCTCGTGGACGAGGCGCACAAACGCGGCATGCGCGTCATCGCCGACCTCGTCATGAACCACACCAGCGACGCCCACCCGTGGTTCCAGGCCTCGCGCCACGACCCCGAGGGGCCGTTCGGCGACTTCTACGTCTGGTCCGACTCCGATGAGAAGTACCAGGACGCCCGGATCATCTTCATCGACACCGAGACGTCCAACTGGACCTACGACCCGGTGCGCGGCCAGTACTACTGGCACCGCTTCTTCCACCACCAGCCGGACCTCAACTACGAGAACCCGGACGTGCAGGAGGCCATGCTGGAGGTCCTGCGCTTCTGGCTGGACCTGGGCATCGACGGGTTCCGGCTGGACGCGGTGCCGTACCTCTTCGAGGAGGAGGGCACCAACTGCGAGAACCTGCCGAGGACCCACGAGTACCTCAAACGGATCAGGGCCGAGATCGACCGGATCTACCCCGACCGGGTCCTGCTCGCCGAGGCCAACCAGTGGCCGTCGGACGTGGTGGAGTACTTCGGCGACCCAGTGGGCGGCGGGGACGAGTGCCACATGGCCTTCCACTTCCCGCTGATGCCGCGCATCTTCATGGCCGTACGCCGGGAGTCTCGCTACCCCATTTCCGAAATCTTGGCGCAAACGCCGAAAATTCCGGAGCACTGCCAGTGGGGGATCTTCCTCCGTAACCACGACGAGCTGACGCTCGAGATGGTCACGGACGAGGAGCGCGACTACATGTACGCCGAGTACGCCAAGGACCCCCGCATGCGGGCGAACGTCGGCATCCGCCGCCGCCTGGCGCCCCTGCTGGAGAACGACCGCAACCAGATCGAGCTGTTCACCGCGCTGCTCCTGTCGCTGCCCGGCTCCCCCGTGCTCTACTACGGCGACGAGATCGGCATGGGCGACAACATCTGGCTCGGCGACCGCGACGGCGTGCGCACGCCCATGCAGTGGGACCCCGACCGCAACGCCGGCTTCTCCGACTGCGACCCCGGCCGGCTCTACCTGCCGGTCATCATGGACCCGATCTACGGCTACCAGGGCCTGAACGTCGAGGCCCAGCAGCGCAACGCCGGCTCGCTGCTGCACTGGACCAAGCGCATGATCGAGATCCGCAAGCGGCACCCGGTGTTCGGGCTGGGCGGTTACGCGGAGCTCAACTCCTCCAATCCCAGCGTGCTCGCGTTCGTCAGGGAGCTGGGAGACGACCGGATGCTCTGCGTGAACAATCTGTCACGCTTCCCCCAGCCGGTCGAGCTTGACCTGCGGAGATTCGTCGGCGTCTCCCCCGTGGAGACGATGGGTGGGGTCCCATTCCCGGCAATTGGCGAACTTCCGTATCTTTTGACGCTTCCTGGGCATGGGTTCTACTGGTTCACACTCCCGCCGGCTATCACCCAGGAGGAGTAGGACGTGCTGAGCGAGCCCCTTGCCGCATGGATCGGTCGTCAGCGTTGGTTCGGCGGCAAGGGGCGGGTGATCGACGAGTTGTCGATCGAATCGGACGTCGAACTGACGTCCGGGCTCAGACATCTGATCGTCGCCGTGTGGCAGGAAGGCTCGCGCGACCGCTACCAGATCCTGCTCGGCGAGCGGGCAGAGCTCCCCGACCGCCTGTCCCACGCCCTCATCGGCACCATCGGCGACACCTACCTCTACGACGCCGTCCACGACTCCGAGCGCATGAGCTGGCTCCTCGAAGGCATGGCCCACGACGTGAGCGGCAACGGCCTGCGCCTGCGCCACGTGCCGGAGGCCGCCATCGACACCTCCCAGCGCAGCCTGGTGCTGGGGGCCGAGCAGTCCAACACCTCGCTCGTGTACGGGGACGCGTACATCTGCAAGCTCTTCCGCCGCCTCATCCCCGGCGTCAACCCCGAGCTGGAGATCGTCACGGCGCTGGCGGCCAGGGGCGCGCCGCACGTCGCGCAGCCGTACGGGTGGATCGAGACGGACCTCGACGGCACCGACACCACGCTCGGCTTCATGCAGGAGTTCCTGTCCAACGCCAACGACGGCTGGGATCTCGCCCTGGCCAGCGTCCGCGACCTGTACGCGTCGCTCCCCGAGCTGCCGGCGTCCGACGCGGGCGGCGACTTCGCGGCCGAGTCGCTGCGGCTCGGCAGCGCCAGCGCGCGGGTGCACCACGAGCTGGCCGCGGCCTTCCCCACGGACGTCATCGAGTCGCACGAGGTCAAGCGCATGGCCGAGGCGTTCCGGCGAAAACTGGGCCGGGCCGCCGCGGAGGTGCCCGAGCTGCGCCAGCACGTGACCGCCATCGAGGACGCCTATCACCAGGTGGAGCTGCTCACCCACGAGGTGCCCGTGCAGCGGGTTCACGGCGACTTCCATCTGGGCCAGGTCATGCGCACGCCCACGGACTGGGTGGTGCTGGACTTCGAGGGCGAGCCCGGGCAGCCGCTGGCCGAGCGCAGAGCGCTGTACTCGCCGCTGCGGGACGTGGCGGGGATGCTGCGCTCGTTCGACTACGCGGCCAGGCACCTGCTGGCCGGCCACTCCCAGGCCGAGCGGCTGGAGCCGCGGGCCCAGGAGTGGGCGGACCGCAACCGGGCGGCGTTCCTGGAGGGCTACGCCGAGGGCGGCGGCGTGATCTCGCGGAGCGACGCGGCGCTGCTGCGGGCGTTCGAGCTGTCCAAGGCGGTGTACGAGGTCGTCTACGAGGCCCGTAACCGCCCGTCGTGGATCTCCATCCCCCTGGCCGCCTTCCGCCCCCGCTAGAGCCCCTCCCCGCCAGAGCCCTTCCCCGCCAGACTCCCTCCGCGTTAGAGCTCCTCCACCAGCCCCGACAGGCCCTCGTGGCTGAGACCGCGGGCCACGCGCCGGTCGATGACGGTCTTCATGGGCAGGAGCAGGTCCGGCTTGACGCCCTGCTCCTCGAAGGCGCGGACGAGGTTCTCCATGCCCGCCCTGTTGACCTCCAGGTTGGACACCTCGGTCCGGTAGTCGCCCGACTCGATCTCCGCCGCCCAGCGGGGCAGCATCGAGCCCATCGCGTTGAGCCACGGGACCAGCAGTTCCGCGGTGAACTCCGTCAACGGGTATTTCGCCGACCTCACCAGGGCGAGGGCTTCCAGGGAGCCGGCTATCTGGCCGTACATGCCGGTCAGCATGGCCAGGTCGAGCAGCGGGGCCATGCCGGGGTCGTCGCCGGTGTAGCGGGCCCCGGCCATGGCCCCGAACGCCTGCTCATAGCGCTCGAACGCCGGCTGCGAGCCGCTGTAGAGGATGAGCGCCCCCGGCTTGGCGATCATCTGGGGCACCGCCATGATGCCCCCGTCCAGGTAGTCGCCGCCGCGCTCGCCCACCCAGGCCGCCATCTCGCGGGCCTCGGCGGGGCGGCCGGTGGTGAGGTTGGCGACGACGTGGCCCTCCAGCGGGACGTCCCTGAGCGTCTCCAGGACGGAGGGGTAGTCAAGCAGGCAGACGATCACCAGCGGGCTCGCCTCGACGGCCTGCGCCGGGGTGGCCGCCCGGGTCGCGCCCTTGGCGACGAGGGGGTCGGCCTTGGCCGGTGTACGGTTCCACACGGTGACGCGGTGGCCCGCCTCGATGAGGCTCACCGCGAGCGCGGTGCCCATGAGACCGAGGCCGAGCACGGAGATATTTTCCGACATTTCAGTGTTCTCTCTGAGTAGGAGTGATGCGTTCACCCTCCAGGTGCGCGGTTATGGTCTGATTCGGAGTCGGTTATGGGGGCGGGATGCGGTTCGGGGTGCTGGGCCCGCTCGCGGTGTGGACCGCGGACGGGGAGCCGGTCAAGGTGCCGGAGGTCAAGGTCCGGGCGCTCCTCGCCGACCTGCTGATCCACGCCGGCCGCCCCGTCTCCGCGGACCGGCTGATCGAGGACCTCTGGGGCGACCGTCCTCCGGCGAACGCGTCCGGCGCCCTCCGGGTGAAGGTGTCGCAGCTGCGCCGGGCGGTCGGCGGGCTGGTCGCGTACCGGGCGCCCGGGTACGTGCTGCACGTGGAGCCGTCCTCCGTGGACGCCGGCCTGTTCGAGACGTTGATCGGGCGCGCGCAGCGCTCCTCCGGCCCGGAGGAGCGGGCCGCGCTGCTGCGCGAGGCGCTCGGGCTGTGGCGCGGGGACGCCTACGCCGAGTTCGCCGACGAGCCGTTCGCCCTGGCGGCCGTGGCCCGGCTGGGCGAGCAGCGGCTGGCGGCCCTGGAGGAGCTGGCCGAGGCGCGCCTCGGGCTCGGTGAGCACGTCCTGCTCGCGGCCGAGCTGGCCTCACTGGTGGCCGAACATCCGCTGCGCGAACGGCTGCGCGCCGCGCACGTACGGGCCCTCTACCTGGCCGGGCGGCAGAGCGAGGCGCTGACCGGCTACGAGGAGCTGCGGCGGCGCCTGTCGGAGGAGCTGGGCCTGGACCCCGGGCCGGAGCTGGCGGCCCTGCACCAGGCGATCCTGCGGCAGGATCCGTCCCTGGGCCCGGTCGCGCGCTCCCGCGGCAACCTCCCCGCGCCCTTGACGAGCCTGGTGGGCCGGGACGAGGCGGTGGCCGAGGTCCGCTCGCTGCTGCGGGCCGGCCGCCTGGTGACGCTCACCGGCCCCGGCGGCGTCGGCAAGACCCGCCTGGCCCTGGCCGCCGCCTCGGGTACGGGCGGCGGGGACGTGTGGCTGGTCGAGCTGGCCGCGCTGCGGCCGCGGCCGCAGGAGGTCGAAGCGGCGGAGGTCGAGGTGGCCGAGGCGATCGCGGCCGTGCTCGGCCTGCGCGACGACACGGCCGGGCCGGGCGCTCCGCACGAGGGCGCGGTCGAGCGGATCGCGGGCGCGCTGGCGGGCGGGGAGACGCTGCTCGTGCTGGACAACTGCGAGCACGTCGTCGAGCAGGTCGCCGCGCTGGCCGGGCGGCTGCTCCAGGCCGCTCCCGGGTTGCGGATCCTCGCCACCAGCCAGGAGTCGCTGCGGATCGGGGGCGAGGCCCTGTGGAGCGTGCCGCCGCTGACGCGCGAGGCGGCGGTGGAGCTGTTCGCGGCGCGCGCCGGGGTGGAGCCCGACGCGGACGTGGCGGAGATCTGCGCCCGCCTCGACGGCCTGCCGCTGGCGCTGGAGCTGGCCGCGTCCAGGATGCGGGCGCTGACCCCGCGCCAGCTCGCCGACCGGCTGGACGACCGGTTCAGGCTGCTCGCATCGGGTCTGCGCGGGGCTCCGGCCAGGCAGCGGACGCTGCGGGCGATGATCGACTGGAGCTGGGAGCTGCTGACCGGCCCCGAGCGCGTCGTGCTCAGGCGGCTGGCCGCGCACGCCGACGGCAGCACGCTGGAGGCCGCCGAGGAGGTGTCCGCCGACCCCGGCGTGGACGTCCTCGACGTGCTGGCCAGGCTCGTTGACCGCTCGCTGGTCGTCCGCGTGCGGGCGCCCGGGGCGGAGCCGCGGTACCGGCTGCTGGAGTCGGTCTCGGCCTACTGCCTGGAACGGCTGGAGGAGGCCGGCGAGCTGGACGAGGTGCGGCTCAGGCACGCCGCGTACTACACGGCGCTCGCCGAGCGGGCGGAGCCGTACCTGCGGGGGCATGGGCAGCGGGACGCGCTCGCGCTGCTCGACTCCGAGAGCGCCAACCTGCGGGCGGCCCTGGAGACGGCGGTGCGGCTGGCCCGGCCCGGCGAGGCGGTGCGGTTGGTGAACGCCACGGCCTGGTACTGGGTGCTGCGCGGCAGGCTCGGCGAGGGACAGCGGGCGCTGGAGGCCGCGCTGTCCGTCCCGGACACGGCCGGGCCCGGCGCCGCGCAGGCGAGGGTGTGGCTGGCCGGGCTCCGGATGCTGGCGGGGTGGCTGCGGCCGCCGGACGACGAGGTGTTCGAGGCCATCGAAGGGCGGTCGGCGCGGGCCAGGGCGCGGTGGTTCATCGGGTACGCGATGTTCGGCTACGACGATCTGTCGGCCAGCCGGGCCCTGATCGAGCGGGCGCTGGAGACGTTCCAGGAGCTGGGCGACAAGTGGGGCACCGGCGCGGCGCTGAACGTGCTGGCCCGCTACGCCGCCACCCGCGGCGACCTGGCGGCGCTGCGGCGGGACGGCGAGCGGGGGCTGGCGCTGTTCAGGGAGCTCGGCGACCGGTGGGGCGAACTGCGGGCCGCCGAGAACCTCGGCACGCTCGCCGAGATCACGGGCGACTACGAGCGGGCCACCGAGCTGCGGGCGGACGGTCTGCGGATGGCGGAGGAGCTCGGGCTGTGGAGCTCGGTGTCCGACGCGCTGTCCCGGTTGGGGCGGATCGCCCTGCTGACGGGCGACCACGCGCGGGCCGACGACTATCACGAGCGGGCCAGGCGGCTGGCCGTGGAGCAGTCGAACCGTCCGGCCGAGGAGTTCGCGGAGCTGGGCCTGGCGCTCGCGGCGCGGCGGCAGGGGCGCCTCGACGAGGCCGAGCGGCGGCTGCGGGCCTGGCTGGGCTGGGTCAGGGAGGTGGCCGGCGAGCCGGGGGCGGCGCTGATCCTGGCCGAACTGGGGTTCGCGGCCGAGCAGCGGGGCGACGCGGCCGCCGCCCTGGAGCTGCAGCTGGAAGGGCTCAGAGCGGCCCGCAGGGTCGGCGATCCGCGGGCCACCGCGCTCGCGCTGGAAGGACTGGCGGGCGCGCGTGCTCTGGACGGACGCCACGAGGAGGCGGCGCTGCCGCTGGGCCGGGCGGCGGCGCTGCGGGCGGCCTCGGGCGCGCCGCTCCCCGCCGGGGAACGGGGCGACGTCGACCGGATCACCGCTGCCGTGCGGGCGGCCCTGGGTCAGGAGGCGCTCGACGCGGCTCTGGCACGCGGCGCGGAGTCGGAGCCGGAGAGGCTGGATCCAAGCCTGGTGTGAGGCAGGTTAAACCCAGGATTTCGCACTTTCGGTGATTGTCTCGGTGAAAGCGGGCAGTGCCTGGGATGGACGGTCATCATAGGGCAAGGTTGGGAGCATGCCGATGAGGACAGAGCTCGACCGCCTCGCGGGTGGGGCACACCACGATCCGCACTCCGTGCTGGGGGCGCATCCCGTGTCCGGCGGGGTGGTCTTCCGCACGCTGCGCCCGCTGGCCGAGCGGGTGCGGGTGGTGCTGGAGGACGGCACGGCCCACGACATGAAACACCAGGCCCACGGGGTGTTCGAGGTCACCGTCCCCGGCCTGGACAAGGTGCCCGGCTACGCGCTGAGCGTCAAGTACGCCGACCACGACCCGTACGAGGTCCGCGACCCCTACCGGCACTGGCCCACGCTCGGCGAAGTGGACCTGCACCTCATCGGCGAGGGGCGGCACGAGCGGCTGTGGGAGGCCCTCGGCGCCCGCGTGATGGAGCACGAGGACGTCGAGGGCACGGCGTTCGCCGTCTGGGCGCCCAACGCGCGCGGCATCCGGGTCGTCGGCGACTTCAACCACTGGGACGGCACCGCCTACCCGATGCGGTCGCTGGGCCGCTCCGGGGTGTGGGAGCTGTTCGTCCCGGACGTCGGCGCGGGCGAGCGGTACAAGTTCCAGATCCTGGGCGCCGACGGCGTGTGGCGTGACAAGGCCGACCCGATGGCCAGGCGCACCGAGGTGCCGCCGCTGACCGCCTCCGTGGTCGACAGGTCCGCCTACGCCTGGGCGGACGACCAGTGGGTGGCGGACCGGGCCGAGAGCCATCCGCAGGACGGGCCGATGAGCATCTACGAGGTGCACCTGGGGTCCTGGCGGCCGGGCCTGTCCTACATGGAGCTGGCCGAGCAGCTGTCCGCGTACGTGGTCGACATGGGGTTCACCCACGTGGAGCTGCTGCCGGTGGCCGAGCACCCGTTCGGCGGGTCCTGGGGCTACCAGGTGACGTCCTACTACGCGCCGACGGCCAGGTTCGGCACGCCCGACGAGTTCCGCCACTTCGTGGACCTGATGCACCGGCGCGGCGTCGGCGTGCTGCTGGACTGGGTGCCTGCGCACTTCCCGATGGACGACTGGGCGCTGGCGCGCTTCGACGGCACCCCCCTCTACGAGCACGCCGACCCGGCCAGGGGCGAGCACCCCGACTGGGGCACGTACGTGTTCGACTTCGGCCGCAGGGAGGTGCGCAACTTCCTGGTGGCCAACGCGCTCTACTGGCTCAAGGAGTTCCACATCGACGGGCTGCGGGTGGACGCGGTGGCGTCGATGCTCTACCTCGACTACTCGCGGCGCGAGGGCGAGTGGACGCCCAACGTCTACGGCGGCAGGGAGAACCTGGACGCGGTCGAGTTCCTCAAGGAGATGAACTCCGTCGCCTACCGGGAGACGCCCGGCATCTCGACCGTCGCCGAGGAGTCGACGGCCTGGCCGGGGGTCTCGCGACCGGTGCACCTGGGCGGGCTCGGGTTCGGGTTCAAGTGGAACATGGGGTGGATGCACGACACGCTCGAATACCTGCGCCACGAGCCGATCTTCCGCCAGTACCACCACCATCAGCTGACGTTCTCGCTGCTGTACGCGTACTCCGAGAACTACGTGCTGCCGCTGTCCCACGACGAGGTCGTGCACGGCAAGGGGTCGCTGCTCGGGAAGATGCCCGGGGACGAGTGGCAGCGGTTCGCGCAGCTGCGGGCGCTGCTGGCGTTCATGTGGGCGCATCCGGGCAAGCAGCTGCTGTTCATGGGCGGCGAGTTCGGCCAGGGCTCGGAGTGGTCGGAGGAGCGCGGGCTCGACTGGTGGGTGCTGGAGTTCGACGGGCACCAGGGCGTGCAGCGGCTGGTCCGCGACCTGAACCGGATCTACAAGGAGACCCCGGCGCTGTGGCAGCAGGACTCCAAGCCCGAGGGGTTCCGGTGGATCGACGCCGACGACGCCTCCGGTAACACGTTCTCGTTCGTCCGCTACGCCGACGACGGGTCCGCGCTGGCGTGCGTCATCAACTTCAGCGGCGCGCCGCACGAGAGCTACCGGCTCGGCCTCCCCTACTCCGGCCAGTGGTCGGAGATCGTCAACACCGACGCCTACGACTACTGGGGCAGCGGCGTGGGCAACATGGGCGTGGTCGAGGCCGACGACGAGCCGTGGCACGGGCTGCCGCATTCGACCACGCTGAGGGTGCCGCCGCTCGGCGCGGTGTGGCTCACGCACGAGGGGGAAACGCTGAACGTTTGAGGTGCGCCCGCTGAGAGTTAGGTGAGAAACCGGCCCCGAGACCTGTCTCTATCCGGAAAATCACCCTAAACTCCGAGATCATCCCCCTCTCGGAGGACGCGTGCGACTTCGCCCCCTGATCGTGAGTTCGATCGTGTTGGCCCTGCTGCCGTTATCGGCGCCGGCCTACGCGGAGGATCCGACTCCCAGTCCGAGCGTCGTGGAAGAGACAACCTCCACCCCCGGCGATCCCCCCGCCAAGGTGGAGGAGGGGTTAGGCGTCGACGGCGGCTCCGTGCGGGCCATCGTCGAGCTCACCGACCCGGCGCAGAACGCGCCCGTCGCGAGCCAGGCGGCCGCCGAGAGCGTGGACGTGGTGATGCAGCCGCAGAACCAGTCGTTCATGGTCGTGGAGGGGACCGCGGAGGAGCTGGCCAAGCTGGCCGACGACCCGCGGGTCACGTCCATCCACCGGGACAGGACGTACGCGCCGGTGGACGTGAGCCCCAATCTCAAGCTGATCGGGGCCGACCAGGCGCACGCCAAGAACTACACCGGCACCGGGCAGGCGGTGGCCGTGCTGGACACCGGCATCGACCGCGACCACCCGTGGTTCGGGAACAGGATCGTGGCCGAGGCCTGCTTCTCCGCCGTGGAGGCCGGCGTCGAGTCGCTCTGCCCGAACGGGCAGACGTCACAGACCGGCGCGGGCGCGGCGGACGCCACGACGGCCAAGTGCCTGGCCGACGGCGCGAACCTGTGCGAGCACGGCAGCCACGTCGCGGGCATCGCGGCCGGCACCGGCGGCGTCGCGCCGGGCGCGAACATCGTGGCGGTGCAGGTCTTCAGCCGGGTCAACGACGAGGACATCTGCGGCGAGCCGTCGTGCCTGCTGGCGTTCGAGTCGTCGCTGCGGCAGGCCATGGACTACGTGGCCGGCCTGACCGAGCCGGTCGCCGCCGTGAACCTGAGCCTGGGCGGCGAGCTGTCCGAGACCGACTGCGACTCCAGCGAGGAAGGGTTGATCTTCAAGCCGAAGATCGACGCCCTGCTGGCCAAGGGCATCGCGACCGTGGTCGCCGCGGGCAACGAGTTCTTCGAGGGGGCGTCGTACCCGGCCTGCATCTCCTCGGCGGTGGCCGTCGGGGCGAACGACAACAACGACGTCATCGCGGACTTCTCCAACCGCGGGGCCATCGTGGACCTGTTCGCGCCGGGCGTGGACATCGAGTCGTCCGTGCCGGACAACCGGACGGCCGTCTTCAGCGGCACCTCGATGGCGACCCCGCACGTGGCCGGCGCGCTGGCGCTGATGAAGCAGGCCTCGCCGCAGACGCCGATGGCCGACCTGATCAACACGCTGAAGACGACCGGCAGGCCGTACTCGTACCAGGCCAACGGCCAGCAGGTCAGCACGCCGCGCCTGGACCTGGCGGCGGCCCTGGCCGGCGCCTCGCCGCAGCCGACCATCACGCAGTCCCCGGGCGTGCCGACCGAGGACCCCGCCCCCGAGCCCGACCCGTCGGACAGCAGCGGCCCCAGCCCCGAGCCCGACGACCCGGCCGACCCCACGCCCCAGCCCTCGACCTCCACCTCGCCGGTCCCGCTGCCCACGGTCACCGTCACGGTGACGATCACGCCGACCCCGAAGACCACCGCGCAGGTCTGCACGCGAGGCACGACCGCCACCAAGCTGTCGGCCAAGCAGTGGGCCGTGGAGATCCACCGCAGCAGCGGCACGATCCCGGACGCCACGCTCACCTGCTACCTCAAGCTGATCGGCAAGTCGAGCAAGGTGTTCCCCGAGGTCACGAAGGCGTCCTCGCTCGGCAAGGCGTACCGGGTGCTGAAGAGCGCCAAGGCAAGCAAGGCCAAGCTGGACAGCGCGCTGCTCACGTCCTGGCTGAACTGGGCGCACGGCACGAACGGCACCAAGAAGCTGACCACCGCCGAGAAGGTGCGGCTGAACGGCAAGTCGACCGCGGCGGCATTGCGGAAGGCGGCGAAAACCGTCAAATAGCCAGTGCTAGGCGGCTAGGGCCGCAGGAAGGCAAAAAAGCCTCCAACGTTTCTCTGGGCTACATAGACCACCGACATCACAGTTGTCGCAGGTGGGGATGTATGCGGCTGTAAGCGAGCCAGGAGCTCTCGGAGGAACAAGTGAGGCTACGAACTCTGTTGGCCGGCGCCGCGGCGCTGGCCGCAACAGTCGTCGGGCTCTGTACGGGCCCGGCGCTCCACGCCGACTCGGGCGATCCGATCATCAGCCCGTCGCTGGCCGCGGAGGTCGAGGCGAAGTCCAGGGTGCGCTCCATCATCCAGCTCAAGCCCGGGCAGAGCGTCGAGGCCGTCGCGCGCGACATCGAGAAGGCGTCGGACGGCAGCCGGGTCCTGGAGTCCGCGCAGTCACCGCACTTCTTCGTGGCCGAGGTGGACGGCCCCACGCTGGCCAAGCTCAAGAAAGACAACCGCGTCCAGTCCGTCTACAAGGACGAGCTGCGCATGCCCACCCTTGACGTCAGCACCGCCGTCATCCGCTCGAACCGGGCGAACCAGGCCGGCTGGACCGGCCGGGGCGCCACCGTCGCCGTCCTGGACACGGGGATCGACCGGGACCACCCGTTCTTCGCCGGCCGGATCGTGGACGAGGCGTGCTTCTCCTCCTCCGACGCCAGCGACGGCGCCGTCTCGCTCTGCCCGAACAACCAGCCCAGCCAGACCGGTCCCGGCGCGGCGGACGCCGAGACCGCCCAGTGCGTCATCAGGGGTGCGAACGCCTGCTCCCACGGCACGCACGTGGCCGGCATCGCGGCCGGCCGGCTGGCCACGGGGGCGCCGTCCAACGGCGTCGCCCCCGAGGCGGGCATCCTCCCGGTCCAGGTCTTCAGCCGCGTGGACAACCCCATGACCTGCCTGATCGGCGGCGTTTCCGCACCATGCTTCCTCAGCTACACCTCCGACCAGAAGCTGGCGCTCGAGTACATCGCGCGGGTGGCCAAGACGCACAACATCGCCTCGGTGAACATGAGCCTCGGCGGGGGCGGCCCGTACGCCCAGGCCTGTGACACGGACGCGTCCGCCGCCGCGGTCAAGCCCGAGTTCGACACGCTGGTGGGCCTGGGCGTGGCCCCCGTGGTGGCGGCGGGCAACAACGGCTTCCCGAACGGCGTCGCCACCCCCGCCTGCATCTCCACCGCCGTCACGGTGGGCGCCACCGACGACTCCGACGCGCTGGCCTCCTTCACCAACCGGGGGCCGCTGCTCGACCTGTTCGCGCCGGGGGTGAACATCAACTCCTCCGTGCCGAACAACACGTACGCGGAGAAGAGCGGGACCTCGATGGCCGCGCCGCACGTGGCGGGGATGTTCGCGCTGATGAAGCAGGCGTACCCGGCCTTCACGGTCGCGCAGAGCCTGCAGCGGCTGCAGGAGACGGGCACGCCCATCCGCTACGACGCGGCGGGCACCTCAGTGACCACCACGCGGATCGACGCCGAGCGCGCCACCGCGGGCGCCCGCGCCTGATCGGCGCGGGGAAGGCCGGACGGCGGGGTCCGGCTGCGAGGGCCGGACGGCGGGGGGCCGGCCACAAGGGCCGGATCGGCGGGATCCGGCCCTTTTCGCTGCGTGATTACACCAATCGTTACTCTTAACGACAAACACCCCCTCACCCCCACCCTCCTCGCTCCCTCGCTCCCCTCGCTCCCCTCGCTCCCTCAACCCCCGGAGGAACAGTTGAGACTCTCGTCTCTGCTGGCCGGCGCCATCGCACTAGCCGCCACCTCGGCCGCGCTGGTCGCCACACCCGCCCTGGCCGACCCCGAGTGCAAGATCGACCCAGCGATCACCGCGACCGGCGAGCACCGCGCCATCGTCCGCGTGCAGCAGCCCGCACAGGTGCGGTCCGTCCAGTCCAGCGCGGAGGAGGTCAAGCAGGACAAGAAAAACGTCTACGCGGAGCCGCCCTCCGAGGTGGCCGGCAAGCTGGACTTCTTCGTCTACCGGGGCACCCGGGCGGAGCTCGAGCAGATCGCCGAGCAGTCCGACGTGGTCTCGATCCGCAAGGACAAGCTCAACGAGCCCTCGCTCGCCGAGAGCATCCCGCTGATCGGCGCGGACCGGGCACACCGCAAGGGCTTCACCGGCAAGGGCACGGCCGTCGCGATCATCGACAGCGGCATCGACAACGACCACCCCGCCTTCGGCAATCGCATCGTCGCACAGGCCTGCTTCTCGGCCACCGACCCGGTCGACAACTCCACGCCGCTGTGCCCGAACGGCAGCCAGTTCCAGATCGGCGACGGCGCCGCCAACGCCGAGACGGCCGCCTGCATGACGGGCGCCCCGCAGCCGCAGTACGGCCTGTGCTACCACGGCACCCACGTCGCCGGCATCGCCGCCGGCCAGGCCACCGCCGACTTCCCGGCCAGCGGCGTCGCCCCCAAGGCCAAGATCGTGCCGGTGCAGGTGTTCAGCCGCTTCGACGACTCCCCGTACTGCGCCGGCCGCCCCGTCTGCATCCTGGCCTACGACTCGTCGGTCCTGACCGGCATGGCGTACGCGGACCTGCTGGCGGACCAGTACAACATCGCCTCCGTCAACCTGAGCCTGGGCGGCGGCCAGTACACCGAGGCCTGCGACACGGGCGACGGGGCCGACTTCAAGACCGAGGTCGACAAGCTCCTCGCCAAGGGCACCGCCACGGTGGTCGCCTCGGGCAACAACGGCTTCGAGTCCGCGGTGTCGTGGCCCGCGTGCGTCTCCAACACGGTCACGGTCGGCGCCACGGACAAGCAGGACGCGGTGGCCGCCTTCTCGAACCGTGGGACGCTCCTGGACGTGTTCGCGCCCGGGGTGTCGATCAAGGGTGCGATTGCGGGGAACACGTACGCGACGCTGAACGGCACCTCCATGGCCGCGCCACACGTGGCCGGCTCCCTGGCCCTCCTCCACCAGAAGCGGCCACGCGCCGGGGTGGACAGCATGGTGGACGCTTTGAAGCGCACGGGCAAGCCGATCACGTACACGAGCGCGGAGACCGAGGTCACAACACCCCGCATCGACGTGTACGCGGCCCTGCGCACCCACTACTAGACGGCCCCCGTTGCCCTACTGGGTGGTCAGCCTGCTGGACCCCGCCCCGAACCCCCCGCCCGCCATGCACCCCACCCGTTGACCGGCGAAGCGGCGGGCCGACTGACGACCACCCACTGGCGCAATCGTGCCTCTGCCAAGATCGAGAACAAGTTCAAGAAGTGTGCGTCAAACGCCCTTCAGAACACAATCAAGTGCCGCCCGGCCTGCAGGTCCCCAGTTCGGCTTGCCACCGGGAAGGCCCCGATCTCCGTTCTGCCCCATGAGCATCAGGAAGAGGCTCTTCATAGCGGCCAGCCCCCGGGCGCGCCTGATCGTTGCCTCGTCCGCGTGCGCGTACGCGTCGAAGAACCGTGCGGCCGCGCCCGCGGGGAGCAGCACCCACGCGGCGCCGAGGTCCCACGCGGGATCGCCGGCGAACAAGGCACCGAAATCGATCACGCCCGAGAGCGTCCCGTCCGAGACAACGACATTCGCGGGATGGAGGTCGCCGTGCACCCACATCGGCGGGCCCTCCCACTCGGGGGCCGCGACGGCATCGGCCCAGACGGCCCGGACGGCGCGGACATCGCCGACGGCGTCGGGGTCAATGGCCTGCAAGAACTGCTCGAAGCCGCCCGTGCACCTCTTGGGATGAGCGCCGAAGTCCGAACTGGCCGGGGCCTCGGCGGGCGCCTTCACATGGAGCGCCCTGAGGAAGCCCGCCAACGTGTCGGCCGCGTGGGCGCCGCGGCTGATCGAGCCGTGGTCCAGCGGCTCGCCGGGAACCCACGTCATCACGGTCCAGTGCTTGGGGAAGCGCTCGGACGGTTCGCCGAACCGCACCGGGGTCGGCACCGGGAGCGGCAGGCGCGGGGCCAGCACAGGTAGCCACCGGCGCTCCTTGAGCTGGAGCTCCGGGGTAGGGTCCATACGCTGCATGCGCACGGCCAACTCGTCCCCGAGGCGCCACATTTGGTTGCCCCAGCCGCCCGCCACCTCGCGGATGGCCAGCCCTGCAAGGTCCGGATGTTGCTCCTGCAGCAGGTCGCGGACCAGGTCTGCGGTGATCTCGATCTCGGTGTCGGTCATGCGAAGTCACAGTACTGAGGCGACAGGCGGAGCGGCTCTTGCTCTCCGGGCTCTTCGGCAACGATCGGTCCCTGCTGATCGGTGGTCCCCAACCACCACGGCCTCGTTGTGGACACTGTCTCCAACGAGGCCACCCAGGTCATAGGCCATGCAACGATCAGCGGCTCAAGATAATGACCACTTGTGAAACGCCGGGTGGGGGTCCAGCCCATGATCGTGAAAGTTGGGATTTGAGACATAGAAAGCGATCTCAAAACTGGCCAAGGTCATGTCCAACGTTGTGCGTGCGGTCAACAAGATGCGCAGGAGCATCGCTGCCGAGGTCCGGCATTGCCGCCCGCTCGATGATCACGATCGGGATCTGCCTTGACGTCTCTCGCTGGTAGCCGATGTAGCGCGGCCATATCCCGGTCATCGTCTCCCACAGGCGGAGCCGCTCGTCCTCGGCCGCCGGGCGGGCCACCGCATCGAACACCTCGGCCCCGACCTGCACCTTGACCTGCGGCTGGGCGAGCAGATTGTGAAACCAGAGCGGATGGTCGGCGGCGCCGCCGTTGGAGGCGACCACAAGGTAGCGGTCGCCGTCGCGGCCGTAGATGAGCGCGGTGCGCCGGGGAAGTCCTGAGCGGCGGCCGATCGTCGTGATCAGCAGCGTGGGGGCGCCGTGGAAGAGGTGACCTCGAGCGCCGCCGGACTCGGCGTAGCTCTTGACGTGCCTGGCCACCCACCCGGTCGGGCTGTCGATCGGCTCTTGGCTCATCGCGCCGCTCCGCCCACGCGGCGGTCGGCCCACTCGCGTGCCTGGGCGAACCAGTGGGGCGCGGTGCGGTGGCCATTGAGCACGTGACCGGTGCCGGGGACCAGGACGGTCTCCAGCTTGGCGCGGGGACCGTAGAAGGGGGCCTCCTGGGCGTGCAGCGCGGCGGAGGAGGAGCGGGCTCCGGCCAGCAGCTTGTCATGCTCGCCGTTGACGATCAGTACGGGGGCCTGGATCTGCTTGTTGATCGAGGGCGGGGTGTAGGAGTCGCCGGGAGGGAAGACGTCCGTCGTCTTGGTGGCCTCGTCGGCGGCGATGGTCTTGGGGTCGGCGTTCGGCCGGTGGTAGAACCAGGTGGCCCGCAGGCCGGGCCGGGTGGTGAGGTAGCCGTCGTCGAGCCCGCGACCGGCGAAGCGGGGGTCGTCGGCGGCGCGGTAGATTCCCGCGCCCATCTGCTCGAAAGCGGCCTCGTTCGGCACGCTCGATTCGCCGGTCAGGATGACGCCGTCCACCTCCGACGGATGTGCGGCGGCCACCGTGCGGGCGAGGGTCGAGCCCAGCGAGTGGCCGACCAGAACGACCTTGGCGAACCGGCCGCCACCTAGACGACCCTCGCGCAACTGCCGGATGAGCTGGCGGATGACGATCTGGTGGGTGTCCTGCCCGAAGCGGGCGCTCGGCGGGTAGGAGCTCGCCCCGGTGCCGAGACGATCAATGGCCAGCGTCGCGTACCCGGCGGCGGTCATCGTCTCCACGTAGGAGGGACGCTGCCGGTCGCCGCGCATCCGCCAGTAGGCCTGGCCGTAGAAGCCGCCGGGAATGAGCAGCTGAACGGTGGCGGCACGGTCGCGCGGCAGGCACAGAGTGCCGGCGACGCGCTGGTCGGCGGGGCCACTGGAGGTCATCGCCACCTCGGCGCTGACCGTCCGGCAGGCGGAGGCGGCGTTCGCCGCTGCCGGGATCGAGGTTGCGGGGATCGAGACGAGCGCCAGAAGTACCGCTGTCGTGATGCGCATGAAACTCCTTCGAGGTACCCAAATTTGGTTAACCAAATTTGGGTATCGAACTATGGCTCATCCACCCTCCTGCCGTCAAACCGATCTCCGGCCGATCAGGCCGGCTCCTCACCGCGTTCCAGCCGCCCGATCAAGTCACGGATCCACGCCGCCTCACCCGCCGCCTGCGCCGCGCGCAGGGTGAACAGCTCTCTCACGTTCCTTGGGCGCTTTCCCTCCTGGGCCGTGGCCACGATCTGCTCCCGTTCGCCCTCCAGAGCGTGCACCCGCTCCTTGAGCAGCGCGATCACTTCCTCCTCGGGCAGCGCGGGGAGCAGCACAAGGGCCGCGTTGAGCAGCTCCGGACGCCGATCGGGAACCCTGAGGGCGCTTCTGAGCAGCCCGAGGAACTCCGCCTCGCCCTTCTCATTGATGGCGTAATCGACGCGGCCCGGCCATTCGTGCACTTCGCTGGTGTCCAGAAGACCTTCCTTGGCCAGCTGACGCAGCGCGTGGTAAATCGAGCCCGACCTGAGCCCTGCCCATTGCCCGGCCTCCCACGACTCCAGTTCGGAGCCCACCAGATAGCCGTGTGCCTGACCGTGCAGCCGCACCACGCCAAGGACCAGCAGTCGCGTCGCCGACATCGTCTCCCTCACTCGCCGGGGCCCTGCACCCGCCAAAGCCCTGCCGAACAGGCTAGCTGTCGTGCACGTGGAGGCGAGAAGGCGACGGGCATACCACTGTTTGTCGCCCGCGTGATTCCCGCAGTTCGCCGGGCCATGTGAGCTCCGGGCCGTCATGGGGCGAACAGGACGCGGGACTAACGCAGAACGGCGATCGGTCTCTCACTCCTCGTCAGGTTCGGCCCAGAACGGCGGCCCGAACGCGCCATCGCGACGCGTCACAACCTTCCCGTCGCGGACGCTCAGCAGCTCCGGCTCATCGTCCTCGTACCAGCGCTGATATCCGAAAAAGGACTCGTTCTTGTGGAGCCGGGCGGCCAACCAGTTCATCAGCCCGGCCACCTCGGCATGCCCGTCGGGGTGGATCTCCCAGCGGCAGGTCAGCGCCCAGCGTTCGTCGCCGTGGTCGTCCGCGCGCACCAGGATCGAGCAGCCGGCGCCCGACATCTTCGAGGCCGCGTAGGGCGAACCATCGCTCCACACCGGTTGCGGAAACTCCTTGATCACCCAGTCGCCGTTCTCGTCCTGCACCGGCTCCAGCTCGTCGTCCAGCAGATCGAGGACCTCGTTGACGATGACCGTCTTCTCGGTGATGTGCTCGGGCCGCGCGCCGAGGCCCACGTGCCAGCGCAACTCGGCGAGTTCGGTCTCGGACAAGTCGCCGCGCAGGTCCATCGCGACCATGAGTTCGTGAATGTCAGCCACGGCAGCACCGTAGCGACACGGACCGACACCGGGCGGCCGCACCAGAACGGCGGGTCCGCTCTGAAGCCGAAGCAACTACTCACGGCCCGCTAGGAGGCGGCGGGGTGATGGTCGGTGAGGCGGTCGAGGGCGGCGGCGGTGGCCTCGTCGGAGGCGAGGTAGACGACCAGCCGCTGCTCGTCGGGGTCGGGCAGCTCCAGGCTCTCGTACGCCAGCCGTAGCTCCCCCACCTCCGGGTGCGCCCACCGCTCGACGCCGGTGCGCGTGGGCAGTGCGGCCGAGCCTTCGAACCGGTCGCGGAAGCGGTCGCCGGCGGTGATCGTCAGCTCCTCGGCGAGCAGCGCCGCGTGCGGGTCGCCGAGCGCGGACGCGGCCCGCAGCGCGGCGGCCCGCTCGTCGGCGACCGTGTCCCAGTCGGGGTGGGCGTCGTGCGCGCG
This sequence comes from Nonomuraea sp. NPDC003707, assembly GCF_053587055.1. Classification (NCBI taxonomy): domain Bacteria; kingdom Bacillati; phylum Actinomycetota; class Actinomycetes; order Streptosporangiales; family Streptosporangiaceae; genus Nonomuraea; species Nonomuraea sp. NPDC003707. The sequence continues at coordinate 151,618 of NZ_JBSFNK010000017.1, read as the reverse complement.
TGGGTCGGTGAAGACGTACCGGACCAGGTTCGGCGGCTCGGCCTCCAGCAGCCCGCTCGGGCCGGCGAGCTGCGCGAACCCGGCCGTCCACGCGAGCAGGTCGCCGGGCCGGTTGGCAACCAGCGCCGGGGCGGGCTCGAGCCAGTCCAGCAACGCCTGCACGGTCGGGCGCACCGTCCGGGCCCGCGTCATGGCGGCCCCGTCGCACGTGCCGCCGCCGGTGGTCTTCGCCAGCCGGTGCAGGTGGATCCGCTCGTCACGGGACAGACCCAACGTCTCCGCGAGCGCGGAGAGCACCTGGGCGGACGGGCTGCGGTCGCGCCCCTGCTCCAGCCGGGTGAGGTAATCGACGCTGACGCCGGCGAGCGTGGCCAGCTCGGCTCGGCGCAGCCCGGGGGTGCGGCGCCGGTTCCCGTTCGGGAGCCCGACCGCGGCCGGCGGGACCGCCTCCCGGTGTGCGCGTAGAAACGCGCCCAGCTCTGTCTCCCTCATCAACCGCGATTGTATTCGCGGCGAGCCTGGCCCTGCCAGGGCTAGGAAAACCGCAGCCTGGTCCGGACACACCCAGCGCCGGGACGCTAGCAGGCATGAGCACCTTGGAGGAGGCCCATGATCCAGATCGCGATCATTCTGGGCAGCACCCGCCCCGGGCGCCGCGTCGAGGACGTGGCCCGGTGGGTCGCCGAGGCCGCCGGCCGGCACCCCGCCGTCAAGACCGGGGAGGCCGGCCTCGAACTCGTCGACATAGCCGAGTACGAGCTGCCGTTGCTGGATGAGCCGGCGCCCGCGGTCATCGGTTATTACCAAAATGCGCACACCAAGCGGTGGGCGGCCACGATCGACAGGTTCGACGGGTTCGTGTTCGTCACCCCGGAGTACAACAGTGCCATCCCCGCGGCGCTGAAGAACGCCATCGACTACCTGTACGCGGAATGGAATGACAAAGCAGCCGGGATCGTCAGCTACGGGGTTTACGGCGGCACCCGCGCCGCCGAACAACTACGGCAGACCATGGGCGAGATCAAAATCGCCGACGTACACGCCCAGGTCGCGATCAACCCGTACTTCGACTTCGATTTCACCGAATCCAAAGCCGGCGTCTGCGCCCCCGGCGAGCGCCAGGAAACCGCCCTGATCACCATGCTGGATGAAGTCCTCGCATGGTCCCGTGCCCTCCGAGTGCTGCGGGACCCCACCGCGAGCGCCGATCCCCGGCCCGGGACGACCTGATCCACGCACCTCAAAACCGAAGCCATCCCGAATCCCTGACGCACCAGCTATTTCCACACGAGAAAGGACCAAGATGAAAGTAGAGATATACGCCGATATCGCGTGCCCGTGGTGCCGCCTCGGCACGCACCAGTTCCACCGCGCGGTGGCCGCGGCCGGCACAGAAGCGGATGTCGAACTCGTTCATCGTCCGATCCAGCTCCTTCCCGACGCGCCCGAGGAACCCCGGCCACTGATGGACGCGGTGGTCGAGATGTTCGGTCGCGAACAAGCCGAGGCGATGGTCGCGGAGATGACCCGGCTCGGCGCCGGCGAAGGAATCGAGTACCGATTCGACCGCGCGGTGGCGGTCAACACCTTGACCGCGCACCGGCTGCTGTGGCTCGCCCTGCACGAGCACGGTGCCGAGGTGCAGGCCGCGCTGGCGACCGCCCTCTTCGACGCGTACTTCCGCGACGGCGTGAACATCGCCGACCACACGCAACTCACCGAGCTGGCCGAACGGGTCGGCTCGGACGGCGGCCGGGTGCGGGACTTTCTCGCCTCCGAGGACGGGGGCGCCGAGGTACGTGAGCAGGCGGCCGCGGCGCGGCGGGAGGGCGTCACCACCGTGCCGAGATTCGTCTTCGAGGACGGCGCGCTGATCGTAGGTGTGACCAGCACCGAAGCGCTCGGCGACGCGCTCCGGAAGGCCGGCGGCCGGTAAGTCGCTGCCTCAGGTGACGGTGCCGTCCCAGTGAGCGATCCATTCGCCCTGTTTGACGACGACGGGCGGGGATGGCTGTGCGGGCCAGATCTGCAGGTAGTGGTGGTCGCCGTCGAAATCCGGCCGTTCCGTGAGCGTGCTCCAGACGTGGTAGCGCAGCCGGTGCGTGCCCGGACCGGCGGGCAGCGGGGGAAGGCGGCGCATCGCCGTGTCGTCCCAGTCCATGCACCATCCGATCAGGAAGAGCTCGCCGGTCGTCGACATGAAGTCGATCTCCACGATCTCCTCGTACCCGTCGAGGTCGGCGCCCGGATCGTGGTCGGCGACGGTCACCGTGAGGGGGATGCCGTCGCCGTGCTGGTAAGAGATCGCCAGTTCGGCCATGGCCTTCCGTACCGTGACGAGCGCGACGGACCGCTCCACGTCGCCCGCGTCGTCCCCGTCCCAGTCCCCGTTCATCAGGAAGACAGTGCTGCAGTCCTCGACGTCTACTTCCACCTGGACGGTCTCCGCATAGGGGCTCATGGCGGCGAGCGTAGAGCCCGCGCCCCCGCCTCGAACGCGCCGGTACCTCTCGGGCAGGTCCGGCCGATACAGTCCAGGGGTGCGTTGATCTTCCGGGCGGCGGCCACGTACCGCCGCGGACGGTGCGGGCGACCCCGGCAGCCGGGGCCGCCCCGGCAGGCTTCCCCCGTCACGATCCCACCGGAGATCACCGTGCCCGCCCGGCAACCTCTCACCTACCGCTCGTTCGTCGAGCTCGCCACCGCCGACCCCGCCGTGGTCGGGCTCGTCCTCAAGGGCTCCCGCGCCCACGACGGCATGGTCACCGAGCACTCCGACCATGACCTGTACGTCGTCCTCGCCGACGGCGCGGCGACGGATCTCACCCGGTTCGCCGGTCACCGCACCCCCGAACTCGACCTCGTCATCATCACCCTGGCCGAGTTCCGTACGGCTGGAATGCCCGGCTTCGAGCGATACGCGCTCGCCCGCGCCAGGGTCGTGCTCGACCGGCTCGACGGAGGCATCGGCCGGATCCTGGCCGCCAAGGCACGGCTCGACGCCGACGAGGCGTTCCGGGACTCCGGTGAATGGCTCGACGCCTATGCCAACTCCCTCTACCGCTCCGTCAAGAACGACCGTGACGGGCATCCGCTCGCCGCCCGCCTCGACGCCGCCGACAGCATCCGGTTCCTGCTGGAGCTGCTCTTCGCTCTCGACCGTCGCCCCCGCCCGTACAACAAATACCTCGAATGGGAGCTCGCCCGATACCCGCTGCCGGGCTGGGACACCGGCATGCTGCTGGACGCCGCCTGTCGCATCTCGGGAACGGGCGACGTACCCCTGCAACGGCGCCTCTTCGCCCGGGTCGAGGCGGCGGCCCGGCGTGCCGGGCACGGCGCGGTGCTGGACGCGTGGGGCGAGGACCTCGACCTGATGCGACCGCAGGAGGACAGGTCCTAGCCCGCCGACTTGACCTCCGGATAGCGCGAAGTCGGGTCGTTCAGGATCGGCTGTGGCCTGCCCCGCAGGTGGAGGTCGTAGAAGGCCGCGACGATCCCGCGCGTGATCTCCAGGGATCGCGTGGCGGGCAGGTCGGCGCCGTCGTCGATGCCGAGCTGCTCGGAAAGCACGGAGATGTCGGTGAAGGAGGCGTGCTCGGTACCCGTCACCACGAACCAGCGCTTCCAGCCGGTGAGGTTCGGCCAGGACTGGTCCCAGGTGGGGTCCTTGCCCGGGCTGTGCTTCGCCTCGGAGCCGAGGAGTAGGTACGGCTTGGCCAGCCCACTGCTGGGGACCGGGACGACGGCGGTGCCGTCGATGTTCATCCCGGCGCGCAGCCGGGAGTCCTTCAGCAGGGCGGCCACAGAGCTCGCGCCGCCCACGGAGTGGCCGCCCATGGCGATCCTGGATCGGTCGATCAGCTTGGGATACCTGGCGAGCACCGAGTCCAGGACGAAGGTGACATCGGCCGCCCGGATCTGCCCGACCTTGACCCAGAACGCCGGATTCTTCGGTTCGATCTCGCACGCGACGCACTCGGCGACCCTCCCGTCGGGGAAGCTCGTGGCGACGTTCTCGTACGTGTGCCCGATGACGGCCACCGCGTAGCCCCGGCTGGCCAGGTCCTCGGCCAGGCCGGTGAGCGAGTAGCGGGGCTTGGTGAAGCCCGGGGAGAGGACCACGAGGGGCAGCCGTCCCTTGGCCGGCCTGGCGTCCTTGACGGCATCGATCCGCGTCTTGCTGAGCAGATCGCCCGGTACGCCGGAAGCGCCCGCCTCCTTCAACGTGAGCTCGGACTCCTTGACCGTCATGTACGGCGCCGGCACCCCGCCGGCCTTCGCCGCCGGATACCAGAGCGAGACCATGAGCTCCCGCGCCTTCACGCTGGGCACCCAGGGATCGGGGCGGGAGGTGTCCTTGAGGTGGAGGGAGGTCATGCCGACCGGCAGCTTGCCCGTCGGCTTGGGGATGCGCAGAGCGGGTGCCGGCCCGGTGGTTCGGTTCCTGACGGCGGCCTCCGACGTGGCCGCCCAGGAGGCGGTGGCCGGCAGGGCGAGGAGTACGGCGAGGGCAAGCCGCCCGATTCGGTGACTCATGGGGCTCGACGCTAGGGCCGGGCGATCTCCGGCCGCGTCGGCCGTGACGACGACATCGGCGGCGGGGTCGTCCTCGAGATGTACTCCGCTCCGCCGATGTCCCCCATACGCCACGAACAGGACAATGTGCGAGTGTCACTGATCAGAAGGCGATGGCGGGACCTGCTCCGCGCGGAGCACAGGCCCTCGCGTCGCGCGCTCGTGTTCGACGTCCTCCTCGCGGTCGCCTTGACCGTGCTGGCGATGGTGGCGGCGGCACCCGCCGTGGACGCCGTCCACAGCGTCGACCCCCTGCGGCTGCCTCCTCCGCCCCGGCCCGTCCTGCCCACCCACAGTGACGCGGTCGATCCCGGTCTGCTCTTCGCGGTGGCGCTGACGGCGTTGCCGCTGGCCGTACGGCGGCTGTATCCGTTGACCGCCTTCTGGATCGTGCTGCTCGCCGCCCTGGCCACCGATGACGAGGCGACCTGGGTCACCGTGGCGACCTGCGCCATCGCCGCCTATGGAGCGGTCGCCTACAGCCGCAACCGGCTGGTGGCGCTGGGCGGTCTGGTGCTGGCCACCGTACTGGCGGGGATGGCCTTCAAGGATGCCGTGGCGGGGTTGCCGAGCTGGCTCGGGCCGTTCGTGGTGCTGCTCGGCGCGGGGGTCATGGCGAGCTTCGTCCGGTTCTGGCGGCAGCAGCTCGCCGAGCGGGACGAGAAGCTCCGCCGGGCCGTACAGGTGGAGCGCTCGCGCATCGCCGGCGAGCTGCACGACGTCGTCACCCACAATGTGAACGTGATGGTGATCCAGGCGGGGGCGGCACGCAAGGTGATGGACACGACGCCGGAGCGGGCCAAGCAGGCCATGCTCGCGGTGGAGACCAGCGGCAGGGCCGCCATGGCCGAGCTCCGCCACGTCATGGGCCTGCTTGCCGCCTCCGGCAGCGGGTCCGACCTTCTCGAACCGCAGCCCGGGCTCGACCAGCTCGACTCGCTCATCGAACGCGTGCGCGCGGCCGGGGTCCCGGTCAGCGCCGAGATCGGTACGCCGGAGGGTCCGGTGCCGCCCGGGGTGGGCCTGGCCGTCTACCGCGTCGTCCAGGAGGCGCTCACCAACACGATCAAGCACGCGGGCGGCGCCGCCGTCTCGGTGGCGATCAGTCACACCGGCGGCTGGCTGGACATCGAGGTCGCCGACCGCGGCGGCACTCCCGCGGCCCGTGCGGGGGACGGCCAGGGCCGGGGGCTGATCGGGCTGCGTGAACGGCTGGCGCTCTACGACGGGACCCTGGAGGCAGGGCCGCGGAGCGGCGGAGGCTTCGTGACGAAGGCGCGCCTGCGGTGGACGGCATGAACGAGGCGCCCCGCGTGGTCATCGCCGACGACCAGGCGCTCGTACGCAGCGGGTTCGGGATGATCCTGGCCGCCGACGGGATCGAGGTGGTCGCCGAGGCCGCCGACGGCGTCGAGGCGGTCGCCGCCGTCCGGCGGACCCGGCCCGATCTCGTGCTCATGGACGTACGGATGCCGCGCCTGGACGGCATCGAGGCCACCCGGCAGATCCTGTCCGGCGGCGCGGACGGGACCCGCGTCCTCATCCTGACCACGTACGACCTCGACCACTACGTCTACGCGGCGCTCACCGCCGGGGCCAGCGGCTTCCTGCTCAAGGACGTCTCCCCCGAACACCTGGTGGCCGCGGTGCGCCTGGTGCGCACGGGGGACGCGCTGCTCGCGCCCGCGATCACCCGACGCCTGATCGAGCGCTTCGCCCGCCACGACGAGCCCGCTCGCCGCGTCGTGCACGGCGACCTGTCGCAGCTGACCCCGCGCGAGCTGGAGGTCCTGCGCCTGCTCGCGACCGGCATGAGCAACGCCGAGGTCGCCGACCGCCTGGTGCTGAGCCCGACGACGGTCAAGACGCATGTCGCGCGCATCCTGTCAAAGCTGGAGCTCCGCGACCGCGTCCAAGCCGTCGTCCTCGCCTACGAGACCGGCCTGGTCAGCCCGAGCGCACCGGCTCCGATCACGCGTAAAGCTCCTTGAGGCCGACCAGGCGGACGCCTTTATGCAGCCATAGATCCCTAAACGCATTTCGTATTGTGTCGCTTAGGGTGTCTTCATGGAGGCAGGAAAGGCGATCTTCGAAACCGTCGACAAGCTTCGTCAGCGGCGCACGGCCCCGCTGGTGTTGGAGCTCGATCTCACAGAGGGCCTCACCGAGGGCCCGCCGGCGGACCCGCTCGCCGCGGTGCTGTCCATGCGTAAGACGCGCCTGTCCGACGTCCTGTCCGGGCTCAGGCGCGCCAGGCAGGACTCCAGGGTCAAGGCGCTGGTGGTGAGGATCGGGGGCAACCCGCTGGGCCTGGCCATGGTGCAGGAGCTGCGCCAGGCGGTGATCCAGTTCAGGGCGTCGGGCAAGCTGACCGTCGCGTTCTCGGAGACGTTCGGGGAGTTCGGCGGCGGTACGGTGCCGTACTACCTGGCCACCGCGTTCGAGCGCGTCTACCTGCAGCCGAGCGGCGACGTCGGGCTGACCGGGGTGGCGCTGGAGCAGCGCTTCGTCAAGGGGGCCCTGACGAAGCTGGGTGTCGGGTACGAGGCCGGGCAGCGGCACGAGTACAAGACCGCCGTCAACACCTTCACCCAGGACCACATGACCGAGCCGCACCGCGAGTCCATGGGCCGCATCGTCGAGTCGGTCACCGAGAGCCTCAGCGCGGGCATCGCCGACGGGCGCCGGCTCGACGCGGGCAAGGTGCGGGAGCTGATCGACCGCGGCCCGTTCACCGCCTCCGAGGCGCTGGAGGCCGGGCTGGTCGACGGGCTGGCGTACCGGGACGAGGTGTACGAGCAGGTCAAGCAGGCGGCGGGCGACGACTCGCACCTGCTGTACGTGTCCAGGTACGCCAGGGGCGCGGCCGTGCGGAAGCTGCCGCACCCGACGGCGGACGGGATCGCGCTCATCCACGGCACGGGCATGATCAGGACCGGCCGCAGCGGGCGCAGCCCGCTCGGCGGGGGCGGGGCGATGGGCTCCGACACGATCAGCGCCGCCTTCCGGGCGGCCCGGCGGGACGAGCACGTCAAGGCGGTCGTGTTCCGGGTGGACAGCCCCGGCGGCTCGTACGTGGCCTCCGACACGGTCTGGCGCGAGGTGACGCTCACGCGCAAGGTCAAGCCGGTGATCGTCTCGATGGGCGACCTGGCGGCGTCCGGCGGCTACTTCGTGGCGATGGCCGCCGACGTGATCGTGGCCCAGCCCGGCACGCTGACGGGCTCGATCGGCGTGTACGGCGGCAAGCCCGTCGTGGCAGAAATGCTCGAAAAAATCGGCATAAATTCGGAAATGGTGGCGTCCGGGGCTAACGCGGGAATGTTCTCTACATCTCGCGGCTTCTCCCCCGAGCAATGGGACCGCGTGAACGCCTGGCTCGACCGTATTTACGATGACTTCGTGGGCAAGGTCGCCGCGAGTCGCGACCTGACCCGGGAACGCGCGCACGAGCTGGCCCGCGGCCGCGTCTGGACCGGCGCCGACGCGCACGCCAGCGGGCTCGTGGACGAGCTGGGCGGCCTGGAGGACGCGCTGGTCCTGGCCAGGAAGCGGGCCGGCCTCCCCGACGACGCCCCCGTACGCGCCTACCCCCGGCTCAACCCGCTGGAGCGGCTGCGCGGGCCGGACTCGAGCGAGGACAAGTCCGCCGCCCTGGCCCGCCTGCGCCTGGACGCGTGGGGCCCTCTCGCCCGCCTGTCCGCCGAGCTCGGCCTCCCCGCCGCGGGCCCGCTGCTCCTCCCCACGTGGTACGTGATCCGCTGAGCGCTCACGACCCGATCGGGCGGTAGCGGGAGCGGAGCCGTACCAGAGGCTGGAGAGCGGCCTCGACGTAGGGGACCGCGAGGACGGTGGCGATGAAGAGGGTGTGATCCCCGGCCGGGACCACTTTGGTGGTCTCGGCCTCCAGGGCGGCCACCCCGCCCTCCACCACCAGCGCGTCCGAGTGCGTTCCCCGGTGATGCGGCGTGCCCGCCAGCAGCAACCGGGCGCTGGGCCGGCCGGCGGTGGCGAAGCGGCTGGCGATGGCCGCCTGGCCGGACGACAGGAGCGAGGCCGCCCAGCGGTCCTGCCGGAGCAGGACCTCGTTGAGGTAGCCGCCGCTGGCCAGGCTCACCAGGAGGAGCGGGGGCTCCAGCGAGACGGACATCAGCGCCGACACCGTGGTGCCGAGGTCGTCGCGCCCATCGCGTACGGTCACCACGGCCACCCCGGCCGCGAGCTGCGCCATCGCCTCCGTGAACTCGCTCACGGCACGAACCTAGCGGTGCGGGCCCCCGGACGGCGGGGACCCGCACCGGAAAACGGCGTCAGCCGAGACCGTTGGAGGTCAGCCATTCCTTGGCCACGGTGCCGGGCTCGTCCTTGTTGACGGAGATCTTCTGCATCATGTCCAGGAGGGACTGCGTGGTGAGCTTCGCCGAGACGGCGTTCAGCGTGGTCTTGATCGTGTCGGTCGCGGCCGCCTTGTTGAGGAGCGGCGTCACGTTCTGGGCGGGGAAGATGTTCTTGGGGTCCTGCAGCGGCACCAGGTTGTTGGCCGTCATCTTGGGGTCGGTGGTGAACACGTTGCCGACCTGGATCGTACCGTCCTTGATCGCGTCAGCGGTGGTCGGGCCCGTGGGCTTCCACTGCTTGAACTCGATCCCGTAGACCTCCTTGAACCGCGCCTCCCACCGCTTCTTGAACTCGGGCGGGCCGCCGACGACGAAGTCCTTGGAGACCTTGGCCAGGTCCTCCATGGTGTTCAGCGACTGCTTGGTCTGGGTGTCCTTGGAGATGGACAGGCTGTCCTTGTCCTCGGCCGGGGAGGAGTCGAGCACCTCCAGCTCGGCGGGGAGCTTCTCCTTCAGCGCGGCGTTGACCTCGTCGGTGGTCGCGGCCGTGTTCTTGAGGTCGACGAAGGCCAGCAGGTTGCCGTTGTACTCGGGCACGATGGTCAGGCCACCGCTCTTGACCTGGTCGATCACGACCTCGCGGCTGCCGATGCGCGGCTTCTCCTCGACCTGCACGCCCTTGGCCTGCAGCGCCTGGGCGTAGATCGACCCGAGCAGCACGCTCTCGTCGAAGTCGAAGGATCCGATGACGGCCTTGCCCCCGCCCCCGCCCCCGCTCGAAGCCGAACCGCTGGGGGCCGCGCTCGAGGTGTCGAGCGGGTTGCCTCCAGTGTTGCCACCGCCGCCACCGCCACAGGCGGCCAGCGCGAGCATCGCCGAAACGAACACCCCGGCGATGCCGTACTTGCGTCCCATCTTGCTTTTCCCTTCTAAGCGGGAGGTAATACAGGAGACTATCGGACCTTCAGCCGCTGGCTCACGCCCGGGGAGACCGTCACCCTCTGGGCAAGCGTGAACAATATCTGGACCATCAGGGCAAACAGCACAATCAGTACTGAACCGCCGACGACGCTCGCGTAATCCTTCGTCGCGAAACCGTCGATCACGAACCGCCCCAGACCACCGAGCCCGGTGTACGCGGCGACGGTCGTGGTGGCCACGACCTGGATCGCCGACAGCCGGCATCCCAGCAGGATCAGCGGCAGCGCGACCGGGACGAGCACCCGCCCGAGCACCTGCCCGCCGCGCAGCCCCATCCCGTACGCGGCGTCGCGCAGCTCGGGATCGACGCCCTTGATGCCCTCGAACGTGTTCACCAGGATCGGCGGCACCGACAGCAGCACCAGCGGGACGATCACCGGCAAGCTGGACGCCGTCCCCAGCAGCAGCACGAACATCACCAGCAGGCCCAGCGTGGGCAGCGCCCTGGCCAGGTTCGCGGTGACGGCGACCAGCACCTCGCCCCGGCCCGTGTGGCCGATCAGCAGCCCCAGCGGCACCGCGATCATCACGGCCAGGACCAGCGACAGGGCCGAGAACTCCAGGTGCTCCAGCAGGCGCATGGGGATGCCGTCGGGGCCGGACCAGTTGGCGCCGTTGCCGAAGAAGTCGGCCAGCCAGCCGAAGAAGTCGGTGAGCCAGCTCACGATCCCTGCCCCCTTCGGGCCCGTACCCATGGAGTGAGCAGCCGCTGCGCCAGCACCAGCAGCCCGTCGGCGACCAGCGCCAGCGCCACGATCAGCACGATCCCGACGATCACCGGCGGCATGAACGGGTTCTGGTACGCCCGCGTGAACAGCCCGCCGAGCCCGCCCTGCCCGATCAGCGCACCCACGCTGACCAGGCTGATGCTGGAGACCGCGACCACCCGCAGGCCCGCCAGCACCACCGGGACGGCGATCGGCAGCTCGACCGCGAGCAGCCTGCGCAGCGGCGTGAAGCCCATCGCGATCGCCGACTGCCGCACGTGGTCGGGCACCGAGCCGAGCCCGTCCACGACGGCCGGGATCAGCACGGCCATGCCGTAGAAGGTCAGCGGGATGATCACCGTGGTCTGCGACAGCCCGGTCACCGAGATCAGCAGCATGAAGACCGGCAGCGAGGGGAGCGCGTAGACGACGTTCATGAAGCCGGCGGTCGGCTGGTAGAGCCAGCGCCAGCGCACGCAGGCCAGCCCCAGCGGCAGCGCGACGACCAGCGCGAACAGGATCGGCACGAGGGACATGGTCAGGTGGTCGAGGAGCAGGTTCTTGATGCTGTCGACCCGGCCGGTATCCCAGTTACGCCCGATCCATTCCCATATGGAAGGAGGGCCGTCAGCCATCTGCCGCCTCCGCGAGCGCCTTGTCGAGCGTCTCCCTGGTGGCCACGCCGACGACCTTGCCCTGCTCGTCCACGGCCACCGCGCAGCCGGACGGCGACAGCAGTGCCGCGTCGAGGGCCGTGCGCATGGAGTCGCGCCCGTACACGAACGTCCCGTACGGCTCCAGCTCGTCGGGCCGCTCCCGGGAGACCCACCCGGTCGGCCTGCCGTCCTCCATGACCAGCCGCCACGGGTCGTCCGCGGTGTCGGTCAGGTCGGTACGCAGCCGCAGCCCGCCCGTCGAGATGAACTGCAGCCGCCGGATCCCCCGGTCGTGCCCCAGGAACTCCTTCACGAAGTCGTCGGCCGGCTCGGACAGCAGCGTCTTGGGAGCGGCGAGCTGCGCCAGCTTGCCGCCCACCCGCAGCACCGCCACGCGGTCGCCCAGCTTGATGGCCTCGTCGATGTCGTGCGTGACGAACACGATGGTCTTGTTCAGCTCGGACTGGAGCCTGAGCAGCTCGTCCTGCAGGCTCGTGCGCACGATGGGGTCGACCGCGCTGAACGGCTCGTCCATGAGCAGCACGGGCGGGTCGGCGGCCAGCGCCCTGGCCACGCCCACGCGCTGCTGCTGCCCGCCCGAGAGCTGGAAGGGGTAGCGACCGGCCAGCGCCGGGTCGAGGCCCACCCGTTCGAGCAGCTCCATGGCTCTGGCGCGGGCCTTCTTCTTGTCCCAGCCGAGCAGGTACGGGACCGTGGCGATGTTGTCGACGATCTTGCGGTGCGGGAACAGGCCGGCTTGCTGGATGACGTACCCGATGCCGCGCCGCAGCGTCGGCGGGTCGATGCCCTGCACCGGCGTGCCGTCGAGGAGGATCTGGCCCTCGGAGGCGTCGATCATCCGGTTGATCATCCGGAGGGATGTGGTTTTTCCGCAGCCCGAGGGGCCGACGAGCACGGTGATCTCTCCCGTGGGCGCCTCGAGGTCGAGACGGTCCACGGCGACCGTTCCGTCTGGGTAGCGTTTGGTGACAGCGTCGAATGTGATCACGCGCGAACTCTCGCTTCAGGCTTCTGTGGCAGGGGCCGCAGCCCCCGTGCCACGACCGCCGCATGATCTATCGCAGCACAGACTACGGCGATCCGGACCACCGTGTCGTCCTGGGATCCAGCTGAAACGCTTCAGTTGAGCTGGATATTTACCCCAAATGTTGAAGTGGTAGTGCGCCGGACCGTGGTGTCTTGGCATGATTACCTCCACGAACTTCTGACCTATACCTCCACAAAGTCCTGACGAACACCCCGAACGAAATTCACGAACTTCAGCCCCGCACCCCTCACCCTCAGCGTCCGCTCACAGCAAGAGGATCCGGCCCCGTGTCTCAGCCGCTCACCGATCAGCGCCGACGCGCCGAGTTGATCGCAGAGCTCTACGACCGCCATGCCGCTGGGCTGTTCGCGTACTGCGCTGACCAGCTCGGCGACCTAGGCTCCGCGTCCGACGTACTGGTGACCTTGTTCTCCAGCGTCGCCGGCGTTCCCTCCGCCTCCGAAGCGCCTCGCGCCGCTCTCTACGCGTTCGCCCGCCGCGAGATCCACCGGCGGGACATCGTCTTCGCGCCCCCCTCCATCGATCCGCTGATCGACCCCGCCTCCGCCCTCGTCGAGCGCACCTTCCGCGAGCTGCGACCACACCAGCGCGAAGTGCTGGTGCTGTGCGCGGTCTGCGGGATGAGCAAGGCGGAGCTGGCGTGGGTACTCGACGTCGCCCCCGACACCGCCGAGGAACTGGCGGTAGGGGCGGCCCACCACTTCCGGCACGCCTTGGTGACGGCGCTGTCCTCCACCGGGGTCCGCGTGCCCAAGCCGGTGGCGGACGTGTACGGCGCCCTGGGCGTGGCCCCGCTCGCCGACATCATCGGCCGCCTCCCCTGGGCGCAGCCGCCCGGAGCCCTCCGGATCCACTTCGCGGGCTCCCGTTCCGCCAGCCCCGGCCCTCTCTTCGTCAAGCCCCGCTGGCCCAGCCCGCCGATGTGGCCCCAGCCTCTGGCTGACGGGGACCCGGCGACCAGCACGGCCATCTTCCCGGCCGAGCTGCTGACGCCGCCGTCGCCGTCGCACGTGCCCGAGCACGCCGCCACCACGGCCCCGATGCCCAAGCTGAACAACTCCCCGGAGTCCGCACCGCGCCGCGGAGAATTCCCGGCCTCGCACGTCCCCTTCGGAGAAGCCCCGTCCTCAACGCCACGCTCGTTCTTCGGAGAGGGCCGGACCTCGACTCCGGTCTCCTTCTTCGGCGACGGCACGGCCTCGACCGCCCGCTCCCCCCTCAGGGACCCGTTGGCCTCCGCCCAGCGTCTGCACGATCCGCTGGGCCCCACCCCGTCTCTCAGAGATCCTCTGGCGGCGGTGGACGGCGCACGGCCCGACCAGCCCGGCACACCACACACAGCTCCACCCTTCGCAGGGAGGACCCCAGTGCCGCCTTACATCCATCCGTTCTTCCAGGACCCGCCCGACGAACCTTTCGGCGGTCTGGAGCCCTTCGCGACCGGCGACGTGATCTTACCCAGGGACACCCCTGAGCCCTTCGCGACCGGCGACGTGATCCTGCCCAGAGATGTCCCGAGGCCGTTCTCGGACGACGACGACGGCGACATCCTGGCCCCCAGGGACCCGCACCCCGACGTACTGGTGCACAAGGGCCCCGCCCGCCCGCTCCAGCAGCCGCCGCGGACGAACGAGCCGGCCCCCCTCTTCCGCCCCCGCCCCAAGTCGGCCAGGCGCACCAAGCCCGCCAAGTCCTCCGAGCCGGCCAGGCGCACCCCCAAGCCGGCCGAGCCCACGAGGCCCGCCGAACCGGTCTACCGCCTGCCCCTGTACGACAAGGCGCCCCCGAAGCCCCCCACCCTCCCCAGGCCCTCCTCCTCATCGAGCAGGAGAACCCCCACTCCACCTGACGAGGAACCCCAAGGGACCTTCGCCTCGCTGGCCCCGGAGCCCTCTCTCCTGGCTCCGCGCCCGGTCCGCGCCCGTCCGGTGCCCAAGAAGCGCCCGGCGTACACGGCCCGGCCCGAGAAGCCCCGCCGCCGCCAGGACCGGCACTTCGACTGGGCCTGGGAGGTCGTCGGGTTCCTGATCTGCGTGGCGATCGCCATGATCGTCTTCTTCTCGATGCCCGCGTTCCTCCACCCGTGAGGTGCGTCGTCGTATCGGCTCGGCAACTGACCCCGTCGAGCCGATCGTCGAACGTGATCACGGCAAGGAGACCGCGCACACCCGCGAGACCTCCACACGCCTCAACCTGATCGCGGCCTGGCGTGAGGCCAAGGTCTTCACCGAGGCCGAGCAGGCCGCCCTGGAACTGACCGAGCAGGGCACCCGCACCCCCGCGCCGACACGAGTCCTCAGCTCGCCGCCCGCTTCACGAGCGCGCTGATCCTCGCCTCGTCCTCGGCGGTCAGCTCCGTCAGCGCGAAGGCGGTCGGCCAGATGGTGCCGTCGTCGAGGTTCGCCGGGTCGTTGAAGCCGAGGGTCGCGTACCTCGTCTTGAACTTCTGGGCGGGCTGGAAGAAGCAGACGATCTTGCCGTCCTTCGCGTAGGCGGGCTGCCCGTACCAGAGCTTCGCCGTCAGGGACGGGGCGTCGGCCTTGACGATGGCGTGGATCCGCTCGGCGATGACCCGGTCCGCCTCCGCCATCTCGGCGATCTTCTCGAGCACGTCCCGCTCCGTGTCGGCCTTCGCGCCCGAACCGCGGCGCGCGGCCTTCTTCAGCTCCTGGGCGTGCTCCTTCATCGCGGCTCGTTCGTCGTCGGTGAACCCGTCGAACTTGCTGTCCGCCGCAGCACTCTTGGTGGCCTTCGTCGTTTCGCCCATGGTGGGAATCTCCTTGTCCGCGAGTCATCTATCTTGCGAGGCGACGGATCAGTGCCTGTCGCCCGGGGACCGGCAGGCCCTACCCCCAAGCGCCGGCGATCTGCCGAGTGGTGGCGTTGAGCCGGTTGAACATGTTGGTGACGCCGATCATCAGGACGATCGCGGCCAGCTGCTTCTCGTCGAAGTAGGTGGCGGCGCTGTCCCAGACCTCGTCGTTGACCGCGTCGGCGCGGTCGGCCAGCCGGGTGGCGGCCTCGGCCAGCGCGAGCGCCGCCCGCTCCGCATCGGTGAAGTACGGGGTCTCCCGCCAGGCGGCGACCGTGGCCAGCTTCTCCTCGCTCACCCCGGCCTTGCGGGCCGTCTTGACGCCGCCGTCCACGCAGGCGCTGCAGCCGTTGATCTGGCTGACCCGCAGGTGCACCAGCTCCAGCGTCTGCCCCTCCACCCCGCCGGAGTGCACGGCCTTGAAGATCTCCTGGATGGGCTGCATCGCGCCGGACAGGATCATGGCGGGGTTCTGCATACGGGGCTGCATCGGGTTTCTCCTCTTTCAGGTCTGCGCCCCGTTCCCTCGGGGGCGTGACTCCATGACAGCCTGTGGAGGGCTACGATGACGACGTCCATGGGACACTCTGGGACAGTTGATATGGCTCTGACCAGCGGTGACCGCCTTCGAGAAGTTTCCGCCGGTGTGGGACAGAAAGACAGGGAACGGTGGCTGTGCATCAGAAGGCAGCGAAGGCCGACCCCAAGGACGAGCTGGCCGCCCGCCTGCGCCTGCTCCAGGAGCTGTCGGAGCGCGGCGTGCGGGCCCTGGCCCGGGACGCCGGCCTCAGCTCGTCGTCACTGTCGCGCTACCTCAGCGGCCAGACCTTGCCGCCCTGGCCCGCCGTGGTGGCGCTCTGCCGCCTCCTCAAACGTGACCCCCGCCCGCTGCGCCCCCTGTGGGAACGGGCCTCCAACCCCCTGCCTGCGCCCCCGAAGACCAGCCGCCAGGTCCAGCCCCCGTCGCCACCCGCGGGAGCTCCGCGCCCGCCCCGCAACGACCTGCCGCGCGACGTGCCCGACTTCACCGGACGCGAAGCCCAGCTCGCCGCCGTGCTCGCCGGCGTGGACAGCAGCCGGGTGGTCGCCATCGACGGCATGGCGGGCGTCGGCAAGACCTGCCTGGCGGTGCACGCCGCGCACCGGCTCGGCGCCGACTACCCCGACGCCCAGCTCTACCTGGACCTGCACGGGTTCACCGCCGGACGGGAGCCGCTCGGTCCCGATCCCGCGCTGCGGGCCCTGCTCGCCGCCCTCGACGTCCCCTCGGAGAAGATCCCGCAGGAGGGCGGCATCGAGCCGCTGGCCGCCTGCTGGCGCTCCGAGCTGGCCCACCGGCGGGCCGTCGTGGTCCTCGACAACGTCGCCGACGCCGACCAGGTCCGCCCGCTGCTGCCCGGCGCCGGTCCCTCCGTGGCCCTGATCACCAGCCGCAACCGGCTGCTGGGCCTGGACGAGGTGCCCCCGGTGTCACTGGACGTGCTGACCCCGCAGGAGAGCGCCGAACTGCTGGCCCGCGCCAGCGGCGACCCGGGCGGGCCCGACAGCCGGCTGGCCCGCGACCCGGAGTCCGCCGCCGAGGTGGTACGGCTGTGCGGCCAGCTGCCGCTGGCCCTGCGCCTGGCCGCGGCCCGGCTGCGGCACCGGCCGGGCTGGACCGTGGGCATCCTCGTCGAGCGGATGGCGGAGGGGGCCACCGAGTTCGACACGGCGTTCGCGATGTCCGTACGGCAGCTGGACCGGACGCAGCGCCGCTTCTTCCGGTTGCTGGGCCTGATGCCCGGCTCGACCTTCGACGAGTACGTGGCGGCGGCGCTGGCGGACATACCGCTGCGCAGCGCCCGGGCGATGCTGGAGGACCTGCTCGACGCGCACCTGGTCCAGCAGCCGGCGGCCGGCCGCTACCGCCTGCACGACCTGGTGCGCCAGCACGCGCGCCGGGCCGCCGCCGAGCAGGACTCACCGGCGGACCTGGAGCAGGCGCTGGGCCGGGTGCTCGACTACTACGTGCACGCGGCGGCCGCCGGTGACGCCGCGATGTCGTACCTGTCCCCCGTCCGGGAGGTGTCCGCGGGCCGGCCCCCGGCCGAGCTGCCGCGGTTCGCCGGCAAGCACGCGGCCCTCTACTGGTTCGCCACCGAGTACACCAACCTGATGGCCGTCTTCGAGGCTGCCGTCGCGGCCGGAGCCGACGCGCACGTGTGCGAGCTGCCGCGCTTCATGCGGGCGTTCTTCGCGCGGCGCTGCGGCACGACGCACCTCAACGTCCTGTTCGAGCGGTCGCTGGTGGCCGCGCAGCGCCTGGGCGATCCGGTACAGCTGGCCGAGGCGCACAGCGACCTTGGCTTCGCCCGGTACAACGCGGGCCGGATGGCGGAGGCGGAGGCGGCGTACGAGGCGGCGGCGCCGCTGGTGTCCCAGACCGGGGACACCAGGTCGGAGGCCGAGCTGACCATGCGCCGCGGCTACCTGAGGTGGGACGAGGGCTACGTCGAGGAGCCGCTCGACCTCTTCCGGCTGGCCGGCAAGCTGTACGCGGACGCCGGCTGCCCGATGGGCACGGTCCATGCGACCGCGTACGAGGCCTGGGCGATGCTGCAGCTGGGACACCGCGAGGAGGCGGCGCGGCTGGCCCGCGTGGCGCTGGACATGCCGCACGCCGACCCCGCGTGGCCGCCCACGCTGACGGCCAGGATCACCCTCGGCGTGGCCATCGCCCCTGAGGCGCCCGGCGAGGCGCTGGAGCACCTGGAACAGGCGCTGACGCTGGCCCGCGAGGACGGCCACAAGCACAACGAGGCGTGGTGCCTCAACTGCATGGGCGTCGCGCTGCGGCAGATGGGCCGGTACGAGGAGGCGCTCGCAAGCCACCGTCAGGCGTTCGCGCTGCTGGACGAGCTGTTCGAGGAGCATTGGAAGATCCATTTCCTCAACGGCTACGCCGAGACCTGCCGGCTGGCGGGCCTGCCCGAGCAGGCCCTGCGCCTGCACCGGCAGGCGCTGGAGCTGGCCCCGAAACTGGGATACCGGTACGCGGAGGCCCTGGCCCACGAGGGGATCGCCGCGGTCCTCGACGAGAGCGACCCGCCCACGGCCGCCGAACACCGCGCGGCCGGTCAGGCCATCCTTCAGGAGCTCAAACCGGAGACCTGACGCGACCACCGTCCCTACCCGGGCAACCGTTCACGTCAGCGTTGGAGCCCGGCCGACGAGGATGTCCGCGCGGGCGACCTGCACCTGGCGGGCCTTGCGGACGGCGTACCGCAGCACCGGGCCCAGTCTCGCGTGCACCGTCAGCACGTCCTCGACCGCGGTCCCCATGCCGTCCGCGGTCAGCCCGAACCGGTAGTCGAGCCGCACTCCGCCCGGGCTGTCCACCTCGCCCTCGATACCGTCCTCGGTGGCGCGTAACGTCACCTCGATCAGATTGTCGTACTTCACAAAACCGAAGAAGCGGAACCGCTCCACAGCCACGAACCGCATCTTGCCGGGCTCCCGGCGCACGTCGCGTACCGCCACCACAAGCGGCGACAAGCCGACGTAGTTCGACGGCTCGCTGAGGTGCGCGAGCACCACGGGCGGCGGAGCAGGAACGTGAAAAGCGTGGCGGAGCACGGTGCCCGGCATCGTTCACCTCACAGTCGTCGAAGGACTGCAACCGAGTATGACGCCGGGGCACCCCGAACCGTTCGGCGAGGCGCGCCACCGCGGCCGGGTCGACGAACGCCGCATCGGCGGTGATCATCAGTCCGCGGCGAGGCGGACAAGGAGGTCGAGGCCCTGGGGCGGCGCGGTTGTCATCACCGCGAGGCCTCGTGTTCTTACGACCCGGGATTGACGGGTAGCCATACCGCAACTAGTTTGGTTGCAGTATTGCGGATGTCGACCGAAGGGTGAGAGCAGTGAGCCTCAGCAGTAGGAGTGCTGTCGCGATTCATGCGCTCACGATGTTGGGTCGCTGGGATCGCTCGCTGACCTCGACCGAGATCGCCGACAGTCTGGCGAGCAATCCCGTACTCGTGCGACGCATCCTCGGCAGCCTGCGGGACGCGGGTCTGGTGTGGTCGACGGAAGGCCGCGGGGGCGGATGGTCGCTTGCTCGTCCCGCTCGTGAGATCACGCTCTACGACGCGCTTGTCGCCGTAGAGGCAGGGCCGGTCCTGTCGCGGCACGCCCATCCACCCAGCGACGCGTGCGAGGTCGGCCGCCACATGCAGACCCTCCTTGAGACGGAGTTCCGGGAGGCCGAACAGGCCATGCAGGAGCGACTGGGTCAGACGACCATCGCCCACCTGGTCCATCAGGTGCTGACCAAAGAGCGCAAACCGGCAACACAGCACCGGTAGCTGGATAACGGCGGAGAGGACGTCTCCGCCGTTTCTCTTAACCTTAACTGTAACCAATCTGGTGGCAGTCATGGCCACGCGGAGGGACGCCGAATGACAATCACATCGAGCAGAACAGGACGAACCGGTTCTGTGCCGGCACTGCTGGCTGTGTTGATGCCGGCGATGCTCGCCACGGTCGTCGCCAGTGACATGGTCAATCTGATGCTCCCCTCGATCGGTGAGGAGTTCGGGGCTTCAGAGGCCGAGCTCGCCTGGGTGGTCACCGGTTTCCTGCTGATGTTCTCGGTCGGCATCCCGTTCTACGGCCGCATCTCTGACCGGGTCAGTCTGCGGCGTCTGTTCTGCTTCGCTTTGGTGACTTACGCCGCGGGGAGCCTGATCTCCGCGCTTGCGCCGGGGCTCCTGGTGCTCGTGCTCGGACGGATCGTGATGGGGGTGGGCGCGGCCGGGTTGCCCGTGCTGTCGATCATCGCCGTCACCAGGCTGATGCCTGAGGACAAGCGAGGGATGGGGATCGGCGTCGTGTCCGCGGCCACGGGGATCGGCACCGCCGCGGGACCGGCCATCGGTGGTGGGATCGGCCAGTTCCTCGGCTGGCCCGCACTGTTCTGGATGATGCTCGTCGTCGCGCTGGCGCTGGTTCCCGCGGCGTGGCGCGTGCTACCAGGCGGGCGCCCGGCCGGCGCGGGCCGCTTCGATCTTCCGGGTGGCATCCTGCTCGGGCTCGGCGCCGGGCTCATCCTGTTCGGGATCACCCGGGCACAGGCCGACGGTGTCGCGGCCCCGTCGTCCTGGGTCAGCCTCGTGGTGGCTGTGGTGGCGTTCGTGCTGTTCGGCTGGCGCACGGTCCGCCTCGCGGATCCGTTCGTCCCGCCCACACTGTTCGCCGGCCCGATCTACCGGGCCGCGGTGGTCGTCGCGTTCCTGGCCATGGTCGTCAATCTGGGTGGCATGGTGTTCGTTCCGCTGCTCGTGGTCGACGTCAACGGCCTCGAGCCGGGCGCGGGTGCCCTGGTGATGGTCCCGGCCGGAGTCGCGGTCGCCGCCCTCTCACCGTTGATCGGTCGCCTCGCCGACCGCATCGCCACCCGACTGCTCGTGCTGCCGGGGCTGGTGGCCGTGGGGCTGTTCTCCCTGTTCCTCTCGACCTTCGCGGGAAGCAGTTCGGTGATCCCCGCAGGACTCGGGATCCTCGGGCTCAGTGTCGGCTTCTTCTTCGTGTTGACCCCGATCATCAGCGCGGCTGCGAGTGCGCTTCCGCCCGACCAGGCCGGCGTCGGGCTCGGAATCCTGCAAGGAGCCCAGTTCCTCGGCGCCGGCACCGGTCCCGCTCTCCTCGGCGTGCTGGTGACCGCGCGACAGCAAACCGGCGCTGATGCCTTCAACCCCCTCCATACCGGGCAAGACGGTGCCGCCTATTCCGATGTCTTTCTGGCCATGGCCGTGATCGCCGTCCTCGCAGTGATCGCCGCGTTCAGGATGCGTCCAGCAGCCACATCGTCCCACCCCGATTCCCAGCCAGTTTGAGCACGATCGTCGTGTCAGGAGGCACCTCAGGTATCGGGGAGGGCCCGCGCCCCCTTTCTTCCGCCTCCTCTTCCCTATCCAACCGCCGACTGGGACCAAGCGGGAGCTGGCCGGTGGCTGCCCGTCCCGGTGATCGGGCGTGAGTTCGGCGTTGCCCCGTCGGGCAACGGCAGCCCCGCGGCACGCCGGTCCGGGGTGGGTGTCAGTCGGCCCACCGCTTCGCCGGTCAACGGGTGGGGTGCATGGCGCTCGGCAGTGACTCACCCCGGATCCGGCAGGTTAATCGACGCGAGCCTGGCCGGGGCAATCACGGTCTCGATGGCGACGATCCGGCCGTCGACGACGGTGAACGCCATGACCGAGAGCGGAGTTCCATCCTCGCGCCAGGAGACGAACCCGGGAAGGCCGTTGACGAGCACCGCTCGCCCTCTCGCGGCTGCGCCGGCGGAGACTCGAGCGGATGCGCCTTCGGCGACCTTGGTGGCGCCGAGGATGACGACCACCCCAGTGGGGGTGTCGACGGTCAGCCTCACCTCGGGGTCGAGCACGCGCAGCAACTCCTCGAAGTCGCCGCGGCGAGCCGCCGCCAGGAAGGCCTGGACCACCTCTCGCTGTTCCCGTCTGGTGGCCGTCGGCCGTTCGGTCGCCTGTACCTTCCTGCGGGCGCGGCTGGCGAGCATCTTGGCGGCGTCGGCGGACTTGCCGAGGATCTGGCCGATCTCGTCGAACGGCACCGCGAACAGGTCGTGCAGCACGAACGCCAGCCGCTCGCTCGGTCCGAGCGACTCCAGGACGACCAGGAGCGCGAGCCCGACCGAGTCGGCGAGCGCTACGTCGTCCTCCGGCGCGGGGCTGTCGTCGGCCGTCACGACGAGTTCGGGCAACCGGTCGTCGTAGGACGCCTCAGGGTGGGCCTGGCGCGATCGCAGGACGTCGAGGCTGATCCGGCCGACCACCGTGGTCAGCCAGCCGGCGAGGTTGTAGATGGTCGCCGTGTCCTGCCGGGAGAGCCGCAGCCAGGCCTCCTGGACCACGTCCTCGGCGTCGGCGTGCGATCCGAGCATGCGGTAGGCGACCGCGCGCAGCCGGTCGCGCTGGGCCTGGAACGCCTCGCCCACCGGGTCCGCCGGGCTGGTGTTGGACATGTTGTTACCTTCCTCGGATCTGCACCGTCATGGGTAATGACGGGCCCAGAGGGGCCCAGGTAACCGATGAAGGAGTACGACCGATGGAAGCACGCCTGAAGGGCCCGGCGAATCCCGACCTGATGACAGCGATCCAGCACCTCTACAAGGCGATCCACGCCAGCGGCGTTGACCCGCTCGTGCTCGGACTGGTCCACCTGCGGGCCAGCCAGATCAACGGCTGCAGTCCGTGCGTCTTTGCCGGGGTCGCGGCGGCCAAGAAGCACGGGGAGACCGACGAGCGGCTGCACAACGTGGTCGCCTGGCGCGAGACGCCCTTCTTCACCGAGGCGGAGCGGGCAGCGCTCGCGCTGACCGAGGCCGCCACCCGGATCCAAGATGGCGCGCCAGGTGTGACCGATGAGATCTGGGACGCCGCCGCGGCCCACTTCGACGAGAAGCAACTGTCCGCGATCAACCTGGAGATCGCGCTGACCAACTTCTTCAACCGTATCAACCGTACGATCCGGGAGCAGGCCGGCAAGACCTGGTGAGCCCGGCGGGACGTCATCCATAGGAGTCGCGCCTCCCAAAGCAGGGGATGACGTCCCGCCGACCGAGATGCCGAAAGCTCGAACGAGGGCTTGTACAGAGTGGGGGATTCGCTGCGCTGTGGTTTCCGGTCCGGGCCTAGGTCGTCGCTCTGGTTAGGACGTTGATGAGGACGGCGGCAAACTCGGCGGGCTGGGACCAGTAGCCGGTGTGGTCGCCCGGGAAATCGATCACGCTCTTCCCCCAGCGGTCGGCCAAGGCGAGGCTGGGACGGTAGGCGAAGTGCTGACGGGAGTCCCGGCCGCCGGCCATCACGATCCGCTCCCGCTGGGCGTCGAGGGTCACCAGATCGGGACGATAGCCGGGTGCCTGCCGTACTTCGTGATCAAGGAAGAAGCCGAGGTTGGCCGACAGGCGGTAGATCAGTTCAGGGTCGATGTCGGCCGGCCACTGGAGCGCGTCCAGGCCGATGCCGGTCATGAACATCCGCATCGCCGGTTCCACGCCGTCCCGCTGATAGGTGTCGTACACCTCCTGGAAGAACGCCCGCCACCTGGGGGCATCGGGCAGCACCTCGGCCAGGGGTGGCTCATGGGCAACCAGCCTGGTAACCAGGCCTGGGCTCTGGCTGATCAGAGCGAGTCCGATGACCGCGCCCGCGCTACTGCCGAAGACCTGCGCCGGCCCCTGCGCAACCGCCCGTAGTAAGCAACGCGCGTCGTCGACGTGGGTATCGCCCCAGGCGCTGTTGTCGAATAATCCGTTGACGGTGCTTCTGGAGAACCCGCGCCGGTCGTAGCTGATGACGGTGTAACGAGGGGCGAGTAGGTCCGCGACGGTATCGAACAGGTCGGCGTCGCCGTTGCTTCCAGGGATCAGCAGCAGTGCCGGCCCCTGTCCGCGCACCTGGTAGTGGAGGCGGGCGCCGGGCACGTCCAAGGTCTGGGTCTGCTTGACGGGCATAGCAATGATCCTTTCCTCGCTTACCTGTCGTAAGGTAAGCAAGCTACTAACCGGCCGTCAAGTAAGTTGCGCACCTCTAATCGAGACGCTTGACAGGGGATTCCGAGGTAAGGCCCCGCTGGAAACCGCTGACGAACTCCGTGCAGCCTTGGCGCGTATGGGGGGTCTCCGCCGATGTCCACGAAGTCTTGCGACAAGAGGCGCACCTCGCCCAACGGTGCAGCGCTATCAGGCTCTCTGGGACGCCAGATGACAACGGGTCGCCCTCATCGGGTCAATGGCATGCCCCGAGGCACGCCGGTCCGGGGTGGGCGTCAGTCGGCCCACCACTTTGCCGGTCGACGGGCGGGCCCCAAGGCGTCTCGGTCCGGCTGACCACTACGCGTCGGCAGCGGGCCGCGTCGCTGTCAGTCCAACCCGCCTGGCGGCAAGGGGTTCGCCACAGGTTCCCGTGCCGGGGAGAGGCATGGCAGGGGGGCCGAGTGGTAAAGCACGGCGATCAGGGCCGCGATGGCTACGAACCAGGCGATGAGCAGGACAAGACCCAGATCGGCGTAGCCGTAACCAACCAGCGCGCCGAGCGCTCCCAGGCCGGCCACCGCCCAGCGCAACACGTCGAGAAGCGCGGCCCTGGAGAGGTCCCCGGAGGGACGGATCTGTCTGATGACGGCGTCGACAGAGACCCAGACGGCGATCAAGGCACCGGCCGTGTGTGCGATGCCGATCACGTGCGTAAAGAGGGAGACCGCCTGGTCATGGCTCCCCCCGAACGGGATCGTGGCGACCAACGAGATGCAGGCCATGGCGACGGCAAAGGACCGGGCTCTGCCGAAGGGGTCGTCGGCGGATCGCTGCAGTTGACGCAGGCCGGACGCGCACAATCCCCATCCGACGGGGTCGAACAGCAGGTCGAAGCCGTTGAAACGGATGGCGCCGAAGGCGACGACGAAACCGGTGGCAATCTTCGTGACGGGCAGCATGCGGCACTACCTTCCAGGCTTGTCATTGACCGTGGATAAGCCGACAGTCAGGGCCATTCCCCGCTCACCGCCTTGCTGCAAACCTTGCTGGCGAGGGCTCGCTGCCAGGCGACCGGGAGGTCTCCTTTGGGTCCTTCCAGCCGCCATGAGTCCCATATCACTTCCGCCGCCCCCGAGCCCATCCAGGTTCTGTAGGTGAAGCGAACCGGCTGGGGCTCGCGTGGCACCGCCGCACAGTCGGTGATGACGATGCGCCTCGCCACGGTCTTCCAGCCACCGCTTTCCACGGTGACCGTGGAACGCTCGTCCTGCGCATCGTCAGCAGGCAGCAGGCGGAGGCCCGGCATTTCTACCGAGATACCGGTGAGGGTGAAGGAAGTCAGACCTTCGTTTTCAACTTCGATATACACCCTGGTGGACAGGACGCCATTTTCATCCACATCAGCACCAAGGAATAAACTGTCGAGACTCCATCGGACCTGCGGAGGCGCTTCCCCCAACCACCACAAAAACCCTACAACAGCAACAAGAGCCACAAAACCGGACATCACTCGCCGTAATCGTACACGCTGTGCGCGCCACGTAGGCACGCCGAATTGCCGCCATATGTCATCTGAATTCACGATATAGAACCATATAAGCTAGCCTCTCGTGACGACACCTCCGATGATCTGCTGGGTGGTTGCAGCCGTAACCGTGCTGGCGGCAGCCGCGCCGGTTACACAGGAACGGCTCACCAGGTTCGCCGCACTAACGGGTCTTTCCGTCACAACGACCAACGCCCGCCAGGTCATCGACCACTTCACAGGCCTTCGCCGATGGCGACTCATCGCCGTCACCCTCGCCGCTCCTTTGGCCTGCTTCACCAACGATCCGTTCTATTTGGTCCTGGGCTGGTGCGCCGTTTCGGTCTTCCACGATGTACGACTGCCCGCCCGGGCGTTCCAGGCTCACGACGAGGCGAAGGTCTATCACCAGACGTGGCTACTCGGTTCGGCGGCCGCCATTGCGGCAAGCGGCTATCTGCTGGCGAACCAAGGCGCCACGCCGACGCGTCTGGCCCATGCCGTCATCGTGATTGTCATGGCGGGAGCCGTACCGCTCGCCGCTCGGAAACTGACCGCCAGACCGATACCCGAGGCACCGGACGACATAGCCCAAGCGGAACTGGCCATCGCCCGATGGTCGGCACGGACTCTCTACGTGGCGGGCACCGCAATCGTGCTGTCGGGCGCATTGCTCACCCCCGGGCAACCGCCACGACGCGAACTGCCCGAATACTCGATGCCCAGGTCGTTTCCCGAGCAAATGGCTGAATTCACGAAGGTGAACACATACAAGCGGCCCACCTGCGCGTGGGCCGACGAGATGGACGACCCCTGCCGGTCATGGCTCGTGAACGGGAAGCCGTTCCCGCAAGCCGCGCCATACGTCGTCAGGAAAGGCGGCGCGCCCCAGCCAGGGCCGTTCGTGCGCAGGCCCGACAAGAAGGCTCTCGTCTATCTGGACAGACGCAGTCGCCGCATGATGTATCAGGACGGCCGGGGAATCCACCCCCTTACCGGTAGCCTGGCCGACGCCGCAGTGCCCACGCCCACGTTCGAGAACCAGAACAGGTATGTCGCCCTGGCCAGGGACGACGCGCAGATCACCGACACCAGAACCTGGACCACGCTGTCGATCCCCGGCGCTCAACAGGTCCATGACCTCAACAGCAGCGGGATCGTGGCCACGACGGCTTCTCGAGTACTCATGCTCGACCATCAGGGAGAGATCCGCATGAGCCTCCCCTTCAAGAAGGCCGCCAAGGATGCCCCCGATGACACGTACAACCTCAAGCCGGACGGAAGTCGCCTCGTGATCATCCGAGGCAAGGAGAGTGTCGAAACCTTCGACACAGGAACTGGGAAGCGTTTGTCCAGCGTCGCTCCCGCCTTGCCCGGCGATGACTTCCTCGACGTCGGCCTCGGCTGGTCGAAGGAGGGGCCCTTCCTGGTTCGCAGCGCCATAAACGAGCGCGTCTACTACCTCGACCTGGCGACTGGCAAGCTCTGGAGACACAAGGGCTGAATCCGATAAGAGGGCCCCACAGCGAATTGAGAGACTTGTTCGTCCGACATTCGGCCTTCGAGGCGAGCTTCCGTCAGTTGGGGTGGTTTCCGGAAACGATCTACCTTGTTCCCGAGCCGAGGGCCGCGTTCGTGAGCCTCACACAAGCAGTTATTTCCGGCCGGCCGGAGACGCTTCCCTACAACTGAAATTCGAAGAGATCATCTCGTATTTTAGCGCGGCTCACGGGAACGGCATCGACGAAACTACGATCGCCGACATGCTTGTCTTGACAGCACAGGCCATGGCTGTGTCGCTGATCGTGTGCGATGATGGCTAGCGCTGTAGAAACCCGAACGCTTCCCTTCTCCGCGCGCTCACAACTTTTCCGATCTTCTCACTCCCACACATCCGAACCCTCAATTCGGCCACGCCCAGCGCAGAGGCACACAGCGCCCTCTATGCATGCAACGCGCGTGAAAGATCGAACACCGATGAGAGGTGGCGTTCCGCTGGAAAGGGATACGCCGATCAGATGGATAATGTGCCAGTTGCCGGAGAAAGGAGATAGTTACCCCAGATCCTCGAACTCGCCCGCCATAATGGCATAGCGGAAGGCTGCAAACTCGCTACGAGTGAAGTACAGCTTGGGGCCATCCGGGTCCTTGGAGTCACGTATCGCAATCAAAGGCCCGAGGCCAGCCTTATGCTCGGCGCCATAGCGATCTGCCTCCAATAGTGCTACTTCAACGCAATTTCCGCCAGTCCCATTGGAAAAGCTCGACTTACGCCATGTCATACGGTCCTGCTGCGTCGGATCGTCATCTTTTCCGTGGTTCACCACGTTCCTCCTACTACCTGCTCGATCAAGCGCCGAGTCTGATCGGGGCCGATTGCTCGTGCGCGAAGGTGATCAAATAGACGATTGTAGGCATCTACGTCATCCGGGGCTTCTAGGTAGATACTGCCCCTCCAGTACTCAAGATACACAAGGTCGGGATCTGATGGCTTAGGGAACTTCAGGATGCTGAACCCGCCGTTCATGGCCGGATGGGCTCCGCTGTCGAAGCCGAGTATCTGGATGTTGATGGCGTCCTGCAACGACAGTTCATGGAGATGCTGCAGTTGGCGGCGCATGACACCCTCGCGCCCCACGCTTCGCCGAATGACCGCCTCATTCAGCACCATCCACGTCTCGGGGGGCTGCGCGGATGTCAGACGTTCCTGCCGCTTCATTCGGATGGAGATGCTGCGGGTCAACTGCTCTTCCGAGGGCAGGGTCGGCTCAGCGCTCATGATGGCGCGCGCGTACTCCTCCGTCTGGAAGAGGCCGGGGACGTACTCGCTCTCATAGCCGGAGATGGACGATGCGTCCTCTTCGAGACCCACATAGCTCTGGAAGTATTCGGGAATGGTGTCGGACATCTTGTCCCACCAGCCACGTTTCCGTGCATCACGGGCCAACTGGAGAAGCACCTCCTTCGTATGTTCCGGCACCTCGTAGATCTCCAGCATCATGGCCACGTCGGCGACGCGAGCGCCGGTCTGGGCAGCTTCCATGCGCGTGATCGTCGGTGGGGAACATCCCAACCGGTCCGCGACTGCCTCGCGGGACATGCCTTTCTCCTTGCGCAGGCTGCGCAAGATGGCGGCAAGGCGCCGCTGGCGTGCTGACGGACTGCGCTGAGCTGTCATCTCGCCTCCCATGTACGGGCCAAGTCTCCCGGATTGATCTCGGCTCTTCAATCTGTACTTAGTTCACTCTGAACAAGTCTCTTGCGCACAGAGTTTTCGTCCGTGCACAATCTGTAGGCAGAGAAGGTGCCTCAATATCCAGTGAGCTGCACTGTTATCACCGACGAGCCATCCGTCGGGGCGATATGTGTACAGATCCGACTGACTGAACTAGGTACAGAAGGATTTCCGTTCAGTTCTGATGCTCGAAGGACGGTTCGATCCATGCGACGCAGACAGCGGCGAGACGACCGGACGCGATCAGATTCACCGCAGCCTAGCCGCGAGCAGGAGCAGTTCCTCTACCTGACTCGGCTGGCCTGGGCTCTGAGGGTGCGGGGCCTGGCCGTTTCGGTCCAGTTACCGCGACGCGCAGAGCCGTGCATCTCGATCTGCCGAGGGTCGGGGCCGCTGCTCGTCCGGGCTGCACTACAGGGGGAGCGGTGGGTCTTCACTTGGGGCCGGGGCCGCGATCGGTGGGTGGACGCACTTGACGAGTACGCGCCCGAACGAGTGTGGGAGGTTGCGCGATGAACGATCAGACCTTGGCGAAGATGATCCTTCCCGGCATACCGCGTTCGGTGCCGCTGGCTCGTCGCTGGGTCGTGGACGCCCTGACGACGGCGGGACACCAAGATGTGGAGGGTGCCCGGCTCGTCACGAGCGAGTTGGTGGGAAACGCCGTCCAGCACACCGGCTCCGGACGATCGGGGGGCCTGGTTACGGTGACCATCTACGAGGTCTGTCCTGATCTGGCCAGGATCGAGGTGATTGACGAGGGAGCGTCAACCGTCCCGAAGCCGCGAGAGTCCTCCGAGGGCGACTGCTGCGGGCGAGGGCTGTGGCTGGTCCAGCAGACGTCGATCCGATGGGGGACGCGGCCCGTGCCCATGCGGTGGAACCTGGTGTGGGCCGAGGTGCTCACCTTGAGAGCCGACCATCCATCAGACGTTCTGAACGGCAATAACACCAAGAACCTGAGCAACAGTGTGAAGGCCGACCACCTCACTCTGGCCTGCGATCAGAAAGCAGGCATCAAGCCATGACGAATCTCCCTGATTTCCATGGCCCTCACGTCTCACCCAGGTCCAACGCGGAACTTGTCGACTGGCGTAAGCCGGTCCGGCGCTTCGCCCGGGTGCGGGTTCAACGACACACATGTGAGTGCGCGCCATGCGTCACGAGTTCTGCGCCGCTGGCGGACTCGCGTGGGTGCGGAAGACGAGCAGGCTCGGGTCCGGCCTCAGCGTCCTTGAAAGCCACCCAGATCCGATCCCAAAGGCCGAAGAACTGTGGGAAAAGATCATAAATGGCCAGGTGAAATGAGCGGCCAGACGTGCCGGTCCGGGCGGAGGTCAGTCGGCCCATCGCTTCGCCAGTCAACGGGTGGGGTGCATGGCGAGCGCAACGAGCGGGGGTTTCGGGGTGAGCTCCAGCAGGTCAGACCGGTAATCGGGTCACGGGTGGGCGATGGCGCCGCAAGGCGCGGGGGTTGCGCCGCCAGGCGCCTGAATAAGGAACGCCTGAGCCCCGAGCGCGAAGCGCTCTCAGCGAAGACCTTTTGCTCGGGGCGGGGTCCAGCAGGCTGACCACCCAGATGGGCAACGGGTGGGTGAGCGCAGGCCCACCTACGAGTCGGAGGAGAGGATCAGGCCGCTGGTGGGTACGCCGGTGCCGGCGGTTACCAGGACGTTTCGGACGGCTGGGAGTTGGTTGGCGGCTGTGCCTCGGATCTGGCGGACGGCTTCCGCGATGCCGTTCATGCCGTGGATGTAGGCCTCCCCCAGTTGCCCTCCGTGGGGGTTCACGGGCAGGCGGCCGTCCAGTTCGATCGTGCCGTCCCGGAGGAAGTCAGGGGCCTCGCCTCGGGCGCAGAAGCCGAGCTCTTCCAGTTGGGCCAGGACGAACGGGGTGAAGTGGTCGTACAGGATTGCGGTCTGGATGTCTTTTGGCGATAAACCGGACATGTCCCAGAGCTGGCGGGCTACCACGGCGATCTCGGGGAGGCCGGTCATGTCGTCGCGGTAGTAGCTGGTCATCATCAGCTGGCCCGATCCCGCGCCCTGGGCCGCGGCCGTGATCAGGGCGGGTGATCTGCGGAGGTCACGGGCGCGTTCGGCCGAGGTGACCACCAGGGCCACGCCGCCGTCGCTCTCCTGGCAGCAGTCGAGCAGGTGCAGCGGCTCGACGATCCACCTGGACGCCTGGTGCTCCTCCAACGTGATGGGGCGCCGGTAGAACCAGGCGGCGGGGTTGGTGGCGGCGTGGCGGCGCATGGCCACCGCCACCCGGCCGAAGTCCTCCGAGGTCGCGCCGTACGTGTGCATGTACCGGCGGGCGAACATCGCCACCCAGGCCGCCGGCGTCATCAGCCCGTACGGCACGTGCCAGCTCATCTCCAGCCCTTGGGAGGTGGGCTCGCCGGTCAGGCGGCTGTTCGGCTGGCCGAAGCGGCGGCCGGAGCGCTCGTTGAAGGCGCGGTAGCAGACGACCGTCCGCGCCATCCCCGTGGCCACGGCCATGGCCGCGTGCGCCACGGTCCCACAGGCCGCGCCGCCGCCGTACTCGACCCGCGAGAAGAACGTCAGGTCCCCGATCCCCGCCTCCCTGGCGACGGCGATCTCCTGGTTGGAGTCCTGGGTGTAGGTCACCATGCCGTCCACGTCGCCGGGTGAGAGCCCGGCGTCGTCCAGCGCCGCCAGTACGGCCTCCGCCGCCAGCCGCAGCTCCGAACGCCCCGACTTCTTGCTGAACTCGGTGGCACCGATGCCCGCGACGGCAGTACGCCCGCTCAACACGGCTTTCCCTCCTCGGCCAGGGCGAAGGTGACGGTCCCGGTGGCGTGGTCGCCCAGGCTCACCTTGCCGCGTACCTCGACCGTCAACCGGCCCTCCTCGCGCGACACGACCGTCCCGTTGAAGCACAGCCGGTCCCCCGCGTACGCCGGGACGCCCAGCTTGACGGCGACCCGCTCGATGACGGCCTCGGGCCCGGCCCAGTCGGTGACGTACCGCTCGACCAGGCCCATGGTGGTCAGGATGTTGAGGAAGATGTCCTGCGAACCCTGGGCGCGGGCCTTGTCGACGTCGTGGTGCACCGGCGTGAAGTCCATGGTGGCCAGCGCCGTGGAGACGACGAAGGTGGGGGTGAGGTCGATGGCCAGCTCCGGCAGCGCGGACCCGATCTCGGTGCCCATCACGCCTCCTCCTTCGAAGGCGCCCACATCGGCAGGACGAGCTGGTCGTCCATCGACCGGTACGTCACCCGCAACGGCATGCCGACGGCCACCTCCTCGATCGGACAGTCCACGACGTTGCCGACGATCCGTACCCCCTCAGGCAGCTCCACCACGCCGACGACGAACGGCGTCTCCCGGCCCGGCACCGGCGGGTGGTGGTGCACGACGTAGCTGTAGAGGGTTCCGCGGCCGCTCGCGACCAGGTGGGAGCTGTTGGCCGAGCGGCATTGCGGGCATAGAGGGCCGGGCGGGTGGCGGTGGTGGCCGCAGTCGGCGCAGGTCTGGATGCGCAGCTCCCTTTCCCGTACGCCTTCCCAGAAGAACGCGGTGTCCTGGTTGATCGCCGGTTGGAGCGGGTACGCCGGCCGGTCGGCGGCGGGAGCCGCCTTGGTGCGTGGGCGAAATTTCAGGACTCGGAAGAGCATTTCGGCGACCGGCTGCTCGTCCTCGCCGTACCAGGTGACCTTCCAGGTGGCGAAGAAGCCCACCCCCAGCGCCGTCCGCTTGGGCCCGGCCAGGTCCGAGAACCGGGTGGCCGGGGTGAGCCGCTCGCCGACCCGCGCGTACCGGTGGTAGGTCTGCTCGCAGTTCGTCGCCACGACGCCCGTGTAGCCGCTCGCGTCGAGCGCGGTCATCATGTCGTCCACCGCCGAACGGTCCTTCGCCGACCGGCGCACCCCCGGCATCGTCCACACCTGGGCCATCGCGGGCGGGGCGACCCCTTTCTCCAGGTACGCCGGGTTCTCGTCGCCCATGGCGTCCAGCCAGTGCCGGATCATGGGGCCGTTCACCGGGTCCTGCGCCGGGGTCCCGCGCACCTCGCCCAGCGCCGCCTGCTTGCCCGCGAGCTCGTGCAGCTCCTCGTCACTCAGGGGAGGGGTCATCGCGGCGGCCTCGGCAGGTTCAGGCCGAGCATGGCGATCAGCTCCCGCTGCACCTCGTTCACCCCGCCGCCGAACGTCAGCACCACCGCCCCCTTCACCCCGTGATCGGTACGTTCGAGCAGCTCGGCCGTCTCCGGATCCGACGGGTCCCCGTACCTGGCCAGGATGTCGCCGACGATCCTGCCGACCTCCTGCATGCGCTCGGAGCCGTAGATCTTGGTGGCCGACGCGTCGGGAGCGCCGAGCCAGCCGAGGTCCATGTTCGCGGCGACCTGCCAGTTCAGGAGCTCGTTGGTGCGGAAGAAGCCCCACACCCTGGCCAGCGCCCGCCGTACGTCCGGATTGTCCGCCACCCCGGTGCGGCGGGCCCAGGCGAGGAAGCGGTCGTAGGTCTGGCCGAGGTTCCCGGCCGGGCCAAGGGTGACGCGTTCGTGGTTGAGCTGGTTGACGATCAGGTCCCAGCCCCGGTCCACCTCGCCGACCACCATGTCCACGGGCACGCGTACGTCGCTGTAGTAGGTGGCGTTCGTGTGGTGGCGGCCGTCCATGGTGACGATCGGCGTCCAGGAGAAGCCGGGGTCGTCCGTGGAGGCGATCATCATGGTGATGCCCTTGTGCTTCTTGGCCTCGGGGTTCGTGCGGGCGGCCAGCCAGATGTACTGGGCGTAGTGCGCGCCGCTGGTGAAGACCTTCTGGCCGTTGACGACGTAGTGGTCGCCGTCGAGCACCGCCGTGGTGCGCAGGGAGGCCAGGTCGGTGCCGGCCTCGGGCTCGCTGTAGCCGATGGCGAAGTGGCACTCGCCGGCGAGGATGCGGGGCAGGAAGAGGTCCTTCTGCTCCTGGGTGCCGTACTGCATGAGCGTGGGCCCCACGGTCTGCACCGTGATGATCGGGTACGGAACGCCCGCCCTGGCTATCTCGTTGGCGAAGATCTGCTGCTCCAGGGGGCCGTAGCCGCCTCCCCCGTACTCCTTGGGCCAGCCGAGGCCGAGCTTGCCGTCGCGGCCGAGGCGGCGGCAGTGCTCCATGTACGCCCCGCCGAACGGATCTTCCGCGATCTTCCTGCGGTCCTCGTCGGTGAGGCAGCCCTGGAAGTACTCGCGCAGCTCGTCGCGCAGGGCGCGCTGGGCTGGGGTCAGGTCGATCAGCATCAGAGGAGCGCTCCGATCAGGTCGAGCTGGGCGTCGGCGCCGCCGAGCAGGTGGGACAGGTGCTTGGCCTGCGCGAAATAGCGGTGCAGCGGGTACGTGACGTCCAGCCCGAGGCCGCCGTGCAGGTGCTGGCAGGTGTAGAGGGCCTTCCAGGCATCGCTGACGTGGTACGCGGCCAGCGCCAGGTCCTCGTCGGCCGGCAGATCCTCGGCCAGGCGCCAGACCGCCGACCACATGGCCACGTCCAGGGCCCGCGCGGCGATGTAGACGTCCGCGATCTGCATGGTCACGGCCTGGAACTCGGCCAGCGCCCGGCCGAACTGCTTCCTCGTCCTGATGTACTCGGTGGTCAGCTCCAGCGCGCCCGCCAGCACCCCGCTCGCCTGGGCCGCCACGGCCGCCATGAACAGCCGCCGGGCCCCGGTGACCGCGTCGGTCCCCGCGACCCGCTCGGCCGGGGTTCCGTCGAGCACGATCGTGGCGGCGGGCTCGCCGGTGGAGGTGTACTCGGGGGTCGTGGCCGGCGACTCCACCAGGAACAGGCCCTCGTCGGCGGTGACGAGCACCATGTCGCCGGGGTACGGCACCGAGACCTTGCGCCCGGTCAGCGTCCAGCCGCCGTCCACGGCCCGGGCGGCCGTCGAAGGCGGGTCGGCCGGCGCTCTGCCGGGCTCGCGGAGCGCGAGGGTCATCCCGTTCTCGCGGCGTTGCTGGTCAAGGGTGCCATAGCGGGCCAGGGTCAGCGTGCTCACCAGCGCGGGCAGTGCGGGCACCGGCGCCGCCCGCGCTCCCACCTCCCGCAGCACCACGGCCATCTCCACGGGCCCGAGCCCGGCTCCCCCGGCCTCCTCCGGCACGCACACGCTCATGAGCCCGGCCTGCCGCAGCCGCTCCTCGTCCCCTTCCCTGGCGAGCACCTCGGCCGCCAGCTTCCGCAGGTCCTGCTGGGTTTCGTCCAGGTTGAAGTCCATTCACGTCTCCAAGAGGTGTTGCCTGCCGTGCCGTACGAACTCCTCCTCGATCCCCTTGACGTCCGAGTCGGTCAGCGGCCGGAGCCCGGAGCCCGACCGCAACCAGACCGGGTCTGCGGTACGCCAGCCCTCGCGGGCGAGGACCCGCTTGATGACCTTGTGGGAGGGCGTCTGGGGCAAGCGATCAGAAAGGCGGATATATCGGGGTAAGGACTTGGCACCCAGATCGCGGCGCGCCGCCAGGAAGGCCGTGAACGCCTCCGGGTCGAAGGCCCCCTCCAGCACCAGCGCCGCCATGACCTGGTCGCCCGCCGCCGGGTCGGGCACCGGGTAGACGGCCGCCTCGACCACCCCCGCGAACTCCCTCAGCGCCGCCTCGATGGGCGCGACCGCCAGGTTCTCGCCGTCCACGCGCAGGCGTTCGGTGCCACGGCCCGCGAAGAACACGTAGCCGTCCCCGTCCGCGTACGCTAGGTCGCCCGACCAGAACGCGCCGTCCCTGATCCGCTCGGCGTCCGCCTCGGGGTCGTTGTAGTAGCCGTCGAACAGCCCCAGCCCGCGCACGTTGACCAGTTCGCCGACGGCCTCGTCCGGGTTGAGCAGGCGGCCGTCCTCGATGCGGCCCGGCGGGCAGGGACAGCCGGTGAAGGGGTCGAGGATCAGGATGCCCTCGGGCAGCCGTCCCAGGCATCCCGGCGGCCCGGACGGGTCGGGGGTGAGCGAGATGGCCGTCTCCGTGGAGCCGAAGGCATCGATCACCCGGCACCCGAACCGCTCCCCGAACCTCCTCGTCGCCACCGCGCTGCCCTCGTTCCCGAACGCGATCCTGAGCGGGTTGTCGGCGTCATCGGGGCGCTCGGGGGTGGCCAGGACGTAGGAGAGCGCTTTACCCACGTAGTGCAGGTACGTGCCGCCGTACCGTCTGATGTCGGGCAGCAGCCCCGACGCCGAGAACCGCCGCCGCAGCGCCAGCGCCGCCCCCGACACCACGGCCGGGGCGTAGGCGGCCATCAGCGCGCCGGAGTGGAACAGCGGCATCGAGCAGTACACGACGTCGGACGGCGTGAGCAGCGCCCCCAGGCTCAACCCGGGGACGGCCATCTTGCGCTGCGTGATCCGCACGGCGCGCGGGCGGCCGGAGGTGCCCGAGGTGAAGATCAGCATCACGAGATCCTCGGGCGCGGCGTCCTCGCCGAACGCGGCGTCCGTGGGAGACGACGAGGCGTCCGGCAGGGGCAGCACCTCCACCCCCAGCGCCTCGGACAGCGGCCCGGCCAGCCCCGCGTAGGGGGTGTCCGCCAGGATCAGGTCCACGTCCGTGGCGCGGGCGTCGCGGATCAGCTCGTCGACCGAGCGGGTCGGGTTCAGCGCGACGACCACGTGCCCGGACAGCGCCGCCCCGCCCACGAGGAACACCAGCCCTGGAACGTTCTCGCTGAGCACCCCCACGTGCAACCCCGCGCCGCGCCCGGACAGCCAGGCCCCGGCGGCGCGGCAGGCAGCCACGTGCTCGCGCCATGACCACGTCGTGTCCTCGAACATCAGCCCAGGTCGATCGTCGTCGGCCCGTGCACGGAGCAGGGCCGCCAGCGTGTTCGCCGCCATCCGGAGTCTCCACCAAGCGCTCGGTCAGCCGAATCGCAAACTAGAACAGATTCTAATATCTGTCCAGTGCCCACCTATCCTGATAAGTCGCGACATACGGCTGTAACGCCACAGACATGGGGCTATAGGGCTTCTTTGTGACCCGCGAGTAACAAGCCACGTCATCGAGAAATCAGATAACGTGTTCTTATGCGTACCACGCACGCCGCGCCCTCCAGCGACACCGAGGGGACCATGGAGAGCCACCCCACGCCGGGCACGCACAGCGTCCGTACGCGTAGCCAGCACCAACGCCGCAAGCGCATCGTCCAGGCCGCCGCCGCGCTGGCCTCGCGCGGCGGGGTCGAAGCCATGCAGATGCGCACGGTGGCCGAGCGCGCGGGCGTGGCGCTTGGCACGCTCTATCGCTACTTCCCGTCCAAGATGGACCTGGTGGTGGCGGTGGTGGGCGAGGAGATCGACCTCCTCGAGAGCAGCATCGAGCGGCGTCCGCCCGGGGCCACCACCCCGTCGAGCCGCGCGGTGGACGTGCTGATGCGGGCGACCCGGGGGCTGATGCGCGAGCCGGAGCTGGCCGACGCGCTCATCCGCTCGTTGATCATGGCCGAGGTGCAGACGCCGTTCGGGGAGCGCATCACGGGGCTGCTGCTGCGGGTCTCGGCCGACGGCCTGACCCTTGAGGACGCCACCGAGGAGCAGGCCGACCTCGCGGGGTCGCTGGCCAGCGTGTGGGTGCAGGAGCTCCTCGAGATGCTCCGCGGCCGCCGCACCTACGACCAGATCCAGCGCCGCATCGAAACCGCCGCCGCACGACTTCTCGCCGACATCTGACCCGTCGCCCGCCGCACTTCGGCAGAAAAGCAAACCCATACGTTACGGCTGCGCACGGGCAGGCCACCCGCCACACTTCGGTTGACGGAGCGGCGAGCCTGGGGCGGAGAGCGGCAGCTTGCGTGACCAGCGGAGCCCCGTGCGAGCGCGACCATGAGCAGAGCCCCTCCAGGAAACGGCGGCTGACCCTTCAGTGGCGTGCCGCCGTTACGGCGCGCACAGTGGGCCGTCCAAGTGGTGTCCGGTGGGCCGGCTACCTCATGTGGAACGTGCGCCGATACGCGTGCGGCGAGACCCCCACCGCC
The DNA here is from genome assembly GCF_053587055.1 of Nonomuraea sp. NPDC003707. NCBI lineage: Bacteria > Bacillati > Actinomycetota > Actinomycetes > Streptosporangiales > Streptosporangiaceae > Nonomuraea > Nonomuraea sp. NPDC003707. The sequence goes on along the minus strand of NZ_JBSFNK010000017.1, from coordinate 114,215 downwards.
GCCTGCAGGTGCTGCCTGAACGAGGCCGCCGTCCCGAAGCCGGCGCGGTCCGCGACGCGGTCCACCGGCAGGTCGGTGCTCTCCAGCAGCTGCCTGGCCAGCGCGATCCGCTGCTGCGTCAGCCACTGCCCCGGGCTCAGCCCCACCTCCTGCCGGAAATGCCGGGTGAACGTGCGCCTGCTCATCCCCGCGTGGTCGGCCAGGTCGTCCAGCCGCAGCGGCGTGCCCAGCCGGGTTATGGCCCAGGCCCGGGTGGGGGCGGTGCCGACGCTGGACGGCTCGGGCACCGGGTGCTCGACGTACTGCGCCTGGCCGCCGTCCCGCCACGGCGGCACCACGCAGGCCCTGGCCACCTGGTTGGCGACCCGGCTGCCGTGGTCGCGGCGGACGAGGTGGAGGCAGAGGTCCACCCCGGCCGCGGCGCCGGCCGAGGTGAGCACGTCGCCGTCGTCCACGAACAGCACGTCCGCGTCCATCCGCACCTTCGGGAACGCGGCGGCGAACCGCTCGGCGTCCCGCCAGTGCGTGGTCGCCGGACGGCCGTCGAGCAGCCCGGCCGCCGCCAGCACGTACGTGCCGATGCAGATGGAGATGATCCGGGTGCCGGGGCGGATCCGGGCCAGCGCCGCGGCCAGCCCGGCGGGCAGCGAGTCCGCGTCCGTGAGCCCGGCGAACCACTCCGCGGCGGGCACCACCACCGTGTCCGCGCTCGCCAGCACGCTCGCGTCGTGCTCGACGGCGATGGAGTAGTCGGCGGCCGTGGCGACGGGGCGGCCGTCGACCGTGCAGGTGACCACGTCGTAGAGCGGCTCGCCGCCGGGCCCCTGCGCGGCGCGGAAGATCCTGGACGGCACGCTCAGCTCGAACGGGATGACCCCGTCCACAGCGAGGACGGCAACGCGATGCATGGCCCGATTTTTACACATCATGACCTTTGGGCCACTCGCGGGCCCGGTCCCGGAACCAGCAGGCTGGGTCTCATGAAGATGAAAGCGATCAGCCAGGACGTCTTGGGCGGCCCTGAGGTGCTGAAGACGGTTGAGGTCGAGCGGCCGGTTCCCGGCCCGACCGAGGTGCTGGTGCGGGTGGAGGCGGCCGGACTGAACCCGACCGACTGGAAGACCCGCGCGGGCGGCGGCTTCCTGCGGGACAAGCTGCCGTTCGTGCTCGGTTACGACGTCTCGGGCGTGGTCGAGGAGTCGGGCGTCGGGCAGGCGCTCTACAAGCCGGGCGACGAGGTGTTCGGCATGCTCAAGTACCCGGACGCGCACGGCGCCTTCGCCGAGTACGTCACCGCGCCGTCCCGCCACTTCGTGCGCAAGCCCGCCGCCGTCGACCACGTCCAGGCGGCCGGGATCCCGCTCGCGGGGCTGACCGCGTACCAGGCGCTCGTGGACGTCGCCGGGCTGAAGGGCGGCCAGCGCGTGCTCGTTCACGCCGCCGCGGGCGGGGTGGGGCACCTGGCGGTGCAGATCGCCAAGGCGCGCGGCGCGTACGTGATCGGGACGGCCAGCGCGGCCAAGCACGAGTTCCTGCGCGGTCTGGGCGCCGACGAGCTGGTCGACTACCGGGACGAGGACTTCGCCGAGGTCGTGCGGGACGTGGACGTGGTGCTCGAGACCATCGGCGGCGACTACGGGCCGCGTTCGCTGCGCACCCTGCGCAAGGGCGGCACGATCGTCTCCCTGGTGCTCCGGGAGCTCGACCCCGACCTGCACCGGCAGGCCGCCGAGCTGGGCATCCGCTCGGAGGCCATGCTGGTGGAGCCCGACCACGCCGCGATGCGCGCGCTCGCGGCCCTGGTCGAGGCGGGGAGGCTGCGCGCGGAGATCGCCGCCGCCCTGCCGCTGGCGGAGGCGGCCAAGGCGCACGAGCTCGGCGAGACGAACCGGGTCACCGGCAAGATCGTGCTCACCGTCTCCCACTGACCGCATTCATGGTCATTTCTTTGGGCCCGTAAAAGGTTTCCCTTAATCAACCGGCCGTGCGGTCAAATGTCAGTGGCAACGTCTATACAAGGGAGGTATGACCGACAAGCCGACGAACGAGGAGTTCCTCCAACAGGCTGACCCGATGCGGCGCGAGCTGCTGGCGCACTGCTACCGGATGATGGGCTCGGTGCACGACGCCGAGGACCTCGTCCAGGAGACGTATCTGCGCGCGTGGCGGGCCTATGAGGGCTTCGAGGGGCGCTCCTCGTTGCGCACGTGGCTCTATCGCATCGCCACCAGCGCCTGCCTGACCGCGCTCGACAGCCGGAGCAGGCGGCCGCTGCCCACCGGTCTCGGTGCCCCCAGCACCGAGCCGACCGCTCCCCTGGTGTCGGACCACGAGGTGCCGTGGCTGGAGCCCGTGCCCGACGCCCTGACAGGCGTCGGCGGCGACGATCCCGCCACGATCGTGGCCGGCCGCGAGAGCATCAGGCTCGCCCTGATCGCCGCGCTGCAGCACCTGCCGCCGCGGCAGCGGGCCGTGCTGGTGCTGCGTGACGTGCTCAGGTGGAAGGCCGCCGAGGTGGCCGAGGCGCTGGAGACGTCCACCGCGGCCGTCAACAGCATCCTCCAGCGGGCCCGCGCCCAGCTCAACGAGGTGCAGCCGAGTCTCGACGACCCGGTCGAGCCGCTGTCGGCCGAGCAGCGGGCCCAGCTCGACCGCTATGTCGCGGCGTTCGAGAACTATGACGTCGACAGCCTGGTGCACCTGTTCACCAAGGACGCGGTCTGGGAGATGCCGCCGTTCGTCGGCTGGTACCAGGGGCCCGAGGCGATCATGGAGCTCACCAGGACGCAGTGCCCGGCCGAGCGCCCCGGCGACCTCAAGCTGGTCCCGATCGCCGCCAACGGGCAGCCGGCGTTCGCGGTGTACTACCGCGAGAACGGCGTCTACGGGCAGTTCGCGATCATGGTGGTGACGTTCGCCGGGGAGCAGATCCGGCACGTCGGCATGTTCTTCGAGGAAAGCCTGTTCGAGACGTTCGGGCTGCCGTCGACCCTGGAGGGTTCCACGACAAAGTAGAACGCGTTACAGTCTCGCCAGAGCAACGTTCTGGAGGCGACTGTGGGCACACCTGTGATCGTCGAGGCCGTACGCACTCCCATCGGCAGGCGAGCCGGCTGGCTGGCCGGGTACAAACCGCAACAGGTTCTGGCTACCGCGCTGAACGGCCTCGTCGAGCGGTCCGGGCTCGACCCGGCAGCCGTCGAGCAGGTGTTCGCCGGGTGCGTGACCCAGGCGGGCGAGCAGGGCGGGCACGTCGGGCGCTACTCGTGGCTCTATGCCGGGCTGCCGTACCGGACCGGGGTGACGACGGTGGACGCGCAGTGCGGGTCGTCGCAGCAGGCCGTGCACCTCGCGGCGGCGATGGTGCGCGCGGGCGTGATCGAGGCCGGCGTCGGCTGCGGTGTCGAGGTGATGAGCCGGGCGCCCCTCGGCAGCAACGTGCGGCCCGCCACGGCCAAGCCGGACGACTGGAGCATCGATCTGCCCGACCAGTTCACCGCGGCCGAGCGGATCGCGCGGCGGCGCGGGCTGACGCGGGAGCGGCTCGACTGGCTCGGGGCGCGCTCCCAGCGACTGGCGGCCAAGGCGTGGGCCGACGGGCGGTTCGAGCGCGAGATCGTGCCCGTCGGGGACGTACGCAGGGACCAGGGCTTACGCGAGACCACGGTGGAGACCCTGGCCAACCTCAAGCCCGTCGCCGAGGGCGCCCTCCACACCGCGGGCACCTCGTCGCAGATCTCCGACGGCGCCGCGGCGGTGCTGGTGATGAGCGAGGAGGCCGCCGCCAGGCACGGGCTGCGGCCCAGGGCGCGGATCCTGGCGCAGGCGCTCGTCGGCGCGGAGCCGTACTATCACCTGGACGGGCCCGTGGAGGCGACGGCCAAGGTGCTGGCGGCAGCCGGGATGACGATCGGCGACATCGACAGGTTCGAGGTGAATGAGGCGTTCGCATCGGTGGTGCTGTCGTGGGCGGGCGTGCACGAGCCCGACTTCGACCGCGTCAACGTCAACGGCGGCGCGATCGCGCTCGGCCATCCGGTCGGCGCCACGGGCGCGCGGCTGATCACCACGGCGCTGCACGAGCTGGAGCGGTCGGACTCGGCGACCGCGCTGGTCACGATGTGCGCCGGCGGGGCGCTGGCCACGGCCACCATTCTCGAGCGGGCCGGCTGAGGGCTCGGCCGGTGACACTCATTACCCGATCGGGGGGCGCATGAAGAGCAGACGCAGGCCGTACGCGGAGCAGCGGCCGCAGGATGTCGGCGGCGGGGTGTGGAGCGTGCCGGTGCCGATCCCGGGCAACCCGCTCGGCTACACGCTCGTCTACGCCCTCGAGTCCCCCAAGGGGCCGGTGCTGGTCGACGCCGGGTGGAACCATCCGGACGCCTGGGACGCGCTCAGCGGCGGCCTCGCCGCGGTCGGGATCGACGTGAGCACGGTGAGCGGGGTGGTCGTCACCCATTTCCATCCCGACCACGCCGGGCTCGCGGGGCAGGTCAAGGACGTGTCCGGCGCGTGGATCGCGATGCACGAGGCCGACGCGGCGCTGGTCAGGCTCATGCACGACTACGCGGCCGAGGAGCACGAGAGCTTCCAGTCCGACATGCTCCGGCGGGCCGGGGCCGATCCGGGCGAGGCGCGGCAGGCGGTGAGCCGCCCGACGCCGCCGGCGCTGCCCGACCGCCGGTTACGTGACGGGGACCTGGTGGACCTGCCCGGCCGCAAGCTCCGGGCCGTCCACACGCCCGGCCACACCCCGGGGCACATCTGCCTGCACCTGGAGGATGCCGACCGGCTGTTCACCGGCGACCACGTCCTCCCCGACATCACCCCCCACGTCGGGATTTATCCGTATGACCGAGACGATGTCGATCCGTTGGGCGATTTCCTGGACTCCTTGGACCGAGTCGCCGACCTGGGGCCCCTGGATGCGTTGCCCGCACACGAATGGATATTTCCTGATGTGGCCGCGCGAGCCGTCCAGATCCGCCACCATCACGATGAGAAGCTCGTACGGCTGCGCGCCCTCCTGGCCCAGCGGCCGGAACCGCTGACCATCTGGGAGGTCGCCGCGATGATGACGTGGAACAGGCCATGGGACGACCTGTCCCCGATGCTGAAAGGCATGGCGGCCGGGGAGGCCGCGGCGCATCTGCGCACTCTGGAGGCCAGGGGCGAAGTTCGCCGGGTCCCCGGTGTCGATTCTGTCCGCTTCCAGGCTCTAGACTCCTAGACATCCGATGTCTAGGGAGCGAAGCGTGGCGGTCACCGACGCGGCCATCGACAAGATCAAACAGATGATCCTCTCGGGCGAGCTGGCCCCCGGCGACCGGCTGCCCAAGGAGGCCGACCTCGCCGAGCGGCTCGGCCTGTCGCGCAACTCGTTGCGCGAGGCCGTGCGCGCCCTGTCCCTGATCAACGTGCTCGACGTACGTCAGGGCGACGGCACGTACGTGACCAGCCTGGAGCCGCGGCTGCTGCTGGACACCATGTCGTTCGTGCTCGACCTGCACCGCGACGACACGGTGATCCAGTTCTTCGAGGTCAGGCGCATCCTGGAGCCGGCCGCGACCGCGATGGCGACCGAGCTGATGACCGACGCCGACGTCGAGGAACTCCGCGTGATCCTGGAGTCCCTGCCCGCGGAGCCGACGGTCGAGGAGCTGGTGGCCAACGACCTCCAGTTCCACCAGCGGATCGCGCGGGGTTCCGGGAACAGCGTGCTCTGCTCGTTCATCGAGAGCCTGTCAGGTCCGACCACTCGGGCCAGGATCTGGCGCGGGCTCACCCAGGAGGGGGCGATGCAGAAGACGCGGGAGCAGCACACCGCGATCTACGAGGCCATCGCCGCCCGCCAGGCCGACGTGGCCCGGTCCTGGGCGACCGTGCACGTGGCGGGCGTGGAGTCGTGGCTGCGCAAGGCGCTCGATCTCGACTGACCCCGCTACCAGGGGTTGGTGCCGCCCTGCTCGCTGAGGAAGACGCCGGTCGGGACGTCGGGCAGGGTGGCCTGGCGGGCCACGTGCTCGCCGCCCTCGTCGGCGGTCAGCGTCCCGATGAAGCCGTTGAGGTCGGTGGCGCAGAAGCCGGGCGCGACCGCGTAGACCTTGATCGGCGTGTCGCGCAGCTCCTCGGCGTAGATCAGGGTGACGGCGTTCAGTGCTGCCTTGGAGGAGTTGTAGCCGAGCAGGGTCGCGTACTCGCGCCACTCGGACTCCTCGTCGGCCAGGAACGCGAACGTGCCCAGGCCGCTGGAGACGTTCACCACGCGGCCGGCCTCCGACCTGCGCAGGAGCGGGAGCATGGCGTTGGTCACGGCGACGACGCCGATCACGTTCGTCTCGTAGACCTCGCGCAGGGCGGCGACCGGGAGCCGGCTCGGCGTGCGCTCGTGGTCGCGGCTGATCGCGGCGTTGTTGATGAGCAGGTCCAGGTGGCCGAACTCGCGCTCGACGCGAGCGGCGGCCGCCTCCACGATGTCCGGGTCGGTGACGTCCAGGCGTACGAACCGGGCGTCCAGCCCTTCCCCCACCAGCTCCTCGGCGGCCTCCCTGCCACGCTCGGGGTCGCGGGCCCCAACCAGGACGACATATCCGGACTTGGCCAGTACGCGGGCGGTGGCGTACCCGATGCCTTTGTTGGCACCGGTGATGAGTGCGATGTTCATGCCCTCAAGGCTGAGCGGGGCCGCGTACGAACGGGAGAGAACCGCTGAGGCCCGGATTGACGATCCCTGGTTACGGCGGCGCGGACCAGGCATCCTGAGGTCATGGACCGGATCAACAGGGCCGGCCTGGCGGGCTTCCTGCGCAGCCGCCGCGAACTGGTGCGGCCGTCCGACGTGGGCCTGGAGGGCGGCAAGCGCCGCCGCACACCCGGGCTGCGGCGCGAGGAGGTCGCCCGGCTGGCCGGGATGTCCGTCGACTACTACGCCCGCCTGGAACAGGCCCGCGGACCTCGCCCGTCGCGCCAGATGCTCGGCGCGATCGCCAGGGCGCTGCGGCTGACGGACGACGAGCGTTCCCACCTGTACTACCTGGCCGGCGAGCCGCCCGGACCGCCTCCCGGCCCGGCACAGGACGTCAGGCCCGGCGTCCTGCACCTGCTCGACCGGCTGGACGACACCCCGGCGCTCGTGTCGGACGCCAAGTACGACGTGCTGGCCTGGAACCCCCTCGCCGCCGCGCTCCTCACGGACTTCTCCGCGCTCCCGCCCGGCGAACGCAACCTCATCTGGCGCTACTTCACCGACCCTCGGGCCCGGGACCGCCACGACCCCGAGGGCGCGTGGCGGTTCGCCAGGGAGTCGGTGGCCGACCTGCGCGCCGCCTCCGCCCGCTACCCGGACGACCTCGGCATCCGCCGGCTGATCGACCGGCTGCTGGCCGGCAGCACCGAGTTCGCGGAGCTGTGGGCCGGACACGACGTCACGGTCCGCAGGTCCGCGCGCAAGCGGATCAACCATCCGGCGGTGGGGTGGCTGGAGCTCGACTGCGAGACGCTGCACGTGCCCGAGGGCGACCAGTGGATCGTCCTCTACACCGCGGCGCCGGGATCGCCGTCGTACGAGGCACTGCGCCTCCTCAAGGTCATCGGCACACAGAACCTCCAGCACTCCCCCTGAACCCACCCTCACCCGCACGCAGCACCACGGAGCCCAGCACAACGGCCCGCGCCACAACGGAGCCCGGCACGGCACAACCGCCCGGCGACCCCAGCCCCACACGGCCACCCGGCCACCCCAGCCCGACGCGACCCCGCACGGCACGCCACAGCCCAGCCCGGCGGCCTGGTACAGCACGCCATCCCGCGCGGTGCCGGGCGTGTCCGGTCGCGCTCGGTCGGCATGACCTTGACCGGCGCATGGTCCGTGTGCCGTACCCCGCTGGTGGTCCGGGAGAGTACGGGCGGGTAGTACCCCTGTCGTGGCCGACAAACTGGAGCGATACCGGAGCAAACGCGACGCCAGCCGCACCCCCGAGCCCGTCCCCGCATCGCCGCCCGCCTCCGGGGACGGCAACGCGTTCGTCATCCAGGAGCACCACGCCCGGTCCCTCCACTGGGACCTGCGGCTCGAGCGCGACGGCGTCCTCGTGTCCTGGGCCGTCCCCAAGGGCCTGCCCGCCGACCCCGGCACCAACCACCTCGCCGTGCACACCGAGGACCACCCGATGGAGTACCTCACGTTCCACGGCGAGATCCCCAAGGGCGAGTACGGCGGCGGCACGATGACCGTCTGGGACACCGGCACGTACGAGACGGAGAAATGCGAGGTCAAGTTCGTCCTGCACGGAGAGCGGGCCTCGGGGAGGTTCGTCCTGTTCCGGACCCGAGGCCAGAGCTGGATGATCCACCGCATGGACGCCCGGGCCCGCGACCCGTTCCCGCCACCCGAACCCATGCTCCCGACCGAACGCGCCAAGCCCCCGAAGGACGTCTCGGCCTACGCCTTCGAGTTCGCGTGGGGCGGCCGCCGCCTGCTCGTCCCCATCGAGGGCGGGCGCACGACGGCCGCGCGGGAGCACCCGTGGTTGCGGGGGCTCGCGGAGTCGTTCGGCAGCCGCACGGCGATGCTGGACGGGGAGGTGGCCACGCTCGGGGGCGCCGAGATCCTGGTCTTCTACGACCTGCTGTACGACGACGGCCGCTCCCTGGTCGACCAGCCTTACGCGGAGCGGCGGGCGGCGCTGGACGCGCTGGAGCTGGCGGGAGCGCATTGGCAGACCGCTCCGTCGTGGCCTGGCGAGGCGGGCCCCGTCCGTCGGGCCGCCCGCGAACAGGGCCTGCCCGGGATCGTGGCCAAACGCCTCGACTCGGCGTACGAGCCAGGGCCCTCGAAGTCCTGGCTGTACATCCCCACCTGAGCCCCGCCGGGCTCAGCGCCTCGCCATCACTCCTTGGGCAGTAACTCCTCCGACATCAGCTCGTCCCACACCGCCTCCGGGACCGGGCGGGACAGCAGGGCGGCGTTCGCGGTGATCTCCTCGGGCGAGCGGGCGCCCAGGACGACCGAGGCGACGGCCGGGTGGCGGAGGGGGAAGGTCATGGCCGCCTGGGGCAGCGTGACGCCGTGGCGTTCGCAGATCTCCGCGATCCTCGTCGCCCGCTCCATCACCGACGCCGGTGCGGGCTCGTAGTTGTACGTGCCGGTCGGCCGCGGGGTGGCCAGGATGCCGCTGTTGAAGACGCCCGCCGCCAGCACCCTGACCCCGCGACGCGCGCACTCCTCCAGGAGCGGCAGGCCCGACTGGTCGAGCAGGGTGTAGCGGCCCGCGAGCATCACGACGTCGATGGTGGTCTCCTGGACGAAGCGCAGAAGCGCCTGCCACTGGTTCATCCCGACGCCGATGGCCTTCACCACGCCCTGCGCCCGCAGCTCGGCCAGCGCCGGGTACGCCTCCGCCAGCGCCTGGTCCATGTGGTCGTCCGGGTCGTGGATGAGCGCGATGTCGACGGCCGGGAGCCCCAGGCGTCCCAGGGACTCCTCCAGGGATCTGCGTACGCCGTCGCCGGAGAAGTCCCACACCCGCTGGAGGTCGGCGGACACGTCGAAGCCCTGCTCGTCGCGGCCGCCCGAGGACGAGGCGGGCACCAGCAGGCGGCCGACCTTGGTGGACAGGACGTAACCCGAGCGGTCCTTGAGCGCGGCGCCGAGGCGGCGCTCCGACAGGCCGAGCCCGTAGTGGGGCGCGGTGTCGAACAGGCGCACCCCGGCGTCCCACGCCGCGTCGACCGTGGCCCGCGCCTGCTCCTCCGACACCTCCTGGTACAGGTTGCCGATCGGCGCACCACCGAAGCCGTGCCGCGACACCTCAACCCCGCCACCGTCACGCCCGACCCACGACCCGCCGCCATCACGACCGGTCGGAGACCCGTCCGGCGCGTCGCCGTCCGAGCCGGCCGGAGGTTCGTCGATCCCGTTCAATCCTGTGCCTTTCCGCCCGCGATCCGGCTGATCATCAACGCGATGAGGATGATCCCGCCATAGATCACCGGCTGCCAGAAGCCGGAGACGCCGATGAGCGTCAGGATGTTCTGCACCAGGCCGATCACCAGCACGCCGGTGAGCGCGCCCAGGATCGTGCCCTTGCCGCCGTCCATGCTCACGCCGCCGATGACCGCCGCCGCGAACACCATGAAGATCCACCCGACGCCCTGGTTGTTGCCGATCGCCCCGAGGCGGCCGGTCTCCAGGATCCCGGCGAGCGCCGCGAGCGTCCCGCCCAGGATGAACACCCCGTACAGCACCCGATCCACCCGGATGCCGGCGGCGCGGGCGGCGTCGGTGTTGCCGCCGATCGCGTAGAGCGCGCGGCCGAGCCGCAGGTAGCCCAGGCCGAAGATGCCCGCCGCGAACAGCACACCGGCGATCCAGATGGCCGCCGGCAGGCCGAGCCACATGGCGCTGCCCAGGTAGAGGATCGAGTCGGGGAGCTGGAACAGCGTCTTGCCCTCGGTCGGCCCCTGCAGGAGGCCGTGCACGATGATCAGCATGGCCAGCGTCACGATGAACGCCGACAGCTGGAACCTGATGATCAGGAAACCGTTGAACGCCCCGATGGCCGCGCCGACCAGCAGGGCCAGCGGGATCACCAGCGCGCCGGGCAGCCCGATGCCGAACCCGCCCGCGGCCGCCGGGATCACCAGCATCACCGCGATGGCCGGCGCGGTGCCGACCGTCGACTCCAGCGACAGGTCGAACTTGCCGGCGATGAGGATCATCGCCTCCGCCAGCACGACGAGCGAGATCGCCGCCTGCTGCTGGAGCACGTTCGTGAGGTTGCCCGCGGTCAGGAAGGTCGGGTCGAGGAACGCGCCCACGACGAGCAGGATCACGATCACCGGCACCAGCGTCAGGTCACGGAACCTGGCCAGGCGCACCCGTGGGACCGGCGCAGTCATAGTGGTCAATCTTCTATGCCCTCCATCACGGCCACGAGTTCGTGGTCAGTCCAGCCGCGCGGCACGTCCTTGACGACCCTGCCGTGGAACATCACCAGCACCCTGTCGCAGATCCGCAGGTCGTCGAGCTCGTCGGAGACCACGACGGCCCCCGCGCCCCGCCCGACCGCGTCCTCGACCGCGCCGAGCAGTGCCTGCTTGGCCTTGACGTCGACACCGGCCGTCGGGTTGATCACGACCAGCACCGTCGGGTCGTCCACGAGAGCCCGCGCGAACACGACCTTCTGCGCGTTCCCCCCGGACAGGTCGCCGACCGGCTGATCAGGGCCTTCCGTCTTGATGTCGAGGTTCTTGATCATCTCGTCGGCCTTGGCCCGTCGGCGGGCAGGTGACACGATCCCGTACCGGCCGAGCTTGCGGGCGATCGGGAACGTGGTGTTCTCCCCCACCGAGAGCAGCGGGACGAAGCCCTCGTGGTGGCGGTCCTCCGGCACGAACCCGAGACCCGCCTTCATGGCGGCGGGCACGTCGCCCGGTTTGACCCGGGTGCCGTTGACCGTGACCGTGCCGGAGTCGGCTTTGCGGAGCCCGACGAGGGTCTCGGCCAGGCCGACCTTGCCGCTGCTCGCGGAGCCGGCCAGGCCGACGACCTCGCCCGCTTTAACGGAAATATCGATATCTGCGTAGCGATCGCCGAGCGAGAGTCCCTCGCCCGACAGCACGACCCGGTCGCCAGGCGTGCGGGAGCGGGACTCGTACGCCGTCGTGGCCTCCCCCGTCATCGCGGCGACCAGCTCGTCGTGGGGAAGCTCGGCGACCGGCCTGGTCACGATGTGCCGCGCGTCGCGGAAGACCGTGACGCTCTGGCAGATCTCGTAGACCTCGTCGAGGTGGTGGGAGATGTACATCATCGTGACGCCCTGCTCGCGCAGCGAGCGCATGCGCGCGAACAGCCGCTCGATGGCCGGGCCGTCGAGCCGGGCGGTCGGCTCGTCGAGGATGATGAACCTCGTCCCGAACGACAGCGCCCTGGCGATCTCGACGAGCTGGCGCTGCTCGACGGTCAGGTCGCCGGCCAGCGCCTGGGCGTCGACGTCCACCTCGTACGTGTCCAGCAGCTCGCGCGCCCTGGCCCGCAGCGCGCGCCAGTTGATCCTGGCGCCCCTGGCCGACTGGCGGTTGAGGAAGAGGTTCTCGGCGACCGTCAGCGCGGGGATGATCGTGGACTTCTGATAGACGCAGGCGACGCGCTGCCGCCAGGCGTCGCGGTCGGCGAGGGCGGGCGCCCCCTCTCCCGAGAACAGCACCTCGCCCTCATCGGCCGGCTGGAGCCCGGTGAGGATCGACACGAGGGTGGACTTCCCCGCGCCGTTCCTGCCGACGAGCGCATGGGTCTCGCCCTCGGCGATCGCGATCCCCGCGCCGTTCAGCGCGACGGTGGGGCCGAAGCGCTTGACGACGTTTCGGGCTTCAACGTGATTTTTCATCACTTGATCTGATTACCCCAAAGGCTCTTGTCGTCCACGTTGTCTTTAGTCACGAGCGGCGCGGGGAGCTGGTCCTCCAGGCCGTTCGGGAGCTGGATGATGTTGCTGTCGTGATCGGTCGGGCCGGGCTTGAACGTCTTGCCCTCCAGCGCGGCCTTGGCGTAGAAGACCGCGTACTTGGCATACAGGTCCGCCGGCTGCGACACCGTGGCGTCGATGTCGCCCTTGCGGATCGCCTCGAGCTCCTCCGGGATGCCGTCGTTCGACACCACGAAGACGTGCTTGGGGTCGCTCGGCGTGACGAGCAGGCTCTTCTGCTTCAACACCTGCAGCGTCGGCGCCAGGTGCACGCCGCCGGCATGCATGTAGATGCCCTTGATGTCGGGGTTCTGCTCCAGGCGGGTCTGCAGCATGGACGCGGCCTTGGTGCCCTCCCACTCCGTGGGCTCGCTGAACACGGTGATGCCGGGGAACTTGGACTTCATGCACTCCAGGAACGCCTCCGACCTGTCACGGCCGTTGATGGAGCTGAGCGCGCCCTGGAGCTGCACGACCTTGCCCTTGCCCCCCAGCTTCTCCCCGAGGAACTCGCAGGCCTTGGTCCCGTACGCGCGGTTGTCGGCGCGTACGACCATGTAGACCTTTCCCTTGTCCGGACGGGTGTCGACGGTCACGACGGGGATCTTCTTGTTCTCCAACTGCTGCAGCGTGTTGGCGATGGCACCGGTGTCCTGCGGGGCCATGATGATCGCCTTGGCACCCTGACCCACCAGCGCCTGCACGTTGTTGACCAGCTTGGAGACGTCGTTCTGCGAGTTCGTGGGTGGCATGAGGTCCACCTTGTACTCGCCGGCCATCTGCGGGACGTACTTGATGTAGGAGTTCCAGAAGTTGGAGTCGGCCCGCGGGTGGTCGATGCCGACCTTCCCGCCGCCGCTCCCTCCTCCGGTTGTTGTCGTGCCCGAGCCACACGCGGTGACGACCGCCAAGAGGGCCGCCGCCGCGACCGCCGATCCGAACTTCATGGGGGGTACCTTCCTTAGTTGGACGCCCTCAGCCGGAGCCCTTGCATGCCCCCGTCGACCGCGAGCGCGGTCCCGGTGGTGGCGCCGGCTTCAGGACTGGCGAGATAGGCGATCGCCGCGGCGACCTCCTCCGCGCTGACCAGACGGCCCATCGGCTGCCTGGCGTTCAGTGCGGCCCGCTCCCCCTCGGGGTCGTCGGCCTTGTCGAGCAGCCTCGCGACCCACGGGGTGTCCGCGGTGCCGGGGTTGACGCAGTTGACGCGAATGCCCTCACGGATGTGGTCCGCGGCCATCGCGAGGGTCAGCGAGAGCACCGCGCCCTTGGTCGCGCTGTAGAGCGCGCGCTGTGGCAGGCCCGCGGTGGCCGCGATCGAGCACGTGTTGACGATGGAGGCGTGCTCTGACTGCCTGAGGTACGGCAGCGCCGCCCGCGCGACCCGGACCATGCCGAGCACGTTGACGTCGAACACCCTCTGCCACTCGCTGTCCGGGTTGTCCTCGATGGTGCCCTGAGCGCCGATGCCGGCGTTGTTGACGAGCACGTCGATGCCGCCCAGCCGCTCGGCGGCCTCCGCCACCGCCGCCCGTACCTGTGCGTCATCTGTGACATCGACCTTGATCCCGATGAACGGCTCGCCCGGCGGATTGATGTCGAGGCAGGCGACGGTCATGTCGCGCTCGGCGAGCAGGGTGGCCACGGCCAGCCCGATGCCGGACCCGCCGCCGGTCACGATCGCTTTCAGGCTCACGCGTCCCTCCATACTTCGCCGCCGGGGAATGTGTGGGCGGCGATCGACACTGCGTGCATCTCCGCGCTGAAGCCGGGCGCGGACGGTGCGGCGTAACGACCGTTGCGGATGACCACGGGGTCCACGAAGTGCTCGTGGAGGTGGTCGACGTACTCGATCACGCGGTTGTCCATGGAGCCGGTGATCGCGACGTAGTCGAACATCGACAGGTGCTGCACCAGCTCGCACAGCCCGACGCCGCCCGCGTGGGGACACACCGGCACGCCGAACTTGGCCGCGAGCAGCAGGATCGCCAGGTTCTCGTTGACGCCGCCGACTCTGGCCGAGTCGATCTGCAGGTAGGAGATGGCATTGGCCTGCAGGAGCTGCTTGAACACGATGCGGTTCTGGACGTGCTCGCCGGTGGCCACGGGGATGGGGTCGATGCCCCTGGCGATGGCGGCGTGGCCGAGCACGTCGTCGGGGCTGGTCGGCTCCTCGACCCAATGGGGGTGGAACTCGCCCAGCGCGTTGATCCACTCGATGCCCGATCCGACGTCCCAGCGCTGGTTGGCGTCGATGGCGATCGGGAAGTCGGGGCCGCAGACCTCGCGGGCGACCCTGAACCTGCGCCGGTCGTCCTCGAGGTCGGCGCCGACCTTGAGCTTGATCTGCTTGAAGCCCTGCTCCAGGGCCTCCTTGCAGAGCCTGCGCAGCTTGTCGTCGTCGTACCCGAGCCATCCGGGGGAGGTGGTGTAGGCGGGATAGCCGACCTCGATGAGCCGGCTGATCCGCTCCTCCTTGCCCGCCTCCTGGCTCTTCAGGATCTGGAGGGCCTCTTGCGGCGTCAGCGCGTCGCTCAGGTAGCGGAAGTCGATGAGGTCGACGATCTCCTCGGGGGACATCTCGGACAGCAGCCGCCACAACGGCTTGCCCGCCCGCTTGGCCTTGAGGTCCCACAGGGCGTTGACCACGGCGGAGATCGCCATGTGCATGACGCCCTTCTCCGGCCCCAGCCAGCGCAACTGCGAGTCGTTGACCATGTCCTTGTAGAGCACGCCGAGGTCCTCGACGTCCTTGCCGATCACGTACGGCTCGAGCGCGCTGATGGCCGTGGTCTGGATGTCGTTGCCACGCCCGATCGTGAAGGCGAACCCGTGCCCCTCGAACCCGTCATCGGTCGTGAGCACGACATAGGCCGCGGAGTAGTCGGGATCCGGATTCATCGCATCCGAGCCGTCGAGCTCGCGCGAGGTCGGGAACCGCACGTCGTGCGTCTCCATCCCGACGATCCGGTACGCGCCAGGAGTCGTCATGCCTGCCCCACCATCTGGCGCTGCCGCCCGAGCCCTTCGATCTCCAGCTCCATCACGTCACCTTCACGCAGGTACGGCTGCCCCGGCATGCCCATCGCCACGCCGGCCGGCGTACCCGTATTGATCACGTCACCCGGCTCCAGGACCATGAACTGGCTCAGGTAGCGCACGATCTCGGCCACGTCAAAGATCATGTTCTTGGTGTCGCCGTCCTGGCGCAGCTCACCGTTCACCCAGAGGCGCAGCGGCAGGCTCTGCGGGTCGCTCACCTCGTCCGCCGTAACCAGCCACGGGCCGAGCGGGTTGAACGTCTCGCACGACTTGCCCTTGTCCCACTGCCCACCGCGTTCGAGCTGGAACTCGCGTTCGGAGACGTCGTTGGAGATCGCGTACCCGGCGATCACACCGAGCGCCTCCTCCCGGCTGCCCAGGTAGCGGGCCTCCTGGCCGATCACGACAGCCAACTCCACCTCCCAGTCGGTCTTCACACTGCCCCTGGGCACGAGCACCTCGTCGTACGGGCCGACCATGGTGTTCGCGGCCTTCATGAACACGACCGGCTCGGCCGGCACATCCTGCCCGGACTCGGCGGCGTGGTCGCTGTAGTTCAGGCCGATGCAAACGATCTTGCCCGGACGAGCGATCGGGGCGCCGATCCGCAGCCCTTCGGCGTCGACGACGGGCAGGGCACCACGCTCGAGCGCGTCCCGGACGCGCGCCACTCCCCCGGAAGCGAGGAAAGCCCCATCAATCTCGGGCTCTCCGATGTCGCGCAGGTGACCGGCGTCATCCATGACCACCGGACGTTCCTGGCCGACAGGTCCTACTCGCAGCAGCTTCACACCGCATCCTTCTCATATACATCGGATGTCTCGATTCATGATGCTCGTGCGATCGGGCAGAGTGTGTCAAGGGTGACAAGACGGATACATCCGATCCGTGACCTCGAAAGACACCCCCTGGGGGTGGTCGATGCCTGTGAAGCGACTTTACCGCTCCGATGGCTGCATTCACATACACGAATTAACGCCTCCCAATACATCGGAGGTAAACCCCACCCCCAAGACCACACCTCCCACCTGCCACGCCAACCACCACCGGCAAACATCCCCCCAGGACAATCCACCCCACGCCGGCCGGGGTGGCGGCGTGGGACTCCAGCCCCCGCGATAGGCGCCAGCGCTGGGCCCAGGTCCCCGCAGCAGGTGCCGGCGTGGGACTCAAGCCCTCGCGATAGGGGGCACGGGCCGGCTTATCAAGCACGCGGGCCCCGCCGTGTCGCACACGCCAGGCCAGCCGTATCGGGCATGCGAGCCGACTCAACCTGAGCGCACACGACGGCTGGATCGCGCATGAAACCCAGCCGAGGCTCGCGCTCAGACGACCAACGACTCGCACGTAGACACCGAGGGCACGCACACAGACAGCCGATAGCACGCGCACAGACGACCAGCAGCACCCACACAGACGGTCGACGACTCTCGCGCAGACGGCCGACGACACGCGCACAGACAGCCATGGCGCACGCACAGACGACCAACAGCTCGCACGCAGACAGCCGGCGGCACGCACGCGGACGGCCGGCGGCACGCGTGCTTCCCGACATCAAGCGAGGCCGCTGTCATCGGCAACCGCGGGGACCTGGCACAAGCCGCATCGCCCGACGAATGCCCGACCTCGGCGGACCCCTTGTGGAGCCATTTCGCCACTACATTGCCCCTTGACGGTCGTACAGGGACGTAATAGAACACGTTTCAAGTAGTAGTAAACCAAGCGCTTGATCAAGAGGGTGAATCTGGTGCACATCGACCTCGTCGACAGGGACATTTACGCGACCACCGGACCACCACACGAGCAGCTCGCCTGGCTCCGCGCGAACTCCCCCGTCCACTGGCACGAGGGCGAGCCCGGATTCTGGGCCGTCACCCGATACGAGGACGTCGTCCATGTATCGCGGCACTCCGACCGGTTCTCCTCGCACAAGAAGCTCGCCCTGTTCGAAGAGCTGACCCAGGAACAGATCGATCTCCAGCGCCACATGATGCTCAACCAGGACCCGCCCGAGCACACGAGACGGCGTTCCCTGGTCAACCGCGGCTTCACTCCGCGCACGATCGGCGCGCTCGAAGAGCACATCCGCGACATCTGCGACGACCTCCTGGACAAGTGCACCGGCGAGATCGACTTCGTCACCGAAGTCGCCGCGCCGCTCCCCCTGTACGTGATCTGCGAATTGCTCGGCGCGCCCGTGGCCGACCGCGACAAGCTCTTCACCTGGTCCAACCGCATGATCGGCAGCCAGGACCCGGACTACTCGGAAACTCCCGAGGTGGGCTCGGCCGCCGCCATGGAGGTCTACGCCTACGCCAACGAACTCGCGACACGCCGCAGGGACACCCCGAAGAACGACATCGTCACCAAGCTCCTTCAGCCCAACGAGCACGGCGAGACGCTTGACCAGGACGAGTTCAACCTGTTCATCCTCCTCCTGGCGGTCGCCGGCAACGAGACGACCCGCAACGCGGCCTCCGGCGGCATGCTCACCCTCTTCGAGCACCCGGACCAGTGGGCCCGCCTGGTCGCCGACCCCACCCTCGCCAAGACCGCAGCCGACGAAATCGTCCGCTGGGTCTCCCCGGTCAACCTCTTCCGCCGCACCTCCACCACCGACCAAGTGCTGGGCGGGCAGGAGATCAAGGCCGACGACAAGGTCGTGGTCTTCTACGCCGCCGCCAACCGCGACCCCGCGGTCTTCTCCGACCCCGAAGTCTTCGACATCACCCGCGACCCGAACCCGCACATCGGCTTCGGCGGCGGCGGAGCTCACTTCTGCCTGGGCAACCACCTGGCCAAACTCGAACTCCGGGTCCTCTTCGAGCAACTGGCACGCCGACGCCCCAAACTCCGCCAAACGGGCTCTGCGCGCCGGCTTCGCTCGAACTTCATCAACGGCATCAAGGAGCTTCCTGTCACGGTCGGCTGACCCCTGGCAGCGGCCACCGCAGGGAATCAGCTCCACCCCATGTCACCCCGCTCGCCGCAGCGGCCTGTTGGTGGTCAGCACAACCCAGCCCGGCCCGGCCCGGCCCGACGTTCCGCCACGAACGCCCGACCAAGGCTCCGGTGTGACGCCCAGCCGACACCGCGGCGCGGCGCCCGGCTGATGCTCCGGCGTGGCGCCTGGCTGGCATTTGGGCACGGCGCCAGTCATCAGTCCGGGTGTGGGCGCGCGGACGGCGTGCGGGCCCGGCCGGCGTCCGGGCACGGACGTCTGACCGGCACTCGGCGTGGTGGGTTGGAGAGGTGGGTGGCTGATTAATCGGAAGCGGGAGCGGCGGCGGGCGGCTCGGATGCGGCGGAGGATGTGGTTGGTGCGCTCCGGGCCGGGCTGCCAGCCGCATTCGATCAAGGCGTTGGCCACGTGATGGAGGAGGTCGGCGATCTGGCCGGGGATGACGTCTCGGCGGACGGCGATCACGCGCCAGCCGCGGCGGCGCAACTCCTCGCGGCGGTCCGCGTCGTGTTGCTGGTCGGCGGGTGAGGTGTGATGCTCCTGGCCGTCGTACTCGACTGCGACCTTGAAGTCCTCCCAGCCCAGGTCTAGGTACGCGAACCGGTCGTCGTCCAGCCCGACCCGGATCTGGGTGGTGGGTCTGGGGAGGCCGCCTTCCACGAGGATGACCCGGAGCCAGCTCTCCCTGGGTGAGGCGGCTCCCCGGTCGGCGAAGCCGAGGGTGTCGCGTAGGCGCCAGGAGTTGAGCGGGCGGTGCCACAGAGCTTCGAGATCGACGCCCCGCCGTGCGAACTGGTCGAGGATCGCCACCGCCTCCATGCGGGGCAACCAGCGGGCGCAGTCGAGGGCTGTGCGTTCCATGGTGGTGAGGCGGATGCCCTTGTGCGTGGTGATGTCTTCCGGAGGGAGCGGTGCCGGGTAGGTGACGCAGCCTGGGAGAGCGAGGTGGCCGGGGGCGGTCAGCTCTATGGGCCAGTCGGCTTCTGGGGTGTGCAGGGCGTTCAGACCCCAGATATGGGCGGCTGTCTGACGGCAGACAACGGCCTGCGGGATCGCTCGGGTGATTCGGGCGGTCCGCTCGGCGAGTGATGGCGGGGTGGGTGGCAGCTCTGCCTTTGGAAGCCCGCGATCGGTCTTTCCCTGAATGGGAGGTGGCTCCTTCAGGGGTGCGGTGCTGGGTGTCGATGTCCCTCTTTCGGGGTCTACAGCTCCGAGGGGCGGTGCCGCATGGGGTGGAGGGCCGTGAGGCGTGGTTACGGCGCTGGGGTAAGCGGGGTCGGTGACGGTGCAATCGGTGACTCTGGGGCCTCTGAGGCTGGAGTCGGTGACGGTGAGGTGGATGGGGTGGTGTGGGTGGTGCATGGCACACAGGGTGCTATGGCGGGGCTGGTGGCGAGCAGCCGAATGGAGTTCTGTGGAGGACGTTGAGTTTTCCACAGTTCAGGGAATTGACCTGCGGTTCTAGGACCTACGCTGCCCCGTGGTGGCCGGGTTGGCCCGTGAGTAGCCCATCGTTGACGTTTTCGCAGGTCAGCCGCTGCCTCTGATCGTTGCGCTCCGACCGTACGCCACCGCACCAGGCAGGCGACCTCGGGCATCAGCCCGGCCCACTCCAGGCAGAATCCCCCGGCTCCACCGCTCGCACGTCGGTCAGCCGCATCAGCAGTTCCCGCGCCGGCAAGACCGACCGCGCAATACGAGCCTTGAACATCGCCGAGAAGATGGCGCCCTCCGAAGTAAGGCGCTCCGGTACCCGTCAGGTCATCACTGAGCTACTTCGCCGGGATCCTCACAGCAAGCTATCCGGCTTGCGAGAACTCGCCCGTCGCGTCGGCGTCACCCTCTGAAATCGGCGGCTTGCAGCTGGAATTGCAGGTCGGAGGCGCCTGGCGTCTCCAGGACCGACACCGCGACCAGGCCGGCGGCTGCGGCAAGGCTCTCGAATCCCGAGCGGGTATACCAGTGCAGTACCCAGGGGCGGTCCACGACGGTGCTCTCGCCGTCGCGGTACCGCTCGTAACGCAACACCGTCGTCTGCGTCCGCGCGGAATCGCTACGCTCCTCGGACACCACCGAGACACGCAACTCAGCACCGTCGTCCGCCGTAGCGGTGCGCACTCGGCCGATCCGTTCGGCAGGTGTGGGCGACGGGACGAACAGCGGCACCAGGGCGGTGCCGCCCACGGCGAGATGGTTGCGGATGCGGTGGAGGGCAGCCAGAGCGATGGAGTCGTCGGGGAGCAGGTTGAAAGTCGGCCCGGCAAGAAAGATCGCGCGGTAGCGGCGTGGCAGATCGAGCGCCTCCATGCGCTGTTGGTAGACGACGACATCGACGCCTTGCTTCCCCGCCCGGCGACGGCACCGCTGCAGCATGTCCGCCGAGGAGTCAACACCCTCGACGTCCAGGCCGCGCCGACGCAGGTCGAGCAATGGATCGCCGTCCCCACACCCCAGCTCCAGAGCCGGGGAACCAGCCTCTCGGACAAACGCCGCGTAGGGCTCTGGATCTTGGGCGACGGACTTCAGCGGCCCATATAACTCGGCGACGATTCCTGTGTAGAAATCAGCAGGATCCACGCCCGCACCTTACGCTTCAGCCGAATGCTCGGCGACATCATTTCCGGCCCCGGCCGGGGTCGAAGAGAGGGCAGGTGATGGCATCGGGCCGTCGAACGAACCCGTCCGCCGGCTGACCGGCTGCCGGCGGCTCCGCCGCCACAAACGCCAAATCTAAAGGCGCGGTGGAGGTTGCGGGTTAAGGGTGCAGGGTGAGGCCCTTCAGGACCTTGTCCACGCCGTTCTTCGGCCCATGGATCGCCACCCCCACCAGCGCCATTTCCTCGGCCTCCACCGCTCGCACGGCCGCTCGGTTGTCCGCGTCGTGTCCCGTCTTGAACATCTCCTCGATGTAGACGGCCACGTCCATCTCCCGGCCCACCGCCTTCTCCCGGACGCCCCGGAGGCCCTCCAAGTCGGCCGTGTAGACGAGCACGGGCTGGCGGAGCATCGGCAGGTACGAATTGCCGGACCCGTCCTCGTACGGCTCCCCCATGAGCCCCGGCACCCCGCCCGCCACTGCGCTGGACAGGAAGGCGGTGACGTTGAGCTTCTGCCATGCGGCCAGATCCGCGCGGACCACTATGCCGATCTTGGTGTCGAAACGCATGGTCACGAGTCTCCACGTCCCGCCCCCGCCGTGTCTTGAACGCTGGTGCGGAAGCGTCAGCTCGTGAAGACCGGCTGCCAGTCCGGCACCTCGTGGTAGCGTCGCAGCTCCGCGACACCGGACAGGATCCCGCCCCACGCCGCGTACGGCGGGCGCTCCGTGTCGAACCCGCTCTGCACCAGCGTCAGGCGCGTCTGCCCGCCGGAGCCCTCCAACTCCCACGTGCCGACTCCCGAGGCGCCCCAGTCCAGGGAGAACTTGCTGCCGGGCTCAAGCTCCAGCACCTTGGCCGGGCTGGGGTCCTTGTCCAGGCCGCCCATCGCGAAGCGCCCGCCCACGTACGGCTCGATCTCGATCGGGAACCCGAACCACCGCGTCACCGCCTCCGAGTCGATCAGCGACTCGAACACCTTCGCCGGTGAGGCGTCGATGGTGACCTCGGCGCGCAGGTCCGCGGAGGTGAAGTCGATCTTGGGTGTGAGCTCGCGCCCCTCAAGGTGCTCGGCCAGGTTGGCGACGGCCAGGCACCAGAACGTCTGCAGCACGCCCCGGATGCTCTTGCCCGTGATGACGTCCTGGAAGTCGAAGTGCGTCTGCGACAACGTCAGGATCGTCGCGTCCCCGTCCTCCTCCAGCTTCAACTCGGTGGTCGTCTCCTCGCCGTCCAGCACCCACGCGAAGCGCACCGTGCGCTCGTCCGCGTGCAGCAGCCGCTGGTGCGGCGCGTCCCCCTCAGGCGTGGTACGCCCCCAGAACCCGAACCGGTCGGGCAGTTCCACCTCGGCGTGCTCGGCCAGCCAGATCCGCAGCGCAGCCGCGTCGGTGAGCGCCTGGCGTACGTCCTTGACAGGCGCCTGGATGCGGGCACGAAGCGTCATGGGCTCGGTCATCGTCATCTTCTCCTTTGGAGAGGGCGAGTGTGAGTGTGAGTGGCCGATCCGCGTGGGCGGTCGCCGGTCGGGCGTCGGCTTCAGGCCGGTTGTGGTCGGTCGCCCCCGTCCGGCCGCCGATGCGGGCCGGTCTCGTCCGTGGGCGCCGGAGGGGTCGAAGGTGCAGGAGGGTCGGTGGTGGCGGGAGAGGTGCCGGGCTCGGGGATGTCTGCGGGAGGGTCGGCGGCGTTCGGGTAGCAGGCGACGGCGAGCTTGAACGCGTCCCCCTCCGCCCCGCCGTACCGCGTGAACAGCCCCTGCAGCATCGTCTGCAGATCGTTCAGGAACTCCTGACGCTCTTCGGGACGCACGCGGATCTCCCCCGACAACCCGATCGACGGCAGCTCGGGCGCGCTCCTGTCGAGCGCCGCGATGTCCGACTGGACCTCCTCCATGAGATCCAGCAGGTAACCGAGGCTCAGCTCGTCACGCGCCTTGCGCAGCCCGATCCGGCCCACCAGCCGGGGCGACAGCCAGTACGAGCGAGCACCGGCCTGATAGATGCCCTCGTGGATCCCGCGCACCTTGCGCTCGGACACGAGGTCCACCAGGCCCGCCTCGACCAGCCGTTTGACGTGGTAGTAGACCCGCTGCGGTGTCTGGCCGAGCCGTTCGGCGACCTCCGAGCACGTACGCGGCTCGGCCAGCTGCCGCAGCACCTCCACGCGCTGCGGCTTGAGCAGTGCCTCGGCCTGCTCGATCTCTTCCAGGTACAGGACGTCTCTCATTGCAAAAACAATCCTTTACGTAAAAATTTGGTTTGTCAATGGCGGTGAGGACAATGGATGGATGGCGCATGACTGGTCCCGATACTGGCGGTCACCCGACCGGCCGGTGGAGGCCATGCATGCCCACTTCGAGCGGCACGTGTACCACCGGCACAGCCACGAGACCTACTCGTTCGGGGTCACCGAGACCGGCGCGCAGTCGTTCACCTGCCGCGGCTCGGCCCACACGAGCTCGGCGGGCATGGTCATGGCGTTCAACCCGGAGGACCCCCACGACGGCCACGCCACGAACGCGTACGGCTTCACGTACCGGATCGTCCACATCGGTCCCGAGCTCGTGTCGAACGCCCTGACCGACGCGACGGGCCGCCGCCTGGGCCTGCCCCTGTTCGCCGCGCCCGTGGTCGATGATCCCGTCCTGGCGGGGGCGCTGCGCTCCCTGCACGCGGAACTCCTCGGCTCCGACGCGACGGCTCTGCGGCGCGACGAGCTGCTCACGGCCACGGTCGCGGCGATCGTACGGCGGGCCGCCACGACCCCGATCCACCCGGACGGCAGGCCAGGAAGGTCGGCGAGGGTCGCGCGGCAGGCCAGGCAGCTCCTCCATGACCGCCTCAGGGACGATCTCACGAGCGACGACCTGGCGCGGGCCACGGGCGCCAGCCGCTACGCGGTCTACCGGGCCTTCCACGCGGAGTACGGGCTGTCCCCCAGCGACTACCAGCGGCAGCTACGGCTCAGAGCGGCACGTACGCTGATCGCCGGCGGCACGGCCATCAGTGAGGCGGCCACCGCGACGGGCTTCGCCGACCAGAGCCACCTGACCCGCTGGTTCACCCGCTACTTCGGCCTGACCCCGGGCACCTATCGACAGGCCGTCACAGGTGAACGATGACCGTCACGGCCAGGAGCTGTCCTGGTCGGGATCGCCTCCGTCGGAGAGCAACCGCAGATCCGACTCGACCATCATCGCCACCAGCTCGTCGAACGACACGCTCGGCTCCCACCCCAGCTGCGTCCGCGCCTTCTTCGGGTCCGCGCACAGCAGGTCCACCTCGGCGGGCCGGTGCAGCGTCTGGTCGGTCACCACGTACCGCTCCCAGTCCAGCCCCGCGGCCGTGAAGGCCGCCTCCACCAGCTCCCTGACCGACTTCATCCGCCCCGTCCCGATCACGTAGTCCTCGGGATTGGCGGCCTGCAGCATCAGGTGCATCGCCTTCACGTAGTCGCCGGCGAACCCCCAGTCCCGCCGCGCCTCCAGGTTCCCCAGTCGCAGCTCGGTGGCCAGCCCCAGCTTGATCCGGGCCACCCCCAGGGACACCTTCCTGGTGACGAACTCGGCCCCCCGGCGCGGCGACTCGTGGTTGAACAGGATCCCGGACACGGCGAACATCCCGTACGACTCGCGGTAGTTCTGCGTGAGGAAGTGCCCGTACGCCTTGGCCACCCCGTACGGCGAGCGCGGGTGGAAGGCGGTCCGCTCGTTCTGCGGCGTCTCGCTGACCTGCCCGAACATCTCAGAGGATGAAGCCTGATAAAAGCGGATCTGTCGGGAGGCGCCCGAGCCCCGCGACGCCCCCGAGCACACCCGGATCGCCTCCAGCATGCGCAGCACGCCCATCCCGGTCACCTCGGCCGTGAGCTCCGCCTGCTCCCACGACATCGGCACGAACGAGATCGCCCCGAGGTTGTAGACCTCGTCAGGCTGAACGCGTTCCACCGCCGAGATCAGGGACCCCTGGTCCAGCAGATCCCCCCGCACCACCCGCACGTCGGAGAGCAGCTTGCGCATCCTGGACACGCGCGGGTTCGCCTGCCCCCGGGCCAGGCCCCACACCTCGTATCCCTGCTCGAGCAGGTGCTCCGCCAAGTAAGAACCGTCCTGGCCGGTGATGCCGGTGATCAGAGCTCGCCTGGCCAAGGGTCCTCCTGCTATCGCGTATAGCAATCTGTCTGGGACGGAATGTACAGCTAAGCGCCCAGATAGGGCACCAGCCCACCTAGAACCCGTTCCACCGAACCACGCTCGGTTACGGCAACGTCGCAGTTCGCACGACGTTTAACCGTAATTGTGAACAATTCCACCCGACCTACCGAATGGTAGCCTTCTCGGACTAAGGTCATCTTCACGGTACACGCCCATCTCAAGGGCCCTACCGGCGGAGAAAGGGGTGTCGTGGCAGAGCCAGCCCGGCGGGATCGAACGCTGCGAGTCGCGTTGTTGTCCTACCGCAGCAAGCCCACCTGTGGTGGCCAAGGCGTCTATCTTCGCCACCTCAGCCGCGAGCTGGTCGCCTTAGGGCACCACGTCGAGGTGTTCTCCGGGCAGCCCTATCCCGAGCTGGACGAGGGCGTCATCCTGCGCGAGGTGCCCAGCCTCGACCTCTACCGCGACGAGGACCCGTTCAGAACGCCCAAGCTGCACGAATACCGCGACTGGATCGACTGGCTCGAGGTCGGGACGATGTGGACGGCGGGGTTCCCCGAGCCGCTGACGTTCACACTGCGGGCCTACCGCGAGCTGAAGAAGCGCATCGGCGACTTCGACGTCGTGCAGGACAACCAGACCCTCGGATACGGCCTGCTGGGCATCCAGCGGATGTTCCCCGTGGTCGGCACCATCCACCACCCGATCAGCGTCGACCGCCGCATCGAGCTCGAGGCCGCCACCGGCGGGAAGAAGCTGAGCCTGCGCCGCTGGTACGGGTTCGTGAAGATGCAGTCGCGTGTCGCGCCCCGGCTGAGCCCGATCCTGACCGTCAGCGAGTCGTCGCTGGCCGACATCCACCGCGACTTCAACGTCCCCCAGGCGAACATGCGCCTGATCCCCCTCGGCGTCGACACCCGCTACTTCCACCCGCGCCCGGACAAGCCCCGGCGCAAGGGCTCGATCGTGGCCGTGGCCAGCGCGGACTCGCCCATGAAGGGCGTCGCGACGCTGCTGCGGGCGGTCGCGAAGCTGGCCACCGAGCGCGACGTGCACCTCACCGTCGTCAGCCGACCCACCCCCGGCGGCCCGACCGAGCAGCTCGTCCAGGAGCTGTCGCTGCAGGACCGGGTGCGTTTCGTCCACGGCATCTCCGACGACGAGCTGGGTGAGCTGATCGCCACCTCGGAGATCTCGGTCGTCCCCTCCCTCTATGAGGGCTTCTCGCTGCCCGCCGTCGAGCACATGGCCTGCGGCACACCCCTGGTGGCCAGCCGTACGGGGGCGCTGCCCGAGGTCGTGGGCGACGCCGCCATCCAGGTGGCCCCGGGCGACCCCGAGGAGCTCGCCGCGGTGCTGCGCCGCCTGCACGACTCCCCCGAGGAGCGCGAACGCGTGGGCAAGGCCGGATACGACCGTGTCATGGAGCGCTACACCTGGCACGTCGTGGCCAAGAAGACCGTCGAGGCATACCTCGAGGCCATGGAGAACCACAAGAGGAGAGGCTGACCAGTGCTGACCGTCGACTTCGCCCGGCTTCCCGTCGGCCCCGGCGTGCGCCTGCTCGACCTGGGCTGCGGCGGCGGCAGGCACGCCTTCGAGGCGCTGCGCCGGGGAGCGGACGTGATCGCGTTCGACATGGACCAGGCGGAGCTGGACGGCGTGGCAGCCATGTTCGCGGCGATGGACAAGGCGGGCGAGGTGCCGCCCGGGGCGAGCGGGCAGATCATCCAGGGTACGGCGCTGGACATGCCGTTCGAGGACGGCAGCTTCGACCGGGTCATCGCGGCCGAGGTGCTGGAGCACATCCCGGACGACATGGCGGCCATGCGCGAGCTCTTCCGCGTGCTCAAGCCGGGCGGTACGGCGGCCGTCACCGTACCGAGCTTCCTGCCCGAACGGATCTGCTGGGCGCTGGACGAGGCCTACCACACGGCCCCCGGGGGACATGTCCGGATTTATACGTTGGCTGAGCTGTCGGCCAAGCTGAAGTCCATCGGGTTCGAAATCGGCCCCCACCACCACGCCCACGGCCTGCACGCGCCGTACTGGTGGATCAAGTGCGCCGTCGGCGTCGGCAACGACGACCACCCGCTCGCCAAGGCGTACCACGAGCTGCTGGTCTGGGACATCATGAAGCGCCCGGCCGCCACCAGGATCGCCGAAGCCGTGCTCAACCCGATCATCGGCAAGAGCGTGGTCCTCTACGTCAGGAAGCCATGATCTCCCACGCGGAGGTCGTGCGGACGGGCGAGAGCATCGCGGCGATCCAGCAGGACGACGGCGGCGTGCCGTGGCCGGAAGGCCACGTCGACGCCTGGAACCACGTCGAATGCCTGATGGCCATGTCCGTCGCGGGACTCGGCGAGCCGGTACGGCGCGGCTACGCGTGGCTGGCCCGGCACCAGCGCCCCGACGGCTCCTGGCCGATGAAGCTGGCCGACGGCGTGCCCACGGAGCAGGGCGGCGAGAGCAACCACGCCGCCTACGTGGCCGCCGGGCTCTGGCATCACCACCTCGTGACCGGCGACCAGGCGTTCACCCAGGAACACTGGCCCATGGTCAAGGCCGCGCTCGACTACGTGGCGGGGCTGCAGACCGAGCGGGGCGAGATCGTCTGGGAGCGCGACGCGCACGGCGTCGCCTCGACGCTCGCGCTGCTCACCGGGTGCTCCTCCATCCACCAGGGGCTGCGCTGCGGCGTGCTGCTCGCGGACCACCTGGGCGACCCGCAGCCGCACTGGGAGCTGGCCGCCGACCGGCTGGCGCACGTGCTGGCGGCGCATCCCGAGGCGTTCGCGGACAAGAGCCGCTTCTCCATGGACTGGTACTACCCGGTGCTCGGCGGCGCGGTGCGCGGGCAGCAGGCGTTCGAGCTGCTGGAGCGCGAGTGGGCCACGTTCGTGGTGCCCGGGCTCGGGATCAGGTGCGTGTCCGACCAGCCGTGGGTGACGGGGGCGGAGACGTGCGAGCTGGTGCTCGCGCTCGACGCGCTGGGAGACCGGGGGCGGGCGGTCACGCTGTTCACGGACATGCAGCACCTGCGGCACGAGGACGGCTCGTACTGGACGGGCTGGCAGTTCGCGAACCTCAAGCACTTCCCCCACGAACGATCCGGGTACACGGCCGCCGCCGTCGTGCTCGCCGCCGACGCGCTGCTGGCGCTGACGCCGGGGTCCGGCCTGTTCAGGGACATCGTGGGGACGTCGGTGTCCGACCCGGAGACCTGCGGCTGCGCCGCCGGCACGGGCCTGGTACGCCGCGACGACCTCTGACCCCACCCCCGCACAAGCGCTTTTGCGGGTTCTTTGCCCCCGAAATCCGGTGCGCCGCCGATGATCGACGCAATGGGCTTACTAGCTTCTGAGTGACTCGTACGAGGCGTCTTCGGGGGAAGCGTGGGCGACACGGGCACAACTTCGTTCTTGGATCAGGTCAGGACCGAGCCGACACTGTCCCGGGCGAGGGGGCTGCGGAGGTTCCTGGTCAAGGATCCTCTGGAGTCCGATCTGGGCCGGCGACGATTCCGGCTCAGGGGAGGAGCTTCCCGAGCGGTCTTCACCGATGCCGAAAGCGCATACGTTTTCGGCTTCAACGCGGTGATGTCCCGGGAGATTGAGAAGGTCGAGGAAATATCGGCTGAGCAGCGGCCCTTCGGCTACGAAGGGGCGGCCGCCGCCTGCACCGTACTCGACCTGCTCACGCTGACGCGGGGCCGGCGCCTTCACGAGCTACTCACCGGCCCCGCCCAGCATCATCGCCACGCCGCCTACGTCGGCGCCGGGCGCGGCTACGCCCTGCTGCGGCTGCGACCCCTGTGGGGGGCGCGGCGCGCGCATCCGCTGCTGCGCTGGCTGGCCGTGGATGGGTTCGGGTTCCAGTGGAGCCTGGCCAGGGCCGACCGCATGGTGGGCGAGCGCACGATGCCCGACCTGCTGACCAGGGCGCACTGCGCGGTGTTCGACCAGGGGCTGGGGCGGCTGCTCTGGTACCACGACAGCGCCTCGCCCGACGACATCGCCGCCAGGATCGGTGGATATCCGGCGGGACGTCGGGGCGACCTGTGGAGCGGGATCGGGTTCGCGGCGACGTACACGGGCGGGGCCGACTCCGACGAGCTGTGGTGGCTGACCGAGCACGCCGGGGCCGACGGGTTCCGCGCCCAGCTGGCCCAGGGGTGCGCGTTCGCCGTCGCCGCCCGGCTGCGGTCGGGGACGCTGCCGGCCCACACGGCGCAGGCCGTGCCGATCCTGGCCGGGGCCGAACCCGAGGCGGCCGCCTCGTGGACGGACCAGGCGCTCCTCGCGCTCGGGCACGAGGCGCACACGCACGAGGACTTCCTGCGCTGGCAGTCCCAGACCCGCCGGTCCTGGAGCCAGCGCCACCGCTGCTGACTAGATTCCGGGGCCGACGCGCTCCAGCACGCGGAGCGAGCCCTCCACCGACACCTCGCTGAAGGCGCCGGACCGCACCGCCCGCTGGTAGACCCGGTACGGCGCCTGCCCGCCATCGGCGGGATCGGGGTAGATGTCGTGGAAGACCAGCGCCCCGCCCTCCATGACGTGCGGCGCCCAGCCCTCGTAGTCGCGGGTCACCGGCTCCTCGGAGTGCCCGCCGTCGATGAACAACATCCCCAGGGGCGTCCTCCAGAGAGCGGCGACCTGCTCCGACCGGCCGACGATCGCGATCACCTCGTCCTCGAGCCCCGCGGCCGCGATCGTGGCCCTGAACGTCGGCAGCGAGTCCATCTTGCCGAACCGGGGGTCCACCAGCGTCGGGTCGTGGTGGGCCCACCCTGGCTGGATCTCCTCGGAGCCCCGGTGGTGGTCGACGGTGACGACCACCGACCCGGCCTGCCTGGCCGCCGCGCCGAGATAGACGGCCGACTTCCCGCAGTATGTGCCGATCTCGCAGACGGGGCCCAGCTTCCCGTACTGGCAGGCGGCCTCGTACAGGGCCAGCCCCTCGTTGTGCGGCATGAATCCCTTGGCGTGCTTCGCTGCGTAGAGCAGCTCTGACGGCATCGTCATGGGGATGCAGCCTAGCCGAACCGAATAACATTCCAGGGGACCCTTGCAGCGCCGTTCTGAAACCTGTTCTACTTACAACGTGAATCAGCGCGCTCGCATCGCCATGTCGGACGACGACGTCACCGCCTTCCTGGAGAGCTCGCGCAAGCTGCAGCTGGCCACCATCAACGCGGACGGCACACCCCATTTGGTGACGATGTTCTATGGGCTCGACAAGGGACGCATCACCTTCTGGACCTATGCGAAAGCCCAGAAAGCCCGCAATCTTGCCCGCGACTCCCGGGTGAGCTGCCTGATCGAGACAGGCGACGACTACGCCGAGCTCCAAGGCGTCCTGGTGTACGGGAACGCCGAGCGGGTGGACGACCGCGACCGCGTCATGGACATCGGGATGACGGTCGCCCGCCGGATGACTCCGGGTGTACCGGACGAACTGCTGCGCCCGTATGTGGAGCAGACCGGGCAGAAGCGAGTTGCGTACGTCGTGGAGTACACCAAAGTGGTCTCATGGGATCACAGGAGGCTCGGATGAGAGTCAAGGTGGACGAGCTGGTCTGCGAGGCCAACGCCGTGTGCATGGGGCTCGCGCCGGAGGTGTTCGAGGTGGACGACGACGACCAGCTCCACGTCCTGCTGCCAGAACCGCCCCCCGAGATGCAGGACCGCGTCCGCCACGCCGTCCGGTCCTGCCCCAAAGCCGCCCTTTCCCTAGAGGAATAGCCCCGCAAGGCACCAGCCGGAGGAGGAACCCATGCGCGCCGCGATCCTGCACGCCGTAGGCAACGACAAGCTGGACATCCGCGACGACGTCACCCTGGCCCCCGTCGGGCCGGCGGACGTACGCGTACGGATCAAGGCGACGGGCGTCTGCCACTCGGACCTGTCGGCCATGACCGGCGTACTGCCGCAGCCCGTGCCGCTGGTGCTCGGGCACGAGGGCGCGGGCGAGGTGGTCGAGGTGGGCGAGCACGTCACCTCGCTCAAGCCGGGCGACCACGTGGTCATCAACTGGCGGCCCGGCTGCCAGGAGTGCGACCTGTGCCTGGGCGGCCAGCCGTACCTGTGCATCAAGTACGTGGTCGAGGCGTTCAGCAAGGGCAACTTCCGGTTCGGCGGCGACGGGGCGACGGCGTACGGGATGGCCGGGTGCGGCACCTGGGCCGAGGAGATCGTCGTGCCGTGGCAGGGCGCGATCAAGATCGACGAGGACGTGTCGTGGGAGGCGGCGGCCCTGATCGGCTGCGGCATCACGACCGGCGTGGGCGCCGCGATCAACACCGCGAAGGTCCGCCCCGGCTCCACGGTCGCGGTGATCGGCTGCGGCGGCGTCGGCCTGTCGGTCATCCAGGGCGCCCGCCTCTCCGGCGCCCGCATGATCCTCGCGATCGACCCGCTGGAGTCCAAGCACGAGCTGGCCAAGAAGGTCGGCGCCACGCACGCCGTCACCCCGGAGCAGGTCCCCGACACCCTGAACGAGCTCACCGCCGGCGCCGGCTTCGACTACGGCTTCGAGGTGGTCGGCAAGGCGGCCACCATCCAGAGCGCCTGGCAGATCACCCGGCAGGGCGGCGACGTCATCGTGGTCGGGGCGGGCGCGGTGGACGACATGGTGTCGATCTCGGCGTTCAGCCTGCTGTTCGAGGGCAAGAACCTGCTGTCCAGCCTGTACGGCGAGGCGGACGTGCGCCACGCCTTCCCCTACTTCGCCAAGCTCCACAAGGCCGGCAAGCTGGACCTGGAGTCGATGATCAGCGCCCGCATCCGCCTGTCGGACCTGAACGACGCGGTGGCGGCGCTGCGGGGCGGCGAGGTCCTGCGCCAGATCGTCGTCATGGACTGACTCTGTTCCGAGTAGAAGGGGCCGCCGCGGTGGCCCCTTCTACTGCGTCGGCGCCGGCGCGAGCCAGTGGCGATTGAGGTCGCTCACGGCCTCCAGCCAGACCTGCGGCCGCTCCCCGGCGGCGATCGCGTCCGCGGCGCTGTGCAGGACGGTGAACAGGAGCGTGGCCGCGACATGCGGGTCGACCTGGCGGAACGCGCCGTCGTCCATGGCCCGCCGCAGCGCCTTGGCGATGGCGGCGATGATGTCCGGCCCCCCTTCGGGCGCGGGGTTGGAGTGGAAGACCGCGGCGTGGAGCCCGCCGGGCCGGGCGATGGACTCGACGGCCGCCGCGCATTCGGCGTCGAGGGTGGCCCACCAGTCGATCGGCTCGGTGGATTCGGCGAGCCGGTGGAAGCGGTCCACGTAGTCCCGTAGCACGCGGTCCCGTACCGCGGTGACCATCTCCTCCCAGGAGGAGAAGTAGACGTAGAAGGTGCCCTTGGCGGCGTCGGCTTCGGCGGTGACGGCCTGGACCCAGTTGGTCACGTCCTGCCCGGAGTCCAGGAGCCGGATGGCGGCGTCGATGAGTTCGCCGCGCCTGGCCTCGGGGGAAAGACGGCGCCGGCTCCTGGAGGTCACCATCGCATCAGGTTAGCCGACCGTCACGTCATCACCCCTGCGTGGGAGATGAGGAGCTCGCTGACGCCGCGAAGGTTGATGTGCTCCCGGTACGGCGGCGGGTCGGCGACCAGCACGGGCTCCCGTACGCGCCGGGCGAACGCGGCCAGCGCCACCCGGCCTTCGAGCCGGGCCAGCGGCGAGCCGAGGCAGAAGTGCGGACCGAAGCCGAAGCCCAGATGCCGCACCTGCTCGCGGGCCGGGTCGAACCGGTCCGGGTCCGCGTTCGCCTCCGGGTCCCGGTGGGCCGCGGCCAGCAGCAGGATGACCAGGCTGCCCGCGGGCACCTTCGCCTTCCCGACGCTCATGTCCTCCTTGGCGACCCGGGCGGTGAGCTGGACGGGCGGGTCGTAGCGCAGAGTCTCCTCGACGACCGCGGACGCCGTACCGGGGTCGGCGCGCAGGGCGGCGAGGTGGCCGGGGTGCCGCAGCAGGGCGAGCACGCCGTTGGCGATCAGGTTGACCGTCGTCTCATGGCCCGCCACCAGCAGCAGCACGATCGTGGAGACCAGCTCGTCATGGCTGAGCGCGTCGCCGCCCTCCTGCGCGGCGAGCAGCTCGGAGATCAGGTCGTCCCGGCGCGGGCTCCGGCGCCGTTCGGCGACGAGGTCGTTGACGTACCGGTGCATGTCGGCCATGCCACCCGCCCACTCGTCGTTCCCGTCGCCAGGATTGCCGAACCCGTCGAGCAGCCGGGTGAGCTGGGCGGTCCACCCGTGGAACAGCCGCTCGTCGGCCTGCGGCACGCCGAGCATCCGGCAGATGACCGTCACCGGCAGCGAGTAGGCGAGGCCGGACATCACGTCGAACGTCTCCCCCTCGGCCGCGCGGTCGAGGCACCCGTCGACCAGCCGCGTGACGGAGTCCTCCATCCGTGCGACGGTACGGGCGGTGAACGCGCTGCTGACCAGACGCCGCAGCCGGGTGTGGTCCGGAGGATCCAGGGAGAGGAACCACGGCCGCCGGACCGAGGCGGGAGCGTCCGCGGGGTACGGGTCGGCCGCCCCATCGGGCTGGAAGAACCGCCACCGCTCGGCGCTGAGCCGCGGGTCGCGCAGCAGCGTCTCGCAGTCGCGGTAGCCCGTCACCACCAGCGAGGACATCTCCTCGATCCATAACGGGCCGCGGGCGCGGAACTCGGCGTAGATCGGGTACGGGTCGGGCCTCGACGCGTGGTCGAGAAGCTTGGCGACCAGGTGGAAGCCGGACATCTCACTGTTCGTCGCGTTGGACATCTGCATCTCCTCGATTGTTGACCTCAGGTCATTAGTAAATGACCTGAGGTCAATATGTCAATGGCGAGAGCACGAGACACGGGGTACGGGATCGCGCGCCGCGCCAAACTCAGGCTTGACCCGGCCACCCTCCCCGCCGGAGAACGACACGGCGCGGACCTGAGGGCTGCGGCAGCCCTGGCTCTCAGAGATGCGACTTGTACCATATGAGGTGGTAATGCAGAGCTGCATAGGGAGTGGTCTTGCAGGTCGCGGTCGTCACCTTTGACGGATTCAACGAACTCGACAGCTTCATCGCCAACGGACTGATCAACCGTGCTCGCAAGCAAGGCGTGACGGCATACATCACCACGCCGACGCCCGTCGTGACCTCGATGAACGGCGTGGAGGTGACCGGTCAGCGGCCGTTGGACTTCATCACCGAGGCCGACGTCGTCCTCCTCGGCAGCGGCATCAAGACGCGTGACGTCGTGGCCGACGACACGCTGCTGGCGCGCCTGCCCCTCGACCCCGCCCGGCAGTTGATCGGCTCACAGTGCTCCGGCGCCCTGGTCCTCGCACACCTCGGCCTCCTCGCCGGGCGCCCCGCCTGCACCGACACCATCTCGCGGCCCTGGGTCGAGGAGTGCGGGATAACGGTGCTGGACGCGCCGTTCCACGCGGAGGGCGCCATCGCGACCGCAGGCGGATGCCTGGCATCGGTCTATCTGGCAGCGTGGACGCTGCTCCACACAGCCGGCGAGGCCACGGCCTGGGACGTGATCGAGTATGCGGCGCCCGTGGGCGAGAAGCAGAAGGTCGTCCAGCGCGTCATGTCCACGGTGCGCACGACCGAACCGGCGCTGCGCTGACCGGCCTCGGTACGACGCTCGCGATGAAAGGATAAGCGGCCTTCCCGCACGGCATCCGAGGTCGGTCAAAGGACGACTTCGCTCTCGGCCTACGCCGGGGTGCGCGAGGGGTGGGAGCCCCTCGCAGGCCAAGCCGGTAACCGGGCAATGGGTGGGGCTGGCGAGCGAAGCGAGCGGGGGGTTCGGGGGGGTCGAAGGGGGGCGTAAGCCCTCCTGGGAGGCGCTGGCTGGAAGCCCGTGGCGTGCAGCGCCCCCCTCGCAAAAGGCCTTACGTCGTGGAGAAGGCGGCGTCGAAGGCGGTGGCCGGTGGGGTGATGGAGTTGAGCTTGCGGATGTAGCCGAGCGCCTCCCGAGCCCCATCCAGCCGGTCCATCCCCGCGTCCTCCCACTCGATCGAAATGGGCCCTTCGTACCCGATCGAGTTCAGCGCCCGGAAGCAGTCCTCCCAGGGCACGTCGCCCCGCCCCGTCGAGACGAAGTCCCAGCCGCGGCGCATGTCGGCCCACGGCAGGTGCGAGGACAGGCGGCCCTTGCGGCCGTCGCCCACGCGCATGCGCGTGTCCTTGCAGTCGACGTGGTAGATGCGGTCCTTGAAGTCCAGGATGAACCCGACCGGGTCCAGGTCCTGCCAGACCATGTGGGACGGGTCCCAGTTCAGGCCGAAGGCGGGGCGGTGGCCGATCGCCTCCAGGGTCCGCGCGGTGGTGTAGTAGTCGTACGCGATCTCACTCGGGTGAACCTCGTGCGCGAAGCGCACCCCGACCTCGTCGAAGACGTCGAGGATCGGGTTCCAGCGGTCGGCGAAGTCCTGGTACCCGGCGTCCACCATCGACGCCGGCACCGGCGGGAACATGGCGACCGTGTGCCAGATCGACGACCCGGTGAAGCCGACCACCGTGTCCACGCCCAGCAGGGCGGCCGCGCGGGCCGTGTTCTTCATGTCCTCCGCCGCCGCCTGGCGGACCGACTCGGGGTCGCCGGAGCCCCAGATGCGGGCGGGGAGGATGGACTTGTGGCGCTCGTCGATGAGGTCGCACACCGCCTGGCCGACGAGGTGGTTGGAGATGGTCCAGACCTTGAGGCCGTGCTTGTCGAGCTGGGCGTGCTTCTGCTCCACGTACGACGGGTCCGCCACGGCCTGGGCCACGTCGAAGTGGTCGCCCGAGCAGGCGATCTCCAGGCCGTCGTAGCCCCATTCGGCGGCCAGCCTGCACACCTCCTCGAACGGCAGGTCGGCCCACTGCCCCGTGAACAGGGTGACAGGTCGCATGTGTCAGTCCTCCACGTTCATGTAGCGGCTGCCCTCAGCCGCGCTACGCTCGACCGCCTCCAGCACCCGCTGCACCCGCAGCCCGTCGGCGAACGACGGCGTGGGGTCGGCTCCGGTGGCGATCGCCTCCAGGAAGTCGTTGATCTCGTGGGTGAAGGTGTGCTCGTAGCCGAGCCCGTGGCCGGGCGGCCACCAGGCGCCCACGTAGGGGTGGTCGGGTTCGGTGACCAGGATCCGCTCGAAACCGCCGCCTCCGGAGCTGAACCACAGCTCGTTCATGGCCTCGAAGTCGAACGCCAGGCTCCCGAGCGAGCCGTTGATCTCGATGCGCATCGCGTTCTTGCGGCCGAAGGCGAAGCGGGTGGCCTCGAACGAGGCCAGCCCTCCGCCCGAGAGCCGGCCGATGAACAGGGCGGCGTCGTCCACGGTCACCTGGCCCATGTCGCCGGTGCCGGTGGCCTCCAGGCCCGCGGACGCCGCGGCGACGGGGCGTTCCTTGATGAACGTCTCCGTCAGCGCGGAGACGCCCACCAGCTGCTGCCCGGTGATGAACTGGGCCGCGTCCACGATGTGCGAGCCGATGTCGCCCAGCGCGCCCGCGCCCGCCTTGTCCTTCTGCAGTCGCCAGACCAGCGGGAACTCCGGGTCGACGATCCAGTCCTGCAGGTACGCGGCCCGTACGTGCCTGACCTCGCCGATCCGGCCCTCCTCGACGTACCGGCGGGCGAGCGCGATCGCGGGCACCCGCCGGTAGTTGAAGGCCACCATGCTCTTGACCGAGGACGGCGCCGCCTGCGCGGCCCGGACCATGGCCTCGGCCTCTTCGACGGTGTTGGCGAGCGGTTTCTCGCAGATCACGTGCTTGCCCGCCTGCAGCGCGGCGATGGCGATCTCGGCGTGCGAGTCACCGGGCGTGCAGATGTCGACGATCTGCACGTCGTCGCGCTTGATCAGCTCTCGCCAGTCCGTCTCGACGTCGGCCCAGCCGAGCTGTGCGGCGGCCGCCTCGGTGCTCTCCTTCGACCTGCCGCCGAGCACCGCCATGCGAGGCACCAAAGGCAGGTCGAAGAAGGCCGAGACGCTGCGCCAGGCCTGGGAGTGGACGCGGCCCATAAAGGCGTAGCCGATCATGCCCACGCCGATGGTGGTCTTGTCTGACATGCAACCCCCGATCAGGATTCGAAGCCGAGCGCCAGGTACTTCTCGACGTTGTCCTTGGTAATGGTCTCGGATGCGAGCGTGATGGACTGCGGAACCTGGTTCTCCACCAGATCACTCATGCCCTTCCCCTGCGCGATCAGACGTGCGAGTTTGATCGCCGAGGAGGCCATCGTCGGACTGTAGGTGACCGTGGCCTTCAGCACCGAGGTGCCCGACTGGATCTCCTTCATCGCGTTCAGCGACCCGGCGCCGCCGACCATGATGAACTCGCTCCGGTTCGCCTCCTTGATCGCGGCCAGCACGCCGACGCCCTGGTCGTCGTCGTGGTTCCAGAGCGCGTCGATCTTCTTGTGCGCCTGGAGCAGCGAAGTGGCCACCTGGTTGCCGGTCTCGACGGTGAACTTGGCGTCCTGCTTGGCCGTGACGCTGAACCCGAACGTCTTCAGCGCGTCGGCGAAGCCCTTGCTGCGGTCCTGCGTCAGCGGCAGCGTGGCGATGCCCTGGATCTCGACGATGACGGGGTTGGTGACACCCTTGTCCTTGAGCTGCTTGCCGATGTACTGCCCGGCCGCGACGCCCATGCCGTAGTTGTCGCCGCCGATCCAGGTCCGGTAGGCCAGCTTGTCGGGGAAGACGCGGTCGAGGTTGATGACCGGGATCCCGGCCGCGGTGGCCTGGAGCGCGACCTGGTTCAGCTGCTGGCCGTCGTTGGGCAGGATGACCAGCGCGCTCACCTTGGCCGCGATGAGCGACTCGACCGCGGAGATCTGCTGGTTGATGTCGTTCGTCGGCTCGACCGGCTTGAACTCCACGTCGGAGTACTGCTTCGCGGCACTCTCGGCGTTCTTGGCGATGGCCGCGATCCAGCCGTGGTCGGCGGCGGGCGCCGAGAACCCGATCGTGACCTTGTCGCCCGGCTGGTCGTTGCCGCTGGCCGCCGGGGCGGGCGCGGGCGCTGAGGCCGAGTTGCCGGTCGAGGCCGCGGGCTCGTTGCTGGTGCAGCCGGTCGCTAAGAGTACGGCTCCGCCGACGAGGAATCCCCTGCGCGCGACGTTCTCACTCATGGTGCTCTCTCCTTCAAGTTCCGCCGCTGGAGAAGGACGGCGACGACGATGATCAGGCCCTTGGCGATCAGCTGGTCGCTGGTGTTGAGCCCGTTGAGAATGAACAGGTTCGTGATGAGGGTGAAGATCAGCAGGCCCAGGATCGAGCCCACGATCGTGCCCCGGCCCCCGGTGAGGAGCGTGCCGCCGATGATCACGGCGGCGATGGCGTCGAGCTCGTACAGGTCGCCGTGGGTGGACGAGCCCGTCGTCGTACGCGCCATGATGAGGATCGCGGCGATGCCGCAGCAGAGCCCCGACAGGGCGTAGAGCAGCATCGTGTGCCTGCGCACGTTGATCCCGGCGAGCCTGGCCGCCTCGGGGTTGCCCCCGACCGCGTACGTCCGCCGCCCGAACGTCGTGCGGTTGAGCACGATCCACCCGAGCACCACCACCAGGGCGAAGATGTAGACCAGCAGTGGGATGCCGAGCAGGCGCGTGGTCGACAGGTCCACGATGGCGGAGTTGTCGGACTGGATGAGCTGCGTCTTGCGGTCGGACATGCGCTGCGCCAGCCCTCGGGCGGCGACGAGCATGGCCAGCGTCGCGATGAACGGCACCAGTCGCCCGTAGGCGATGAGTAACCCGTTGACCAGCCCCGCCCCGGTCCCGACGGCGATGGCGCAGATCGCCATCACCACCGGCCCGTACGACTGCGTGGCCAGCGTCGTGGCCCAGACCGAGGCCAGCGCCATGACCGCGCCGACCGACAGGTCGATGCCGCCGCCGATGATCACGAACGTGGCCCCGACCGTGATCACGCCGATCGTGGCGGCCAGGGAGAGGATGCTGACGAGGTTGGAGGTGGTGGCGAAGTTCTCGGGCCTGGTGACGAGGCCGACGACGATCAGCAGCGCCAGCGCCGCCAACAGCCCGAGATGTCGCATTTCTCCGAAACTGGCGCGGAAGCCGCCCGGCGACGGGGGCGACCCCACTCCCGCGAGCGGCCGGTCCGTTGTGGGCTCGCTCATCACGCCGCCCTCCCATTCATGATCATGTCGAGTACGCGGTGCTCGTCCAGGCCCTCGGCGTCGCCCTCGTGGATGACCGTCCCCTCGCGTAACACGAGCACCCGGTCGGCCAGGCCGAGCACCTCGGGCACCTCGCTGGAGACCAGCAGCACGCCGATCCCCTGCTCGGCCAGGTTGCGGATCACCGCGTACAGCTCGGCCCTGGCGCCCACGTCCACGCCTCTGGTCGGTTCGTCGAGCAGGAGCAGCTTGCGGCCGCCGAGCAGCCAGCGGGCGAGCACGGCCTTCTGCTGGTTGCCGCCGGACAGGGTCCGGATCGGGCGTTCGGGATCGGGTGGCCTGATGTCCAACATTTCTGACAGGCGCTTGGCCTCGGCCCGCTCCCGCTTGCGGTCGATCCAGCCGAACCTGGCGAACCCCGGCAGGGTGCCCAGCGTGATGTTGGCGGTGACGCTCTGGTCGAGGAGGAGGGCCTGGGCCTTGCGTTCCTCCGGGGCCAGGCCCATGCCGCGTTTGACGGTGCCGACGACGCTGCGGCGCATGGGAGTTCCGGCGAGCAGGACGCGGCCCGAGGCGGGGCGGGCGCCGTACACGGCCTCCAGGATCTCCGAGCGGCCCGAGCCGACGAGCCCGGCCAGCCCGACGATCTCGCCCGCCCGGACGGAGAACGACACGCCTGAGAAGACGCCCGGCGAGGACAGGTTCTCGACCTTGAGCACCTCCTCGCCCGGCGAGCGGCCCGCCCGGGGCGGGAAGACGTACTCGACGTTCCTGCCGGTCATGAGCGAGACGATCTCCCCGGTGGGGGTGTCCCGCGCGGACAGGCCGACGGCGACCGTGCGGCCGTCCTTCAGCACGGTGACCCGGTCGCCGATCTCGCGGATCTCCTCCAGGCGGTGCGAGATGTAGACCACGGCCACGCCCTGGGCGGTCAGCTCGCGGATGATGCGGAAGAGGTTCGCGACCTCGTCGTGGGCGAGGGCGGCGGAGGGCTCGTCCATGATGATCAGGCGGGCGTCGTGGGAGAGCGCCCTGGCCATGGACACGACCTGCTTGGCCGCCGGCGACAGCCGGCCCACCTCGGCCGAGGCGCGGATCTCCCCGTGGCCGAGCCGTTCGAGCACCTCGCGGGCGGCGCGCCTGGCGGCCGCCCGGTTGACGAAGCCGAAGCGGGCGTGCTCGTGGCCGAGGAAGATGTTCTCGGCCACGCTGAGCCCGTCGACCAGGTCGAGTTCCTGGTAGATCGTGGCGAAACCGAGCCTGATGGCGTCGATGGGGCTGCTCGGGCGCACTTCCTGGTCGTTGAACAGGATCGTGCCCTCGTCCGGCTGGTGCGCTCCGGCCAGCACCTTGATCAGGGTGGACTTGCCGGCGCCGTTCTGGCCGAGCAGGCAGTGCACCTCGCCGGCCCGTACGTCCAGGTCGACCCCGTCCAGCGCGCGCACGCCGGGGAACTGCTTGACGATGCCCTTCATGACCAGCATCGGGGAAAGTCCCTTTCAGGCGTTGACGATCCGGTTGATGTTGTCCGGCGACAGGTAGTGCTCGATGGCGAGGATCCCCGCCCCGAGCGCGGCCGCGTTGATGCCCGTACGGCTCGGCGTGATCGACAGGTGGTGCGTGGCCAGCGGGAGCGACCTGCGGTAGACCGTCTCCCTGATCCCGGCCAGCAGGTGCTCGTGCACCCGCGACAGTGCGCCGCCGATGACGATGACCTCGGGGTTGAAGAAGTTGACCAGGCCGGCCAGCACCTCGCCGACGAGCCGGCCGGCCTCTCTGACCAGCCGCAGCGCCTGAGTGTTGCCCGCCTGTACGAGCGCCACGACGTCGGCTCCGGACTCGGCCGGCAGGCCCAGCTCGCTCAGCCGCCGCGCGATGGCGGCACCGCCGGCCACGGCCTCCAGGCAGGCGCTGTTGCCGCACCGGCAGCCCGCGTCCTCGTGGCCGCTGACCCGGATGTGCCCGATGTCGCCGGCCGAGCCCTGGGCGCCCCTGTGCAGCTTGCCCTCGGCCATGATGCCGCAGCCGATGCCCGTGCCGACCTTGACGAACAGCAGGTGGCCGGCACCGGGGAACGAGTGACGGTGCTCGCCGAGCGCCATCACGTTGACGTCGTTGTCGACCAGCACCGACACGCCATCGAAGTACTCGGGGATGGGGTAGTCGTTCCAGCCCGGCATGATCGGCGGGTTGTTCGGCCGTCCCGTGGCGAACTCCACCGGCCCCGGCACCCCGACCCCGATGGCGCGCAGCGCCGACCGGGGCCGCCCCGCCTCGCCGAGCAGCTGGTCGAGACGCTGGTCCACGTGGGCGAGCACTTTCTCCGGCCCCTCGCCGATCAGCAGCGAATCCTCGCATTCGGCCAGCAGGTTGCCCGAGATGTCCATCAACACGACCCGGCAGTGGGTGGCCCCCAGGTCGACTCCCGCGAAGGCGTGCTCCTCGGTGTGCAGGCGCAGCTGGCGCGGCGGGCGGCCACCGGTGGACTCGCCGCTCTCGGTCTCCTCGACCAGCCCGCGCTCGATCAGCGCGTCCACGCGCTGGGAGATCGTGGACCTGGCCAGGCCGGTGAGCCTCGCTAGATCGGAACGGGTCGTGGCCGAACCTGCGCTGATCAACGTCAGCACATCTCCGGCAGAGCCCGGCTGGGGGGTCATGCCGCGACAATAAGATCACCGATGCGGCAAATCAAGAGTGAGTATCGACAAAACTCCGGCGACTTCCGCCGAAGATCGAACAAAGCCCGGTTTTTCCGGCTTTTTGGGCATCTATCGCGGCTTCGTACTTCGGCCTAAGGTCCCTCGAGGAGCGGCCACATCGGCGTCTCCCTCTGACAGAAGTCCCTCTGGGAGCCCCGCTTGTTACGCCGCGTCATCCACGTCGCCTTGCTGAGCGCATGGCGGAGCCCCGCCGCCGACGTGGAGTGCCCGGCGGCGGGGACCCGCAAGCGTTAGAGCATCGCCTTCATCGAGTCGGCGGCCGTGAGCACGTAGGGCTGCTCGGCCATGACGGCCTCCCAGTTGCCGGCGACGGCCTCCGGCGTGAGGTCGTCGGTCTTCCAGCCCGGCCCCTCCGCCACGAACACCCGCGCCACCCGGCCGCCGCCCACGCTGAACACCTCGCCGCTCGCCTCGCACGTCTCGTGCACGAGGTACGCCACCAGCGCGCTCACCCGCTCCGGCGTGAACTTCGCCTCGAACTCGGCCGGCAGCAGCGCTTCCGTCATCCGGGTCCAGGCGATGGGCGCGATGGCGTTGGCCTTGATGCCGTTGCGGGCGCCCTCGATGCCGAGCGTCTTGGTCAGGCCGACCAGGCCCATCTTGGCGGTGGAGTAGTTGGCCTGGCCGAAGTTGCCGAACAGGCCCGCCGGGCTGGAGGTGTTGACGATGCGGCCGTAGCCGGCCGCCTTCATCAGCGGGTACGCGGCCTGGCTGACCAGGTACGAGCCGCGTACGTGCACGGCCAGCACCCCGTCGAAGTCCTCGACCGTCATCTTGCCGAACGACTTGTCCCGCAGGATGCCCGCGTTGTTGACGACGATGTCCACCTTGCCGAACGCGTCCACGGCGGCCTGCACGATGGCCCTGGCGCCCTCCGGCGTGGCGACGTTGTCGGCGTTGGCGATGGCCTGGCCGCCGTTCTTCGTGATGAGCTCGACCACGTCGGCGGCGGGCCCCGTGGAGGCGCCCGTGCCGTCGAGCGCGCCGCCGAGGTCGTTGACGACGACCTTGGCGCCCCGCTCGGCCAGCAGGAGCGCGTGCGACCTGCCAAGACCGTGCCCGGCGCCCGTGATGATCGCGACCCTGTCATCGAACCGAAGCATCGAACCTCCCACGCAGGAGAACAACATTCTGTTACGAGCTACGATAGACCGCGTCAGGGCAGGCGCCACAGTTCGGGTTCGCCGGGCTCCCTGCGTACCCGCCCCCTGGCCGCCAGCCACGCCAGATGGGCCAGCGTCTCGTTGTTGGCCGCGCGCCGCATGAACGACGGGATCGTCTCCCACGGCCGCGACCACGACAGGCGGGTGGCCACGTCCCAGCACGTGACGCCGTCCAGAGAGCCGACGACCTGCTCGATCTCCGCCAGCCGCTCGTCGTGGTGCGCCAGCACGTAATCCACCCGCTCGGCCAGCTCCAGGAACCGGTACTCGTGGGCCGGCAGCACCTCCTCCACGTCCAGCTTGCGCACGGCGGCCAGCGCGTCGAGGTAGTCGGCCAGCGGGTTCGGACCCGACTGGGGGTGGACGGCCACGATGGGCGTGATCTTCGCCAGCACGTGGTCGCCGGAGAACAGCAGCCGGCGCGAGGGCGAGACGAAGCACAGGTGGCCGGGCGAGTGGCCCGGCGTCCAGATCGCCCGCAGGTCCCAGCCGGGCAGGCCGAGCTCGTCGCCGTCCTCGACCAGCCGGTCCGGCCTGGCCATCGAGACCACGTGCCTGATCATCATGGACGCGCCGGCCAGCTCGTCCAGCGTCAGCGGCGGCACGCCGCAGCGGACCAGCAGCGCGCGTTCCCGGTCCACGAGGGAGTCGATGACCTCGTCGTCGTAGCGTTCGCGGATCAGGCGGGCGTCGGCCGGGTGCAGGGCGATCCAGGCGCCCGACATCTCGCGGATGCGCCCGGCCAGGCCGTAGTGGTCCGGGTGGATGTGGGTGACGAGCACGCCCTTGACGTCGGTGATCGCGTACCCGGCCACGCCGAGACCCGCGACGAGCGCGTCGTACGCCTCGTCGGTGTTCCACCCGGCGTCGACGATCACCACGCCGTCGGGCAGTTCGAGGACATAGACCAGCACGTACCGCAGGGGGTTGATCGGGATCGGCACCGGGACCGACCACAGCCCCGGACGCACCCGCTCGACCTCGGGGATCGCCCCGCCCACCCACGCCTCCCGCTGCGCCTGGCTCGCGGGAGTCACCACAAATTTCGACACATGCCGAATATAGTTCTGTGTCCGAATCATGTTCTACTGGGGTCA
This sequence comes from Nonomuraea sp. NPDC003707, assembly GCF_053587055.1. Taxonomy (NCBI): domain Bacteria; kingdom Bacillati; phylum Actinomycetota; class Actinomycetes; order Streptosporangiales; family Streptosporangiaceae; genus Nonomuraea; species Nonomuraea sp. NPDC003707. Next base: position 69,893 of record NZ_JBSFNK010000017.1, on the reverse strand, counting down.
TGAAGCTGCGCCGCGAGCTCTCCGAGGATGGCCGGTTCGTACGGCAGCCGAACCGCTTCACCGACCGCCTCGGCCCGCCCGAACCCGGCCGCTACCGCCTCTACGCCTCCTACGCCTGCCCCTGGGCGCAGCGCGTGCTGATCGTCCGGGCGCTGCTCGGCCTGGAGGACGTGCTGGACGTCACGATCGTCGACCCCATCCGCGACGAGAAGGGCTGGCGCGTCCCGGGCGGCGACCCCGAGTATCTGTCGGAGCTCTACCACGCGACCGACCCGGACTACACGGGCCGCTACACCGTGCCGTGCGTCTGGGACACCAGGGACAAGCGGATCGTCACCAACGACTTCCCGCAGATCACCCTCGATCTGGAAATGTCATGGGGAACCTCCCCCGACCTCTATCCGGAACGCCTCCGCCCCGACATCGACATCATGAACGACCGCCTCTACCACGGCCTCAACAACGCGGTCTACGAGGCGGGCTTCTCCCGCGACCAGCAGGTGTACGAGGAGGCCGTGGCCCGGGTCTTCACCACGCTCGACTTCCTTGAGGTGCGCCTGGCGGAGTCGGAACACCTCTTCGACGTCCTCACCGACAGCGACGTGCGCCTGTACACGACCCTGGCCAGGTTCGACGCCGTCTATCACGGGCACTTCAAGTGCTCGGTCCGGCGGCTGGTCGACTATCCGGCGTTGTGGGCGTACGCGCGCCGGCTGTACGCGATCCCGGCCTTCCGCGAAACCACCGTCTTCGACCAGATCAAGCGTCACTACTACATCACCCAGACCAACATCAACCCGAGTGGGATCGTGCCCGTGGGGCCGGAGATCGACTGGAGCCTGTAGGCGCGGGCATCCGTACGAACAGCAGGGCCGAGGCCAGCACCACCAGCGCGGCGCCGATCCACGCGACGGCCACGCCCGCCTCCCCGGCCAGCGCGCCGAGCGTCAGGTTGGCCACGACCCCGCCCGCCTGCAGCGACAGCGAACTGGTCGAGGTGACGGTGGTGCGCTCGGCCGCGCTGACCGCGTTGTGGGTCATCTCCAGGCAGAGCAGGCCCGCCACCGACAGCCCCACGAAGAGCGTCATGTACGCCAGCCCCGCGCTCACCAGCCCAGCCGGGCCCCTTAGCCCCGCGGTCGCGGCGAGCGCCCCGACGGACAGGGCGGCGAGCACGGTCCCGGCGATCGCGCCGCCGGCCGAGCCGCCGGCCAGCCGCGCCACCCGGGGCGCGAGCGCGCTGCCCGCCGCGCTGCTCGCGAACCCGAGCGCGGAGACCACGGCGTAGGCCAGGCTGCCCCGCTCGGCCGTACCGGCCAGCTCGGCCAGCCGCCCGGGGGTGAGCAGCTCGATGCTGATCAGCACCACGCCGGAGGCCCCCGCGGCGGCCATCAAGCGGCGCAGCACAGGCGCACCGGCCGCCAGCCGGACGCCCGCCCCGACCGTGGCCGGGACCTCGCGCAGCACGCCCGCCAGCGACCTGCGGGCGTGCGCGGGCTCCGGCATCGCGAACACCACCACGACCAGCAGCACGGCCGCCGCCGTCGCCCCCACCAGCGGCGGCGCGGCCAGCGGGAAGATCACCTGCGCCGGCACCAGGAGCGGCAGGCCGCCACCCGCCAGCACGCCCACGCACAGCGCCACGGACTCCATCGCGCCGCCCCTGGCCAGCCCCGGTTTGAGGTCGGCGTCGCGGCCCTCGATCCCGTGGAGCGTGTCGACGTACCAGGAGGTGGCCGGGCCGCTGGACAGCGCCCTGGCCACGCCCTTGAGCACGCCGCTGATCAGGAACATCCAGAACGTGGTGGAGACGGCGAGCAGCGCGAGCGCGGCCACGGTGAACGCGGCGGAGACGGCCAGGACCACGCGCCGCCCGAGGACGTCGGCCAGGCCGCCGGTCGGCAGCTCCAGGGTGGCGGTGACGACCGAGAACACCGTCACCGACAGCCCCACCTCCGCCAGGCTGAGCCCCCGCGCGGTCATGAGGAGCACCATGGTGGCCGCCATCAGGCCCAGGGGCAGCCAGGTCAGGAAGCTGACGAGCATGTAGCGGCGTAAGGCCGAGCGTGCGGTCACGACTCCTCCTCCTGCGATCGCGGTACGGCGCCGTGCCAGGCGTGGACCTGCCTGGCCTCGGGATCGCCGGCGTACTTGGCGGCGAGGTCGCGCAGCAGCTCCTCGGCCCTGTCGTTGAACTCGCGCACCCCTGCGGGCGGCAGCGAGAGGATGTGGTCGCTCATCCCCGCCGCGTCACCCCAGTCGCGCGACCAGCCGTCGAGGACGAACTCCTCCATCACCCGCCCGACGAACTCGGCCTGCCGCAGGTGCATGATCCGGACCGCCTCGCGGCCCTCGGCCGTGTCGGACAGCTCGCCGGCGTCCCACGAGGTGTAGCGGTGGCGGGCCCGCCAGCGTCGCTCGCGCCCGTCGCGCCGGTCGTCGTCCTCCTCGATGAAGCCGTACTTGAACAGCTCCCGCAGGTGGTAGCTGGTGGAGCCCGAGCTCTCGCCCGCCTTGCGCCCCAGCTCGCTCGCGGTCGCGGGGCCGTCCAGGCGCAGCAGGCCGAGCAGGCGCACGCGCAGCGGGTGGGAGACCGCTTTGAGCACCCGCGGATCACTGATCTTGTACCGCTCCTCCATGCGTTCCACCGTAAACCGCAAAGCTAATTTTGCAAAGAGATTTTTGCGGTCTCGGCCGCTTCTAGACTGTGGGGATGCTTGACGACATCTGGGTGGACGACTCCGTCTTCGCGCTGCGCCCCGACTTCGCGGTGCTGGTCATGACCGCGCACGGCCTGCGCAACGGGCCCACGGACGACCGGTCCCGGGCCTGGCTGGCGGCGGCCTCCGACTACGAGGTGCAGACGGACAAGATCGACGCCTGGAAGGACGCCTATCGGGCGTTCGGCGCCAAACCGCAGCGGACCAGGCCCTCGGTCGACGCCCTGACCCGCAGGATGCCGCTGCCGGAGATCAACCAGGCGGTGGACGCGTACAACTCGATCAGCGTGAAGCACGCGCTGCCGATCGGCGGCGAGGACCTCGACCACTACACGGGCCCGGCCCGGCTGCTGCGGGCGACCGGCGACGAGGCGTCCGAGGAGGCGCTCGGCACGCCCGAGCCGGGCGAGGTGATCTGGCGCGACGACGTCGGCGTCACCTGCCGCAGGTGGAACTGGCGTCAGGTCGCGCGCACCCGGCTCACCGAAGAGACCACCAACGCGATCTTCCTCCTCGAGCGCCTCGAGCCGATGTCGCTGGAGGAGCTCAAGGAGGCGGGTGAGGAGCTGGCCGACCTGCTGTCCGAGTTGTCACCAGAGGTACGGATTGCTAGCAGATTGGTGTCCGGCGGGAAATAAACCTCCCGTCGTAGTGTTGATACCAAAGAGTAATAATTGCGGCACCACCCGGATTGACTAGGGGGACGTGACCTCTTTGCACTGTCCTGAGAGGATCGTTCGAGGCGGCACGGGCTCTTCGGCGCGCGCTGCCGGTCCGGGCGAGTAGCCTTGGACAGGTTCTCTAACATCAACGCCGATCTGCGGAAGAGGGCGATTTCCGCCGTGTCGTCAGAGTCGTCGCGGACAAACCCGCTGGCAAGCTTTGGTCAGAACGAGTGGCTTGTCGACGAGCTGTACCAGAAGTACCTCCAAGATCCCGAGTCTGTCGACAAGGCATGGTGGAACTTCTTCGCTGACTACAACCCTGATTCCGGAACGGGCCGGGCAGCGCCGGTCAGGGAGGTGGCGAACGGCACCGTGACCGCTCCCGCTCCTCCTCAGGCGCCGCCGAAGGCACCACCGGCTGCCGAGAAGCCGAAGCAGCCGGCCACCCCGGTGCCCAAGGGCGCCGAGGAGGTCAAGCTGCGCGGCGCCGCCGCTCGCACGGCCGCCAACATGGACCTGTCACTGACGGTCCCGACGGCCACCAGCGTGCGCGCGATCCCGGCCAAGCTGCTGATCGACAACCGCATTGTGATCAACAATCACCTCAAGCGGGGTCGCGGCGGGAAGATCTCCTTCACCCACCTGATCGGCTTCGCGATCGTCAAGGCCCTGAGGGCCATGCCGGAGATGAACTACTCCTACACGGAGGTCGACGGCAAGCCGACGCTGATCAAGCCCGAGCACGTGGGCTTCGGCCTGGCGATCGACGTCCAGAAGAGCAACGGCGAGCGCCAGCTCCTCGTGCCCTCGATCAAGGGCGCCGAGGAGATGGACTTCCGCCAGTTCTGGATGGCGTACGAGGACGTCGTCCGCAAGGCCCGCGGGGGCAAGCTGGGCGTCGACGACTTCGCCGGCACCACGATCTCGCTGACCAACCCCGGCACGATCGGCACCGTCCACTCCGTGCCGCGCCTGATGCCCGGTCAGGGCACCATCATCGGCGTCGGCGCGATGGAATACCCGGCCGAATACCAGGGCGCCTCGCCCGACACGCTCTCGCGCCTGGCCGTCTCCAAGGTCATGACGCTGACCAGCACCTACGACCACCGGATCATCCAGGGCGCCCAGTCGGGCGACTTCCTGCGCCAGATCCACCGGCTGCTGCTGGGCGAGGACGGCTTCTACGACGAGATCTTCGAGGCGCTGCGGATCCCGTACGAGCCGGTCCGCTGGGTCCAGGACGTCTCGGCCTCCCACGACGACGACGTGTCGAAGTCCGCCCGCGTGATCGAGCTGATCCACGCCTACCGCGTGCGCGGCCACCTGATGGCCGAGACCGACCCGCTGGAGTACAAGCAGCGCAAGCACCCCGACCTGGACATCCAGTCCCACGGGCTGACGCTGTGGGACCTGGAGCGCGAGTTCGCCACGGGCGGTTTCGGCGGCCGCGCGCTGATGAAGCTCCGCGAGATCCTCGGCGTGCTGCGCGACTCCTACTGCCGCACGGTCGGCATCGAGTACATGCACATCCAGAACCCCGAGGAGCGGGCCTGGATCCAGGCGCGGGTGGAGAAGCCGCACAAGTCGCCCGAGCGTGACGAGCAGCTCAACATCCTGTCCCGGCTCAACACCGCCGAGGCGTTCGAGACGTTCCTGCAGACGAAGTTCGTCGGCCAGAAGCGCTTCTCCCTGGAGGGCGGCGAGTCCCTGATCCCGCTGCTCGACTCGGTGATCAGCGACGCCGCCGACGAGGGCCTCGACGAGGTCGTCATCGGCATGGCCCACCGCGGCCGCCTCAACGTGCTGGCCAACATCGTGGGCAAGTCGTACGCGCAGATCTTCGGCGAGTTCGAGGGCAACATCGACCCGCGCACGGCGCACGGCTCCGGCGACGTGAAGTACCACCTCGGCGCGACGGGCACGTTCACCTCGCCGGGCGGCAAGACCATCACCTCCTCCGTGGTCGCCAACCCCTCCCACCTGGAGGCGGTCGACCCGGTGCTCGAGGGTGTCGTCCGCGCCAAGCAGGACCTCCTGGAGCGCGGCGAGGAGGGCTTCACCGTCCTGCCCGTGCTCATCCACGGCGACGCGGCCTTCGCCGGCCAGGGCGTCGTGGCGGAGACGCTCAACCTGTCGCAGCTGCGCGGCTACCGCACCGGCGGCACCGTGCACGTGGTGGTCAACAACCAGGTGGGCTTCACCACCTCGCCCGCCTCGTCCCGGTCCTCGGTCTACGCGACCGACGTGGCCCGGATGATCCAGGCCCCGATCTTCCACGTCAACGGCGACGACCCCGAGGCCGTGGTGCGCGTGGGCCAGCTGGCCTACGAATACCGCCAGGCGTTCCGCAAGGACGTCGTCATCGACCTCATCTGCTACCGCCGCCGCGGCCACAACGAGGGCGACAACCCGGCCTTCACCCAGCCGCTGATGTACGACCTGATCGACGCCAAGCGCTCGACCCGCAAGCTCTACACCGAGGCGCTGATCGGCCGGGGCGACATCACGGTCGAGGAGGCCGAGCAGGCGCTGCGCGACTACCAGGCCAAGCTGGAGCAGGCGTTCACCGAGACCCGCGAGGCGGCGAAGAAGCCGGCCGAGGCCGCCGCGATGCGGGTGCCGCCGACCGAGGTCGTCAAGTGGTCGCACGCCGACACGGAGACCGCGATCAGCGACGAGACGCTCAAGCGCATCGTCGACACCCAGCTCAACCTGCCCGAGGGCTTCACGCCGCACCCGCGTCTGGCGCCGGTGCTGCAGCGCCGCGGCCAGATGGTCGAGACGGACACGATCGACTGGGCGATGGGCGAGACGCTCGCCTACGGCTCGCTGCTGATCGACGGCCACCCGGTGCGCCTGGTCGGCCAGGACTCGCGCCGCGGCACGTTCACGCAGCGCCACGCCGTCCTGGTGGACCGGATGACCGGCGCCGACCACACGCCGCTCAAGACCTTCAACCAGGGCACCACGAAGTTCTACATCTACGACTCGCTGCTCAGCGAGTTCGCGGCGCTCGGCTTCGAATACGGCTACAGCGTCGTCCGCCCGGACGCCCTGGTCGCCTGGGAGGCGCAGTTCGGCGACTTCGTCAACGGCGCCCAGACGATCATCGACGAGTTCATCTCGTCGGGCGAGCAGAAGTGGGGCCAGAAGTCCTCCGTCGTGCTGCTGCTGCCGCACGGCTTCGAGGGCCAGGGCCCCGACCACTCCTCGGCCCGCATCGAGCGGTTCCTGCAGGTCTGCGCGCTCGACAACATGACGGTCGCGCAGCCCTCGACCCCGGCCAACTACTTCCACCTCCTGCGCTGGCAGGTGGAGTCGCAGCGGCACAAGCCGATGGTGGTCTTCACGCCGAAGTCGCTGCTGCGCCACAAGGCGGCCACGTCCAAGGCGTCCGACTTCACCACGGGCACCTTCCAGCCGGTCCTGGGCGACACCACCGTTGACCCGGCCAAGGTCACCAGGGTCGTGCTCACGTCCGGCAAGCTCTACTACGACCTGGCGGCGGGGCGCGAGAAGACGGGCCGCGACGACGTCGCGATCGTCCGGCTCGAGCGCCTCTACCCGTTCCCGGGTGAGGAGCTGGCCGCCGAGCTGTCCCGCTACGGGGCGCAGGCGGAGCTGGTCTGGGCACAGGACGAGCCGGTCAACATGGGGCCGTGGCCCTACCTGGCGCTCAAGCTGGCCGAGGACCCGCAGACGCTGGACGGCCGCCGGCTGCGGCGCGTCTCGCGCCGCCCCAACAGCTCGCCGGCGACGGGCTCGCACAACTCGCACGACACCGAGCTCGAGGAGATCCTCCACGAGCTGTTCGGCTGATCCAACACCAGAGTGAGCCCCCGGCCCCGGCTGGGGGCTCACTGCCGTTTCAGGAGGACTTGAGAAAGATGTACTTCACCGATCGGGGGATCGAGGAACTGGTCGAGCGGCGGGGCGAGGAGGAGGTCAGCCTGCTCTGGCTCGGCGAGCGGCTGCGCGAGTTCGTCGACCTCAACCCGGAGTTCGAGATCCCGATCGAGCGGCTGGCCACCTGGCTGGCACGGCTCGACGACGACGAGGACGACTGACCCCACCCCACCGCGGCCCCCTTCCCCGCCACGGCGGCAAGGGGGCCACGCGCCGGTAGGGCCGTCGCCCCCAGCCCGCCCCTCCCCCCAAGGGACAACACCTCGACGCGCCAACGCGATACATCTTGAGTTTCCCAAGAACGCGACATATCGTGTTACGTAGGGAGAACATGTCGCCAGAAGGGCGGGGGAACATGCAGCAGTGGACGATCGAGGGCCCAGAACAGCTGACGTTCGGCCAAGTGGAAGCGCTCGACGTGCGCATCGTCGCCGGCCGCCTGGCCGTGCTGGCCAGCGACGGCCCGCCCACAGTCGAGGTGTCCGAGATCGAGTCGGCATCCCCGCTGCTGGTCACGTACGACGAGGACGCCAAGGAGCTCTCCATCACCTACAAGGACCTCACCTGGGACGGCCTCCTCGGCTGGCTCCGGCGCGACCGGCGCAGGACGGTCCTGACGATCACCGTTCCCAAGCACTGCACCGTCAACGCCGGAGTGGTCTCCGCGCCCGCCGTGGTGGCCGGGTTCGAGAGGATGACGCAGGTCAGGAGCGTGTCCGCGGAGATCGTGCTCGACGGCGTCAGCGGCGACGTGAACGCGACGACCGTCTCGGGCCCCGTGGAGAGCCGGGCGATGGACGGCGACCTGGCGTTCAAGAGCGTCTCGGGCGACCTGACCGTGGCCGACGGCACCCCGCGCCGGCTCAAGGCGAACACCGTCTCCGGCCGCATCACGGCGGATCTGGCGCTTCGGCCGACCGGCCATGTGACGCTCAACAGCGTTTCCGGTGACATCCTTGTCAGGCTGCCGGAAAACGTGGAGGCGGACGTGAACGTGAGATCCACCTCCGGCAGGCTGGTCAGCACGTTCCACGAACTGTTCAACTCGAACGGCCCCGGCACGAAGTCGATGTCGGGCAGGCTGGGCGGCGGCATGGCGTCGCTGTCGGCGATCACGGTCTCCGGCGAGGTCGCGCTGCTCAAGGGGGAGAAGGAATGAGCCCTGTCTTCGGTCACGGCCGGCTCCGGCTGTACCTGCTCAAGCTGCTGGAAGAGAGCCCGCGTCACGGCTACGAGGTCATCAGGCTGCTCCAGGACCGCTTCCTCGGCGTCTACTCGCCCTCTCCCGGCACGATCTACCCGCGCCTGGCCCGCCTGGAGGAGGAGGGCCTGGTGACGCATGAGGTGGTCGAGGGCAAGAAGGTGTTCTCGATCACCGACAAGGGCCGCGAGGAGCTGAACGCCCGGCTCGACGAGCTCGACGACCTGGAGCAGGAGATCTCCGCCTCCGTGCGCGACATCGCCCGCGAGGTCAAGGAGGACGTCCGCGACACGGTCAAGTCGTTGCGCGACGAGCTCACGCGGATGGCCAAGGATGTTCGCACGGGGGCCCGGGATGACACCCGGCGGCTCAAGGAGCAGCAGAAGGAGGACTTCAGGCGGCTCAAGGAGCAGCAGAAGCGGCAGTGGATGGAGCACGCCACCCACTGGCAGGACGAGGGCGAGCGGCTCAGCGGGGAGTGGCGCAGGATCTGGTCCGAGGTCTGGGCCACGCTGGGCGGCTCGCCGACGAGCCGCGCCGACCTCGACGCGGAGCTGGGCGAGCTGCTGGCCGACTTCATCGCCGAGGCCCGGCAGGAGGCGTCCGAGGCCCGGCTGACGCCGGAGAAGCTGGCGGAGCTGCGTACGACGCTCGACGAGACCCGCCGCCGCGTCCGCGACATCCTCGAAGGCTGACCTCCGTTCATGCCGAGCGGAGGTGCCGTTCCGGGCGGCGCGCGCCGCGGGCGGCCTTGCGGGCGCGGTAGGCGATGGGCATGTACCTCAGGCGTTCGGGCAGGCGCGGCGTCAGCACCGCCACCGCGTGCCCGAGGTGCCGCAACCGCCGCTCCTCCCGCGCCGTCCACGGCAGCCCCAGCTTCCGCCGGATGGCGGGCGGCAACGTACCGACCGTCACGAAGTAGTTGAACTCCCCCGATCCCACTCCCACAGGCGTCCACAGCCGCCGCAGCGGTCTCGGCAGCCCGGGCGGCGCCGGCGTGCCGCGCAGGACCGACAGCACGTCGAGCGCCGTCGGGTGCGCCTCCAGCCGGTCGGCCACCATCGCGTCGAAGTACCGCCAGAACGCCTCCAGGTCCGTGGGCATCTCCCGCTCCGGCACCCGCAGGATCGCGCCGAGCTGCCGCGACTCGGCGTAGAGCCGCCGCTCCTGCTCGACGGTGAACGGGGTGCCGAAATAGCGGTTGAGCACGACGAAGCGCTCGAACAGCGACAGGTGCACCCACGCCCACGCCTCCCCGTTCAGCGCGTGGTAGGGCCTGCCGAGCTCGTCCACCCCGCTGATCTGCCGGTGCAGCCTCCTGAGCCGCGCGCCCTCCGCCGGGCCGTCCGCGCCGCCGTACACCCATTTCTGGATCGAGACGAGCGTGCGGGTGAGCCGCCCCCACGGGTCGTCCTTGTACGTGGAGTGCTCGGCGACGGCCGCACCCACGGCCGGGTGCATCGTCTGCATGACCAGCGCGCTCCCGGCGACGAGCAGATTGCGGTATTCGCCGGTGGTGTCCCAGTGCATCGAACCTGGACCGAAGGGCTGAACCTCCATCATCACGGCCTCCCGGGTGAGACAAGCCCACTCATGCTTGTATCACCCGGAAAGCCGGGAAGTAACCCTTTACTTATTCAGACGGTGAAGACGATCTTTCCGAAGATGTCCCCTTCGGCCATGGCCGCGAACCCGTCCCGCGCCTCCGCCAGCGGCAGCACCCTGTCGACGACGGGCCGTACCCCGGTCTGCTCCAGGAAGACCGCCAGCCGGCCGAGCTGTTCCCGCGTGCCCATCGTGGAGCCGACGACGGACAACTGCAGGAAGAAGACCCGGTTCAGGTCGGCGGGCGGGACCGCGCCGCTGGTGGCGCCGCTGACGACGATGCGCCCGCCCGGCTTGAGCGACTTGAGCGAATGGTCCCAGGTGGCCTGACCGACGGTCTCCATGACCGCGTCCACCCGCTCGGGCAGCCGCGCGCCCGGCTCGAACACCTGGTCGGCGCCGAGTTCGAGGGCACGCGCGCGCTTCTCCTCGGAGCGGCTGGTAGCCCACACCCGGTAGCCGCCGGCCCGGCCGAGCGCGATCAGCGCGGTGGCGACGCCGCCGCCCGCGCCCTGCACCAGCACGGTGGAGCCGGGCTCGAGCCCGGCCTTGTCGAACAGCATCCGGTACGCGGTCAGCCAGGCCGTGGGCAGGCAGGCGGCGTGCTCGAAGCCGAGCCCGGCCGGCTTGGGCACGAGGTTGCGCCGCGGCACGGCCACCCGCTCGGCGAACGTGCCGTCGTGCACCTCGGACAGCAGCGTGCGCTTGGGATCGAGCGTCTCGTCGGCGCCCGTGCCGATCACGGAGTGCACGATGACCTCGTTGCCGTCCTCGTCCACGCCGGCGGCGTCGCAGCCGAGCACGATCGGCAACCGGTCCTGCCTGATGCCGACGCCTTGGAGCGTCCACAGGTCGTGATGGTTGAGCGCGGCCGCGCGCACGGAGACGGTCGTCCATCCGTCCGGGACCTTCGGCTCCGGACGCTCGCCGAGCGTCAGCCCGGCGAGTGGGTTGTCGGGGTCGGTCTGTGTGGCGGTTACGGCGAACATGGCCGCACCCTACTTCAGCGTGATCCGAATCCCTTCCAAGGCCCGCTTCCTGAACGACTGTGGCCCCGTGACCGCGACCAGCACGTCGCCCCTGCACACCGAGCCGGCCGGCCGCCCGCGCCCCACGATCACACTCGGCATCCCGGCCTTCTTCTTGCAGCCGGGCGTGGGCGCCAGCACGACCATCTCCCCCGCGCCACCGCCGAACCACAGCTGCGGCCCCAGCGGCTGCCCCTGCGCCGTCTCCCCCGGCCTGGCCAGCCGCACGGGCGACTTGGCCGACAGCACGAGGTAGCCGTCCTTCGTCTCCCTGCCCTTCAGCCCCCGCGCGAGCGCCACCCGCTGGTCGAACGTCAGCCCCTGCCCCCGGTCGTACATCGCCAGCCGCCACCGCCCGAACGTGAACAGCAGCACCTGCCCGTAGTAACCGCTGCCCGCCCGGCGGGGCCAGAGGGTGACGTTGGGCGCGTAGTTCCTGATCGCCTGGCCACCCGCGGTCACCTCGAACTCACCGTTGTACGGGGCGGACAACTGCCGGTACTGCCCGTCGATCCAGACCCCCTGGTAGGGCCGCGACCCCATGGCGGCCAGACCGAGCTCGGCCGGGTATCGCACCTCGGCCCGCATCCCGTGCGGGAACACCACCTCCATGACCTCCTCACCGCCCTTGACCGCGGGCCGGACGGTGAGGGCGTTGGGGGCGCTGTCTATCTTGGTGAGGGACCTGATGGGCTCGGAGGTCGGCCCTGCCGGCGGCGCAGGCTCGGGATCCCGGCTGATGAGCAGGCTGACGACAGGGATCAGGAGGAGCGCGAGCACCACCACCAGCCCGACCCACCGGCGGCGACCGCGCTCGCCTACCTCGATGACATCGAACCGGTCAACCACGACGGTTCCTAGCCGAGTAGTGCGGGCTTGCGCCCTTTCATCCAGTTCAGTTGAGCGGCGACCGCCAGCGCAAGCCCTGGAACCTGGCGAAATCCTTGTCGCAGGTCACAAATTCACAACCGTGCTCGATGGCGAGTGCGGCGAGATAGACGTCGGGGATGAGGTTGCCGGTGGCGCCCGACTGACGGCACAGCTTGACGAAGATCTCCCAGTGTCTCGAGTCGGGGGCGACCACCGACGCCTGCGGCTGGTTGCGGTAGGTGCCGACGAAGGTCAGCGCGCGCCCCACGTCGTCGGGGTCCTTGTAGACGCGCCGGTTGGTCACCATCCGGACGAAGCCGTTGACGACGAAGTCGCTCACGGCGTAGCTGGAGTCGCCGTTGACCATCCCGTCCACGAAGTCATGGCATTGATCGTGGTCGGAGGACTCCCGCCGGAAGGCGTTGATGAGGACGTTGGTGTCAACGAGCAACATTGCGCAGCTCCGGGAAACGCTCCTCGTCGTCGAGATCCCAGGCGATGTGCTCCAGCTTCTCGCCGGCGTCGAGCCGCTCCTGGACCCACGGCTGGAATCCAGCCTTGCTGCTGGAAGTGATCAGCTCCACCCGCGGCCGTTCGGCCAGCTCCGTGGAGCGGTTGAGCAGTTGCCTCAAGGCATCCTCCATCACCGAGTTGAGACTGCGTCCGTTACGTGCCGCGTACGCCTTCGCCTCGTTGAGGAGCGTCTCGTCGATGCGCACCGTTGTCCTCCGCATGACTCCAGCGTCCGCCGCTGACATCAAAATGTCAACTCCGGACAGTAGTCGTACGATCACAGTCTTTGCATCAACTTTGAGTCACCACGCCGCCACGTTGACCTTCCCGTCAGAAGACACCCGCACCACCTGCCCCACCAGCTCCCGCGACTCCGCGTCCGCCAGCAGCCCGGCTTCTTCCACCACCGCGTAAGCCCGCCCGCCCGGCACCTCCACCACCAGCACTCCCCGCTCGACGGCCCCGTCGCGGCCGTGCGCCACCGTGTACCCCGCGACCACCCCCTCCCCTGCGCTGCTCCCCACCAGAGGCACCTCCTCGGCCACGAACACGGGCGCGGCGCTCCCCAGCCGCCCTCCCGGCTCGCTGGACCACACCGCATACGTGTGCTTGGTCAGATGCATCCCCACCCCGCTCACCAGCCCGTGCCCGGACTGGGCCCGCAGCAGCCCCCCCATGGTCGCCGTGGAGTGCAGGACGTAGTCGCTGGCCGGCCCGCCCGCGTACGGCAGCCCGCCGGTGACCGTGAGCCCGCGCCGGTCCAGGGGATCGAGCCCGATCGCGTCACACGCCTGCCGCAGCGCCACCGCGAAACAGCTGTACAGGTCGAGCGCGTGCATGTCGCCGAGCCCGAGCCCGGACCGCCGGAAAGCGGCCTCCGCCACGTGCGCGATGGCCCGGGAAGACCCGAGTTCGGGCCGCGCGGCCACCTCCCAGGTGTCCTCCCCGTACGCCCACCCGCGCAGGTAGACCCGCCCCTCCGCGGGCACCCCGAGCCGGTCGGCCAGCCGCGAGCTGGCCAGGATGACGGCCGCCGCCTGGTCCACCTCCAGCACGGCCACCGTGTCCCTGGTGTAGGGCCAGCCGACGAAGCGGTCGCCCTTCGCGAGCTCGTCGGGGGTGCGGACGGTCCGGCGCCAGGCGTACGGGTTCGCGGCGGCCACCTCGGTCATGGGCGCCATCAGCCGGCCCCTGTCGCGCATCTCCTCCGCGATCGTGAGCCCGGACGCCGCCCGCCGCGCCGTCTCCATGATCGCGTAGGTGTGCACCGGCAGGAAGAGCCCGTGGGCCAGCGCGTACGGGTGCGGCGGGCGCTCCCAACCGTACGGGGGCTTGGGCACGGCGGGGTGGCTCCACGGGACGTGCTCGCCCGCCCGCCGGTACGCCCGGCGCGTCGCCAGCGCCTCGGCCCCCGTGACCAGCGCGGAGTCCAGGTCGCCCGCAGCGATCCTGGCCGCCGCCTCGCCGATGAGCAGCTGCGGGGCCGTACCGCTGACCTTGGAGTACGCACGGTGCCGCGGCGTCGCCCCGAGGCGCTCGGCGAGGCGGCCGACCGGCGAGTCGTACTGCCACGAGTCCGTGTGGACGATCTGGATCGAGTCCAGTCGCTCGACGGGGAGCCGGGCGTCCTCGGCGGCCGCGCGTGCCGTCTCCTCCCATAGATCGAGCGGTTCCGGGCCGGGCTGCTCGCGAATGGTGCGTTGTGCGATGCCGATGAGACAGGGGGTGCGAGGATCCATGAATCCATCTAACCAGAACAAGATTCGGTTGATAAGGAGTGGCATTTGATAATGCCTGTTACCGCTGTTGCGCGAGACAAAAAACGGGCGGCGCGACCTGCGGGGATGCCAATTATGAATACATGCGGTTTCGCTATTTCTATAACGGAATGGAACCGGGCCATGCTTTTTCGCGTCGTTTCATGGCCATCCCCTTGCGCCATTCATTAGCGTTCCGATCGTTTTCCTGGCCCACCGGGGCGCAGTACCCCGCTCTGGGCCGCCGAAAGCCGAAAGGAGCTCCATGTTTTCCCGAGCAAGGCGCATCGCGTTCCCGCTCGCCGGCCTGATGGCCGTCGGGCTGGCCGCGGGCGTGGTCGGCGGCACCCCGGCCAACGCCCAAGCACCCTCCGACGTCGTGTCCCAGAACTCCGCCACCCCCGCCGAGCAGGCGGTTCAGTTCTGGACCCCCGACCGCGTCAAGCTGGCCACCGACTATGACGCCGGCCTCGACCTGACCTCCAAGGGCGTCAAGGGCAGCAACGACGCACCTGACGGCCCTCCGGGATCCGTCCCGCCGATCGGTGAGGAGAAGACGAAGGCCAAGAAGAGCAAGCACGTCAATCTGCCCAACACGGTCGGCCGCGTGTTCTTCACGCTGCCCAAGGCCGACCCGCGCGACCCGAGAAGCTGGCGGTATTGCTCGGCCAGCTCGGTCCAGGGCAAATACCGCAACCTCGTGGCGACCTCGGCCCACTGCGTCTACGACACCAGCAAGAACACCTTCTACGACAACTGGATCTTCATTCCGTCGTACTGGGACGGCAACAATGTCTGGGAGGGCAAGGCGCCCTACGGCATTTACGCCGCCAAGACGTTCAACGCGCACGACGACTTCGTGGTGAAGGAGGACTACGACTTCGACTACGCGTTCGTCAACGTCTACAACGGCATCAAGGTCAACTGGGAGAAGGTCGGCAACCGCTGGCAGTGGACGGTCAAGAACGTCGGCCGCCTCGGTGACAACGTCGGCGGCCAGGGCTTCACCTGGAACAGGAGCACGAAGCTGGACGTGTTCTCGTTCGGGTACCCGGCGGGCGAGCACCCCGACGGCGACAAGCCGTACACCGGCCGCACGATGAAGTTCTGCTTCGGCAAGACCCGACCGATGCCCGAGGCCAGGAAGTACAACCTGCAGGAGCACATCGGCTTCAAGTGCTCCTTCACCGCCGGCGCGAGCGGCGGGCCGTTCATCTACAACTACAAGAGCGCGTCGCGCACCGGCTACCTGGTCGGCGTCAACAGCGTCGCCTGGGACACCGACGCCAACGACCGCTACGACTACATCTCGTCCCCGTACTTCAACACCGACACGTACAAGGTCTACAAGGCCGCGGCCAACCGCTGGACCGGCAACTTCCGCTGATCGAGGTGGCTTCCGAGGCCCCGGTTCCCCTGGGAACCGGGGTCTTCCACTGAGGCGTACATCACTGGAACGGGCGCGGAATGAGTGGAATTCAACAAGTGCCTACACCCACTCCGACCTGCGGAAACGCCCCTTACCAATGATCATTTAGAGATCTGTCTGACGATGTCCTTATAGTGCACAGAGCACTCTTGATCAGGTAACGAATCTCTATCCTGGCTGCAATACCACCAGTACATCTGGAAAAATCCACCCTTACGACCCCAAGAAAGGTTAATTCATGATCCCCCGGGCCAGGCACTTGGTGGCGGCTGCGCTCAGCAGCGCGCTGCTGATGGCGCCTGCCTTCACGGGGATCGCGAACGCCGCGCTCGACAGCAACGCCGCGCTCGACAGCAGGGTCTTCGCCGTCTCGCTGGCCAAGACCGCGGTGGACGTCAAGCGGGTCGCCGACTACTGGACACCCGACCAGCTCAAGCAGGCCGACAGCTACAGCCCCGCGACGCCCGGCACCCAGGCCGCCAGCCCGGCGCCGTCGACCTCCGCGCAGGCCTCCAACCCCGCCACGCAGGCCGCGACCACCGTCACGCGGGCCGTCGCCGCGCAGGCTGTGTCGCCCGTGCTGCCGCGCAAGGGCTCGGTCGCCAGGACCATGGGCAAGGTCTTCTTCCGGTTCGGGGACAAGGAGTACTGGTGCTCCGCCAGTGCGGTCGCCGCCAAGAACCGCAGCGTCGTCGCGACGGCCGGGCACTGCGCGTACGACCCACGACAGGCCAAGGCTGCCGACTACTGGATCTTCGTCCCCAACCCCGGGCCCAACGGCGAGACGCCCGACGGCATCTACGTGGGCTCCTCGATCAGCATGCACGAGGACTGGTCGGGCAAGGGCGACTACGACTTCGACTACGCGTTCGTGACCGTGCACCGCGGCTTCAAGTGGGAGGCCAAGGACGGCCGCTACGTCATGAGGGACGTGGGCCGGCTCCAGGACAACGTGGGCGGCCAGGGCATCGAGCTGAACAAGAAGCCGACCACGTACACGGTGGCCGCGTTCGGCTACCCGGCGGGCGCGCAGCCCGACGGCACCCGCCCGTTCGACGGCAAGCGCCTGGAGATGTGCAAGGAAGGCCCCACCCGCTGGACCTCCGCCGTCAGCCTCGACCTGCAGAAGGGCGTGCAGCTGCTCAACTGCGACTTCAGCCCGGGCGCGAGCGGCGGTCCATGGCTGATCGGCTTCAACAAGGACCGCTGGACCGGCCACCTCAACGGCGTCAACAGCCTGACCTGGAACAGGGACGCGAAGGGCTGGTACGACGCGGTGTCGTCCCCCTACTTCGACACCACCGCCGGTGCGGTCTACCGACGCGCCGCCGCGCAGACCACCCCGCCAAATGTGACCTAAATCACTGCAACCGTCCGGTCACTGCTGGTGATCAGCGCATCCTTTGTCTCAGCAAGGTCACGACGCCCTGTCGGAACGCTGACATGATCTACCCGAAATTCACATGAGCACAGTCAAACCGGTAAGTTCCGGGCTGTCCGTTTGCTGAGTTATGGAGGTGCACGAGGCGCCTCATGTCAGCGCAACCTGGAGTTACCTTGAAGCGAATCCTTCTGCCCGTCGGTGGTGCCGTCCTCGCGACCGGCCTGCTCTCCGTAGGTCTGACCGGTACGGCCCAGGCCGACGGCGACGTTTCCCACGACCCGATGGCCAACAACACCGCCGAGGCCGCCTCCGTCGCCTCCTTCTGGCTCGCCTCGAACGGGGCCGCGCTTCGCCAGGCGACCCAGTACACCTGGGACGCGAACGACGTCCGGAAGGTCGTCTCCAAGGGCGGCTACACCCCCGACGGCAAGCCCGGCACCACGGCGCCGACCGGCGAGACGAAGT
Organism: Nonomuraea sp. NPDC003707; assembly: GCF_053587055.1. Taxonomy (NCBI): domain Bacteria; kingdom Bacillati; phylum Actinomycetota; class Actinomycetes; order Streptosporangiales; family Streptosporangiaceae; genus Nonomuraea; species Nonomuraea sp. NPDC003707. The sequence continues at coordinate 52,350 of NZ_JBSFNK010000017.1, read as the reverse complement.
CGAGCGGCGCCAAGGCCCAGAACGTGAACATCCCCAAGACCATCGGCAAGGTCTTCTTCGTCGACGGCTCAGGCAAGTTCCGCTGGTGCTCGGCCACCTCCATCCAGTCGAACTACCGCAACCTGGTCTCCACGGCCGGCCACTGCGTCTACGACACGGACAGCAACAAGGCGCTCCTCGACAACTGGGTCTTCGTCCCCGGCTACTACCAGGGCAAGACCCCGTGGGGCATCTACGTGGGCAAGCAGGCCTTCACCCACTACGACTTCGACACGTACGAGGACTGGGACCGCGACTACGCGTTCGTCACCGTCTACAACGGCATCCAGTTCAACGGCGTGAAGCAGGTGGACCGCAAGGACTACCAGAGCTTCACCGGCCCGAAGCGCGCGTGGGGCGGCCACTACTACATCCTGCTGTCCAAGGACGCCGGTCGCCTCGGCGACAACGTCGGCGGCCAGGGCTTCTCCTGGAACCAGCCCACCGGCAAGCCCGTCCGTGCCTTCGGCTACCCGGCCGCTCCGCACCCGGACGGCAACAAGCCGTACAGCGGCGTCACGCCGAAGAACTGCTACGGCACGACCACCGCCAAGGCGGTCGGCGCCTCCTGGCTCAAGATCGAGGAGCACATCGGCCTCAAGTGCGCCGTGACCCCCGGTTATGACGGCGGCCCCTGGCTCCAGAACTACAGCAACGGCAAGCGCCTCGGTTACGTGAACGGTGTGACGAGCACCTTCGCCGACCAGGACGGTAACGACCGCGTCGACTACATCACCTCGCCCTACTTCGACGGCGAGACGGCCGCGGTGTACAACGCGGCCAAGAACGTGTGGTCCGGCAAGATCGTCGGCCCGAACGGCGAGCTGTACAAGTAAGCCCTTCCAGGGGATAGGCGAGGGTCTCGGTATTCCGAGGCCCTCGCCTCATCTTTTGTCGGGGTACTTCCGAAGACGAAGATCTTTTTTGGATCTGCTGACACAGAGTGTTTACCTTGTCACGATGGGCACATGCATCGTGGCGATCTGACGAACGCCGAATGGGAACGGCTGGCATCGCTGCTACCCCCCGGCGACACGCTTGGAGACCGGTGGGACGAGCACCGGATGATGATCAATGGGGTGCTCTTCCAAGCCAGGACCGGTCTGCGATGGCGTCATCTGCCCGGGCGGTTCGGCTGCTGGGTGACCATCTACCGGCACCACCGCCACTGGACGGCCGACGGCACCTGGCGACGACTGCTGAGAGCGATCGAGACCGCCCAGGACAACACGACCACCGATGACGGCGCCGCACCGCCACAACGCCCCGTGCCGGCCCACCACCCGCGACACGAAGCCCTCGCCCGCGATCCGGTGCTGCTGAGCCTGCGCACCCACCTGGCGGCAGTCGTCCGCCAGAGGGACATCTAAGCCACACCTGACGAACCGACCCGTTCGCCCTTCCTCCGACGGCCGAGGAGCACCCCTCCAGCTCCTCGCCCGCCATCACGCACACTGAGGCGCTCAAGGGCGCCCCAGTCCAAATAGGCCAGGCGCGGGGGTGTCTCCCCTACGACCCCACGCCTGGCGCTCCACAGCCGTCCTCGCCGCCCCTCCTTCCGGCGAGGACGGCTTCTTTTTGGCCCCTATAACCCGAACCTGAAGATCACCTGTGAGGATTGGAGCGGGTTAGACGGATTAGGCGCCAATCTGGTTCCTGTGATCTGGGTCACGTTTCGTCGGCTACGTTATGTGGCGAACCGCTAACGGCACACGGGTCCCATCTGCCACAACCCGTCCATACCCTGCGAAAACGTAACTATCCAATCACCGCGCGCGAAGATCTCTGACAGATAACAGCACGGTAACGGCGGTAGGAGCGCCTACCGGATCGTCCAAACCGGGTTCCACCTGCGGAGATCACCACGCTATGTTCCTTGCTATCCCTTTACTGACGCATGGGACGCATGTTGCGACCCACGACAGAGCAAGGAGCAGTTCCCTTGAAGCGCATCCTCATCCCCGCCGGTGGCGCCATCATGGCTACCGGCCTTCTGGCTGCCGGCCTGGCCGGCACCGCCCAGGCCGCCAGCGACGTCGCCAGTGACCCGATGGCGGCGAGCGCGGCGAACGCCAAGGCCATTGCCGAGTTCTGGGCCGACAACAACGGCGCTGCCCTCCGGGCCGCCAAGGAGTCGAACGTCTGGGACAAGGGCGACATCGCGAAGCTGCAGAGCAAGGGCGGCTACAGCGCCGACACCAAGCCCGGCTCGACGGCTCCGATCGGCCAGGAAAAGAAGACGACCGTCAAGGTCCAGAACGTCAACATGCCGAAGACCATCGGCAAGGTGTTCTTCGTCAACAGCAAGGGCGAGAAGAAGTGGTGCTCCGCCACTTCGATCCAGTCCCAGTACCGCAACCTGGTCGCCACGGCCGGTCACTGCGTGTACGACACGGCGACCAACTCGGACGTCATGTCCAAGTGGGTCTTCGTCCCCGGTTACTACCAGGGCAAGTCCCCGTGGGGCATCTACGTGGGTAAGCAGGCCTTCACCCACTACGACTTCGATGTCTACGAGGACTGGGACCGCGACTACGCGTTCGTCACCGTGTACAACGGTGTCCAGCTCGGTGGCGGCACTCCCAAGCAGGTCTCCAAGGCCGACTGGGACAAGTACACCGGCATCAAGGACGCCAAGGACGTCGAGATCAGCCGCGAGGAGTTCCTGAAGGGTCAGCTTGACCCGACGAGGACCGAGGCGTACTGGGTCAAGGAGGGCACGGCGCCTGAGGCGACCGGTCCCGACTACCCCGGTGCCGCGGTGGGCAAGGTCGAAGTCACCGAGGACGTCTACAAGGACGCCAAGGTCGGCAAGGGCAACGGTTTCAAGTTCGGTGAGCCCGTCACCGAGATCGTTACCGACGCCGAGGCCGCTGCCTACAAGGCGAAGCAGGGCGACAAGCCCACCGACAAGTACCCCGCCAAGGTCGTCAAGGACGAGCGCGGCAACTGGACGATCACGCACTACTACGTCCAGCAGTGGTACAAGGCCGGCTCGGAGGCCAAGTACTACAAGACCGTCTTCTTCATCGTCGAGGGCTTCGCCAAGGACGCGGGCCGTCTCGGTGACAACGTCGGCGGTCAGGGCTTCGCCTGGAACCAGCCCACCGGCAAGTACGTCCGCGTGTTCGGCTACCCGGCGGCTCCGCACCCCGACGGCAACAAGAACTACACCGGCGTGACTCCGAAGTGGTGCTACGGCAAGACCACGAAGAAGCTGGTCGGTTCGGCTGCCAAGAAGATCGAGGAGCACGTGGCCCTCAAGTGCGCCTTCACCGAGGGTGCCGACGGTGGCCCGTGGCTGTACAAGTACAGCAACTCCAAGCGTCTCGGTTACCTGAACGGTGTCGTGAGCACCTTCAACGACCAGGACGGCAACGGTCGCGTGGACTACATCTCCTCGCCGTACTTCGACGGTGAGACCAACGTGGTCTACAAGGCCGCTGCGGTCGCGTGGTCCGGCAAGATTGTCTAAGGTGACGGACAGCGACCGGTCTTAGACCGTTCGTATAACCGTTTCCTGCGAAGGGCCCGGCATCCGCCGGGCCCTTCGGCGTTCCCGCCAAAAGTGAAGGGCCGTTGGACGCATGGGGCGCCCAGACGGTGCCATCAATCCAATGTGATCTGCGTCACATAGCCTCTTCGACCGCGATCGAAGGGACACTCGGACCCCGCGAACCGCTCTGACAACTTCCTTATGTTGATCAGGGCAAATGGTCTCGAAGCCAGCTTTCCTCGACTCCTGCGCATCAGCCGTTTAAACATCACAGAACGGTCACGCCCGTCTTGTCGCCTCTTTTCCTGTCAAAGCGGCTACCCGCGAGCAAGATCCACACTGTATGTTCCTGGCTATCCCTTTACTGACGCATGGGACGCAAGAGGCGTTCCACGACAGCGCAAGGAGTTTCCATGAAGCGCATCCTCCTCCCGGCCGGTGGCGCCATTCTGGCCACTGGTCTGCTGGCTGCTGGTCTGGCTGGCACCGCCCAGGCTCAGGCCGACAACACCGTCGCTAGCGACCCGCTCGCCAAGACGGCGGCCCAGGCGGCCGAGACCCTGGACTTCTGGACCAAGTCCAACAACGCGGCCCTGAGGGGCGCCGTGGCGTTCACGCCCGACGCTCTCGAGGTCTCGAAGATCTCCTCCAAGGGTGGGTATACGAACGACACCAAGCCTGGGTCGACCGCCCCCATCGGCGAGGAGAAGAAGGCCACCGTCAAGGTTCAGAACGTGAACCTGCCGAAGACCATCGGTAAGGTTTTCTTCGAGGGCCGCGACGGCAAGCTGTACTGGTGCTCCGGTACCTCGATCCAGTCGCAGTACCGCAACCTGGTCGCCACGGCCGGTCACTGCGTGTACGACCTGGCTGCGAACGACGAGGTCGTGTCCCGCTGGGTCTTCGTCCCCGGTTACTACCAGGGCAAGGCTCCTTGGGGCGTCTACGTGGGTAAGCAGGCCTTCACCCACTACGACTTCGACGTGTACGAGGACCTCGACCGCGACTACGCCTTCGTCACCGTCTACGACGGCATCGGCGGCACGCTCAACAAGCCCAAGCAGGTCGACTGGGCGACCTACAAGGCCTACAAGGGCGAGAAGGGCGTCAAGGACGTCACGGTCTCCGAGGACGAGTACAAGAAGGGCAAGCTCGACCCCAAGACCACGGACTACTACGACGTGGACCCGGGCAAGGCCGACGAGGCCACTGGTCCGGACTACCCCGGCTCTGTGGTGGACCGTGTCGAGGTCACCAAGGGTGTTTACGACACCGCTGGCGTCGGTCAGGGGAACGGCAAGAAGTTCGGCGAGCCCATCGTCGAGAACGTGACCTACCCCGAGGCCATTGCCTACCTGCAGAAGCAGAAGAAGGACTGGAAGGTCGGCGACCCGTTCCCGGCTCCGACTGCGGAGTACCCCGGGACCGTCACGCTGGACGAGCGGACCAACTCGACCATCACGCACTACTACGTGCAGCAGTGGTACAAGAAGGGTAACGTCGCTCGTTACATCCGTCTCGAGCCGTACATCGTGGTGCACGAGGTCAAGAGCGTTGGTCGCCTCGGCGACAACGTTGGCGGCCAGGGCTTCGCGTGGAACCAGCCGCGTGGCAAGTACGTGCGGACCTTCGGTTACCCGCAGGGCGCTCACCCCGACGGCAACAAGCCCTTCACCGGTGTCACGCCGAAGTGGATCTACGGCAAGACCGCGACCAACTACGTCGTGGTGCCGAAGTACAAGGTCGAGGAGCAGGTCGGCCTGAAGGGCACCGTGACCGGTGGCTACGACGGCGGCCCGTGGCTGTACAAGTACAGCAACGCCAAGCGTCTCGGCTACGTCAACGGTGTCACCAGCCTCATCGCTGACACCGACGGCAACAACCGGTACGACACGATCACGTCGCCGTACTTCGACGGTGAGACCAACGTCGTCTACAAGGCCGCTGCGGCTGCGTGGAGCGGCAAGCTCATCCCGTAGTTCGCTGCGGATCGGAACGAAGACTTGTTCGTCGTTCTTTAGCAATACCGAAGGGCTCGGCATCCTGCCGGGCCCTTCGGCCTTTTGCTGAGAAATCTGGCAACCACCCTTACCAGAGTGACTAAAGGGTCGATAGTGTCTTTACACCCTTTTTGACAACTGTGGAGCCTCCCTTGAAGCGCCTGCTCATCCCCCTAGCCGCCGCCTGCCTGAGTGCCGCCGCGCTCGCCGTCCCAGCCACCGCCGCACCGAGCTGGGCCACCGACAATCTCGCGCCCAAGCCGGCCGACGCGTACGGCGACGCCTTCTTCTGGCTCGACTCCAACGGAGCCGCCCTGCGCAAGGCCACCCAGTACAACCTGGACGCCAAGAACGTCTCCAAGCTGGTGTCGGCGGGTAGCAACGGCGCCCCTGACGGCAAGCCGGGCATGACCGGACCGACCACCGCCCCCAAGGCGACGGTGTCCAAGAACATCAACCTGCCCAAGACCATCGGCAAGGTGTTCTTCCTCGACAAGTCCGGCAACTACCGCTGGTGCTCGGCCACGTCCATCCAGTCCAGGAACCGCAACCTGGTCGCCACGGCGGGCCACTGCGTCTTCGCGAACGGCAAGGACGACGTCTACGACAAGTGGATCTTCGTACCCGGCTACTACCAGGGCAAGGCCCCCTTCGGGGTCTACGTCGGCGCCTACGCCTTCACGGCGTACGACCTGGACACCTACGACGACTACGACGGCGACTTCGCGTTCGTCGCGGTGCACAACGGATTCTCGCTGGCCGGCGAGAAGGAAGTCTCTCGCAACGACTTCAAGGCGTGGGCCGGCGACAAGTGGGTCAAGCCGCGTGAGATCAGCTCCGTGGAGTTCCTCAAGTGCCAGCTGACCCTCGGCGACTGCTGGTCGGAGGGCGAGGACAAGCCGGCCGACCTCGTGGGCCCCGACTACCCCGGCGCCGTCCTGGAGAAGGTCGAAGTCAGCGAGTCCGCGTACAAGGACGCGAAGGTGGGCAAGGGCCAGGGCTTCAAGTTCGGCGAGCCCATCGTGGAGCAGGTCACCAAGCCTCAGCAGGACGCCTACCAGGGCCCCGGGGTCAAGGGCACCGACAAGCTGGGCGGCTACACCATCACCCACTACTACACGCAGAAGTGGGTCAAGCCCGGCACGTCGCGTAAGTACTACGAGGCCCACTACATCCTCGGGATCGCCAAGGACATGGGCCGGCTCGGTGACGTCGTCGGTGGGCAGGGTGTGGCCTGGAACCAGCCCCTCGGCCAGCCGGTGACCGTCTTCGGCTACCCCTCAGCCCCGCACCCCGACGGCGACCGCCCGTTCACCGGCGTGACGCCGAAGTGGTGCTCCGGCAAGACCGCCACCAAGAGCTACCAGGTCAACACGTTCAAGGTCGAGACGCACCAGCTGCTCAAGTGCTCCATGACCCCCGGCGCCGACGGCGGCCCCTGGCTCATGAAGTACGACAACAACAAGCGCACCGGCTACGTCAACGGCGTGACCAGCCTGTTCCACGACAACGACGGCAACGGCCGGGTCGACTACATCAGCTCGGCGATCTTCGACGGTGAGGTGGCCGACGTGTACAACAAGGCCAACTACGCGGCGACCAAGAAGATCGTCGGCCCGAACGGCGAGCTTCTCCAGTAGACGACAGCACGTAGACGGCAACACGAAGGACGGCCCGGGTGACAAGCACCCGGGCCGTTTTCGCGTCATACCGGCGTGAGCTCCCGCGTCCGTTCGCGCAGCGCCAGCACGGCCCGCTCGTTCTTGTACGGCTCCAACCGCCGCCGCAGGTCGGCCGCGTACGACCGCGACCGGGTCGACTGCAGCTCCCCCGCCAGCGCGAAAGCGGTGCCCGCGACCGAGCACGCCTCCTCCAGCTCCCCGCACTGCAGCAGCCCGGCGGCCAGCAGCGACAGGTTGAACATCCGTCCGCGGACGTAGCGGGAGTCCATGTCGAGCGAGCGCCGGGCCTGTCGCACGGCCCGCTCCCCCTCCCCCAGGTCACGGAAGCAGTGGGCGAACTTCGCCGACAGGTAGGCCTCGTCGAAGTAGCTGAGCCAGACCGGCTCGTCGTCGGGCTTACGGGCGTCGAAGGCGGACTCCGCCTCGTGCAGGGAGACCCCGCAGGAGCGGGCGTCGCCCAGGCCGGCGTGGGCGTGGGCCTCCAGGACGTGCGCGGAGGCGAGGAGCGTGTGCACGCCGGCGCGGCGGGCCGCCATCTGGGCGGAGCGGGCCAGGTCGAGGGCGTGGGAAGGCTGGCCCATGTAGATGGCCTGGTGGGCCATGCCGGCCAGGATCTCGCCGCCCAGGGTGTGGTCGTCGGCGCTCCTGGCCAGGCGGAGCGCCTGGATGAGGTAGCGCTGGGCGAGACCGTGCTGCTCCATGTCGTACGCCATCCAGCCGGCCAGGCGGGTCAGCTCGGCGGCCGCGGCGGCCAGGCGGCGACCGGTGGACTCGCCGTACAGGCCGTCCTTGAGCAGTGGCGAGACGGCGGTGTCCAGATATTTGACCACGGACGAGCGGACCCGGCCGCTGCCGAAACGGTTGTCGAGCTCACCGAACGATCGGGTGACCTCATGGATGGCGGCGATGTCGGCGCGGCCCACCCTCCGCCCGCCCGTGCCGCTCAGCTGTCCCCCGGGTGGGGACGTCAGCCAGCGGATGGCTCCCACGGAGCCCGCTCCTATCGCGAAGGTCGAGTCGATCAGGAACCTCCGCCTCTCCACGTCGGCCCGCCATAGCGCAGTCACGGTCGCGACCCCCTCCTGCCACGTGTGCGTGAACTCCTGACCGAGATCGAGGGGTGTGAGGATCGCCGGCATGCCCAGGTCCTCCGAGGTAACCGGTCGGCCCAGCCGCATCGCGAAGATCTCCGCGAGCAGGTAGGGCACCGGGTCACGTGGCCTCTGACCACCGATCCAGCGCAACACGGAGCTGTGGTCGTATTTGAGGCCCGGAGTGCCACGGGCGGCTCCCCAATCGTTCAGGCACCTGGCCAGTCCTTTGTGGGAGAAGCCCGCTTCCGCGATGAGCTGCTGAAGCAGTCGGTTCGGCTCGCGTTCCATCGCTCTCCTCGTCACAGGAGTTGGGCGCCCACACCTTACAGAGAGCTACTGTTATAGCACCTTGAGTAAAGGTTTCAGGGCGGTTCTCAAAGAGACCACCAACTCCACGACGAAACGGGGGCCTCCCTGATCCAAGGAGACCCCCGTACGAAGAGGTCAGACGCGGGCGACGCCGTCCGCGCGGGCCTGGGCCGCGACCGCGGCGGTCACGGCGGGCGCGACGCGCTCGTCGAACGGGCTCGGGATGACGTACGTCGGCGAGAGGTCGTCGCCGACGACGCCGGCCAGCGCGTTGGCGGCGGCCACCTTCATGTTCTCGGTGATGGCGGACGCGCGCACGTCGAGGGCGCCCCTGAAGACGCCGGGGAAGGCCAGCACGTTGTTGATCTGGTTGGGGAAGTCGGAGCGGCCGGTGGCCACGACCTTGGCGTGCCGGGCGGCCACCTCGGGGTGGACCTCGGGGGTGGGGTTGGACAGGGCGAAGACGATGGCGTCGGGCGCCATGGAGGCGATGGCCGCCTCGGACACGGTCGACCCGGACAACCCGACGAACACGTCGGCGCCCGCCAGCGCGTCCTCCGTCGAGCCGGTGTGGCCGGCGCGGTTGGTGTCGCGGGCGAGGGCCTCCTTGACGGGGTTGAGCCCCTCCCGGCCCGCGTAGATCATGCCCTTGGAGTCGGCGACCGCGATGTCGCCGATGCCCGCCTCCAGGAGGATGCGGGAGACCGCGACGCCGGACGCGCCCGCGCCGGCAACGACGGCGCGCAGGTCGCCGAGCGAGCGCCCGGTCAGGCGGGCGGCGTTCTGGAGCGCGGCGAGCACCACGATGGCGGTGCCGTGCTGGTCGTCGTGGAAGACGGGGATGTCGAGCAGCTCCCGGAGCCGGTCCTCGACCTCGAAGCAGCGCGGGGCGCTGATGTCCTCGAGATTGATGCCGCCGAACGACGGCGCGAGACGCACGACGGTCTCGACGAGCGCGTCGACGTCGGTGCAGTCGAGGCAGATGGGGACGGCGTCGACGTTGGCGAACTGCTTGAACAGCAGCGCCTTGCCCTCCATGACCGGCATGGCGGCCGAGGGGCCGATGTCGCCCAGGCCGAGCACGGCGGTGCCGTCGGAGACGACGGCCACCACATTGGAGACCCAGGTGTAGTCGTTGACCAGCGCGGGCGTCTCGGCGATGGCGGTGCAGACCCGGGCGACGCCGGGCGTGTAGGCGAGGGAGAGATCGTCCGCGTCGCGGACGGGAACGGTGGAGCGGACCTCGAGCTTGCCTCCGCGGTGCAGCGCGAAGGCCGGATCGAGATCGAGTTGCTCGACGGGAACGGAAGCAGAAGCGGGCGTGACAGCCACAGCGACCCCTGTAGTCATCGGGAGCGGAAGAAACCTTCGGCGGGCGAGCGCGAGCGGGCTGGCCTCGGTAGCTGCCAGAATCCCCTCGTCGGTCGTCTCAGAGGGGTACGGGGGTCACCCGTCTCCCTATCGTGCCACATGGTGAGATGGACTCGGTGTCAGTGCCGACGCCGTTCCGTTGACGCATCGTTAAATGTCTGATGGCTGACCGGTGCAAAACCCCATTTAAACTGCACAAAACGCAAGTTTCCTGGCTTTTCACATCGAGGAGGCCGTACATGGCCCTCAGCCCCAAGGGCCGCCGTGGCTATGCCGCCGGCGTGCTCGCGTTGACCGCCGCACTGGCGCTGACCGCGTGCGGGAGCGGCGGCAACAGCTCGAGCTCCGCCACGACCGGCGCGAGCGCCTCCGCAGCCGGCGGCGTTCAGCTGGTGCAGCCTGGCAAGCTCACAGTCTGTACGAACATCCCGTACGAGCCGTTCCAGTTCAAGGACGCGAGCGGCAAGATCGTCGGTTTCGACGTCGACATCGTCGACCTTGTCGCGAAGAAGCTGGGCGTGACCCAGGAGATCGTGGACATCGACTTCGCGGTGATCAAGAGCGGCGCCGCCATGGCGGCCAAGAAGTGCGACCTGGCCGCCGCCGGCATGACGATCACGCCGGAGCGCAAGGCGAACATCGACTTCTCCGACCCGTACTTCGACGCCACCCAGGCGCTGCTCGCCAAGAAGGGCACCGGGGCGACGTCGCTGGCCGACGTCAAGGCCAAGAACCTCAAGCTGGGCGCCCAGGCCAGCACCACGGGCCTCGACTACGTCAAGAAGCAGGGTTTCGACCCGACCGAGTACGCCGACTCCGCCAAGGAGCTGCTGGCCCTGCAGGCCGGCCAGGCCGACGTGATCGTCCAGGACCTCCCCGTGGTCCTCACCTGGCTCAAGAAGCCGGAGGTCGCCGCGAAGTTCGAGCTGATCGGCAGCCTGGACACCGGCGAGCAGTACGGCCTCGGCCTGAAGAAGAACGCCGACCCGGTGCTGCTCAAGACGATCAATGAAGAGATCGCCAAGGCCAAGCAGGACGGCACCTACGAGAAGATCTACGTGAAGTGGTTCGGCAAGAAGCCCGGCGAGCTGGGCTGATCCATGGCCGACCAGCCGAAGACGGCTGAGCCCGCGCGCGCCGGGCTCAGCCCTCGGAAGAAGCAGCAGATCAGCCGCGGCATCCAGTACGCCGTCCTGGTCATCGTGCTCGGCCTCCTCGTCCTGTACGCGGACTGGGGCAGCCTCGCACAGAACTTCGCCAAGCCCGACGTGGCGAAGGAGACGCTGCCGGAGCTGTTCACCATCGCGCTGCGGAACACGGTCATCTACACGGCCACCGGATTCGTCCTCGCCTTCCTTGTGGGACTGCTGCTCGCGCTCATGCGGCTGTCGCCGGTCCGGCCCTACCGGTGGATCGCGATCGTCTACATCGAGATCTTCCGTGGGCTGCCCGCGCTGCTGATCTTCATCATGATCACCTTCTTGCCACTGGCGCTGCCGGGCTTCGAGGTGCCTTTCGGCACATACGGCCAGGTCGCCCTCGGGCTCGGTGCGATCGGCGCGGCCTACCAGGCGGAGGTGTTCCGCGCGGGGCTGCAGGCCGTGCCCAAGGGGCAGGTCGAGGCCGCAAGATCGCTGGGCATGTCCGCCACCCGCGCCCAGTTCACCGTGGTGATCCCGCAGGCCCTCCGCATGGTCATCCCGCCGACCACCAACCAGTTCGTGGCCCTGCTCAAGGACTCCTCGCTGGTGCTGTTCCTCGGCGTGTCCAGCGAGTATGTCGAGCTCGCCAAGTTCGGCAACGACCTGGCCTCCCAGCACTCCAACGCCACGCCCATCATGGTCTCCGGTCTGACGTACCTGATCGTCACGATCCCGCTGGGATATCTGGCGACCCGGCTGGAAGGACGCAAGGGGAGGAACCGATGACGCACGCGATCGAGCTCGCGGACCTGCACAAGTACTTCGGCGACAACGAGGTGCTCAAGGGCATCCGCATGACCGTCGACCCCGGGCAGGTGGTCTGCGTCATCGGGCCGTCGGGCTCCGGCAAGTCCACCCTGCTGCGCTGCGTGAACCTGCTGGAGGTGCCCACCAAGGGCAAGGTGTTCGTGGAGGGCGTCGAGCTCACCGACCCCGATGTGGACATCGACGCCGTACGCCGCCGCATCGGCATGGTCTTCCAGCAGTTCAACCTGTTCCCGCACATGACCGCGCTGCAGAACGTGATGATCGCCCAGCAGCGGGTGCTGAAGCGGGGCAAGAAGGAAGCCGAGATCGTCGCCAGGGAGAACCTGGACAAGGTCGGCGTCGGCGCCAAGTGCGACGCCTACCCGGCGCAGCTGTCGGGCGGCCAGCAGCAGCGGGTGGCGATCGCCCGGGCGCTGGCCATGAACCCGGACCTGATGCTGTTCGACGAGCCCACCTCGGCGCTCGACCCCGAGCTGGTGGGAGACGTGCTCACCGTCATGCGGAAGCTGGCGGAGGAGGGCATGACCATGCTGGTGGTCACCCATGAGATGGGGTTCGCGCGGCAGGTGGCCGACCGGGTGGTGTTCATGGACGGCGGCGTGATCGTCGAGGACGGCGAGCCGGCGCAGGTGATCGGCGACCCGCAGCAGGAACGCACGCGCGCCTTCCTCCACCGGGTCCTGCACCCCGAGGAGTAGGCCCGGCAGGCACGGCGGGGCGCATCCGCCCGTACCACCGTACGGAGCGCCCCGCCCACCGGACTCAGCGCCCCATGTACGCCTCGAAGCGCTGCCCCAGGGCCCTCTTCACCCGGCGGCGCGCACGGCCCCTGAAACGCCTTCTCAGCCGCGCCTGACCGCACTCCCCGCCGGAAGACCCGGCCCTGTTCGGCGTGGCCCGTGATGTAATACACCCGCATGGACCTCACCTCTTACGCCGAGTGGGCCGTCCGGCTGGTCAACGATCCCGACCCGCCGCCGGAGCTGAGGCCGCTGCGCGACGAGCTGGCCGCCGCCTTCGACGAGGCCGACGACGAACGGGCCGTGGCCGCACGGCTCAACGCCCTGCTGGTGCGCTATCCCGTACGCCCCCAGCTCACCGACCACGACGGCGGGGGCTGGCACCTCCACCTGGCCGAGGACTCCGCCGCCTGCGCCGTGATGGGCCTGGCCGCGGTCGTGGCGGAGCTGGGCGCGGACCGGCTCGGCCGGTGCCAGGAGCCGCGCTGCGGCAGGGCGTTCCTCGACACCTCGTCCAACCGTTCGCGCCGCTACTGCTCCTCCCGCTGCGCCAGCCGCGCGAACGTCGCCGCCTTCCGCGCCCGCCGGCGCAACGGCTCCTAACGCCGCCGCAGGAGGGGCCAGTAACGCAGCACGACCCGTCCGACGATGTCGTGGACCGGCCCGAAGTCCCAGCTGTCACGCCGCCCGCTGGCCCGCTGGTTGTCGCTCTCCAGCCACCATCCGTCCTGTCCGTGCCACTGCGCCCGTTTCACGATGAGCTGCTCGGGATCACCGGGAAGTCTCGCCACCACGAGATCTCCCGGGTGGACGGTGGCGCCCCGGCGTACGAGGAGCCAGTCGCCGGGAACCAGCGCGGGGCGCATCGAATCGCCCTCGACACGCACTCTCATGGGCTGTGACCCCCTACTCCGCAGGCGTTGGGACCCGAGTAAGGTCGGTTGTGGACCAAGCTGATTCAGCATCAAGGAAGGACTTTCTGATGCTCGCACGACTGCTACGACCCAAGCATGTCGCTTCCGCACACTGCGACCTGCCCTGCGGGGTCTACGACCCCGCTCAGGCCCGCATCGAGGCCGAGTCGGTCAAGGCGATCATGGAAAAGTACGCGGCCAACGAGGACGCGGTCTTCCGCGCCCGCGCGCTGTCCATCAAGGAGGAGCGGGCCGAGCTGGTCAAGCACCACCTGTGGGTGCTCTGGACCGACTACTTCAAGCCGCCGCACCTGGAGCAGTACCCTCAGCTTCACCAGCTCTTCTGGGACGCCACCAAGCTCGCGGGCGCCGCCGGCGCCAAGGGCACGGTCGACGTCGCCAAGGCCGAGGACCTGCTGGGCAAGATCGACGAGATCTCCAAGATCTTCTGGGAGACCAAGGCCGCCTAAAACGGCACATAAGGCTCTGTACGGCAGCAGCCGTACAGAGCCTTTTCCGTTGATGGCGAGTCTGAATCGTCCAAGCACCTCCCAGGGGCGGTAAGTTGCAGTTGGCGTCGGAAACGCGAGGAGGAACGTGACCGAGGAAACCGAGACGCGCGCGGAAGGCGTGGCCGGCATTCGCGACGTGGTGAGCATCAGGCTCCCCGCCGCCAGTGCCTACCTGTCTGTGCTGCGTACGGCTACCGCCGGGCTGGCGGCGCGGCTGGACTTCACGCTCGACGAGATCGAGGATCTACGGATCGCGGTCGACGAGGCGTGCGCCATGCTGCTGAGCGAGGCGGTGCCCGGCACCGACCTCACCGCCGAGTTCGAGCTGACCGGGCATGAGATGCAGGTCAGGGTCGAAGTGGCCACGGTCGGAAGCTCCGCGCCCAAACGCGATGACTTCGCCTGGATGGTGCTGACCGCCTTGGCCGACGACGTCGACGCGGTGACCGACTCCCCAGATCGCATGGCTATCGTCCTGCGTAAGCGCCGAGGCGCAGCGAGGCCGGCGTGACGGAAAGGACTGGAGCCATGGCCACCAGCGAACACGCCGTGCCCGACCGGGTGCGTGCCCGCATGCTCTTCGCCGAGCTGGCCGAGCTGGGCCCCGAGGAGCCGCGCCGCCAGCGCATCAGAGACGAGCTGGTCGAGCTTCACCTTCCCCTGGTCGAATACCTGGCCCGCCGCTTTCGGAACAGGGGCGAGTGGCTCGACGACCTGACCCAGGTCGCCACCATCGGCCTGATCAAGTCCATCGACCGGTTCGACCTCAACCGCGGCGTGGAGTTCTCCACGTATGCCACGCCCACGATCGTCGGCGAGATCAAGCGCCATTTCCGCGACAAGGGCTGGGCGGTCCGCGTCCCGCGCCGGCTGCAGGAGCTGAAGCTCTCGCTGACCAAGGCGATAAGCGATCTCTCGCAGCGCGAGGGCCGCGCGCCGACGGTCGCCGAGCTGGCCTCCTACCTCAAGATGACCGAGGAGGAGGTGCTCGAGGGCCTCGAGTCGGCCAACGCCTACTCGACCGTGTCGCTCGACGCGCCCGACTCCGGCGACGACGACGCCCCCGCGGTGTCCGACTCGCTCGGCATCGTGGACGAGTCGCTCGAGGGCGTCGAATACCGCGAGTCGCTGAAACCGCTGCTCGAACGGCTGCCGCCGCGGGAGAAGCGCATCCTGTTGTTGCGCTTCTTCGGCAATATGACGCAGTCGCAGATCGCCACCGAGCTGGGCATCTCGCAGATGCACGTCTCGCGCCTGCTGGCCCGCACCCTCGCGCAGCTGCGCGAGGGTCTGACCGCCGAAGACTAGCCGTCTCCGTAGAGGGCGTGCGTGGTGGGCGGCGCCAGCAGCGTCGCCAACCCCGCCACCGCGATCACGATCAGCGGGATCCCGAGCTGGGGCTGGCCTGACTGGATGAGCGTGACGGAGATCGGCACCATGAAGATCTGCGTCAGGACGCCGGGCGACCGCCCCCACCGCTCCATCCTGAACAGCCCGCCCCACGCCACCCAGAGCAGCCCCGCTCCGACCAGCACGCCGAAGGCCGACTCGGCGATGGCGGTGGTCAGGTTGTCCGGGGTGCTGACCAGGGTCTCCACGGCCACGTAGATGCCGAGGCCGAGCGCCACCAGGCCTTCCAGGGCGACGATGGCGGCGGCGATGACGAGGGTGACCGGACGACGATTCACGCCCGTACCCTACCCCTCGGGTCACCCGGTCCGAGAAATAGGACGTTCGGCCGATAACGCCCACAAGTCCAGCGGATACGCTGGCGATATGCGCGCCATGCTCTTGGTGAATCCCAAGGCCACCACCACGAACGCCCGTACGCGTGACGTGCTGATCCGCGCGCTCGGCGCGGCCGTGGAGCTGGCGGTGGAGGAGACCCGCTACCGCGGGCACGCCGCGGCGCTGGCCGCCACCGCGCGGGCCAAGGGATACGACGTCGTGGCGGTGCTCGGCGGCGACGGGACGATCAACGAGACCGTGAACGGCCTGCTCAACCCGGTGAACGGCGGCGACGTCCCGCCCGGCAGCGAGGGCCGGCCCGCGCTCGTCGTCATCCCCGGGGGCAGCGCGAACGTGTTCGCCCGCGCGCTGGGGCTGCCGAACGACCCGGTGGAGTCCACGGGGGCGGTGCTGGAGGCGCTCAGGGACGGCCGCCGCAGGACCGTGGGTTTGGGGCAGGCCCTATGGGAAGGCCAGAGCCGCTACTTCACCTTCTGCTCGGGCATGGGGTACGACGCAGAGGTTGTACGGGCCGTGGAAGGCCTCAGGGGAACGGGCCGTAAAGCCACGCCTACACGGTACGTGAACACCGCTCTACGGCACTATCTGGCCACGGACAAACGGCATCCAGCGATGACCCTGACCGGGCCGGGGATCCCGACGGCCCGCGGGCTGTTCATGGCGATCATCTCCAACACCTCTCCATGGACGTACGTCGGCACCAGGCCCGTGCACCCGACCCCGTGGGCGAGCTTCGAGACCGGGCTCGATCTTCTCGGGCTGCGCCGGATGGGACCGATGTCCATGGCGTCAGTGATCCGACAGATTCTCACGGAGAGTGACGCCCTTCCGGGCGGCCGACACCTCGTACAACTGCACGACGAGGCCGAGTTCACGCTCACCGCGGAACGCCCCGTGGCCTTCCAGCTGGACGGGGACTACCTGGGCGAATACGAAACCGTAACATTCCGGTCTACACCGAACGCGTTACAAGTTTTGGTCTAGGTGGTTACATTCGGTCATTGTGTGACGCATCCGACAGCCATAACACCCAAAACTTCCCGTCAACCCTCTTGCGTGCACTCAGCGTGGCTGACAGTCTCAAGACTGACGTCGGAACGTAGGACCTTTAACAACCCCAAGGTTCTCCGAGTGTCAGCGAGCGATCCCGGTCCTCACAGGTCCGGGTCTTGTTCGCGCGAGTTAGTGAAACTCTTCACAAAGTAGTAGCCGCACGGAGCCGACCAGAGGCTCCATCTACTAAGGAGTGGACGCATGGACTGGCGCCACCGAGCTGCCTGCCGTGACGTGGACCCCGAGCTGTTCTTCCCGATCGGCAACACCGGCCCGGCACTCATGCAGATCGAAGAAGCCAAGCAGGTCTGCCGTTCCTGCTCGGCCGTCGAAGCCTGCCTGAAGTGGGCGCTGGAGTCCGGACAGGACGCCGGCGTCTGGGGCGGCCTCAGCGAGGACGAGCGCCGCGCTCTCAAGCGCCGCACCGCTCGCCACCGCGCCCGCCTCACCGCCTGACCCGCCACCGTCATCTGATCTCCACCACCATCTGACCCCGCGTCGCCCGAGCCCCGATCGGCTCGCGCGCCGCCGCGCCCTCCTCGCCCCGATGCGTCGCCGCCGGCCGCCGCGCCACCCGCCGGACGCGCCAGCGCCCAAGCCGTCACCCCGGCCGACGCACCGCCGCCGTTCGACATGCCCGCACCCGACGCGCCGAGCCCTCGTACTCCCGTCGAACCCCGACGGACGCGTACGAACCGGGATCAGGCCGCCGGGAGCGGGATCGACAGCGTGACCTCCGTACCCCCTTCGAGCCGTGGCTCGATGGACAGCCGGCCGGAAAGCTCCCCTTCGACCAGCGTGCGGACGATCTGCAGCCCCAGGCTGGTGGAAGTGTCGAGGTCGAAGCCGGCCGGAAGCCCGCGGCCGTCGTCCCACACCGTGACGTTGAGCCGGTCGGGCTCCGGCTCGACCACCACTTCGAGCCGCTTGGGCCGCCCGTGCTGCATCGCGTTCTGCAACAGCTCGGTCAGCGCCATGGCCAGCGGCGTGGCGATGAGCGAAGGCAGCACGCCGAAGCCCCCGACGCGGCGCGGCGTGACGGCCACCTCCGCGGCCGACACCTCCCCCGCCATCGCGAACACCCGGTCGGCGATCTCGTCGAAGTCCACGAACTCCTCGGGCGCGTGGGACAGCGTCTCGTGCACGATCGCGATCGACCCGACCCGGCGCACCGCCTCCTCCAGCGCCTCCCGGCCCTCCGGCACCTGCAGCCGCCTGGCCTGCAGGCGGAGCAGCGCGGCCACGGTCTGCAGGTTGTTCTTCACCCGGTGGTGGATCTCGCGGATCGTGGCGTCCTTGGTCATCAGCTCACGCTCGCGGCGCCGCAGCTCGGTCACGTCCCTGATGAGCACGAGCGCGCCGATGCGGCCGCCGCCGACGATCAGCGGAATGGCTCTGAGCTGCACGATCGTGCCGCCCGACTCGACCTCGGTCTCCTTGGCCGCGCGCCCGCTGGCCACGATCATGAGATCTTCGTTGATCGGCTCGTCGGAGTAGCAGAGCGTCGCGGTGACCCGGCCCAGCTCGGCCCCGACCAGGTCGGCGTGCAGGCCGAGCCGCCGGTAGGCGGACAGGGCGTTCGGCGAGGCGTACGTGACGCGCCCGGCCCGGTCGAGCCGCAGCAGGCCGTCGCCGACGCGCGGCGAGCGCACCAGGATCGGCTCCTCGCCCGAGAACGGGAACCGGCCCTCGGCCACCATCTGCGCCAGGTCGGAGGCGCTCTGGAGGTAGGTCAGCTCCAGGCGCGACGGGGTGCGCGCGGAGGAGAGGTTCGTGGAGCGCTGGATCACCGCCAGGAACCGGCCCTCGCCTCCCTCGACGGTCCGCCGCACGGGGATGGTCTCCTCGCGCACGGGGACGCCCGTGGACCAGTCGGGATCACCCTCGCGGCAGATGCGCCGCTCGTTCCAGGCGGTGTCGATGAGGTGGCGCTCTCCCTTGGCGGCGACGCTGCCGACGATGTCGTCGTGGTAGACGGTGGGGCCGGTGGTCGGGCGCATCTGCGCGATCGCGATCCAGCCGCTCTCCCCCAGCAGCGGCGCCCACAGGATGAGGTCGGCGAACGACAGGTCGGCCAGCAGCTGCCAGTCGGAGACCAGCGAGTGCAGCCAGTCGAGATCCGCCTCGTCGAGGGCGGTGTGGCGGGCTACGAGGTCGCTGAGAGTCGGCACAGGTGCATCATGCGTGCTTTTCCCCGCAACAACCAAACCGGCTCCCTGGCTGAATGCGCGCCCGGATACGCGGGCAGGACTCCGCATGGCACGGCCGCACACCCGCTTGTTCGCACAGTGACGGCATATACGGCATCGTGCACCCAACTCGACATATCGGGAATCTCATATTGTGAGAACCGTCACACCATGAGAGCTGCTCGAACCGCAGACGGGACGAGTCGGAGGTGATCGGCACGGGCAGGTGGCTCCACCCCGACACGGATCACGGACCGGCCTCGGTTGCGATCGCGCTAGCCGCTGTGGATATCCTTCACAATCAGCCTGAGCTGCCCGGATCCGTGCGCGCCGGCAACCGTGCCCGTCCGGTGCCGGTCGGCCGCCACAGCCCGCGGTTGACCGCTCGGGCTGATGTGAGTTCCGATGATCTCGCGGTGATCAGACACGCCTTCACCGCCGTGGCAGAAGTGAAGGTGAGAGCGTGACAGACGACAGCCCCCGCGTGCCCAAGTACTACGACGTCAAACGCAGCCTGCTCGAGCTCACGAAGACCCTGCCCGCCGGCGCGGCGCTGCCGCCGGAGCGCACGCTCGCCGTACGGTTCGAGACCTCCCGCACCACGGTCAGGCAGGCGCTGACCGAGCTCGTGGTGGAGGGCCGGCTGCTGCGGATCCAGGGCAAGGGCACCTTCGTGGCCCAGCCGAAGGTGGCGCAGGTGCTGCAGCTCACCTCGTACATCGGCGACCTGCGCACGGCGGGCCTGGAGCCGGACACCAAAATACTCGAGATCGGCTACATCACCGCCGACGAGGCCCTGGCCAGGCGCCTGGCCATCAACCCCGGCGGCCGCGTGCTGCGCATCCACCGCCTCCGGCTGGCCAACGGCGAGCCGGTCTCCATCGACACCACCCACCTGTCCGCGCGCCGCTTCCCCCGGCTGCGGCGGGAGCTGGAGGTCCACGCGTCCCTGTACGAGACGCTGCACAACGCCTACAACGTACGGCTCACGGACGCCGAGGAGATCATCGAGACCGTCCTGGCCACCCCGTACGACGCCAAGGCCCTCGGCGTCGACGTCGGACTCCCCATGCTCCTCCTCACCCGCCACGCCTTCGACGCCGACGGCAACCCCGTCGAGTGGGCCCAATCCCTCTACCGCGGCGACCGGTACAAGTTCGTCACCCGCCTGCGCCGCCCCTGACCGCGCCGGTCCGGCCGTGATCAGCCGTGATCTCTTGCGGTGATGCTCATAGGCTGGTGACATGAGCGTCATCGTCATCACCGGCACCGATACCGGCGTGGGCAAGACCGTCGTGACGGCGGCGCTGGCGGTGCTGGCCAGGCGGCGGGGGGCCTCCGTGGCCGTGGTGAAGGTCGCGCAGACCGGGGTCACATCCGGAGAGGCCGGGGACGTGGATCAGGTGATCCGGATGTCCGGGGTCGGCACGACCTTCGAGGTGCGGCGGTTCGCCGAGCCGCTGCCGCCTGCCGCCGCCGCCCGCGTCGCCGGGGTGCCGCCCGTGTCGCTGGCCGAGGTGGGGGAGCTCGTACGGGAGCTCGCCGAGAGCAACCGGATGGTGGTCGTGGAGGGCACCGGGGGGTTGCTGGAGCGCTTCGACGAGGACGGCGGGACCATCGGGGACCTCGCCCGGGCCCTGAGCGCGCAGGTGCTCGTCGTGGTCCGGCCCGGCCGGGGGGCGGTGAACCACACCGCGCTCACCCTGGAGGCGATGGCGAACAGGGGGCTCGAGCCGACAGGGATCGTCATCGGGCGCTGGCCCGATGAGCCCGGGATCGTCGAGCGGAGCTGCGTGTGCGACCTGGAGATGCTGGCCGCGCGGCCGCTGGCCGGGGTGCTGCCCGAAGGGGCCGGGGGGATGGGCGGGGAGGAGTTCGCCGAGGTGGCGCGCAGAGGGTTGGGCGTGATGTTGGGGGGA
This sequence comes from Nonomuraea sp. NPDC003707, assembly GCF_053587055.1. Taxonomy (NCBI): domain Bacteria; kingdom Bacillati; phylum Actinomycetota; class Actinomycetes; order Streptosporangiales; family Streptosporangiaceae; genus Nonomuraea; species Nonomuraea sp. NPDC003707. Next base: position 31,313 of record NZ_JBSFNK010000017.1, on the reverse strand, counting down.
TCGTTCGATCCTGCCGGATTCAAGGCGACGCTCTGAGGGTGGGGAAAACCCCACCATTCATCAGCACACCAGGGCTATTTCGCGTCTCACCCGCTGCTCAATACCGTTGAGCCATGAAAGTCCCCCGTCCGTGGTCGGCGCGGGCGTGGCTCGACACGGCCCACGTGATGATCGGTCTCCCGGTCGCAGTGCTGCTCGGCGGTCTGACGCTTGTCCTGGCCCTGTGGCCGCCCCTGCTGATGCGGAGCGTGCCGCGGTTCACGAGGGTGCAGCGGTCCAGGTTCGAGGCGTTCCTGGGCGCGCACATCCCGCCCGTACGCTCTCCGAGCAGCTGGCGCAGCCCGGCCACGTGGCGGCAGATCAGTTATCACCTGCTGTCGCCGTTCGTGGGGTTCGCGGCCGCGGTGATGGTGGCGGTGGTGTGGGGAGGGGCGATCGTGGGGTTGCTGTCGTTCCTGCCGCAGAAGTTGCAGCCGCCGCCGATGGAGTTCGAGGAGTTCGACCTCAGGGACGGCAGGGTCATAGCGATCTACCTGGCGATCGGGCTCGTCCTCCTGCTGTTCGCGCCGGTGCTGGCGCGCGGCATGGCGGCGCTGGACCTGTCGGTGGCGCGTACGCTGCTCGGGCCCAGCCGTTCGGAGCTCGGCCAGCGGATCGAGACGCTGACGGAGAGCCGGGCCGGGGTGATCGACGCGGCCGACGCCGAGCGCCGCCGGATCGAGCGCGACCTGCACGACGGCGCCCAGCAGCGGCTCGTCTCCCTCGCCATGAACCTCGGCCTGGCCAGGGCCACCCTGACCGACCTGCCCGAACCGGCCCGCGAGGCCATCGCGCAGGCGCACGAGGAGGCCAAGCAGGCGCTCAAGGAGCTGCGCGACTTCGTACGGGGCCTGCATCCGGCCGTCCTGAACGACCAGGGCCTGGACGCGGCGCTGTCCGGCGTGGCCGCCCGCGCGCCGTTCCCCGTGAAACTCCACGTCGACATCGAACGGCGTGCCACTCCGACCATCGAGGCGGTGGCGTTCTTCATCGTGTCCGAAGCACTGACCAACATCGCCAAGCACGCGGCGGCCACCAAGGCCGAGGTGAGCGTGCGGCGCGAGCGCGAGCGCCTGTACGTGCTCGTGTACGACGACGGCTGCGGCGGAGCCCGGCTGGACGGCGGTACGGGGCTGCGCGGCCTGGCCCAGCGGATCGACGCGGTGGACGGGTCGCTCCGGCTGTCCAGCCCGCTGGGCGGCCCTACGACGATCGAGGTGGACCTGCCGTGCGAGTAGTGCTCGCGGAGGATTCCGTACTGCTGCGCGAGGGGCTGATCAGGCTCCTGGACGCCTCCGGCATGGAGGTGGTGGCGGCCGTGGACGAGGCCGAAGGGCTGCTGCGGGCCGCCGCGGAGCACAAGCCCGAGCTGGTCATCACGGACGTCAGGATGCCGCCCACGCACACCGACGAGGGCCTGCGGGCCGCGCTCGTGCTGCGCCGCCAGCAGCCGGGCCTGGCCGTCCTGGTGCTCTCGCAGTACGTCGAGGAGCGCTACGCCGCCCAGCTCCTCGCCTCGGCCGCGACGGGCGGGGTCGGCTACCTGCTCAAGGACCGGGTGGCGGACGTGGCGGAGTTCATCGACGCGCTGCGCAGGGTGGCCGCCGGCGGCACCGCGCTCGACCCCGAGGTCGTGGCCCAGCTCCTGCTGCGCGGCAACAGCGACCCGCTCGAACGGCTCACTCCCAGGGAGCACGAGGTGCTCCAGCTGATGGCCGAGGGCCGTTCCAACGCCGGCATCGGCCAGTCCCTGGTGCTCAGCGAAGGGGCGGTCGGCAAGCACATCGGCAACATCTTCAGCAAACTCGACCTGTCACCGGCCGAGGGCGACCACCGGCGCGTGCTCGCCGTCCTGCAGTTCCTCAAGATCAGGAGCCTGCCGTGAGAGTCGCCTGGCTGGCGGCGGGCGCGGTGGCGACCGCGTTCGCCCTGCTGCTCTCCATCGGGGGGCTCTGGCGCGGGGTCGCGCGGGCCAGGATGCCGGAGGAGAACACGCAGCGGTCCATCGCCTTCGAGCACAAGAACGTACGCATCAAGGCGGGCAAGGGCACCCAGGTCGACCTGACCATCCAGCCGGGCAGGGCGGGCGAACTGCTCATCGCGAGGTCGCTGCGCTGGTCGAGGAGCCGGCCGACCATCAACGAGGACTGGGACGTCCGTTCCAGCACCCTGCGGCTCGACGCCGTCTGCCCCGGTGAGGAGCAGCCGAACGGCCCCGTCTGCTGGGCCGACTACGTGATCTACGTGCCGCCGGAGACCGACGTCGAGGCCGGCACGGGCAACGGCCGGCTCAGCGTCACCGATCTGTTCGGCAAGGTGCGCCTGTCCTCCGTCGCCGGCGACGTCCTGGTCAACAACCTCTCCGGCACCCTCTGGGCCAGGAGCGGCACGGGCAACGTCGATGCCATGGAGCTCGACGTCGAGGCGGCCGACGTGGAGATCGGCTCGGGGGACGTCAACCTGTCCTTCGTCAGCGCCCCCACGACCGTCAACGCGGTGGTGCGGACGGCGGGCAACGTCAGCCTGGACCTGCCGAAGACGGCCTACGACGTGACGGTGGAGGGGAATGACACCAATGTCGACGTCGCTCGGAACCCCACCTCACCGCGGAAGATCGTCGTACGGGCGCCGAAGGGCAGGGTGTCCGTCTGCTGCGACTGAAGATCCTTAAGATCTGTTTACTCTGGTGACTGGTTGGTAAGTTCCCGGCATGGAGTCTGCGAAGCACGCCGGTGACGCCGCTGTCGCCGTTTCCAAGGCCTACGGCGTCGAGACCATGTTCACGCTGTCGGGAGGGCACGTCTTCCCCCTTTACGACGGCGCCGTACACGAGGACATGCGCATCCTCGACGTACGCCACGAGCAGAGCGCGGTCTTCGCCGCCGAGGCGACCGCCCGGCTGACCAGAAGACCGGGCCTGGCCGTGCTGACCGCGGGCCCCGGCATCACCAACGGCGTCAGCGGCGTGGCGACCGCCCACTTCAACGGCTCCCCCGTCGTCGTCATGGGCGGCCGGGCGCCCCAGTCGCGCTGGGGCAGCGGCGCCCTCCAGGAGCTGGACCACCCGCCGCTGCTCAAGCCGATCACCAAGCTGTCGTTCACCGCGACCGACGCCGAGTCCATCGGCCAGGACGTCGAGATGGCCTTCCGCACCGCGGTCGCACCCCACCGCGGCCCGGTCTTCCTCGACTTCTACATGGACCACCTGTTCTCCCCCTCGCCCACGCACGAGGTGCGGACGCAGACGCCGTCGCCGCTCGAGCCCGACCCCGACGACCTGGCCACCATCGCGCGGCTGCTGGCCGAGGCCGAGCGGCCCGTGCTGGTCTACGGGTCCGACGTGTGGATGGACCGGGCCGAGGAGGCCGCCCGCGACTTCGCCGAGACGTGGCGGCTGCCGGTCATCCCCAACGGCCAGGGCCGCGGCGTCCTGCCCTCGGGCCACGAGCTGCTGGTCACGCGGGCCCGCGGCCTGGCCCTCAAGCAGGCCGACCTGGTCATCGTGATCGGCACGCCACTCGACTTCCGCCTGGGTTACGGCTGGTTCGGCAGCAAGGACGCGCTGGCCCGGGTCGTGCACATCGCCGACGCGCCCTCGCAGCTGGCCACGCACATGCAGCCGGCCGCGTCCGCCGCGGGCGATCTGTCCGTGGTGCTCTGGAGCCTCGGCACCGCCTGCGGCGACGCCGGGGTCAAACCCGACGCGTACGCCTCCTGGGTGTCGAAGCTGGCCGACACGGCCGCCGCGGCCATCGCGGGCGACGCCGAGCTGCTGGCCTCCGACTCCGACCCGATCCACCCCATGCGCGTGTACGGCGAGCTGGGCAAGGTCCTGGCCGACGACGCCGTGGTGATCGGCGACGGCGGCGACTTCGTCTCCTACGCGGGCAAGTACGTCGAGCCGAAGCAGCCGGGCAACTGGCTCGACCCCGGCCCGTACGGCTGCCTCGGCACCGGCCTGGGCTACTCCGTCGCCGCCCGCCTGGCCAGGCCGTCCTCGCAGGTGGTGCTGCTGCTGGGCGACGGCGCCGCCGGGTTCTCGCTCATGGACGTCGACACCCTCGTCCGCCACAAGCTGCCCGTCGTCATGATCTGCGGCAACAACGGCATCTGGGGCCTGGAGAAGCACCCCATGCAGCTCCTGTACGGCTACGACGTGGCCGCCGAGCTCCAGCCGCAGTGCCGCTACGACCAGGTCGTGACCGCGCTGGGCGGAGGCGGCGAGCTGGTCACCAAGCCGTCGGAGATCGGGCCGGCGCTGCGCAGGGCGTTCGACTCCGGCATCCCGTACATGGTGAACATCGCCACCGACCCGCAGGTCGCTTACCCCCGCAGCACCACGGGGGTGTGAGACCTACGGCTTCGGCGTGGCGCTGGGCGAGGGGCTGCCGGTGCTGTCCTCCGGGCAGACGCCGTCGACGATGACCAGCGTGACCGGTTTGGTCACCTCCTGCACCGTCAAAGCACCCGGCACGGTCCGGACAACCTTGCCGCAGCGCATGCCGTTGGAGGTGGAGGTCCGGTCATCGGGGATGATCTCCTCGAAGCCCGCCGCCTCGACCATCTCCTGCGCCCGCAGGAACGGCATCCCGACCACCTTGGGCACGCGTGCCCTCTTGACGTCCGACGTCGGGGTGCTCGTGGGCGTCTTGGTCGGCGTCTTGGTGACGCTCGGCGTGCTGGAGGGCGTCTTGGTCGGCGTCTTCGTCGGCGGCTTGGGCTCCTCGCTCTCCGTGGGCCTCGGCCTGTCGGTCGTCGGCTCGGGGTCCGGAGTCGGCTCCTCCGTGTGAGTCTTCGAAGGCTTGGGCTTGGGGGGCTTGGGGCTGCTCTGGTTGGCCACCGACGAGGCGGTGCTCGTCGGGGCGGGCCCGCTGGGGGTCATGCCCGTCAGCGCGACCGCGGTGGCGCCCGCGCCGAGCACCGCCGCGACGGCGATGCCCGCGATGAGTCCGGTCCTGCGCGGCGCCTTGGCCGCGCGGCGGCCGCCCGGGCGCCGGTCGGCCATGGTCGGCGTCTCTTCGGCGGGACGCGCCTGATGGGCGCCCGTCTGGTACGCCGCCACCGGCGGCGCCATGGTGGCCCCGGTGGCCGGCGCCGGCTGTTCGGGGATCTGGGCGGGCGCCTGCCCGCTCGCGATGGCCTTGGCCGCCTCGCTCATGGCCCTGGCAGTCGGGTAACGCCTGGCCGGGTCCTTCGACAGCGCGACCTCGACCAGCGTGCGCACGGCCTGGGGGATGTCGGCGGGCAGCGGCGGCGGGGCCTCGCGGATGTGCTTGAGCGCGATCGTGACCGCGCTGTCGCCGTCGAACGGCCGCTGCCCCACCAGGCACTCGTACGCGACCACGCCGAGCGCGTAAATGTCGACCGCGGGCGTGACAGGGGCGCCCTCGGCCTGCTCGGGGGCGCAGTAGGCGGCCGTGCCGAGCACCATGCCGGCGTCGGTCAGCCGGTTGGCCAGGTCGGAGCGGGCGATGCCGAAGTCGGTCAGCACCAGCGTGCCGTCGCGCTGCACGAGCAGGTTGCCCGGCTTGACGTCGCGGTGCACGATCCCCTGATCATGCACGGCCTGCAGCGCCGACGCGGCCTGCGCGATCAGCTCCATGGCCGCCTGCGGCGGGATCCTGCCCAGCCTGGCCAGCAGCCGGTCGAGCGGCTCGCCGTCGACGAACTTCATCACCAGGTAGACGGTGTCGCCGCTGATGCCGTAGTCGTAGACGTCGACGACGCCGCTGTGGTTGATCGTGGCCATCGCCCGTGCTTCCCCCTGAAAGCGAGCGACGAACCCGGGGTCCTGCGTACGACCGGGAAGCAGCACCTTGACGGCGACGGTGCGGGCCAGGACGATGTCCTCTCCGCGCCACACCTCGCCCATGCCGCCGGCGCCGATGCGGGTGTCCAGCCGATACCGCCCCGCCAGCGTCGTTCCTTGGGCCACCATGACTCCCCCGTTACCCCCCTACACCAGTAACCTCTTGCACCCCGCGGCTCTCCAACAAAGCGAACTTTCGTCGCGGACAGGTCACACAGTGGTCACGGAACTCAGAGAGTGTACGACCCACCTGTTTCACATGCCACTCAAATGTCTTAAGCCGTACCACACCCTATCCTGGGGCCTTATGCCCGCACTTGTCCGCGTTTCCGGGAAGTCAGCTGACCCGTTGGACAGGTGCGACCGCCGTAGGCTGACCCCATGACGCTCGCTCCGGGTCTGCGCGCCCAGTTGCTCATCATGGTCGAGGTGGAGGACACCGCGAAGAAGGTCGGCAGCGGGGACGTGCCGGTGCTCGCCACGCCGCGGCTGCTCGCGCTGGCCGAAGCGGCGACCGTACAGGCTCTGGACAAGCACCTCGAGCCGGGCGAGACGTCGGTCGGCACCAGGGTCGAGCTCGAACACCTGGCCGCCAGCCCGCTGGGCACGCACGTGCAGATCGGCGTCGAGCTCACCGAGGTCGACGGGCGGCGGCTGGTCTTCGCCTTCGAGGCCCACGACAAACACGCCGTCGTGGGCCGCGGCACCATCGAACGCATCGTCGTCGACCGCGCCAAGTTCCTGGCTAGAACACGGCGACCTACTATTGGATGACGGCGATCAGGTCGCCTTCCTGGATCACGTCGCCCTCGGCCACCTTGAGCTGCGCCACGACGCCCTCGTCCTCGGCGAGCACCGGGATCTCCATCTTCATGGACTCGAGGATGACCAGCGTGTCGCCGTCGGAGACGGTGTCGCCCTCCTTGACGACGACCTTCCAGACGTTCGCGACCATCTCAGCGCGTACCTCAGCCACCGGAACTCCCCTCTGTCATCAATGTACTCACCTTAGGCCCGCATCCGCCCAACCAGACCAGTGTCGTAGACACCAGTGACAAACTCCGCGTTGTCCAGCAGCTCCGCGCAGAACGGCAGATTGTTCTTGGGCCCTTCGACGACGAACGCGTCCACCGCCTTGCGCCCCTTCTCCAGCGCGTCGGCGCGGGTCTCGCCGTGGACGCAGAGCTTGGCCAGCAGCGGGTCGTAGAACGGGGTGACCGTGTTGCCCGCCGCGTAACCGGAGTCGACGCGTACGCCCGCTCCGTCCGGCTCCACCCATGCGGTGATCGTGCCAGGTCCGGGGAAGAACCGCTGGGGATCCTCCGCGTAGACCCTGAACTCGATCGCGTGCCCGGTGGTCGCGGGCCGCACCTCGGGGCTCTCGCCCGCCGCGACGCGCAGCTGCAGCTCGACCAGGTCGAGCCCGGTGACCAGCTCCGTGACCGGGTGCTCCACCTGCAGCCGGGTGTTCATCTCCAGGAACACGAAGTCCTGCCTGTCGGAGTCGACCAGGCACTCGACGGTGCCCGCGCCGAGGTAGCCGACGGCCTCGCCGGCGCGCACGGCGGCGGCCAGCATGCGCTCGCGCAGCTCGGGGGTGATGCCCGGGGACGGCGACTCCTCGACGACCTTCTGGTGGCGGCGCTGCACCGAGCAGTCGCGCTCGCCCAGCGCCACGACCCGGCCGTCGGGCAGGCCGAGGATCTGCACCTCGACGTGGCGGGCCCGCTCGATGTAGCGCTCGAGCAGCACGGCCGGCCCGTCGAGCGCGTCGCCCGAGAACCTGGCGGCCGCCCTGGCCGCCTGCTCGAACGCCTTGGCCAGGCCCTCGTCGTCGTGGGCCACGCTCATGCCGATGCCACCGCCGCCGCCCGCGGTCTTGACCATGACCGGGTAGCCGATGGCGTCGGCGGCCTTGAGCGCCAGCGACAGGTCGGTGACCGGCTCGCGGGTGCCCGCGGCGACCGGCACGCCGGCCTTCTCCATGAGGTTCCGGGCGTTGATCTTGTCGCCCATCTTGTCGATGGCCTCGGGCGCGGGACCGATCCACACCAGCCCGGCGTCGATCACGGCCCTGGCGAACGCGACGTTCTCCGCGAGGAACCCGTAACCCGGGTGGATCGCCTTGGCGCCGGTCGCGCGGGCCGCCGCCAGCACCTTGTCGGCGTCGAGGTAGCTCTGCGCGGGGTCGGCCGGACCGATCAGCACGGCCTCGTCGGCCCCCCGTACGAACGGCAGGTCGCCGTCGGCCTCCGAGTGGACGGCGATGGCACGCAGCCCCAGCCGCTGGATCGTGCGGATGACCCGCCGCGCGATCTCCCCTCGGTTGGCGACCAGAACGGGTCCGAGCGTCTCAATTAACACGCCGACCACACTAAAGCCGCGACCGCCGCGGCTCCTTCCCTCTAAACCACCGATCCGGCGATCATGATCTGTAGGAACCCCACAATTCCGTACGGGCTAGACCCGCCCGCGGTCGATCACCCGGGTGAGCGCCTCGATCGCGTGGGGATCGTACGCGCTGCCCGACGACAGCCGGATGCGCTCCAGCGCGGCCCCCGCGCGGTCGCGGTCGGTCGAGGGCCCCACCAGGTCGTCGTAGGCGTTGGCGACCTTGATGATGCGGCTCGACAGGGGCGGGTCGTCGGTGATCGGATCGCACTGGCGCCGCACCACGTCGGCGACCCGGTCGAGCACGCCGGTCTGCCTGATCACCTCGGCGCCCAGCTCGGCGATGCGCCGCGCCTGGTCGGGCTCGGTGAGGACGGTGGCGCCACCGGGGATCGGGTCGCGCAGCGAGAGCTGGCCGATGTCGTGCATCAGCGAGGCGTACTCCAGCTCCAGCAGCTCGGGCTCGGACATGCCCAGCTCTCTGCCGATCGCCACGGCCAGGCGGCTCACCCGGCGCGAGTGGCCGGGCTCGACGTAGCCGCCGACCTCCGTGACCCGCGACAGCGCGCGTACGGTCTGCAGGTAGGTGGCGCGGATCCCGGCATACTTCCTGAAGGCCACCTGCGTGACCAGCAGCGGCGCCGCGAACACCAGCAGCGCCACCAGGTCCATGCTGTGCGTGGCCAGCGCGAGCAGCACGCCCGACGAGGCCACGGCCGCGCCCAGCGGGAAGGCCATGTTGACCTCGTCGCGCACGGCCACCCGGAACGAGGTGCGCAGCCGCTCGGCCCGCAGCAGCGCGGCGATCAGCACGTCGATCAGCAAGGTGATCGCGATGAGCGTGACCATCACCGCGAGCGCCGGCCACCAGGTGCTGGTCGGCGGCTTGGTCAGCAGGTAGAGCGGGTCGGCCAGCGGCCGGAACGCGAAGGCCAGCAGCGCGCCGGTGAGCAGCCGCCGCGCCATCGCGTCCAGCCGCGGCGGGCGGCCGACCGCCAGGTGCGGGAGCGCGCCGGCCGCCATGCCGACCGCGATCACGGCGACCACCTGCAGGGCCGAGTGGCGCAGCGGGTTTTGGCTGAGGTCGAGCAGCAGCGTGTAGCCCAGCGCGGCGGCGGCGCCGATGGGCGCGACCTCCCTGTTGCCCGGCATGGTGAGCCTGGCCAGCTCGCCGACCGCGATCAGCGCCCCGAAGCCGACCGCGATCTCCGTGCGATCGAGCCCGACGGCCGCGGTGTGGGCGACGCCGGCGATCGCGACCAGCCCCGCCGCGCAGATGAGCAGCAGCTGGCCGGAGTCGAGCCGGCGGAAGACCGTGTTCGCAGAGCGTTCTGCGCGCCTCGGGCGCTCCGTGGTGATCATTGCCCGGTCACGACCTCGATGGGCATGGTCGGGTCGTCGTGGTCCTTGATCGGGGTCTCGTCGGGCGGCGGCGCCTCGACCTTGCGCGGCGGCTGCCACGGCTCCCGGTCGAGCACCCGGATGAAGGCCGCGACCATGACGGGGTCGAAGTGGGTGCCCGCGGTCTTGCGCAGCTCCTCGAGCGCCTCCGGGACAGGCCTGGCGCCCCTGTAGGACCGGTCGGAGGTCATCGAGTCGAACGCGTCGGCCACCGCGATGACCTTGGCGAACTCGGGGATCTCGTCACCTGCCAGCCCCATCGGGTAGCCGGTGCCGTCGTGGCGCTCGTGGTGGTGCATGATCCCGGCGTAGGCCTCGTCGAGGAAGCCGATGCCGCGTACGATCTCCAGGCCCCGCATGGGGTGGAGCTGGATCGCGGCGAACTCCTCCTCGGTGAGCGGCCCGTCCTTCTGCAGCACCTTGGTGGGCACCCCGAGCTTGCCCACGTCGTGCAGCATGCCCGCGTAACGGATGGCCCGTACGCGCTCGGGACCCATGCCGATCTCCTGGGCGATCATGGAGGAGGCGAGCGAGACCCGCGTGCAGTGGCCCCGCGTGTAGTAGTCCTTGGTCTCGACGGCCTGGCAGAGCGCGGCGATCGTGGCGTCGTACGAGCGCTGCTGCGCGTGATATTGGCCGAACGCCCACCGCGCCACGAACAGCGGCAGCAGCACCAGCACCGCCGAGATCGACTGCACGGTCGCCCAGAGCCCGGCCACCAGCAGCCCGAACGTGCCGTACCCGAGATAGGACAGCAGGAACTGGGCCATGCCGCGCAGCGGCACCTCCGTGGCCCGCACCCGCGTGGCCAGCCCGATCATGGTCAGCGTGAGCACGATGTTGAGCGGCACGAAGACCGCCATGGCGGCGGCGTAGGGGCCGATGAGATCGTCGAAGGCGTTGACCTGGGGCACGCCGACCTGACCGTGGAGCGCCTCGTAGACCCACCCGGACGCGTAGCCGCAGATGGCGAACTGCGCCCCGTTGAACAGCCGCTTGATCAGCGGCAGCCCGGGCCGCACGCTCACCATCGCGGTCAGCCCCACCAGCGCCGCGCCGTCGGGCCCGATCAGCACCACCGCCGCCAGCGAGGCGGAGAAGCTGACCGACACCGCGAACTGCTCCACGTTGAGCAGCGTCGGCATCGACTCGCACACCAGGAACAGCAGGGCGAGCACGAGAAGGACGTCGAGGTCCTCCGGGGCCACGGGAGCCCCGGAGACCATGACGCTGCGCACCATGAGAGCGACCGCCGCGCCGATCACGGCGACCAGATAGACCCTTGCAGGCCACGGCAGATCACGCATTGCGGCCCCCTAGGCCCCCTACGGACATCAGGTCCAGGACACCCCTGGGGGAAGCACTCCCCCAGCGATCAGCATGACCACAGGAGTGAGCATGACGACGGCCGTGAGCAGTCGGGCGACCATAGACTTGAACATCCACATGCCTCCACGTCGAGTTCTGGGGTTCAACGCTACAGAAGACGACGTCGCCGCATGGGCGGAGTCGGAAATCGCAAGCAAAGCGTAATCAAGCCACTACTTCACGCGACGATTTCGGGCCCATTCGACTGTTTTCTTCACACCTGTCGGCAGGTCCGTACGCGGCTGCCAGCCGAGCCCTTCGTGGGCCGGCACCGGATCGACCGCCATCGCGGGCAGGTCGCCCACGCGCGGCGGCGCGAACCCGGGCTTGTCCTGGGCGCCCGCCGCGTCGGCGATGAGCGAGTGAAGGCGGCGGTCGGTGGTCTGGATGCCGGTGCCGAGGTTGAACCTTTGGCCGTCGCCACGCTGCCCGAGCGCCTGGACGAAGCCGTCGACCACGTCCTCGACGTAGATGTAGTCGCGGGTCTGGGTGCCGTCGCCGTAGACGACCGTGGGCGTGCCGCTGAGCAGCGCGTCGGTGAAGATCGACACCACGCCCGCCTCGCCCTCGGGCGACTGGCGCGGGCCGTAGACGTTGGAGAGCACCAGAGTGGTGTATTCGATGCCGTGGAGCGCGCGGAACGCGGCGAGGTACGTCTCGCCGCTCAGCTTCGACGCGGCGTACGGCGAGCGCGGGTCGGTGGGCGCGTCGCCGGGCACGGGGATCGTGCCGGGCCTGCCGTAGACGGCCACGGACGAGGCGAACAGCACCTTGCGGGCCCGCCCTTCGTGGGCCGCGGCGAGCACGGACGCGGTGCCCTCGACGTTGATCCGGGCGTCGCGCCTGGGCTCGGTCACGCTCTTGCGCACGCTGATCTGCGCGGCCAGATGGCAGACGACCTCCGGCTGCAGCTCCGCGACCAGGCCGGTCAGCGCGGGGTCGAGCACGTCGAGCACGTGCAGCCGGAAGTGGTCGCTGGAGGCGGCCTCTGCCAGGTTTTCCCTGGACCCCGATGACAGGTCGTCGACCACGTCGACCTCATGCCCCTCGGCGAGGAGACGATCGACGAGATTGGACCCGATGAACCCGGCACCCCCGGTGACCAACACGCGCATGGGGGAATCCTAGTCGGCCAGCTCCGCTCTCACCTGTGCGATGCGGGCGAGCACTTTGGAGCGCAGATCGCCGGGGACCGGGTCGCAGCCGCAGTGCTTGTGCACGAGCGCCTTGATCGCCTTGTCCAGATCGTATTCCTGGAGGCACGGGCCGCATTCGTCGAGATGCACGCGGATCTCGACGATGTCGGTCTCGGTCAGCTCGCCGTCGAGATAGGCGTAGACCTTGTCGAGCACTTCGCGACAGTCGGTGTCATGCGGGTTGCCACAGCTCATTTCGATCCCTCCGCCGGGACCAGACCCCGCTCACGAGCATAGTCCTCAAGGAGGCCCCGGAGCTGCCTGCGTCCTCTGTGCAGCCTCGACATCACGGTGCCGATCGGAGTGCCCATGATGTCGGCGATCTCTTTATAGGGGAAGCCCTCGACGTCGGCCAGGTAGACCGCGATCCTGAACTCCTCCGGCAGGGCCGCCAGCGCCTGCTTGATGTCGCCGTCGGGCAGATGCTCGAGCGCCTCGACCTCGGCCGACTTCAGCCCGCTCGAGGTGTGCGACTCCGCCCGCGCGAGCTGCCAGTCCTCGATCTCCTCCGTGCCGGACTGCTTCGGCTCACGCTGCTTCTTGCGGTAGCTGTTGATGAACGTGTTCGTCAGGATCCGGTAGAGCCACGCCTTGAGGTTGGTGCCCTCCTGGAACTGGTGGAACGACGCGAACGCCTTGGCGAAGGTCTCCTGCAGCAGGTCCTCCGCGTCCGCGGGATTCCGGGTCATCCGGAGCGCGGCGGAGTAGAGCTGCTCGAGATACGGCATGACGTCGCGCTCGAATCGCTCGCTTCGCTGCTCCAGCGTCTCCGCGCCTGTCGCGGGCACCGGACCCACCCCCCTAAGATCACCGGTGGCCGGCTGTTGCGGAACACCGTACTCAGGGGAGGATACCCGCTGGCCGGTGCCTTGCCGGTCAGTGGGGAGGGGTCTTGCCATAGTGAGCATGCTCGTCGCAACACGCCCGCGCACTTGTCTGTTCCCGCAAGATAGAAGGTACGAAGGACCCGGTGCGGGGAACGTCCATACGTACCGGCTGGTAGCCCTTTACCCGGAACTCAGGAGTCGCGTGTGCTGCCCATTCCGGCCGAGGAACTGAACGGCTCAGGGACGCTTGGGCCGTACTGGACCTTCTACCGCGCCGTCGCCGCCGAACAACTCAACCGCTGGCTCCCCGGCCAACCCTCCGTCGTCCTCGATCTCTCCGGCGGCCGCGGGCGTTGGTCCGGCCAGGTGGCCAGGGCAGGGCACAAGGTGATCGAGGTGCTCGACTTCCGCCGCACCGTCGACGGACGGTCCGGCCTGCGGGACGCCGACCGGGTCCGGCACGTACGCGCCGACGATCTGGCGTTCCTGCCGGACGCGAGCGTGGACGCCGTGCTCGCCGAGGAACGCGTGATGTCGATCGAGCTGATGGCCGAGTCGGCGATGAGCGACGTGGCCAGGGTCCTGCGGCCCGGCGGGCGGGCGCTGGTGTGCGTCGACTCGCTGGTGCTGGGCATGGCGATCCTGGCCGAGCAGGAGCAGTGGCAGCACCTGCGGCAGACCGGCGAGGTCATGCTCGTGCCGTGGCCGGACGGCAGCATCACGCGGTGCTTCAGCAGCGGGCAGCTGCGCGAGCTGCTGGTGGGCGCCGGGCTCGAGGTGGAGTGGATGCGGCCGCGCACGGTGCTGTCCCCGTCCACGGTCGACCACGTGCTCGGGGCCGACGCACGCGCGCTCAACTACCTGGTGCGTACGGAGCTGGAGGCCCATCCGGACGACGACGACACGGTCGGCATCCACCTGGTCGCCAGCTGCCGCAAAAGCTGACTCCGCCCGGCTGTAGAGAGGTGTGCCGCCGTTCTTCGTGTCCGGCGGCATCCCGGCTCGCTCAGCGGCGCCGCTCCCGCTTGCCCTGGCACTGCACGCACCGCGCGGCCTCCGGACGGGCCTCCAGCCGCCCTTCCGGCACCGGCTTGGCACAGTCGAGGCACCGGCCGTACACGCCTTGTTCCAGGCGCTTGATGGCCTCGACCACGGCGCGCCGCTGAGATGTGGCCACGGTCAGCATGGCCTGGGCCCGATCGGCGTCGGTCAGGTCAGAACCCGCGTCGGCCGCCGAGTGCTCGCGGACGGCGACGGGGTCGCCCTTGAGGACCCCGATCGATCGGTCCAGTGCCGCGAGCATGTCTTCCAGCCGCTCACGAGCGGTCGTGACGTCCACGAACCCGCACCTCCGGGTGAATCACGGCAACCCGCGGCTGGGACTCCCCGGTTGTCCCGCCCGGTGCAATTAGGGGCATTTATGGCGGTGACACCGAGTAAACGGATGCATCGCTTTCCTCACCGGATGCCCACTTACCGTGCTTCTTACACCTTTAGAAAAGTGCGGTTTCCTCCTCTTCCGGTAGAGGTTTGATGAGGTCCGGGCCATTGTTTCTGACGTTGTTGACGTCCGTGGAGACCGGATACGCCGTGAGCCGCCCCTGCTCGGCGGGCACCAGCAGCCGCGTGGCCTGCCCGACGTCGGTGACCTTGGGGTCGAGCCACTCGGCCCAGCGTTCGCGCTCGATCATCATGGGCATCCTGTCGTGGATGCGGCCGAGCTCGTCCTCGGCGTCCGTGGTGATGACGGTACAGGTCACCAGCCATTTGAGAGGATCGTCATCGGCCCGGGACGGGTCTTTCCAGAACTCGTACAGGCCCGCCATCGCCAGCACCCCGCCGTCCTCGGGATGGATGAAGTACGGCTGTTTCTTTTTCTTCTCGCCTTCGACCGGCATCCACTCGAAATAGCCGTCGGCCGGGAGCAGGCACCTGCGCTTGGCGAACGCCTGGCGGAACGACGGCTTCTCGGCCACCGTCTCGATCCTGGCGTTGATCAGCCGGGACCCGATCGACGGGTCCTTCGCCCAGGCGGGCACCAGGCCCCACTTCACGACCCTGAGCTGCCGCACCGCCCGCTGGGCCTCCTTGGGCACGCGGCTCAGCACGGCGTAGACGTTCTTGGTCGGCGCGACGTTGTAGTCGGCCCCGAGCTCCGTGTCGGGGTCGCCGTCCTGCTCGACCTCGAACTCCTCGAGCAACTCGTGCTTCTTGCGCGCCGACGCGTATCTACCGCACATAACCCCACACTGCCACGTACGGTACGGCTTTCGCTCGCCTGCCCGCCTCGGGGCGTCCACCAAGCAGGAGGCCCACTCCCGCCGGCACACCTGATGACCGGCGCCGTCCACAGGCTGTGACCCTCGCCCTACCACTCCCAGTACTCTTTGACCATGCCCGCTCCGACCACGCCCACGCCGACCACGCCGCACTGGCCCGCGCCCACGGCGACCTCTCCGGTCACCGCCACCGTCCCGCTGCCCGGCTCCAAGTCGGTGACCAACCGCGCGCTCGTCCTGGCCGCGCTCGCCGACGGCCCCGGCGTCGTGCGCCGGGCGCTGCGCAGCCGCGACGCGGACCTGATGGCGTCGGCCCTGCGGGCCCTGGGCGCCACCCTGGAGCCCGCCGACGAGAGCGCCGCCGGGGTCGACTGGCGCGTGACGCCGGGCCCGATCCGGGGCGGCGCGAGCATCGACGCGGGCCTGGCCGGCACGGTCATGCGGTTCGTCCCGCCGGTGGCCGCCCTGGCCGACGGCCCGGTCGCCTTCGACGGCGACCCGCACGCCCGCAAGCGCCCGATGGGTCCCATCCTCGACGCCCTGCGCTCGCTGGGCGCCAGGATCGACAGCGACGCGCTGCCGTTCACGATCAGCGGGCCGCTGGCGGGCGGCGAGGTCACGCTGGACGCGTCGGGCTCGTCGCAGTTCGTGTCGGGGCTGCTGCTGACGGCGGCGCGGTTCGAGAAGGGCATAACGATCCGCCACGTCGGCCCGCCGGTGCCCTCGCAGCCGCACATCGAGATGACCGTGGAGATGCTCAGGGCGGCGGGCGTCACGGTCGACGACAGCGAGTCCGACGTGTGGCGCGTCGAGCCCGGCCCGATCGCGGCCAGAGACATGACGGTGGAGCCCGACCTGTCCAACGCGGCCCCGTTCCTGGCCGCCGCCCTGGTCACGGGCGGCACCGTGACGATCCCCACCTGGCCGGAGCGCACCACGCAGCCCGGCGACGCCCTGCGCGGCCTTCTCACCGCGATGGGCGCCACCGTGACCCGCTCCCCCGACGGAGCCGACCTGGTGGTCACGGGGCGGCCCACGGGCGAGATCACCGGCATCGACGCCGACCTCCACGAGGTGGGCGAGCTGACCCCCACCATCGCCGCCCTCGCCGCGCTCGCGACCACGCCGAGCCGCATCCGGGGCATCGCCCACCTGCGCGGCCACGAGACCGACCGGCTGGCCGCGCTCGCCACCGAGATCAACCGGCTGGGCGGCGACGCGGAGGAGACCGCCGACGGCCTGATCATCCGCCCCCGCCCGCTGCACGGCGGCACCTTCCACAGCTACGACGACCACCGCATGGCCACGGCCGGAGCCGTGATCGGCCTCAGGGTGCCCGGCGTGGAGGTGGAGAACATCGCGACGACCGCCAAGACCCTGCCGGAGTTCGTCCGGATGTGGGACGGCATGTTGGAGGCCCGGTGACCCGGCGGCGCCTGCCCTCGGGCGCGGGTTTCGCACCGGAAACGCCGGGCACGTCGGAAAAGGGCGGTCCGTGAGGGTCCGCCGCCTGTATGGCGAGGAAGAGATCCAGCAGCACGGCGCCACCCCGGCCTGCCCGCGGCGGCGTCCGATCCCCCATCAGCACCGGCCGGCCGACGACGCGTCTCCGGCCTGACCGGGGGCGACCGCGCAGGTCATCGAGCGAAAGCGAGCGAGGACATGGGAGCAGACCGCTGAAGAAGCGGGAGTACGACGAGGACGACGTACGGGTCAGGCCGGGCAAGGGCTCCAGGCCGCGGACCCGGATCCGTCCTGCGCACGAGGACGCCGTGCAGGGCTTCGTGGTGGCCGTGGACCGCGGCCGCTACACGACGCTGGTCGAGCCCGAACGCCCGAAGGGGTCCGCGCAGAAACGCAAGCAGCAGCCGCAGCGGCGCCTGGTGGTGGCCATGAAGGCCCGCGAGCTGGGCCGCAAGGGCATCGTGGTGGGTGACCGGGTGGCCCTCGTCGGCGACGTCTCGGGCCGCCCCGACACGCTGGCCAGGGTCGTCCGCGTGGAGCCCCGCACGTCGATGCTGCGCCGCTCGGCCGACGACACCGAAGACACCGACGGCATCGAGCGTCCGGTCGTGGCCAACGCCGACCAGCTCGTCATCGTCACCGCCCTGGCCGACCCGCCGCCCCGGCCCCGCATGATCGACCGCATCCTGGTGGCCGCGTTCGATGCCGAGATCGACACCCTGCTCTGCCTCACCAAGTCCGACCTCGCCCCGCCCGACGAGCTGGTGGCCCTCTACGAGCCGCTGGGCGTCCCGCACGTCGTCGTGCACAAGGGCGGCTCCCTGGAGGAGCTCCGCGACCACCTGAAGGGCCGCGTCAGCGTCCTGGTCGGCCACTCGGGCGTCGGCAAGTCCACCCTGGTCAACGCCCTGGTCCCGGACGCCAACCGCGCCGTCTCCCAGGTCAACGCCGTAACGGGCCGCGGCCGCCACACCTCCACCTCGGCCGTGGCGCTGGAGCTGCCGGAGAGCGGCTGGATCATCGACACCCCGGGCGTACGCAGCTTCGGCCTGGCCCACGTGTCCATGGAAACGGTCCTGGCCGCGTTCCCGGACCTGGTGGAGGGCACGGTCGACTGCCCGAAGGGCTGCACACACCTGGGCCCGGAGTGCGCCCTGGACGCCTGGGTCGCCGCCGGCAACGCCGATCCCGCCCGCCTCAAATCCCTCCGCCGCCTCCTCTCCAGCCGCGAAGGCACCCTCGACGACACCCCCTGACCTCCAGCCAGAGCCCCCGGCCCACCCGGCGACGCCGGGCACCGACCAGGACACACCCGCCGACGCCGCAGACGCCCCCTTGCGCTCTGGCCACGGCGCTCCCGGAGGCGCTGCCTGCCCGCCACTCGCGCGGCCCGCGCCCGACTGCCAAGCGAAGCGTCCTCAGGGTGACGCAGCGCGGTCGGCGGTCGAAGGCCTGCGTTGCCATCGTCACCGGCCACGCCGCCCGCCGAGAGTGCGCCACGGCCCGCACCGCACCATCGCGCTCCACACCGCCGCGCCATCGCCCTGCCCCGCCATGCATCGCCGGCCAGCCCAGCACCACCCCAGCCCAGCCCCGCGTCGTCGCCGTTCCGTGGTTTGGGGTGGTGGCGACACGCGCGAGATGGACACCGTTACCAGAAAAGGGGCGTTGGTGACTGATGTTCTGTATGGCGGACACGGTAGCGTGGGCGACCGTGCAGGGTTACAACGATGATCTCCGGCTGGCCCACGTCATGGCGGACGCCGCCGATGACCTGACCATGCGGCGGTTCAAGGCGGTCGATCTCAAGGTCGACACCAAGCCCGATCTGACGCCGGTCAGCGATGCCGACCGCACCGTGGAGGAGGCCATCCGGGGTACGCTGCGCCGCGCCAGGCCGCGCGACGCCGTGGTGGGCGAGGAGTTCGGGAAGACCGGCTGGGGCGCCCGTTCGTGGATCATCGACCCCATCGACGGCACGAAGAACTACGTGCGCGGCGTCCCCGTCTGGGCGACCCTGATCGCGCTCATGGAGTACGGCAGGGTCGTCGTCGGCCTGGTGTCGGCCCCCGCGCTGGGCCGCCGGTGGTGGGCGGCGACCGAGGGCGGCGCGTGGACCGGCAAGAGCCTGACGAAGGCGTCCCGGATGCGGGTGTCCTCCGTGTCGAACCTGGAGGACGCGTCGTTCTCGTACTCCAGCTTCGGCGGATGGGAGAAGACGGGCAAGCTCGACAACTTCCTCGACCTCAGCCGAGCCTGCTGGCGCACCCGGGCCTACGGGGACTTCTGGTCGCACATGATGGTCGCCGAGGGATCGGTGGACCTGTCGGCCGAGCCCGAGCTGTCGCCGTGGGACATGGCGGCGCTCACCGTGATCGTCGAGGAGGCCGGCGGCAAGTGGACCGACGTCTCCGGCGTGAAGGGCCTGGAGGGCGGCAGCCTGGTCTGCACGAACGGCATCCTGCACACCGAGGTGATCGACCGCCTCAACGGCACCTCGATCATCTCCTGAATCCCGCCCGGGACTGGATGGCGGCGGTGGCGGCGTCCAGCGCGGCGCCGTCCTTGATCGTCACGTTGTCCTCGTAACGGACCCCGCTCGGCGGGTTGTCGTGGCCGATGGGGTCGGCGTCCCAGAAGTTGCCCCGGTAGATCACGTTCTCCAGCGGCGGCCCGACCTCCAGGACGGAGGTGTTGTCGGCCCGCATGACGACGTTCCCCTCGACCGTCACCCACGAGGCGCCGTAGTCGGTGTAGAGCCCGAAGTTGTACGGCGTCCGCGTGTCCTTGATGACGTTCCCCTGGACCAGGGCCTGGTTGTCAGCCGAGTCGCCCTGCACCCCGGACAGGTAGATGCCGCCCCCGTCGGCCAGCGTCCCCATGGTGTCCACGGTGAGGTTGCGCAGGACCTGGGTCCCCTCCCCGGGGCCGACGGTGATGCCGCAGTGCGGGACGTCCGTGACCTCGTTGTTGGCGACGACGCATCCGTACGTGCCCGTCACGCCGATCCCCGGTGAGCCGCTGTATTCGAGCCCGATGTGGTGAACCCTGTTGTCCTCGACAGAGGCGTTCCGCGTCCCGGACATCACGATGCCGCCGCCCGACAGGGTGTCGAAGTCGCAGGTCCGAACCACGACCTCGGCGCCGCCGGAAACCCCCAGCCCCATCGCCCCGAGCCGGGTGAACCGGCAGCCCTCGACCTCCGCCCCGACCGCGTCCTCGAAGGTCACGCACGCGGGAATCGTCACGGACGCGGTCGGATACGTCACGGATGCGCCCTCGCCGAGCACCGCCGTCTCGACACCGCCACCCTCGTAGTAGCCGTTCCCGTGATAGTGCAGGAACCCCTCCGGGCGGCTCGGCCGCAGCCACGTCGCGTCCGCGAACACCAGCCCCCTGAACGCCACGTCCCGCGCCCCCGCCACGCTCACCAGCGTCTCCAGGACAGGCGCCACCACCCGCGTACGAGCGGGATCCTCCCCGGGGAGGGGCAGGTAGAGCAGCACGTGGCGCCCGGGCCGCGAGCGGTCGAGCACGAAGGTTCCGGGCTCGCGCAGGAAGCTCGGGTCGTTCTCGATCCTGGTCGGCAGCCCCGGACCGCTCGACGTCTGTCCCGCCCAGACCGAGTTGTACAGCTCGGCGGCCCACCCGAACGCCGGCTGCGCCATCGTGACCACCGTGTCCCCGGACACCGACGCCACCCCGCAGCGCGCCTCGGTCCACGGGTAGACCCCCCGGTGGACGAACTCGACGTCCCCCGGGCTCCGCCACCCGAGCGGCTCGTCCGTGACGTAACCGGTGGCGGTCGCCCGAGCGTCGCCGGGCAGGCCGGCGATCCAGGCGCGCTCGGCCCGGCGGCCGTCCACATAGAGCTGGCGGGTGTCGAGGTCGCCGACCTCCGCCGTCCGGACGCCGTCCCGCACCTGCCACCCCGTGATCGGCCGGCCGCCGCTCACCACCGCCTCCTCCTGCTCGGGAGTGCCGTACCCGTACGCCTGGTACACCGTCCCGGAGTCGGCCTCGCCGAGCGAGAACGGCTCCGTCAGCACGTGGATCCCGCCCCGGAGGTGTACGACGGCGCCGCCGGCCACCTCGCGGGCCGCGGAGCGCGCGCGTTCGAGGGTGGCGAACGGGTGGTCGGCCGAGCCGGGACCCGAGTCGTCGCCTGAGGGTGCGACGTGGAAGTGGAACATCACAGACCGCCTTTGCTGTTTATGCCGTACACGTAGTAGACACCATAAACAGGAGGAGGCGACATGACAACCGACCCCGAAGTCGAACTGCTCTGGCGGGAGCAGGATCGCGAGCCGCGGCCCGGCCTGAGCCTGGGCAGGATCGTGCGGGCCGCCATCGAGATCGCCGACGCGGAGGGCCTGGAGGGCCTGTCGATGCGCAAGGTCGCCGACCGGCTCGGGTTCACGACCATGTCCCTCTACCGCCACGTCCCCGGCCGAGACCAGCTCGTGGACCTGATGGTCGACGAGGCCTACGGCGAACGGGCGAGCACCCCCGAGGAGCCCGGGACAGGGCAGGGGTGGCGGATGCGGCTGGAGGCCGCGGCCAGGCAGGGCTGGCAACTGCGCCGGCGGCACCCATGGCTGGCCGAGGTACGCGGCACCCGCCACCTTCCCGGCCCCAACGCCATCGCCTACTACGAGCACACGCTGAGCACCCTCACCGGCACCGGCCTGCGCCCTTCCGAGGTGATCGCCGTCGTGGGCATGCTGGGCCGGTTCGTGGACGCCGAGGCGCTGACCCTGGTCGAGACCCGGCGCGAGGAGCGCCGCAGCGGCGTGTCCGAGCAGGACTGGTGGGGCAGCCGCGACGCCCTCTACGAGCGCCTCAACAGTTTCCCCACCCTTTCCCGCCTCTGGACGGAGGGCGGCTGGGACCACCCCGAGGACTCGTTCGAGTTCGGCCTGCGCCGCCAGCTCGACGGCGTCGAGGCCCTCATCCGAGAGCGTGACGAAAGTCGTGATGAAAGCTCAGGATGCCCCGAGTGCGGCACCCCGCTGGAGCCGGCGCCGTCCGGCCGCCCCCGCGTCTACTGCTCCCGCGCCTGCCAGCAACGCGCCTACCGCAAGCGCAAGAACGGCTAGAGCGCGAGCACGGCCCGGACCGCGTTCATCAACCCGTCACGATAGGACCCGCCGAACAACACCACATGAACGAGCAGCGGATGCAGCTGGTGCAGCGGCACCCGCCCCCGCCACCCCTCCGCCGGCGGAAACTCCTCCTGGTACGCCCCCAGCACCCGATCGAGGTACGGCAGCCCGAACAGCGCCAGCATGGCCAGATCGGTCTCCCGATGCCCGCCATGGGCCGCCGGATCGATCAGCACGCCCGACCCGCCCGACCACAGCACGTTCCCGTTCCACAGGTCCCCATGGATCCGCGCCGGCGGCTCCGCAGGCCCCGCGACCTCGGCGAACCTCTCCACGGCCCGCTCGACCAGCGCCGCGTCCGAAGCAGGCAGCCGCGCCTGCCGCAGGAACGGCAGCACCCGCCGGGAGGCGTAGAAGCCGGGCCAGTCCGAGCAGGGCGAGTTGTCCATCGGCAGGTCGGCGATGAACCCCGGCCACGGCGCGCCGAAGCCGACCGCTCCCGCCCCGTGCAGCCGGGCCAGCGAACGCCCGAACCGCTCGGCCGCCGCCGCGCTGGGCGCCTCCTCCCGTACCCATGACAGCACCAGCCGGTCGGGCCCCACCTCCACCACCTCTGGCACCACGGCGGCCTCCCCCAGCCACCGCAGCCCGGCCGCCTCAGAGGCGAACACCTCGGAGGCGGCCCCGGTCTTGGCGAACACCTCGCGCCCGTCGTCCAGCACACCCTTCAGCAGCCGTCGGCCGTGCGACGAGCCGAGTTCCGCTGTCCAATTCATCAGCCGATCTCATCGGCGATGTGCTTGGCCAGCCCCTCGGAGGCCGACTCGACCAGCGCGAGCACCTCCTCGAACCCCTCGGGGCCCCCGTAGTACGGATCGGGCACCTCGGCCCCCTCCTCCGCCGCGGGATCGAACGACCGGAACAGCCGCACCTCCGCCCCCACCGGCGCCATCCGCCGCAGATTGGCGAGGTTGTCCTGGTCCATGGCCAGCACCAGGTCATAGCGGTCGAACCAGTCCTTGGTGAACTGCCGGGCCCGGTGCGCCGAGCCGTCGTAGCCGTGCTGTCCGAGGATGGCCAGTGCCCGCTCGTCCATGGGGTCCCCGGCGTGCCAACCGCCGGTTCCGGCGCTCTCCACGGTGACGCGGTCGCCCAGCCCGCGCTCGGCGAGCGTCTGGCGGAGCACCACCTCCGCCATGGGGGATCGGCAGATGTTGCCCATGCACACCAGGCATACGCGATAAGTCATAACTCCCATCATGGGGGCGACCGGGCCCGTTCACCGAACGTTCACCCTTGTCAGGGGGCTGCGGTCACCTTCGGTGCATAGCTTTCATGGCGACTAAGGACCAAGTGGGAGGAAACCCAACCGTGAAGTATGCAGGCCGGCTCGCCGCCGTAGCCGTCGTCGGCGCGCTCTCCCTCGCTGCGTGCGGCACAGACAACAATGCCCCCGCTGGCAGCACGACTTCCGCCAGTGCACCCGCCGCGGGCAATGACAATGGTCTGAGCGGTACGATCAACGCCGCGGGCTCCTCGGCCCAGGCCAACGCGATCACCGAGTGGACGAAGAACTTCACGGCCACGAACCCCGGTGTCACCCTCAACTACCAGCCCAGCGGCTCCGGCGCGGGTGTGCAGGCGTTCATCCAGGGCACGGTGGCCTTCGCCGGCTCCGACTCGGCGCTGAAGGATGACCAGCCCGCGCAGGCCGACGCCCGCTGCAAGACCGGCAAGGCCATCAACATCCCGATGGTGACCGGCCCCATCGCGGTGGTCTACAACCTGCCCGGCGTCGAGGGCCTGCAGCTGTCGCCGAAGACCCTCGGCGGCATCTTCGACAGCAAGATCACCAAGTGGGACGACGCCGCGATCAAGGCGGACAACCCCAGCGCCAAGCTGCCCTCCACCCCGATCCAGGCGTTCCACCGCTCGGACGAGTCGGGCACCAGCGACAACTTCACCAAGTTCCTCAAGGCCACCGCCGGCTGGGCCTACGAGCCCGCCAAGGCGTGGCCCGCCGAGGCCAAGGGCCAGGGCGCCAAGGGCTCCGACGGCATCGCCTCCTCCGTGAAGGACACCGAGGGCGCGATCAGCTACGTCGAGCTCTCCTACGCCGAGAACTCGTCGCTGCAGAAGGCCAAGGTCTCCAACGGCGCCAACGAGTTCGTCGAGCTCACCCCCGAGAGCGCGGCGAAGACGATCGAGACCGCCACGATCAAGGGCACCGGCAACGACCTCGCCCTGTCGATCGACTACGCCACCAAGACCCCGGGCGCCTACCCGATCGTCCTGGTGACCTACGAGATCACCTGTGAGAAGGGCCTGTCGGCGGAGGAGACGAAGCTGGTCAAGGGCTTCCTCACCTACACCGCCAGTGACGAGGGTCAGGCGGCCCTGAAGGAGCTGGGCTATGCCCCGCTGGCCGGCGACCTGCTCACCAAGGTCCGCACCGCTGTCGAGGCGATCTCCTAGCCACCGATGGCCAACGATCTGAAGACCCGTGACGGCGGACCGGCCATGAGCCGGTCCGCCTCGCGGCGCAGCCATGGTGAAGGCCCCTTCCGCTTCCTCTCCACGGCGGCGGGCGTCCTCCTGCTGGCGATCATGGCGGCCATCGCCGTGTTCCTCATCAGCGAGGCGATCCCCGCCCTGCAGGCGAACAAGGCGTCCTTCTTCACCGAGCTGACCTGGGACCCCAACGGCCAGAAGGTGTTCGGCATCGCCGCCCTGGCGTTCGGGACCGTCCTCAGCTCGACACTCGCGCTCGTCATCGCCACCCCGATCGCGGTCGGCGTCGCGCTGTTCATCTCCCACTACGCGCCCCGCCGCCTGGCCTCGGGGCTCGGCTACCTGGTCGACCTGCTCGCCGCCGTGCCCAGTGTGGTCTACGGCCTGTGGGGCCTGGCGTTCCTGGTGCCGCTGATCCGAGAGCCGTCCCAGTGGCTCAACGAGACCTTCGGCTGGTTCCCGCTGTTCGCCGGAGAGGGTGCCATCGGCGGCAAGACCATGCTCGCGGGCTCGATCGTGCTGGCGATCATGATCCTGCCGATCATCGCGGCGATCTCGCGTGAGGTGTTCCTCCAGGCGCCGAAGATGAACGAAGAGGCGGCCCTGGCACTCGGCGCCACCCGCTGGGAGATGATCAGGATGGCCGTGCTGCCCTTCGGCCGCCCCGGCGTCATCAGCGCCGCCATGCTCGGCCTCGGCCGCGCCATGGGCGAGACCATCGCGGTCGCGCTGATCTTCCCCGCGACCTTCGACATCACCTTCGAGATCCTGACGCCCCACGCCAACAGCATCGCGGCGAACATCGCCAACGGCTTCGGCGAGGCGACCCAGATCGGCCGCGGGGCGCTGATCGCCTCCGGTCTGGTGCTGTTCGTCATCACCCTGCTGGTGAACATGGGAGCGCGCCTGATCATCAACCGCCGCAAAGAGTACTCGAGGGCCGGCGCATGACAGCAATCCAGCACATCTCGACCAGCCGCCGGGTCAAGGACAAGATCGTCCAGGGGCTGGTCTACCTGGCGTTCGGGCTGGCCGTCGTGCCGCTCATCTCGGTGCTCTGGCTGGTCATCTCCAACGGCCTGGCCCGCTTCGACCTCGAGTTCCTGACCCACTCGATGCGCGGCATCGGCGCCCGTGACGCGGGCGGCGGCGCGTACCACGCGATCATCGGAACGCTGGAGCAGGTCCTGCTCGCCTCGGCCGTCTCGGTCCCCATCGGCCTGCTCACCGCGATCTACCTGGTCGAGTACGGCAACGGCGGCCGGCTGAGCCGATCGATCAGCTTCTTCGTGGACGTCATGACCGGCATCCCCTCGGTCGTCTCCGGTCTGTTCGTCTTCGCGTTCTGGATCCTCGTCCTGGGCTTCCAGTTCTCCGGCTGGGCGGGCGCGCTCGCGCTGTCGATCCTGATGATGCCGACCGTGGTCAGATCGGCCGAGGAAATGCTCCGACTGGTGCCCAACGACCTGCGAGAGGCCTCGTACGCGCTGGGTGTGGCCAAGTGGCGCACGATCATGAAGGTCGTGCTGCCGACGGCGCTCACCGGCATCGTCACCGGCGTCATGCTGGCCGTGGCCCGCGTCGCCGGCGAGACCGCGCCGCTGCTGATGACGGTGTTCTTCACCAACTCCATCAACAACGATCCGTTCACCGGACCGCAGATGGGCCTGCCGCTCTTCGTGTTCGACCAGGCGGCCCGCCCGAACGACACCGCCGTCGACCGGGCGTGGACCGGCGCCCTCACGCTCATCCTGATCGTCATGCTGCTCAACCTGGTGGCGCGCCTGATCGCCTGGTGGCGTGCGCCCGCCAGGGGCCGATAGGGGGTAACCGCCGCAATGTCCAAGCAGATCCAGGTCTCGGGTCTCGACGCGTACTACGGGTCGCACAAGGCGATCGAGGACGTGTCGATGACCATCGAACCCCGTTCGATCACCGCGTTCATCGGCCCGTCCGGGTGCGGCAAGTCGACGTTCCTGCGCACGCTCAACCGCATGCACGAAGTGATCCCGGGCGCCCGGGTGGATGGCAAGGTCCTGCTCGACGGCGAGGACCTGTACGCCCCCACCGTCGCGCCCGTCTCGGTACGCCGGATGATCGGCATGGTCTTCCAGCGCCCCAACCCGTTCCCCACGATGTCGATCTACGAGAACGTGGCCGCCGGCCTCAAGCTCAACGGCCGGGTCGGCAAGTCGCAGCTCGACGGGGTCGTGGAGGAGTCGCTCAAGGGCGCCAACCTCTGGAACGAGGTCAAGGACCGCCTGAACAAGCCGGGCGCCGGCCTGTCGGGCGGTCAGCAGCAGCGTCTCTGCATCGCCCGGGCCATCGCGGTCAAGCCGCAGGTCCTGCTGATGGACGAGCCGTGCTCGGCGCTCGACCCGATCTCCACGCTGGCCATCGAGGACCTGATGGCCAAGCTCAAGGACGAGTACACGATCGTCATCGTCACCCACAACATGCAGCAGGCCGCCCGGGTGAGCGACAGGACCGCGTTCTTCAACCTCGCCGAGCAGGGCAAGCCCGGCAAGGTGATCGAGATGGACGAGACGTCCCGCATGTTCACCAACCCGTCCCAGAAGGCAACAGAGGATTACATCACGGGGCGCTTCGGCTGATGACCCAACAGCAGGCGGCATCCACGGTGATCGGGGACGCGCGGACGAAGCCCGTACTGCTCATCGCCGACCCCGACGGCGCGGTCGTGGAAGACCTCGCCACGGCGCTCGAACGGGAGGGCGTGTCCGTCACAGGCACGCCCGACGGGGCTCAGGGCCTTCTCCAGGCGGGAGCCCTGCAGCCTGACGTGGTGCTCGTCTCGGCCACGCTGCCGGTCATAGACGCGGTGGAGTTCGTCCGCGCGGTACGGCTGGCGCGCGCCGTACCCGTCCTGCTCGGCGTCGGCGAGGGCCACGCCGAGCAGGCGGTACGCGCGCTCGCCGCCGGCGCGGCCGCCTGCGTGGCCCGGCCCTACCGGGTGGCGGAGCTGCTGCCGTTCATCCAGGCGGCCTCGCCCGGCGCGCGCCAGGTGCTCGCCGTGGGCGGGGTCGAGCTGGACGTGCAGGCCTATCAGGTACGGGTGGGCGGGCGAGCGGTCCACCTGCCCCTGCGGGAGTTCGAATTACTGCAGTACCTGATGCGCAACGCCGATCGCACGGTGACCCGCGAGCAGATCATGCGCCACGTGTGGCACGCCGCGGCCAACACCTCGACGAACACGATCGCGGTCCACGTCAAACGCCTGCGCGCCCGGCTGGGCGACGAGGACGACCAGCTCATCCAGACCGTACGGGGCGTCGGCTACCGCCTGGTCACGCCTGGCACTTCCGGAAGTCCTGCATAATCCGCTTCGTCACGCCTTCGACCGTCGCTATGCCGTACCCCACCTCGGGACTTCCCTCGGTGAGTACGGCAACGGCGTAGGCGTGGCCGTCGCCCCTGATCAGGCCCACGCTGACCGTGGCCCAGAGCTTGTTCGAGACGTGCTTGAGCCAGCCGTTCTTCAGCGCCACGCGGTCGCCCGCGCACGCGGCGGCGCTGATGCCCCAGTTCTGGCCCGCCACGACGTGACCCATGAGCTTCAGCACCTGATCGCGGTCCTTGGCCTTCAGCGGGCTCTTGCCGGACACCAGGGCCCGCATGAGGCGGATCTGGTCGTCCACCGACGTTCGGGTGATTCCCCAGCAATACAGGTCAACGCACTCGCCTGGGACGCCCTGGGTGTGTCTGAGGCCCAGCTTCCTGCCTGCCTTGGTGAAGCCGGGCGCGCCGCCGATGCGTGACCAGAGGCGGTCGGCGGCGTGGTTGTCGCTGTAGCGGATCATGATGTCGGCATCGTGCCGGACGGCCGCCGGCAGCCTCTTCCACGAGGTCCGCAGCAGCAGCGCCATGAGAATCTGCACCTTGGCCGTGCTGGCGGTGATCAGGCGCTCGCCCGGGTGGTAGCGGTAGAGCCGGCCGGTCGTCAGGTCCTTGACCATGGCGGTGACCTGCCCGGACCGGCCCGCGAGGTAGCGGTCGAGCCGCTTGCCGATCCGCTCGGCCGGGATCGGCGCCAGGTTCTCCTCGGCCGCGACCTGCTCCAGCCGCGCCCCGAAGGCCGCCTCGCGTACGCCCAGGACCGTTTCCCGCCGGGCGGGCGCGGGCGGCTGTGCCCGAACCCGGGCAGGCATCGGAAAGAGAGCTGTGAGCAGGGCGAGGGCGATTACCGCTCGGGGTATCGCCTGGCCGCGGCCCGCGATCATTGACGCATTATCACGAAAAATCGTGACAGGCCGCTAGATGTCGGCGGCGATCAATTTCGCGATCGCATCGTCGTCGCACGTGGCCCAGAAGTCCCCCACGACATCCTCCAGGTGCTGGAGGGACTCGGCCCGGAACAGCACATCCTGATATTTCGTGATGTCGTAGTGCGTCGTCCCCATGGCGGACAGGTCCAGCGGCCTGACGTCCATGCCGCGGAACTCCTCGATCTCCCCGTACGACGAGAGGATCCCCGCCCCATACGCCTTGAGCTCGCCCCCTTCCACCATGACCCCGAACTCCATCGTGAACCAGAAGACCTTCGACACGAACTCCAGCGCCTCCTCGGACTCCACCCGCCGCGCGGCCTGTCCCGCCAGGTGGTACAGGGCGGCGTACCGGGGGGCGGCCAGCGCGTTGGCATGGCCGATCACCTCGTGGACGACGTCGGGCTCCGGCGTGTAGAAGGGCACGGAGTGGTGCCGGATGTACTGCGTCGAGTGGAAGAACCCGTCGGCCAGCACCCCGTAGAAGTCGCGCAGCGGCACCAACCCCGCGGCGGGCAGATACCGGAACCCGGTCAGCGGCTCCAGCAGCCGCGAGACCTCTTCGAGTTGCGGGATCCGCTCCTTCGGCAGCCCCAACCGCGCGGCGCCGTCCAGGTACTCGGCTGTGGCGTACTTGGCGTGCTTGACCGCCAGCTCCCTGGTGACCAGGGCCCAGACCTCGTGCTCCTCCTCGGTGTACTCGGCCGCCGGAATGGGCGTCCCCCGCCGGTGGTTGACGGCCAGCCCCGCGATCGCGTTCCGCCGCGCCCGGTAGACCGTGTCCGCGAACCCCGGATGGGACGCGGCCAGCTCCACCACCACCGACCCGTCCTCTTGGGCTGCGACAGGGGCGAAGTACTGTGCTTCCTCGAACATGCTCCAAATGACAGCAATTCCGCGTTCTCGTGACAACAGCGACCAGTTTTGCTGGGCGATACGCTTGATTTCGCCTTCCCAAACTCACATCTTCTGCTCGAATCGCACAGTTCAGGGAGGGTCCGCCATGGACGATCTCGATGCCAGGTTGCTGGTGACCATGCGCGCCCATCCCCGCGTCGGCCTGACGGAGCTGGCCCGGCTGCTGGGGGTGGCGCGCGGCACGGTACAGGCCCGGGTGGAGAAGCTGACGGCGAGAGGCGTGATCGAGGACTTCGGCCCGACCGTGTCACCGGCCGGCGCCGGCTACCCCATCCTGGCGTTCGTGTGGCTGCAGATCGCCCAGGGGCGGCTGTCGGAGGCGGTGGAGGCGCTGCGTGCCGTACCTCAGATCCTGGAGGTGCACGGTACGAGCGGCCAGCACGACCTGCTGTGCCGGGTGGTCGCGCACACCACCGAACACCTCCAGGAGATCATCGCCGGCATCCTGGCGTCCTCGGCGGTGCAGCGCACGGACACGACCATCGCCCTGTCCACCCAGGTCCCCTATCGCATCGAGCCCCTCCTCGAAAACCGCTAGGACCTCGGCGGCATCCAACCTGATGGAGGGGTGCCATGAAGAAGCTCATAGTGATCATCGCCGCGGTGGCGGCGTGCACGGCCCTGGTCCCGCTGTGGACCGCCGTCCGCGCCCCAGACCAGCCGGTACGCCCGCGACCCGGCCCGGCTCCTGGCGAGGCCGCCGCCTACGCGTACCTGTGCGACAACGCCAAGGACGAGGGGCCGCACGACGAGTGCGGCCACTGGTTCGTGGTGACGTCCGGCGGGAGGACGTGGCAGCTCACGGACGCGGTGGAGCGGGGCTACGTGGACCTGACCGCGGACGGCCGCTACCTGGCCTACCAGCGGGCCGGCGACGGCCGCCTCGTGGTCCGGGACCTGGTGGGGGGAACCGTCCGTGCGGTCCAGGAGACCGCTCCCGAAGTGGACGGGGACCGGCTCGCGTACCGGCCCGCGCTGCTGGGCAAGGGGCGCTGGCTGTACGTGGACTACGTGGCGGGCTGGCAAGGCGTGGACGAGCCTCCGAGCTTCGTCGTGGACGTCGCCACCGGCCGCACGGTGTGGCGGCTGCCTGAGGGCTCCTGGCTGGACCGGCTCGACGACGACGGATCGAAGCTCATGGTGGAGGACGACAAGTCGTTCTCGGTCATGGACGCCTCGGGGACCACCACGAAGCCGCTGCCGGCCCGCCTCCGCGCCGTCGAAGCAACCGGCGCCTTGACCCCGGACGGGACGGGCCAGGCCGCGCAGGTCGTCTCCAGGAACTTCCCGGCGGGCGGCGCCGACATCCGCCCGGCCCGGCTGGTCACCATCGACACCGGGACCGGAAAGGCGCTCCATGACGTACGCCTCTCGCTTCCGTTGAAGGACGGGTCGAGTATTTGCGACGTCAGTCGGTGGTCGAGTTCTCGGGAGGTTCTGCTGAGATGCGGGACGGCCGAGCTGTTCCACGAAATCATCTTCCGCGTGGACACCCGGACGGGGCGCCACACCAAGGTGGGAGAGACGCGGCCGCCCAGGTCACATCTGTTCGAGCTGGTGCGGGCGGCGGATTAGCCCGTAAAACGAGAAATGGCCCCACGCACCGGCGTGGGGCCATTTCTATAAAGATTGTCCGGCGGCGACCTACTCTCCCACACCCTCCCGAGTGCAGTACCATCGGCGCAGAGAAGCTTAACTTCCGGGTTCGGAATGTAACCG